>NZ_MPZN01000012.1 GCF_002936985.1 Microterricola pindariensis | reverse complement strand
TGATCGGCCTGATGGTAGGCGAATCCATCAATCTGGAGGACGAGCCGTTCACCGATCAGCCCGTCCAGCCGGTGGCCATCAACCAGCACCTGCTGTTGCACCCTGATGCCGAGCCGCTCCAGGCGTACCCGCGGGATCGTCTCGATGCCTGAATCGGAGAGGCTGGTGCTCGCCGATCGCACGCGGTTCGCGGCCGCACTCCTGAGCTTCAGTCCCCCCAGGTAATCGGGGCTGAACGCGTCGCGGTTCTGCGCCGACTCCCACACCGCGAGCGCATTCTCGAAGGGTTGGCAATCGGCGATATGCACGAGCGCATTCTCCAGGGGCTCGACGAGGCCGAACCGCGGACTCGGCAGGGGGCCTCTGCCCCAGTGGGCCCGGTGCGGGCCCGCATCGAAGTGGCCGGCATTGGGCGGAACCGAGAGGTGGAGCAGGCCATCGTCCAGATGCCAGAGCCCGAAGTGTGCCGCGGCGCTCAAACAGCTGAGTCGTGCCCCGAGCGTGGCCGCCACCAGGAGATTCCCGGGAACCGCGGGGGTCGCGAACCATCGACGGCGGATGCGGCGGACTCGGCGATCGGCGATCGCGGCGCGCATGGCATAGCTGGTGTAGCCGGCGCGTTCCACGTCGTAGAGGTGGGCGATCCCGGAGCGGGTGTTGAGCCAGTCGGCGAGGTGCATGCGCTCAGTGTCGCCCGCAGCTCCCGTGCGCGGAATGTCCGCGGGGACCGCTGTGCACAACTCGCGCGCGGGGCATCCTGTGGACAGCTCCCGTCCGCGCGAGCGGGAGGTGAAGGCGAGCAGGGGAGGCCACGCCGCGCGGGAACGGCCTCCCGTGCTCACTCTTGCCTCCCGCGGCTAGCGCCAGTCGAGCTCCGGCGTGCGGTGGTAGCCGATGCCGAGGGCGTCGAGGCGCTCGGCGAAGGCGAGCAGGCGGGGTGAGAACTCCGCGAAGCTCCGCTCGGTGCCGGGCTTCGACCACGCGATCTCCGCGACGGATGCGAGCCGGGGGAACACCATGAACTCGACGTCGGCGATGCTGTCCAGGGTCTCGGTCCAGAGCGGGGCCTCGACGCCGAGCAGCGCCGCCTCGTCCACGCCGGGCACGATGGCGGCCGGGTCCCAGGAGTAGGCCTCCTCGATCGACGTCGGGCCGTCTGCCCAGTCCTGGCCGAGCCGGTCGGTGTCCGGGTAGTGCATGTCGAGGTAGGCAACGTCGGCGGGCGACATGATGACACGGCCGCCCTGCTCGACGAAGCTCAGCGTGTGCGGCGCCGCGTCGGCGCGGGGGGTGACGAAGTCCCAGTACTGCCCGACGGTGCCGGGGGCGAGCTCGCTGGACTGGCCCATCTCGTGCCAGCCGATCACCGTCTTGCCGCTGGCGGCGCCGATCGCGCTGGCGCGGGCGACGAAGGCAGAGAAGTCCGCGGCGCTGAGCTTGAGGGACTCGTCGCCGCCCAGGTGGATGTACGGGCCGGGCGTGAGCTCGGCGAGCTCGCGCACGACGTCCTCGACGAAGCGCCACGTGGCCTCCGCGGTGGTGTCGACATTGCTCATGCCGACCTCGGTGCCGCGGTAGGTCTCGGTGGCGACGCCGCCGATGTTGAGCTCCGGGTAGCTGGCCAGGGCCGCGTTGGTGTGCCCGGGCAGGTCGATCTCTGGCACGATCGTGACGACGCGGCTGGCCGCGTAGTCGACGATCTCGGTGTAGTCGGCCTTCGTGTAGAAGCCGCCGCCGCCCAGCACCGAGGTGGAACCGCCGATCTCGGTCAGCCGGGGCCAGCTGTCGATCTGCAGGCGCCAGCCCTGGTCGTCGGTCAGGTGCAGGTGCAGCACGTTGAGCTTCAGCAGGGCGATGTCGTCGATGTAGCGCTTGACCTCGGCCACGCTGTAGAAGTTGCGGGCGACGTCGAGCATGGCGCCGCGGTAGGCGAAGCGCGGCGCGTCCTCGATCTGCACGGCCGGGGCGACCCAGGCCACGTCGTCGGCCACGCTCGAGGAGCCGTCGAGGGCGGCCTCGATCTGTGCCGGGAAGAGCTGGCGCAGCGTCTGCACGCCGAGGAAGAGGCCCTCGGCGCTCGCCGCGGCCAGCGCCACGCCGTCGGAGTCGACGTGCAGCGAGTAGCCGGGCGCCGCCGTGGGGTCGATGACGAGGCGGATGCCGGCTGCGGCATCCGTGCCGGCCGGGTTCACCGGCAGTTCGAAGCCGGTGCGGGGGCGCAGCAGCTCGGCGAGGTACTCGCCGACGGCCGCAGCGTCGGCGCCCTGCTCGGCGGTGTCGCCCGCCGCGACGATGGCGCTGCCCGCGGCCAGAGTGAAGCCGTCGCCGGGGAGCTCGGTCAACGAGGTGGGGGCTGGCACGATCGCGATGGTAGTCATGCGTTCTTTCTTCTCCGGTGAACCGACCCAGGATGCCGCGACGGCCACGGTCGCCCCGCCGAGCGCGAGAACGGCGATCACGCCGCCCGCGAGCTGCCAGCGCCTGCGATTCATGGCCACCCCGTCTCTCCGCCGCGGGGCGCGCCGGGTGCTGCAGGAAATCAGTTGCCCGAGTATGTCAAGTTTCCTTACTACTGCGCAAGTGCGCGGATCGCCCGGCCGGCGGGGTTTCGGGCGGGCCGGGGGAGCGGCTAGGCTGGGCAGGTCGCAACTGGCGTTCGGATGGGTCACCATCGGGGAGCGACTGATCACGGTTAGTGGCCGCACGCCTGGGCCACGACGACTCGCTTTATCCTGTTAAAAACCGGGGTGGGGCGTGAAGCACGTCCACCGTTTGATCAGTACCTCTCTCTAGGAGTTGCCCGTGTCTGTACCGTCTACGTTTAACCAGCCGCTTGAGGTTGTCGACCCCGAGATCGCCGCCGTGCTCGAGCAGGAGCTCGGCCGCCAGCGCGACTACCTCGAGATGATCGCGAGCGAGAACTTCGTTCCCGTCTCCGTCCTGCAGTCGCAGGGGTCCGTCCTCACCAACAAGTACGCGGAGGGCTACCCCGGCCGCCGTTACTACGGCGGCTGCGAGTACGTCGACATCGCCGAGTCGCTGGCCATCGAGCGCGCGAAGAGCCTGTTCGGCGCCGAGTACGCCAACGTGCAGCCGCACTCGGGTGCGACGGCCAACGCCGCCGTGCTGAGCGCCATCGCCACCCCCGGCGACACCATCCTCGGCCTGGAGCTGGCCCACGGCGGCCACCTCACCCACGGCATGAAGCTCAACTTCTCCGGCAAGCTCTACAACGCCGTCTCCTACGGCGTCGACCCCGAGACCTTCCTCGTCGACATGAACGTCGTGCGCGAGAAGGCCCTCGAGCACCGCCCGCAGGTCATCATCGCCGGCTGGTCGGCCTACCCCCGCCACCTCGACTTCGCCGCCTTCCGCGCGATCGCCGACGAGGTCGGCGCCAAGCTCTGGGTCGACATGGCCCACTTCGCCGGGCTCGTCGCCGCCGGTCTGCACCCGTCGCCGATCCCCTTCGCGGATGTCGTCTCCACCACGGTGCACAAGACGCTCGCCGGCCCGCGCTCCGGCCTGATCCTCTCCCGCGACATGGAGCTGGCCAAGAAGCTCAACTCCAACGTCTTCCCCGGCCAGCAGGGCGGCCCGCTCATGCACGTGATCGCCGCCAAGGCGACCGCGTTCCTGCTCGCGGCCCAGCCCGAGTTCGCCGACCGCCAGGCCCGCACCCTGAGCGGTGCCCGCATCCTGGGCGAGCGCCTCGTCGCCGACGACTCGCGCGCCGCCGGCGTTGACGTGCTCACCGGTGGAACCGACGTGCACCTCGTGCTCGCCGACCTTCGCAACTCGCCGATCGACGGCCAGCAGGCCGAGGATGCGCTGCACGAGGTGGGCATCACCGTCAACCGCAACTCGGTGCCGTTCGACCCGCGCCCGCCGATGGTCACCTCCGGCCTGCGCATCGGCACCCCGGCGCTGGCCACCCGTGGCTTCGGCGACGTGGAGTTCACCGAGGTCGCCGACGTGATCGCCGAGACGCTCAAGCCGGGCGCCGACATCGCCGGCCTCCGCGCCCGCGTGAAGACGCTCACCGACGCGTTCCCGCTGTACCCGGGACTGCAGCAGTAATGACGGCGATCACGCTCGACGGGGTTGCCACGGCATCCGCCGTCAAGGCAGAGCTCGCCGACCGCATCGCGTCGCTCCGGGCCCAGGGCATCGTGCCCGGGCTCGGCACGCTGCTGGTCGGCGACGACCCGGGCTCGCGCAGCTACGTCGCGGGCAAGCACCGCGACTGCGCCGAGGTCGGCATCGAGTCGATCCGCGTCGACCTGCCGGCGACGGCGAGCGACGCGGACGTGCTGGCGGCGATCGAGGAGCTCAACGCGAACCCGGCCGTCACCGGCTACATTGTGCAGCTGCCGCTGCCGAAGGGCCTCGACGAGCACGCCGCGCTTGAGGCGATCGACCCGGCGAAGGACGCCGACGGCCTGCACCCGACGAACCTCGGTCGCCTGGTGCTCGGCATCGAGGGCGAACTGGACTCGCCACTGCCCTGCACGCCGGCCGGAATCGTCGAGATGCTGCAGCGCTACGACGTGCCGATCAGCGGCAAGCACGTGACCGTCGTCGGTCGCGGGCTCACCGTCGGCCGCCCGCTCGGCCTGCTGTTCACCCGCAAGGGGCTCGACGCGACCGTGACGCTGACGCACTCCCGCACGGCCGACCTGGCCGCCGAGGTGCGCCGGGCCGACATCGTGGTGGCCGCCGTCGGCGTTGCCCACCTGATCAAGCCCGAGTGGATCAAGCCCGGGGCTGCCGTGCTGGACGTGGGCATCACCCGTGTGCAGGACGACGAGACCGGCAAGGGCAAGCTCACCGGCGACGTCGACCCCGGCGTCGCGGAGGTGGCCGGCTACCTGTCGCCGAACCCCGGCGGGGTGGGCCCGATGACCCGCGCCATGCTGCTCCGCAACGTGGTGCAGGCCGCCGAGCGGCTCGTCCGCTAGCGCGATTTCTGCTGATGCATGACGGATGCCGCGGGCTGTTGCCCGCGGCATCCGTCTGTTAACGCGTCTAGAACGTGCCGGAGCGGCCCTGATCGATCTGGCGCTGGAGCTCGGCCTGCGCGCGCGCCGCCTCGGCGTCATCGCCGTCGACGGCCACGCGGTGAAACGGCCTCCTGCCCACGACCAGTGCCAGGATCAGGATCCCCGCCAGGACCACGCCGCCGCCGGCCACCACTGCCGCCACGAGTCCAGTCATCGCACACCCCCTTGATCCCGGCCAGCCTAGCCGCGGGGTGGGGAGGAGGGAAGCGCGGGACCGTCGATAATGGAGGCATGACCCAACCCAGCGTGCTCTTCGTCTGCGTCCACAATGCTGGCCGCTCGCAGATGGCGGCGGGGCTCGTGCGCGAGCTCTCCGGCGGCCGGGTGGAGGTACTCTCTGCGGGCTCGCTGCCAGCCGAGCAGATCAACCCGGTCGCGGTGCAGGCCATGGCCGAGCTCGGCATCGACATCGCCGGCGAGCAGCCGAAACTGCTCACCGTCGACGCCGTGGCGGAGTCGGACGTCGTCATCACGATGGGCTGCGGCGACGTGTGCCCGATCTTCCCCGGCAAGCGGTACGAGGACTGGCAGCTGGACGACCCGGCCGGCCAGGGCATCGAGTCCGTGCGGCCCATCCGCGACGACATCAAGGCGCGCGTCGAGGCGCTGCTGGGCGAGCTGCTGCCATAACTCGCTAGTCGACCGGGGTCGTGTGCAGCTCGACGTGGCGCAGGTAGCCGACGGCATTGTTGCGGATGCCGGCGCGCTCGGCATCCGTCAGCTCGCGCCGCACCTTCGCCGGCACCCCGGCCACGAGCGAGCCGGGCGGAACGATCGTGCCCTCGAGCACCACGGCCCCGGCGGCCACGAGTGAGCCGGCGCCGATGACCGCGCCGTTCAGCACCGTCGCCGACATGCCCACGAGGCTGTCGTCCTCGATCGTGCAGCCGTGCAGCACGGCGCCGTGCCCGACGGACACGTTGCGGCCGATCGTGAGCGGGTACCCGGCGTCGACGTGGCAGGAGACGTTGTCCTGCAGGTTGGACCCGGCGCCCAGGGCGATGGGCTCCTGCTCCGCCCGCAGCACCGCGTTGTACCAGACGCTGGAATCCTCGGCCAGGATCACCCGGCCGACGATCACGGCGCCGGCGGCCACGAAGGCCGACTCGGCGATCTCGGGGGCCGGGAGGCCGTTCAGCGGGAGCACGCGCGCGAGCGGATCGATGTTCATGTCGCCAGCCTAATCTGCGCCGGCCGCCCTAGGATCGGGGCATGGTGAACACCGAACATCCCGCCGTCGACCGCGTGCGCGAGGCGCTGGCCGCGCACGGCGTGACCCCCGAGATCCGCTGGTTCGAGGAGGCGACGCCCACCGCGCAGGCGGCGGCCGACGCCATCGGCATCGAGGTCGGCCAGATTGCGAACTCGCTCGTCTTCACGCTGGACGGGGAGCCGCTGCTCGTGCTGACCTCCGGCGCGCACCGCGTCGACACCGCCTGGCTGGGCGAGCAGCTTGGCGGCACGATCGCCCGGGCGAGCAAGGAGACGGTGAAGGAGGCCACCGGCCAGGTGATCGGCGGGGTGGCCCCGCTCGGGCACCCGGCGCCCGTGCGCACCCTGGTCGACGTGGCCCTTGAGGGGTACGGCGAGGTGTGGGCGGCCGCCGGGCACGCGCACACGGTGTTCCCGACCAGCTACACCGAGCTGCTGCGCGTCACCGGCGGCACCCCGATCGCCGTCGAACCGCCCGCCTGAGCGACCGCCCGCGGCTCAGAAGATCCGGACGCCGACCTCCGCCGGTGCCGCGAGCAGCCCCTCGATCTCGTCGTCCAGCTTGACGAGGGTGATCGAGGCCCCCGCCATGTCGAGCGAGGTGCAGTACTCGCCGACGTAGCTGCGGGCCACGCTGATGCCGAGGGCCTCCAGCTTGTCGTGCGCGATGCCGTAGACCAGGTACAGCTCGCTGATGGGCGTGCCGCCGAGCCCGTTGACCATCAGGGCGACGCGGTCGCCGGCAACGAACGGCAGGTCGGTGATGACCGGGTCGAGCAGGATGTCGACGAGCTCGTTCGCGGGGGCGATCTTCGCCCGCCGCCGGCCGGGCTCGCCGTGGATGCCGACGCCGATCTCGATCTCGTCCGGGCCCAGCTCGAACAGCGGGGCGCCCTTCGCCGGGGGCGTGCAGGCCGTCAGCGCCAGCCCCATCGAACGCGTCACCGACACCACCTTCTCGCCGATGCGCATGAGCTCGTCCAGGTCTGCCCCTGCCTCCGCCGCCGCGCCGACCGCCTTGATGACGAAGAAGTTGCCCGCGACGCCGCGCCGGCCGACCGTCCAGGTGGAGTCCTTGACCGCGACGTCGTCGTCGATGAACAGGGTCTTCACGGTGATGCCGTCGGCGAGGCTGAGCTCCTGGGCCATGTCGAAGGCCATCCGGTCACCGGTGTAGTTGTTGACGAGCAGCAGCACGCCCTTGGCCGAGTTCACCAGCTTCGTGGTCTCGTAGACGTAGTCCATCGGGGGCGCGGCGAACACGTCGCCCGGGCAGGCGGCGTCCAGCATGCCCGGCCCCACCACCATGACGTGGGCAGGCTCGTGCCCGGAGCCCGAGCCCTGCACGATCGACACCTTGTCGTCGCTCGGCCCGCTCTTGCGCATGATGAGGTTGTACTCCGGCACGTACGTCAGGGTGTCTGGATTGGCCAGTGCGAGCCCTTTGAGCATCTCCGGCACGAACTGCTGGGGGTCGTTGACGAATTTCTTCATGGGATTTCCTCCACGGATCGGTGCTGCTGTTCTCAGTTGGCGGTGTTCTGCTGCGTGTGTTCTGGGGAATCCCAGTTCGCGGCCAGGGCCTCCGCGATCACCGCGACGGCGACGCCCCCGGCATCCGGCGAGCCGATGCTGCGCTCGCCGGTGTAGGCCGCCCGCCCGCGCTTGGCGATCATCGGGGTCGTCGCCTCGGCGGCGGCCCGGGCGGATGCCGCGGCCGAGGCCATGACGGCCGCGCCGCCCTGGCCGGTCGCAACCCCCTGCTCGATCGCATCCGTCATGGGCGCGAGCACGTCGAGCAGCGTCTTGTCGCCGAGGGAGGCGCCGCCGCGCGCCATGATGCCCTCCATCGCCGAGCGCAGCATCGCCACGACGTCGTCGCCGCCGAGTTCGCCATCGTGTGCCTTCGCCACCGACGCGGAGCGCAGGAACGCCGTGCCCCAGATGGGCCCGGACGTGCCGCCGATCCGGCCGGTGATCGTGATGCCCACCTTCTGCAGGAACGTGCCGGCGTCGGTGCGGTCGAAGCTGTCCCAGTCCTTCAGCACGATCTCGAAGCCGCGCGCGAGCGAGAACCCCAGGTCCCCGTCGCCGACGACGGAGTCGAGGTCGCCGAAGTACTTCTCGTTGTCGACGGCGGTCTGGGCGATGGTGCGCACGATGAACTCGGCGTCGCTGAGGCTCGTCATTTCTGCTCCTCTGTGGGTGGTGTGGGCTGCTCGAGGATCTCCGCGACGGTCGCGAGGGTGACGTGCTCCCCGGGGGCCAGGCCGAGCGGGTCGGCGAGCACCCGGGCGGGCTCCTGCTCGTCGCCGAGCGAGCTGACGACGAGGGAGGCCCCCGTGAAGTCCTCGTCGGCGGTGTAGCCGCTGACCGTGACGAGCGTGCGGAGCCCGGCCGCGAGCGCGGCCTGTGCCCCGTTGCCGCTGTCCTCGACCACGACGGCCTGATCGGCGCCGATGCCGAGCTCGCGCAGGGCGAGCAGGTAGATGTCGGGGGCCGGCTTCTTGTGCGCCACGATGTCGCCCGCGAACACCCGGAAGCGGGCGGCATCCGCCCCGACCGCGTGCTCCAGCACGGCGCGCACCGCCGGCTCGGCCGATGTCGACGCGACGGCGAGCTGCCAGCCGGCAGCGGCGGCCTCCGCGACGAGGCGGGCGATGCCGGGGCGGGCCGGCAGGGCGCCGCTCTCGACCAGCTCGGTGTAGATGGCTGTCTTGCGTTTGTGCCAGGCGGCGAGCAGCTCGCGCTGGCCCTCCTCGTCGGCCGGGAGGCCGTTGGCCGCGACGAACTCCGGGGTGAGCAGGCTGGCCATGCGCTCCTTGCCGCCGCCGATCAAGACCTTGACGGCGTAGTCCGCGTCGCTCCAGTGCACCGGGATGCCGAATTCGGCGAAGGTGGCGTTGAACGCCGGCAGGTGGCCGTTGCGCTCCGTGTCGGCCAGCACGCCGTCGCAGTCGAAGATCAGCGCCGGCATGGTCACCACGCCTTGCCCGCGCTGCCGAAGGTCTGGGCGAGGCCCGTCGTGAGGGCGACGATGTGCGAGCGGACGTCGGCGAACAGCGCGGGCGGGTCCCACTTGTTCGCAGCCTCCGCCTTCTTCAGGAAGGCGAGGCTCGAGGTCATGAACTCGATCTTCAGCGCAGTGGAGATGTTGACCTTGGCGCAGCCGCGCGCGATGAGGTCGGCGAACTGGGCGTCCGTCATGCCGCTGCCGCCGTGCAGGGCGATGGGCGTGCCGGTGGCCTCGACGAGGTCGCTCACCCGCTGGAAGTCGAGGGCGGGGGTGGCCGAGTAGACCCCGTGTGCGTTGCCGATCGAGGGGGCGAACACGTCGACGCCGGTGGCGCGGATGAAGCCGAGCGCCGTGTCGAGGCTCTGCCTGCGGGTCTCGGTGTCCACACCGATGCCGTCCTCGACGCCTTGGATCGCCTCGATCTCGCCCTCGACGTGGGCGCCGTGGCGGCGAGCCTCGGCGACGACCTCGATGGTCTGCCGCTGGTTCTCCTCGACGGGCAGGGTCGAGGCGTCGAAGAGCACCGAGTTCCAGCCGATCTCGAGGCATTGGCTGATGACGGCCCGCTCCGGGCAGTGGTCCAGGTGCAGGGTCACGGGCACGTCGATGTCCTTGGTCATCGCGGTCCACATGGCGAAGAGCACCTCGGCGCCGATCGACTTCACCGTCTTCACGGATGTCTGCACGATGACGGGGGAGCGGGCCTCGACCGCCCCGGCCAGCACCGCCTCCAGGGTGAGGTCGTTGACGATGTTGATGGCGGGCACGCCGTACCTCTGCTCGAATGCCCTGTCGACGATCTCGCGCAGCGATACGACAGCCATGGTCAAACCTCCTCGTTGCCTGCTGTCACGGTAGGTGTGCGGCGGCTCGCCGGACATGGAGGGTTCCCCTACCGTGCGCGGTAGGGGAACCCTCCATGCCGGCGAGCGAAGCGGCGTCAGAGCGGGTGCAGCGCCGACTGCGCCGCGAGGGCGGTGCGGTTGGGCGCGCCCGTCTTGCGCAGGATCGCCCCGACGTGCTTCTCGACCGTCTTCACCGAGATGCGCAGCCTGGCCGCGATCTGCTTGTCGGGCACGCCGCGTTCCACGAGTGCGCGCACCTCGCGCTCGCGCGCGGTGAGGGGCGCCGAGCCCGGCGGATCGAGGGTGGCCGCCAGCCGGCTGAGGAAGGCAGAGGACAGCAGCGACTCGCCGCGCGCGGCCGCGACGACGGCGCGGGTGACGTCGACCGGATCGGCGTCCTGGGCGACGAAGCCCGTCGCGCCGATGCGGGCGGCCCCCCGCATCCGCTCGTCGGCGAGGTCGTGCACAATGAGCACGACGGAGGACTGCGGGTCGATGGCGCGCAGGTAGGAGGTGAGCTGCGCGCCGTCGATGTGCGGGAGGTCGAGGTTGGCGAGCACGACGTGTGGCCGAAGCAGCTCGTAGGCCTCGATCGCCGCGGAGGCGTCGGCGATCTCGCCGACGACCTCGATTCCCGGCTCGACCTGGCCGAGCACGCGCACGAGCCCTGCACGCACGATCGCGTTCTGGTGCACGACGAGCACGCGCCAGCGGGAGCGGGCGTGGACGGCGCTCGCCGCGGAGGACGGCAGCTCGGCGCGCACCCGGGTTCCCCAGTGCGGCGTCGACTCGATGTGCACGGTGCCACCCAGGCGGCCGGCGCGGGCGACGAGGCTCTGCAAGCCGAGCCCCCTGGCCGCGGGCGGTCGCGCCTCGGCGAGGGCGTCGACGTCGAATCCCTGGCCGTCGTCCTCAACCAGGACGCTGACAATCTCGCTGCCATAGACCAGCCCGACCCGCACATGGCGCGCGGAGGCGTGCTCGACGACGTTGGTCAGGGATTCCTGCACGATGCGAAAGAGCTGCCTGGCCGTCTCGGCCGGCAGGGGCTCCGGGTCGCCGATCACCACGAGGTGCGTCTCGACCCGCACGGTGGATTCGACCCAGGCGAGCTCCAGGGCGATCGCGTCGCTGAGGGATCGGCCCTCCAGCAGTGCGGGTCCGAGGCCATCGGCGGTGCGGCGGGTCTCGTCCAGGGCGGCGCGGGCCGCTGAGCGGGCCGCGCCGAGCGACCGTCTCGGCTCCGCCTCCGTGCTGGACTTCTCGGCCGCGTCCAGATGCAGGAGCACCGAGACCAGCCCCCGCCCGATCGTGTCGTGCATGTCGCGCACGACACGCTCCCGCTCGTCGAGCACGGCTGATGCGCGCTCCCGGTCGGCGGTCAGCGCGTGCAGCCGCGCGTTCGTGATGGCGATGGCCGCATGCGTGGCGAAGAGCTCGACGAGGTGCGCGTCGGCATCCGTGAAACGGCGCCCGGCCTCCCGGCTGAACACGACGGCGCTGCCGATGATGCGGCCGTCCCAGCGGATGGGAACGCCGATGACCCCGTGCAGGGATGCCCGCTCCTGCTGGGCGATGTGCCCGCCGGACACCTCGGCGTACTCGTCGAAGAGCACGGAGCCGCGTGCGCGGACGATCTCGCCCGTCACACCCTCGTCGAGGGGGAACGTCTGGCCGGAGAGGCAGCCGACGCCGACGTCGACCTCCTTGCGGTAGGTCCCGGCGACCTCGTCGACGGTGCAGATCGAGCCGCTGTCGCAGCCCAGGAGCGCCATGGTGTGGCGCAGGATGCGCTCGAGGAGCGGCCGGAGCTCGAACTGCCCGACCAAGTCGGCCGCCAGGGCGCTCAGTGCCTGGTACTGAGCGGCCTCGGTAGCGGAACTGGCAGAGGGGCTGGCGGATGCCGGCGAATTCTCCATGTGCAACACTCTCCGTTGATGTGCGCGTGCTTCCCACCCACATCATGCGCCGCGGCGCCCGGAACCGCTAGGTGCAGCCGTCCCCGTCCGCCCGCCGCCGCGGGTGCGGGGTCTCGATACGCTCGTTCCTCGCTACTCGACCAGCGGGTGTGGGGCGGCGGCGGGGTGTGCTGCTCCCGTTGGCTCGAGGGAGCGTGCGACCGAAGCCAACAGCGTTCCCGCCGACGGGTGCTGCTGCCGTTGGTCGAGTAGGCCCGCTAGGGCCGTATCGAGACCCGGTTTTCCGTCGCGATGCTGTTTCCCGTGCGGGGTCTCGATACGCTCGTTCCTCTGCTACTCGACCAGCGAGTGTGGGCGCGGGCGCGGGCGCGGGCGGGCGGTCGAGCATCCTGTGGACAACTCCGGACGGGTGTCGGCAGCTTCGGCGATACTCGGGGCATGCCGTACATGTACATCCTCGAGTGCTCGGACGGGTCCTTCTACGTGGGAAGCACGTTCGATGTCGAGGCGCGCCTCTGGCAGCACAACCACGAGGGTGGCGCCGCGTACACGCGTCGGCGCCAACCCGTGAAGCTCCTGTACTTCGAGGAGTATGAGCGTATCGACGAGGCCTACGCGCGCGAGAAGCAGGTCCAGAACTGGAGCAGAGCCAAGCGCCGTGCGCTGATCGACGGTGTCGGCATGGAGTTGCTGCCCGAGCTGGCGAAGAAGCGCCGGAGGCCTCCACCGTTGGTCGAGTAGGCCCGCTAGGGCCGTATCGAGACCCGGTTTCCGGCGGGATGCTGTGTCCCGTGCGGGGTCTCGATACGCTCGTTCCTCGCTACTCGACCGGCGGGGTGGGTGCGATCACCGCTGGTCGAGTAGGCCCGCCAGGGCCGTATCGAGACACGGTTTCCGGCGGGGTGCGGCGGGCGCTAGACGAGCAGCTGGTGCTTCGCGAGCTCCTTGTAGAGTGGGGTGCTCGCGACGAGCTCCGAGTGCGTGCCGGTGCCGACGACCTCGCCGTGGTCGAGCACCACGATCTGGTCGCTGTCCACGACGGTGGAGAGTCGGTGCGCGATCACGATGAGCGTGCGCCCCTCTGCGACGGCGTCGATGGCGGCGCGCATCATCTGCTCGTTCACGCCGTCGAGGCTCGAGGTCGACTCGTCCAGCAGCAGGATCGGGGGAGCGGCCAGCAGCGCGCGGGCGATCGCGAGGCGCTGGCGCTCACCGCCGGAGAGCATGACGCCGTCCTCGCCGACCGGGGCGCTGAGCCCGAGCGGGTTGCGCTCGAGCACCTCGCCGAGGTTCACCGCGCGCAGCACCTCCTCGCACAGGGCGTCGGTGGCATCCGGGGTCGCCAGCATCAGGTTCTCGCGCAGGGTGCCAGCCAGCACCGGGGCGTCCTGCTCGACGTAGCCGATCTGGGCGCGCAGCTCGGTGCGGGGCAGGGTGCGGATGTCGAGGCCGGCGAGCCGCACGACGCCGACGCTCGGGTCGTAGAAGCGCTCGATCAGCGCGAGGATCGTGCTCTTGCCCGCACCGGACGGGCCGACCAGGGCGGTGCGCTTGCCGCGGGGAGCGTTGAACGAGACGCCGCGGAGCACCGGCTGCCTGTCCGTGACGTTGCCCTCCGGCGTGTGCTCGTCGACGCTCTCATTGGCGGGGTCGGCCTCGTCGGAGCGGTTCAGCGCATAGGCGAAGTGCACATCCTCGAAGGCGATGGCGGTGTCATCCATCGACAAGAGCGCAGAGAGCTCGTTCGGGGTGACGTCGGCGAGCGGGGCGATGTCGCGGTCGTGGTCGCTCTCACTGGGCAGCTCGATGATCTCCTGGATGCGGCCGAGCGCGCCGAGGGCCGAGTTCACCGAGGTGATGGCGCCGAAGGCGGTGCCGAGCGGCATGATCAGCATGAACAGGAACAGGATGAACGCGACCAGGCTGGCCACGGTGATGGCGCCGCTGGCGACGCGGAATCCGCCGACGCCGAGCACGACGAGCAGTGAGACCTGCATGGCGATGCCGGCGACGGGCACGACGAGCGCCGAGATGCTGGCGACGCGGATGCCGGCGCTCCAGGCGCCCTTCGCCTCCTCGCCGACGGCGGCGATCTCGCGGTCGGTGGCGTTGGAGGCGCGCACGGTGCGCACGGCGCTGATGGCGCGCTCGACGCTCGCGGCCAGGTCGCCCACCTTGGTCTGCGCCTGCAGGCTGGCGGTGCGGATGCGGCTGGAGAGCAGCACGACGGTGACGACCGAGACGGTGATGACGAGCAGGGTGAGGCCGAGCAGCACCGGGTCGATGATCAGCATGGCGATCAGCGCGCCGAAGAACGTGAGCGAGCCGCCGAGGGCGTCGACGAGGCCCTGGGTGAGCACGGCGCGCAGCAGCGTCGTGTCGCTGCCGACGCGGGAGACCAGGTCGCCGGTGCGCCGGGTGTCGAACTCGGCGATCGGCAGGTGCAGCATCCGGGCGACCAGCTGGCGGCGGCTGGAGAGCACGACGCCCTCGCCGGTGCGCT
Organism: Microterricola pindariensis; assembly: GCF_002936985.1. Taxonomy (GTDB): domain Bacteria; phylum Actinomycetota; class Actinomycetes; order Actinomycetales; family Microbacteriaceae; genus Microterricola; species Microterricola pindariensis. The sequence continues at coordinate 57,375 of NZ_MPZN01000012.1, read as the reverse complement.
GCAGCAGGTAGTGCTGGTAGCCGCTGATCAGGGCGGCGACCACGACGAGGGCGACGAGCACCCAGACCAGGTTGCCGAGCGGCTCGTTCGCCTGCACGACGGTGATCAGCTGGCTGACCAGCAGCGGCTGGGCGAGGCTCGCGGCGGCGCCGAGGATGCTCAGCACGACGACGACGCTGAGCACCGCCTTGTGCTCGAGCAGGTAGGGAACCAGCTGGCTGAACTTCGCGCGCGGGCCGGTCTCTTGTTTGCGTCTGCTGCGACCCAGTGTGCGTGCGTTGCTCATTGCTCCCTTTCGGCGGGCGGATGCCAGCTACAACCCTAAATCAGTTGGCTGTGGCATCCGCCCAGAAACGGGGGACAAACGACTAGGCGTCGATGTCGTTGTCCTTCGTCTCCTTCGAGACCAGCAGGGCAATGAGCGTGATGACGCCCATCACGGCGAGGTAGACGCCGACCCAGAACGGGCTGCCGTCGCCGGCGCTCCACAGGGCGACGGCGATGAACGGGGCGACGGCCGCGCCGAGGATCGACGACACGTTGTAGCTGATGCCGGAGCCGGTGTAGCGCACGTTGGTCGGGAACAGCTCGGGCAGCAGCGCGCCCATCGGACCGAAGGTGAGCCCCATCAGCGAGAAGCCGACGATCAGCCAGATCATGACGCCGGCGAAGCCCGCACCGAGCAGCGGAACCCAGAGCATGCCGAACACGATGATGCCGAGCGTCACCCAGATCAGCGTCTTGCGGCGGCCCCACTTGTCGGCGAGCGGCCCGGAGACGAGCGTGAAGACGCCGAAGAAGAGCACGCCGGCGATGAGCATGAGCACGAAGGTGTTGTAGGAGTAGCCGAGGCCGGGCTGAACCGAGGGGTCCTCCGGGTTCAGCGGCGAGCGCCCGTAGCTGAGCGAGAACGTCGTCATCAGGTAGAACAGCACGTAGGTGGCGAGCATGAAGAAGGTGCCGAGGAGGAGCTCGCGCCAGTGCAGCTTGAACACGGTGACGAGCGGCGTCTTGGTGAGCTTGCCGGTGGCGGATGCCTTGGAGAAGGCGGCGCTCTCGACCAGGCGCAGGCGCACCCAGAGGCCGACGATGACCATGACGACCGAGAACAGGAACGGGATACGCCAGCCCCACTCGAGGAACGCCTGCGACGGCATCGACGGGTCGTCGGAGGGGAGCACCGCGGCGATGATCAGGAACAGGCCGTTGGCAATGATGAAGCCGATCGGGGCGCCCAGCTGCGGGAAGGTGCCGTACCACGCGCGCTTGCCCTTGGGGGCGTTCTCGGTGGCGACGAGCGCCGCACCGGACCATTCGCCGCCGAGCGCGAAGCCCTGCGCGATGCGCAGCACGACGAGCAGCAGCGGGGCGAGCCAGCCGACCATGGCGTAGGTGGGCAGCAGACCGATCAGGAACGTCGCGATGCCCATGGTGAGCAGCGCGCCCACCAGGGTCGCCTTGCGGCCGTGCTTGTCGCCGAGGTGGCCGAACAGGATCGCCCCGAGTGGGCGGGCCACCATGGCGGCGCCGAACACCGCGAAGGACTGCAGCAGGGCAGTGGTGGCGTCACCGGTGGGGAAGAAGAGGTGCGGGAAGACGAGGACGGCTGCCGTGGCGTAGACGTAGAAGTCGTAGAACTCGATCGTGGTGCCGATGAGGCTGGCCAGAACGACTCGGCTGCGGGGGTTGGCGGGTGCGGTCTGGGCGACCGCGGGTGATGCAGACATGCGAGAAAGAACTCCGATGCGACGCACTCGAGGGTGCGCGAAAATGATTGGCCGCCTGTACGGGCGTCGATCTGGCGTCACGAACTGCGGTGGGGGAGAGCTTGCTGCTTGTGGCAACTGCTCAAGCTTACGCGGAGTCGAGAACGACTCATGAACAGGGGGCCGGGCGTTGGCCGCCGGATCCCCATCGAAAGACTGATGCGGCAGGCGCGCTGCTGGATAGGCTGGGGGTATGGAAACCCTGTTCAGCATCTTGCACGTCGTCACCGCCGTGTTCATCGTCGGCCCGATGGCCATCCTGCCCATGACTGCCATGCGCGCGGTCCGCGCCGGCAACGCCTCCCAGGTCGCCGTGCTGGCGAAGTCCACCAACCTGTTCAGCCTGCTCTCGCTGCTGGTCGTCGTCTTCGGCTTCGGCGTGATGGGCATGGCGGACGAGAAGTACAACCTCTCCGTCACCACCCCGTGGGTGCTGTGGTCGATCATCCTCTACATCGTCGCGCTCGGCCTCAGCCTCTTCGTCGTCGTCCCGACCATGCGCAAGGCCGCCGAGGCACTCGGCGCCGTGGACGCGGCCAACCCCTCGGCCGCCGCCGCGCCGTCCCGCTACCCGGCCATCGCCGCCGGCAGCGGCGTCGCATCGCTGCTGCTCGTCGCCGTGGTCGTGCTGATGGTCTGGAAGCCGTAGCGAGCGTTTCCGCTGAACCCGCCGGTTGAGCTTGTCGAAACCCCTTCCGGGGTCCGGCAGGCCCGACCAGCGGGTTTCTGCGTTTAAGCGCGCAGCGCGCGGAGCGTGAGCGCCGTGGCGATGGCCGCGGTCGCGGCCTCCTCGCCCTTGTCCTCCGTGGAGCCGGGCAGGCCGGCGCGGTCGATGCCCTGCTGCTCGTCGTCCAGGGTGAGCACGCCGAAGCCGACCGGCTTGCCGGTGTCCAGGGCGACCCGGGTGAGGCCGTCGGTGGCGGCCGCCGAGACGTACTCGAAGTGCGGGGTGCCGCCGCGGATGATGACGCCGAGCGCGACGACGGCGTCCGCCCCCGCCTCCAGGGCTGCCTTGCAGACCACGGGCAGCTCGAAACTGCCCGGCACCCGCACGATCTCGTAGTGTGCGCCGGATGCCTCGAGCACCCGCACCGAGCCGGCGATCAGCCCGTCGGTGATGATCTCGTGCCAGTGCCCGGCGACGATGACGACCCGCATCCCCGTCGCGTCGAGATTCGGGGTGAGTGCCGCCGTTGGTGATCCTGCTCCGCTCATGATGCGTGCCCTTCCAGTGTGTTGAGGAGTGTTTCGGCAGTGGCATCTGCCAGCTGGCCGTTGTCGATGGAGTGCCCCATCCGGGTGCGCTTGGTGTCGAGGTAGCCCTCGTTGTAAGCGCCGACGCCGACGACCAGCGGCACCTGCTCGCTCACCCGCACGCCGTGCAGCTCGAGCTGGCGCACCTTCTCCGGGTTGTTGGTGAGCAGGCGCACGGAGCCGACGCCCATGTCGTCGAGGATTGCCGCCGCGGCGCCGTAGTCACGGGAGTCGGCCGGCAGGCCGAGGGCGAGGTTGGCGTCGAGGGTGTCGAGCCCGTCCTCCTGCAGGCGGTAGGCGCGCAGCTTGTTGATCAGGCCGATGCCGCGTCCCTCATGCCCGCGCAGGTAGATGACGATGCCGCCGTCGCGCTGCACGGTCTCCAGCGCGGCGTCCAGCTGCGGGCCGCACTCGCACTTGAGCGAGCCGAAGGCCTCGCCGGTCAGGCACTCGGAGTGCACCCGCACGAGGGGGGAGTCGCCCAGCACGCCGGCGGTGATCGCGACGTGGTCTGCACCGCTGACCCGGTCGCGGTACGCGCGCACCTGGAACGGGCCGTGCCTGGTCGGCACCGTCGTCTCGACCTCGAAGGCCACGCGGGCGTTCTCGACCACGGATGCCGGGGCGCCGGCCTCCACCTCGTGCTGCGCGTGCAGCCACTCGGCGATCGCCGCGACAGTGGTGACGGGCAGGCCGTCGCGCTCACCGAGGGCGAGCAGCCCGGGCAGGCGCATCATCTCGCCGTCATCCGCGACGATCTCCCCGATGACGCCCACCGGGGCCAGCCCGGCCAGCTTCATCAGGTCGACGGCGGCCTCGGTGTGCCCGGCGCGCTCGCGCACGCCGCCGGCGACGGCGCGCAGCGGCAGCACGTGGCCGGGCCGGATCAGGTTGGCCGGCAGGGAGAGCGGGTCAGCGAGCACCCGCAGGGTGCGCGCGCGGTCGGCGGCGCTGATGCCGGTGGTCACCCGCTCGGCGGCATCGACGGTGATCGTGTATGCGGTGTTCCGCGCGTCCTCGTTGTCGACGACCATGAGCGGCAGGCCGAGCCGGTCTGCGTACTCCGCCGGCATCGGGGCGCAGAGGAAGCCGCTGGTGTTGCGCACCATCCAGGCGATCCACTCCTGGCTGGCCAGCTCGGCGGCGAGGATGGCGTCGCCCTCGTTCTCGCGGCCCTCGTCGTCGGCGACGATCACCGGCCGGCCCGCGCGCAGCGCCTCGAGTACCTCGGGCATGGTGGACAGGCTCATGAGTTGCTCCTCACTGGGGTAGCGGCATTCTGAAGTGCGAACATTCGTGCAACGTGGCGGGCGAGGATGTCGGTCTCGATGTTGACCGTGTCGCCGACGACGCGCTGGCCGAGGGTCGTCGCGGTGAGCGTCTCGGGGATCAGCGACACCTCGAACCACTGCTCGGCCTCCTCGGCCGGGCTGACATTGCTCACGGTGAGCGAGACGCCGTCGACGGCGATCGAGCCCTTGTCGACGACGAGGGGGGCGTGCTCGGCGTCCAGGCTGAACCGCACGACCCGCCAGGCGCTGCCCGGCGTGATCGCCAGCACCGTGGCGGTGCCGTCGATGTGGCCCTGCACGATGTGCCCGCCGAGGCGGCCGTCGACCGCGGCCGCGCGCTCGAGGTTGACGGCCGTGCCCTGCACGGCGCCGCCCAAGGTGCTCATGGCCAGCGTCTGCGCCATCACGTCTACGGTGAAGGAGTCGGCGTCGCTGCCCACGACTGTCAGGCAGACCCCGCTGACGGCGATGGAGTCGCCGTGCCCGGCGTCGCTGACGACGAGCGGCCCGCGCACCGTGATGCGCGCCGCATCGCTCGTGCGCTCGATCCGCTCGATGCGGCCGAGCTCCTCGATGATTCCTGTAAACACCTCAGTGTCCTTTCACGGGTCGGGCCACGACGAGGATGTCGTCGCCCAGTTGTTCAACGCTGGCCAGCTCGAGGCGGAGCGCCTCGGCGATGGAGGCGATGCCGAGCTCGCCGAGGGCGAGTTTCGGGCCGCCGAGCAGCACGGGGGCAAGGTAGACGAGCAGTTCGTCGGCGAGGCCGGCCGCGATGAACGCGCTGGCCAGTGTCGGCCCGCCCTCGACGAAGAGCGAGCGGATGCCGCGGCCGTGCAGGTCGGCCAGCTGGGCGGGCAGGTCGCTGCCGTCGGCGAAGACGGGCTCGTGCGGGTGGCGGCGGAGCGCGGCATCCGCCGGCGTCTCGCGCTGACCGAAGACGACGGGCACGGGCTGGCTGGGGAGCAGGCCGCCGTCGGCGTCGCGGGCGGTGAGCGAGGGGTCGTCGGCCAACACGGTGCCGGTGCCGACGGCGATCGCGTCGGCGGCGGCGCGGCGGCGGTGCACGTCGAGGCGGGCGGCGGGCCCGGTGATCCACTGGCTGCTGCCGTCGGCCGCGGCGGCGCGGCCGTCCAGGCTGGACGCCCACTTGACGGTGACGACCGGGCGGCCAAGGCGGGCGGCCTGCAGCCAGTCGCCGAGCAGCGCCTCGCCCTCGGCGCGGAGCACGCCGCCCTCGACGTCGATGCCGGCGGCGCGGAGCCGTGCGGCACCGCCGGAGGACGACTCGCCCGGGTCGTCGACGGAGTAGACGACGCGGGCGACGCCGGCCTCGATCAAGGCCTCGGCGCAGGGGCCGGTGCGGCCCTGGTGGTTGCAGGGTTCGAGGGTGACGACGGCGGTCGCGCCGCGCGCGGCTCCCGCGGGCAGCTCGGCCAGTGCGGCGACCTCGGCGTGCGCGGTGCCGGCGCCCCGGTGCCAGCCCTCGGCCAGCACGGTGCCGTCGTCGGCCAGCAGCACGCAGCCGACCTGCGGGTTCAGCCCGCGGGCGGGACCGTTGGCGGCCAGCGCGAAGGCGCGGCGCAGAACGTCTTCGATGTGTGCGCGGGATCCCATGGCAGTCCTTGTACTCAGGTACTCCGGGGGTCGCGAGCGTGCTCGAGGTTCGCCGACGGCCGAGTGAGCAGGGAAACCCTGATCACCACAAACAATCGACGCGTGCATCCTCCCATCCGGACTTTAACCGTCGGTGCCGGAATTTCACCGGCTCAACCGTCCCCTCCTCGCGGAGGGCACGGCTCGCGGACTTTCACCGCCGGTTCGGATTCTCACCGACCCCGGAGCACGTTTCTTGCTTCTGAGTCTAGGCCAACGCGCCCGGCCGCAATCTATTCCCGCAACGCCGCGTCCCGTCGCTCCCGCCCTCTCCCTCTGGCTCGAGGCAGCTTGCGACCGAAGCCAACTGTGGTGATCTGTGCGTGGGGAGGGGCGTCGGCCCGTCCCGTTGGTCGAGTAGCGAGGAACGAGCGTATCGAGACCTGGTCGCCCGGGTCTCGATACGGCCCTGGCGGGCCTACTCGACCAGCGGGAGGGTGGTGCGTCTCTCCCGCTGGCTCGAGGGAGCTTGCGACCGAAGCCACACTCCGGGCACGCCCCGCGTGGGTCGGCTCCGGGGCTTCGGGGGCTGCGCTGCTCGTTCCTCGCGGCGCGGCCCCCTCCAGCCGACGTGGGGAGGGCTGGAGCGTCCCTCCCGGTGGCTCGAGGGAGCGCCAGCGACCGAAGCCAGCTGCGGCCTACTCGAGCAGGGCGCGGGCGGTCGACTCGTCGATGATCAGGTCGGTGATGAGCTCGGCCCTGATCGCGCCGCGCAGGCTCGGCAGCTTGGACAGCCCGGCGACCACGCAGACGCGGCGCGGTGTCGCCCGCAGCAGGTCGAAGCTCGGCCCGGTGCCGCGCTCGTTCAGGGCGATGCCGTCGGTGGAGCCGTCCGCGCGGTAGAACACCGTCGCGACGTCGCCGACCGCGCCGTCTCGGCTGAGGGACTGGAAGTCCTCCGGCTCGAGGTAGCCGCCGGCGTAGACGTGGCTCGGCACCTCGGCGAAGGGGGAGCCGATGCCGAAGAGCGCGACATCCATGTTCTCCTGCATCTGCAGCACCCGCTCGGTGGAGCGCTCCCGCCACATCGCCTGCTTCGTCCCCGGGTCGTCGAAGAACGCCGGGACGGGGAACTGCTGCACGTGCGCGCCGTAGGCATCGCCGAAGCGGCGCAGGATCTCGGAGGCGTAGAGGATGCCGGTGGTACGCATGTTCCCCGCGCCGTTCAACTGCACGATCTGCGAGTTGTGGGTCTGCTTGGGGATGAGGTGGCGGCTGAGCGCACCCATCGTCGAGCCCCAGGCGATGCCGAGCGACATGTTGGAATCGAAGAATTGGCCGAGAATTCGTGCAGCCGAGAGCGCGACGCGCTCCAGGCGGTCCACGTCGCTGGCGTTCTCCGGCACCGGGACGATGTGCGCGCGCACCCCGTGGCGCTCGAGAACGGCCTCCTCGATCCGGCCCGGCATGTCCCGCGGCGATCGGATCTGGATGTCGACCAGCCCGCTGGCCCTGGCGTGGCTGAGCAGCCGGGAGACCGAGGAACGCGAGGTGTGCAGCTCGTGGGCGATGGCATCCATCGTCAGGTCTTGCATGTAGTAGAGGTGAGCGGCGCGCAGCGCGTCGCCGGTCTTGCCGCTCTCGGATGTCTCGTCGAGCTCGTTCATCACGGTCCTGTCTCTCTCAGCTAGCCCTGCACATATGTGCACGAGCTTTGAAAGATTGTGCGTATGTGTTCAAGATGTATTCATACACACGCGGTGGCGAAGACGCAAACAGCGGGTGTTCCCTGAACTGAGGAACGACGACGAGCGAACGGCCGTCGGGAAGCGAGAGAACGAGATGTCGGCATTCCAGAACAACGACACCCGCGAAACCGTCGCTGCGCTGCAGCAGAAGCCGCACAGCAGCGTGCTCATCATCGGTGCAGGCATCAACGGCATTGCCACCTTCCGCGACCTCGCCCTGCAGGGCGTCGACGTCACCATCGTCGAGCGCGGCGACTACGTCTCCGGCGCGTCCAGCGCGTCCTCGCACATGATCCACGGCGGCGTCCGGTACCTCGAGAACGGCGAGTTCCGCCTCGTCAAGGAGTCGGTCGAGGAGCGCAACAGCCTCATCAAGATCGCCCCGCACTACGTGAAGCCGCTGAAGACCACGGTGCCGATCTTCTCCACCTTCTCCGGAATCCTCTCCGCCCCGCTGCGCTTCCTGACCCACCGCTCCGGCAAGCCCACCGAGCGCGGCGCCCTGCTGATCAAGGTCGGCCTCAGCCTCTACGACTCCTTCTCCCGCGACGGCGGCAGCGTGCCCCGCCACGAGTTCCGCGGGCGCACCGAGTCGCTGCGCCAGCTGCCGGCGCTCAACCCCGCGCTCAAGTACACGGCCACCTACTACGACGCCTCCATGCACGACCCGGAGCGCCTGGCCCTCGACGTGCTGCACGACGGCCTCGCCGCCGGCCCGCTCGCCCGCGCCGCCAACTACGTGGAGGCCGTCGGCATGGACGAGGACGGCGTGCACCTGCGCGACACCGTGACCGGCGAGGTCTTCACCATGACCGCCGACGTCATCGTGAACACCACCGGTCCCTGGACCGACCTCACGAACAGCGCGCTCGGCCGCCCGAGCACCTTCATGGGCGGCACCAAGGGCTCGCACATCGTCCTGGACAACCCGGCGCTGCTGGAGGCCACCGACGGCCGCGAGATCTTCTTCGAGCACGAGGACGGCCGCATCGTGCTGATCTACCCGCTCAAGGGCCGCGTTCTCGTCGGCACCACCGACCTCGAGCACGACATGACGAAGCCGATCCGCTGCACAGAGGACGAGGTCGACTACTTCTTCGAACTCATCGCGCACGTTTTCCCAGACATCGCCGTCGACCGTTCCGACATCGTGTTCCGCTTCTCCGGCGTGCGCCCGCTGCCCCGCCACGACGACGAGGCGCCCGGCTTCGTCTCCCGCGACTACCGCATCGAGAAGAGCGAGCTCACCGAGCTGCCCGGCAGCACGCTGCTCAGCCTGGTCGGTGGCAAGTGGACCACCTTCCGCGCCCTCGCCGAGCACCTGAGCACCGACATCCTGGGCCTCATCGGCCAGCCCCGCACCCAGAGCACCGAGGGCCTGGCCATCGGTGGCGGCAAGGGCTTCCCACAGACGGATGCCGCCCGCCAGGTGTGGCTCACCAGCCACGGCGAGGAGCTCGGCCGTGAGCGTGCAGCCCAGCTGCTCGCCCGCTACGGCACGCGAGCCGAGCCGCTGATCGCCGAGCTGCTCGCCGACGAGGAGACGCAGGACGCCCCGCTGACCGGCGCCGCAGACTACTCGCGCCGCGAGATCGCCTACCTCGTCGCCACCGAGCAGCCCGTGCACCTGCAGGACCTCGTGCTGCGCCGCACCAGCCTCGCCTTCGTCGGCGCCCTGAGCACCAGCCTCCTCGAGGAACTGGCCGGAATCATGGCCGAGGTGCTCGGCTGGAGCGAGGCCCGCACCGCCGTGGAAATCGCCTCCACCCGCGCGGACCTGGCCGAGGTGCACGGGGTGCAGCTGGAGTCCGGGCAGCTCACCAACGCCTGAGCGAACGCCCTCGTCGGCGCCCGGGCGAACGACGTCTGAACAGTCAGAGAATGCACGGATGTGCACTCGTTCTGGCTGTTTTGGCGTCTGAGCGCCGGATACGGTTCTAAGCGGATTCCTCGAATCCGCCACAGTTCGCCCGGATCTCACCGGCGTGGATGACGAAAGAAATATCGGAAGGTCAACGTGGACAACCTCGGAATTGTGTTCCTCTCGGAGCTGGTCGGTACCGCCATGCTCGTGCTGCTCGGTGGAGGCGTCGTCGCAAACGTCATCCTCGCCAAGACCAAGGGCTTTGGCGGCGGCACCCTGATGATCAACATCGGCTGGGGCCTCGCGGTCTTCGCCGGTGTCATCGTCTCGTATGCGTCAGGTGCACACCTGAACCCCGCCGTCACGCTCGGCCTCGTCGCCAGCGGCGCGGAGGAGTTCGGCAACGCCGCCATGGGCACCACCGTCGCGGTGTCCGTCGTCTCGGTGCTGGCCTACATCGCCGCCCAGCTCATCGGTGCGATCATCGGTGCCGTCGTGATGTGGCTCGGCTACAAGCAGCACTTCGACGCTGAGCCGGATGCCGCGACCAAGCTCGGCGTCTTCTCCACCGGCCCCGCCATCCGCTCCTACGGCTGGAACCTCGTCACCGAGATCATCGGCACCTTCGTGCTCGTCTTCGTCGTCATCGGCTTCGGCCGCAACGGCGACGGCGGCGGCCTGGCCGCCCTCGGCGCCCTGCCCGTTGCCCTGCTGGTTATCGGTATCGGTGCCTCCCTCGGTGGCCCGACTGGCTACGCCATCAACCCGGCCCGTGACCTCGGACCGCGCATCGCGCACTTCTTCCTGCCGATCAAGGGCAAGGGCGGCTCCGACTGGAGCTACTCCTGGGTGCCCGTCGTCGGCCCGATCATCGGCGGCGTGCTCGCCGGCCTCGCGTCCACCGCTCTGCTGCCGATCCTCGGCTAGCCAGCGGCATCCGAACCTCACTCATCTCATTCGATAGCAAAGGAGTTATCAGCATGGCTGACTACGTACTCGCGATTGACCAGGGCACCACGAGCTCGCGCGCAATCATCTTCGACAAGGCCGGGTCGATCATCTCGACCGGCCAGCTCGAGCACGAACAGATCATGACGCAGGCCGGCTGGGTCGAGCACAACCCGCTGGAGATCTGGGCGAACGTGCGCGAGGTGATCGGCCAGGCTCTCGGCAAGGCGAACCTCACCCGCCACGACGTGGCCTCGATCGGCATCACCAACCAGCGCGAGACCGCCGTCGTCTGGAACAAGAACACCGGCGAGCCCGTCTACAACGCCATCGTCTGGCAGGACACCCGCACGCAGGACATCGTCGACCGCCTCGCGGGCGCCGAGGGTGTCGAGCGCTTCAAGAAGACCGTCGGCCTGCCGCTGGCGACCTACTTCTCCGGCACCAAGATCGTCTGGATCCTGGAGAACGTGCCCGGGGCCCGCGAGGCGGCGGATGCCGGCGAGCTGCTCTTCGGCACCACCGACACCTGGGTGCTGTGGAACCTCACCGGCGGTGTCAACGGCGGCGTGCACGCCACCGACGTCACCAACGCCAGCCGCACCCTCTTCATGGACCTCGAGACCCTGCAGTGGGACGACGAGATCCTCGCGGCGTTCGATGTTCCGAAGTCGATGCTGCCCGACATCCGCTCGTCCTCCGAGATCTACGGCCACGCGTCCGAGCACTCGCTGTTGCGCGAAACCCCCATTGCCGGAATCCTCGGAGACCAGCAGGCGGCAACGTTCGGCCAGGCCGCATTCCAGACCGGCGAGGCGAAGAACACCTACGGCACGGGCAACTTCCTCATCTTCAACACGGGGGAGGAGATCGTTCACTCGGAGAACGGCCTGCTCACGACCGTCGGCTACAAGCTCGGCGACGCACCGGTGCACTACGCGCTGGAGGGCTCCATCGCGGTCACCGGCTCGCTCGTGCAGTGGATGCGCGACAACCTCGGCATCATCGAGTCGGCCTCCGACATCGAGGCGCTGGCGAACACGGTCGAGGACAACGGCGGGGCCTACTTCGTGCCCGCGTTCTCCGGCCTGTTCGCGCCGCACTGGCGCGCCGACGCCCGTGGCGCCCTCGTCGGCCTCACCCGCTACGTGAACAAGGGCCACATCGCCCGTGCCGCGCTCGAGGCGATCGCGTTCCAGACCCGCGAGGTCATCGACGCGGTCAACGCCAACTCCGGCGTCCCGCTGACCGAGCTCAAGGTCGACGGCGGTGCGACGGCGAACAACACTCTGCTGCAGTTCCAGGCCGACATCCTGAACGTTCCGGTCGTGCGCCCCGTCGTCGCCGAGACGACCGCGCTCGGCGCGGCCTACGCGGCCGGCCTGGCCGTCGGGTTCTGGAGCGGTCTCGACGACCTCTCCAAGAACTGGCAGGAGGACAAGCGCTGGGAGCCGAACATGGACTCCGCCGAGCGCGACCGCCTCTACCGCAACTGGAAGAAGGCCGTCACCAAGACCCTCGACTGGGTCGACGAGGACGTGAAGTAACACCCCCGCGAAACCACGAAGCCCCCGCACTCCTCGGAGTGCGGGGGCTTCTGCGTTCAGCGCTGTCGGCTAGCGGGGCACCAGCGCGCCCACGAGCTCGTCGAGCCCGGCGATCTCGAGCACGCCGAGGGCGGCGGCCTCCGCGGCATCTGAGGGCTCGGGGGTGACCTCGCCCGCGCGGTTCAGCCACACCCCGGTGAGCCCGGCGGCGGCGGCCCCGATCGCGTCAGTGCGCAGCCGGTCGCCGACGTACACGGTCTGCCCGGGCTCCGCGTCGAACGCCGCGCAGGCGGCCGCGAAGATGCGCGGGTCGGGCTTGGCGAAGCCGAGCGCGCCGGAGGCGATGAGCCTCTCCGGGTGCTCCTCGAGGTCCATCCTGGCCGTCAGCCCCACCCGGTCGAGCTTGCGTCTCTGGAAGGCGGGGTCGCCGTTGGTGATGATGCCGAAGCGCACGCCGGGCAGGGCCGCCTCGAGGGCATCGAGGCACGGCAGGGCGTCCTCGTGCAGGGTCCACGCGGCGATGTAGTGCTCGAAGTAGTCGTCGAACCAGAGGCCGGAGGCGTCGTCTTCGAGGTGCACGCCGTGCGCGGCCGCGAAGTCGCGGGCGCGCGCGCGGCGCTGCCCCTCGAAGTCGAGCGTGCCCTCGAGGTAGGAGTGGTAGTGCTGCTCCTCCAGCGCGTGCCAGAGCGAGACGGCATCCGGCTGGTGCACGCCCTCGAAGCCGCCGATGTTCTCGATGTGCGCGACGATGCCGCGGGACACCGCGTTGCGGTGGGCGAACAGGGTGTCGTCCAGGTCGAACAGGATCACGCTGGGCGGCAGGCTCATGGCTGCACGACCCCGGTCGGCCAGCCCTCGTGGATGGAGCGGATGCCGCGGCCGAGCGTGCCGTACCAGCTCTCCGGGTGGGCGTCGTCGCGGTCGGGGACGCTGGAGGGCGCCGTGTGCGTGAAGCGGAATCCGGCCTTGCGGGCGACCCGCGCGGAGGCGACGTTGCCGGCGATGCACTCCCAGCCGACGGCCTGCAGCCCGGGCACGGCCTCGTCGAACGCCCAGTCGGCGACGCGCGAGACGGCCTCCGGCATGTAGCCGAAGCCGCGGTGCTCCGCGCCGATCCAGAAGCCGACGTCGTGCTTCGGCATCCGGAAGGAGAGGACGCCCAGCAACGGGCCGCCCTCCTCCCGGCGCAGCGCCCACGTGGCCTCGGCGCCGCTCGACCACCAGGCCGGCGCGAGCTCGTGCACGAAGCCGGCGGCGTGCTCGCGGAGGTATGGCCACGGCACGGTCAGGTAGCGCTCGAACAGCGGGTCTTGGCAGTAGGCGGTGATCGCATCGACATCGCCCTCCTGCAGCTGGTCGAGCACGAGCCGTTCCGTGCGCAGTGCGACGATGTCCATGTGCGCTCCTAGCGTGCCCGGCGGAGGAAGCCGATGCGGTCGTAGACGGTGTCCAGCGTGGCGTCGGCGATCGCCGACGCGCGGTCGGCGTTGCCGGCCAGCAGGCGGTCCAGCTCGGCCGGGTCGTCGAGCAGCGCGGTGGCGCGCTCGCGGATCGGCGAGAACTCGGAGACGACGAGCTCGACGAGCTCCTTCTTGAAGTCGCCGTAGCCGCGGCCGGCGAAGGCGTCCTCGATCTCGGCCAGCGAGCGGCCGGAGAGCACCTGGAACATCGTCATCAGGTTGGAGACGCCCGGCTTCTCCGCCCGGTCGAAGCGCACCACGCCGTCGTCATCGGTGACCGCGCGCATGATCTTCTTCTTGATCGCGCCCGGCTCGTCCATCAGCCAGAGGATGCCGGCGGGTGACTCGCCCGACTTCGACATCTTCGAGCCCGGGTTCTGCAGGTCGTAGATGCGCGCCGTCTCCTTCTGGATGACGGGCTCCGGCACCGTGAAGGTCTCGCCGAAGCGCGCGTTGAAGCGGGTGGCGAGGTCGCGGGTGAGCTCGACGTGCTGTTTCTGGTCGTCGCCGACCGGCACGACCTCCGTCTGGTAGAGCAGGATGTCGGCCGCCATCAGCACCGGGTAGGTGAAGAGGCCGACCGAGGTGGCGTCGGCGCCCTGCTTCTTGGACTTGTCCTTGAACTGGGTCATCCGGCCGGCCTCGCCGAAGCCGGTGATGGTGTTGAGCACCCAGGCCAGCTCGGCGTGCGCCGGTACGTGCGACTGCACGTACAGCGTGGAGCTGGACGGGTCGATGCCGGCGGCGATGTACTGCGCGGCGGTGCGGCGGGTCTTCTCGCGCAGCTCGGCCGGGTCCTGCGGCACGGTGATGGCGTGCATATCGACGACGGAGAACAGGGCGTCGTGGCTGGACTGCAGCTCCTTCCACTGCAGCAGGGCGCCGATGTAGTTGCCGGCGTGCAGGGAATCAGCCGAGGGCTGCATGCCCGAGTAGAGGCGGGGCAGAGAGGTCATGTCACTCTTTCAAACGAGGATCGCGGATGCCGGGCATCCGACGAAGAAATGGGGGCTAGATCGCGTAGTCGACGACGACGGGGGCGTGGTCGGACCATCGCTCGTCGTAGGACGCGGCCCGGTCGATCGTGTAGTTCACGACGGTGGCAGCCAGGGCGGGGGAGGCCAGGTGGTAGTCGATGCGCCATCCGGTGTCGTTGTCGAAGGCCTGGCCGCGGTTGGACCACCAGCTGTACGGGCCCTCGACCTCGCCGGCCCACTTGCGGCCGACGTCGACCCAGCCGAGGCCGGCGCCGTTGTTGTAGTCCGGGTCGCCCTCCGCGCCGATGAAACGGTCGAAGTACGCGCGCTCCTCTGGCAGGAAGCCGGCCTTCTTCACGTTGCCCTTCCAGTTCTTGATGTCCAGGGTGCGGTGGCCCACGTTCAGGTCGCCCAAGACGAGTGCGTACGGGGAGTGGGCCTCGAGCTGGGGGAGCCGCTCCTGCATGGCGTCGAGGAACTTGTACTTCTCGACCTGCTTGGGGGTGCCGACCTCGCCCGAGTGCACGTAGGTGCTCACCACGGTGATGATCTTGTCGCCGACGCGGTAGTCGGCCTCAAGCCAGCGGCCGGCGCTGTCGAAGTCGACCGCGCCGAGCTCGACGCGGTGGATCTCGGCACCGCGGTGCTTGTCCGTACCGCGCCGGCTGGCGAGGGCGACGCCGGCACGGCCCTTGGCCGTGGCGGCGTCGTGCAGGATGTCCCACTCATCGCCGAGCAGCTCGGTCAGGTGGCTGGTCTCGGCACGGACCTCTTGCAGGGCGAGGATGTCCACGTCGCGGTCGGCGAGCCACGGGCCCATGCCGTTGCGGAAGGCGGCGCGCACGCCGTTCACGTTGACAGAGGCAATACGCAGTGGCGCGGACGCGGATGACATGCACTCAGTCTAGATTGTCGGACTGACCCGTCGCTGGCGACGCCTCCACCCCGCACCATTGGTTCGCGTGCCCGCTCTTGTTCGCGCCGGTCCTCCTCGGCGCCTGCACTCGCAGGCCCGCTCACACTGCAGGTCGGCTGAGCGAGGAACGAGCGAAGCCCCGGAGCCAACCCGACACGGTGCCAAGCGCCGTCCGGAGGCGAAAGTTCGCTCGGGAGGCAGCTTGTCGACATTTTCGTCCTCCCAAGCCTCCTTTTGCCTCCCGACGGACGACGCGAGCGCGGAACCGACGGGGGAGCGGGCAGCCGAGCGCCGGGGCGGCGCCGTCTACTGCTTCGTGGGGTTGGAGCCGGTGGGCGTCCCGGATGAGCCGGCATCCGGCTTCGCGACAGCCGCGTTGTCCGTCAGTTCGTTGTAGCGGTCCGTGGCCTGGCGCAGCCGGAAGGCCGTTGCCGGGCGGCGGTACCAGTTGGCGGCCTCGTGTGCGGCGCGGGCGTTGCGCAGCTCCACCTCGGCGGCCAGGCGGATGGCCTGCAACTCGCGCTCCCGCCGCTCGAGCGCCAGCTGCTCGTTGGTCACCTTGCGCAGCGACTCCCCGCGGTCTCCCGCGGCCACGGCGATCCAGGCGGCGGAGACGAGCGTCACGATGCTGGTGAGTCGGAACCACAGCAGGAGTCCGACGAAGACGGCAAAGGTGGCCAGCAGCGGGTTCTTGGTGACGCTGCCGAGCAACGTGCTCCCGAGCACCTGCATCACGGTGAGCGCGATACTGCCGAGGAGGGAACCGCCCCAGAGCCTGCGCCACTCAACAGCTGCACCGGAGAGGAAGCGGAACATCGCCGCGAGCACGCCCGCGTTGATGAGCAGCACGAGGAAGAGCCCCAGCGAGCTGCCCGCGAGGTTGTACCAGAACGAGTCGACCGGCAGGCCGAACACCTGGAACAGCCAGGACAGGGCCGCCGTGCTGATCACCGTGATCGTCGAGGCCAGCAGCAGCGTGAAGCCGAAGGCGAGCGCGGCCACGAGGTCGCGCGCCTTCAGCAGGACATAGGAGCGGGTGTCCTTGGCCAGGCCGAAAACCGTGCGCACGCTGATGCGGGAATAGGTGACCCAGCCGATTGCGGTCCAGATCAAACCGGCGGCGGCGATCACGCCGGTCGAGCTGAGGAGGAAGGTGGAGCCGGATGCGAGTCCGGTGAGCTCGCTGGAGCTGATCGCCCCCGTCTGGCCGTCCTGCCCGATGAGTCCGGGGATGTAGGTGTTGATCAGGTCCTCGAGCGCCCGCAGCGTCGAGGGGTGAGAGGCCAACCAGAGCCCGGCGACAGAGAAGACGACGTAGACGGCGGCGAAGGCGGCGAACAGTGCCTGGTAGCTCATCCCCGCCGCCAGCAGGAAGCCGTTGCGTGCCAGGAAGTGCCGCCAGACCCGCACCGGGAACAGGGCAAGTGTCTTCTGGGTGAGCGCGGTGACGCGCTGCACCGGCTCCCCGAAGCGCTCGCGGATCGGCTCGCCGAATGCGTCCAACGCCTCGCGAACCTTGTGCTCGCTGCCGTTCTCCGGTGTCTGACTCACAGTGCCACATTAGCGCCGCAACGCGAAGAGCCCCCGTCGCAGTGACGGGGGCTCTTCGCGTTGCGGCCGGTTGCCAGTTACGGCTTGCCGCGCATGATGGCCTGCTTGACCTCGGCGATGGCCTGGGTCACCTGGATGCCGCGCGGGCATGCCTCGGAGCAGTTGAAGGTGGTGCGGCAGCGCCACACGCCTTCCTTGTCGTTCAGGATGTCGAGGCGCACCTTGGCGTCCTCGTCACGGGAGTCGAAGATGAAGCGGTGCGCGTTGACGATGGCGGCGGGGCCGAAGTACTGGCCGTCCGTCCAGAACACCGGGCAGCTCGAGGTGCACGCGGCGCAGAGGATGCACTTGGTGGTGTCATCGAAACGCTCGCGCTGGGCGACGGTCTGGATGCGCTCCTTGCCGCCCTCCGGCGCCTTGTTCGCGATGAGGAAGGGCTGGACCTCGCGGAACGACGCGAAGAACGGCTCCATGTCGACGATGAGGTCCTTCTCCAGCGGCAGGCCCTTGATGGCCTCGACGTAGATCGGCTTCGAGATGTCGAGGTCCTTGATCAGCGTCTTGCAGGCCAGGCGGTTGCGGCCGTTGATGCGCATGGCGTCCGAGCCGCAGATGCCGTGTGCGCAGGAGCGGCGGAAGGTCAGGGAACCGTCCTGCTCCCACTTGATCTTGTGCAGGGCGTCGAGCACGCGGTCGGTCGCGTACATCTCGACGTCGAAGTCCTGCCAGCGCGGCTCCTCGTCCACCTCGGGGTCGAAGCGACGGATCAGGAACGTGACCGTGAACGGGGTGATCGCCGGGTCAGCGTTGCCCGGGCGGTCGGCGGCAATCGTCGTGGTGCTCACGATTAGTACTTCCTTTCCATGGGCTGGTAGCGCGTGACGGTGACGGGCTTCCAGTCCAGACGGATGTGGTCGGCGGCATCCGCCGAGTGGGGGTCGCCAGAGAGGTACGCCATGGTGTGCTTCATGTACGTCTCGTCGTCGCGGTTGGGGTAGTCGTCGCGCATGTGCCCGCCGCGGCTCTCCTTGCGGTTGCGCGCGGAGTAGACGACGACCTCGGCGAGGTCGAGCAGGAAGCCGAGCTCGACGGCCTCGAGCAGGTCGGTGTTGAAGCGACGGCCCTTGTCCTGCACGGCGACGTTCTTGTAGCGCTCGCGCAGGGTGTGGATGGTCTGCGTGACCTCGGCCAGCGACTCGTCGGTGCGGAACACCTGCGCCTTGGCGTCCATCATGTCCTGCAGCTCCTTGCGGAGCACGGAGACGCGCTCGGTGCCGGTCGAGTTGCGGATGCCGTCGATCAGGCCGCGCACAGCGGCGGCCGGGTCCTTGGGCAGCGGGGTGAACTCGGCCGTCTTGACGTACTCGACGGCGTTGTTGCCCGCACGCTTGCCGAACACGTTGATGTCCAGCAGCGAGTTGGTGCCGAGGCGGTTGGAGCCGTGCACCGACACGCAGGCGCACTCGCCGGCGGCGTAGAGGCCGGGGACGACGGTGGTGTTGTCGCGCAGCACCTCGGCGTTGACGTTGGTCGGGATGCCGCCCATGGCGTAGTGCGCGGTCGGCATCACGGGTACGGGCTCGGTGACCGGGTCGACACCGAGGTAGGTGCGGGCGAACTCGGTGATGTCCGGCAGCTTGGTCTCGAGGACCTCGGCGCCCAGGTGGGTGCAGTCGAGGTAGACGTAGTCCTTGTTCGGGCCGGCGCCGCGGCCCTCTGCCACCTCCTGGACCATGCAGCGGGCGACGATGTCGCGCGGGGCGAGGTCCTTGATGGTGGGGGCGTAGCGCTCCATGAAGCGCTCACCGGAGGCGTTGCGGAGGATCGCTCCCTCGCCGCGGGCGCCCTCGGTCAGGAGGATGCCGAGGCCGGCCAGGCCGGTCGGGTGGAACTGGAAGAACTCCATGTCCTCGAGCGGCAGGCCCTTGCGCCAGATGATGCCGACGCCGTCACCGGTGAGGGTGTGCGCGTTGGACGTCGTCTTGTAGATCTTGCCGAAGCCGCCCGTCGCGAAGATGATCGCCTTCGCCTGGAAGACGTGCAGCTCGCCGGTGGAGAGGTCATAGGCGACAACGCCGGAGGGCTGGTCGACGCCGTCGACGTTCGTCATGACCAGGTCGAGCACGTAGTACTCGTTGAAGAAGTTGATGCCGTGCTTGACGCAGTTCTGGTACAGCGTCTGCAGGATCATGTGGCCGGTGCGGTCGGCGGCGTAGCAGGCGCGGCGAACCGGTGCCTTGCCGTGGTCGCGGGTGTGGCCGCCGAAGCGGCGCTGGTCGATCTTGCCCTCCGGCGTGCGGTTGAAGGGCAGGCCCATGTTCTCGAGGTCGAGGACCGCGTCGATGGCCTCCTTGGCCAGGATCTCCGCCGCATCCTGGTCGACGAGGTAGTCGCCGCCCTTGATGGTGTCGAACGTGTGCCACTCCCAGTTGTCTTCCTCGACGTTGGCGAGCGCTGCGGCCATGCCACCCTGCGCCGCACCGGTGTGCGAGCGCGTCGGGTACAGCTTGGAGATCACGGCCGTCTTGGCGTGCGGTCCGGCCTCGATGGCCGCGCGCATGCCGGCGCCGCCGGCACCGACGATCACGACATCGAACTGGTGGTAGTGCACGCCGTCAACGATGGTGTGGTCGGCGCTGTCGAACGATGAGGACTGGGTCACAGTGGCATCCGTACTTTGTGGTGATTAGGTATTAGCGGGCCGCGCAGAGCGCAGGCAGCAGGTCGGCCGGCTGTCCAGGGGGGCAGGGGTCGAAGGTGAAGACGACGAGGGTGCCGAGCACGATGAGCACGACGACGGCGGCGAGGACCGCCGACTTGAGCACGCCGCGGGTCATCGGCAGCGTTGCGTAGTCGTTGATCAGGGTGCGCATGCCGTTGCCGCCGTGGATCAGCGCGAGCCAGAGCATCGCGACATCCCACCACTGCCAGAACGGGTCGGCCAGCTTGCCGCCGACGAAGCCGAAGTCGATCGCCGAGATGCCGTCGCCCAGCATGAGGTTGAAGAACAGGTGGCCGAAGATCAGCACGATCAGCACGATGCCGGAGGCACGCATGTAGATCCAGCCCCACTTCTCCCAGTTCACGCCGCGGCGCTTCACCGGGCGAGAGGGGGAGCGGGGGGCTTCGATGGTTGTTGCAGTCATGATGTGCTCCCCTTTCCTAGTGGCTGAAGACGTTGATCAGGTGGCGCGGCGTGAAGCCGAGCATGGTGATCACCCAGAGCGCGATGACGATGTAGAACATCAGCTTCTGGTACTTCACGCCGCCGGCCCAGAAGTCGATCAGGATGATCCGGATGCCGTTGTAGGCGTGGAACACGATCGCACCGACGAGGGCGACCTCGCCGAGGCCCATCAACGGCGTCTGGTACGTGCCGATGACGACGTTGTACGCCTCCGGGCTGACGCGGATGAGTGCGGTATCAAGAATGTGGACGAGCAGGAAGAAGAAGATCGCGACACCGGTGATTCGGTGCAGGACCCACGACCACATGCCCTCGCGGCCGCGGTACAGGGTACCGGCGGGGCGAGGTGAGGTAGTGGACTTCTTGGCTGCTGTCAGGGTTCCTGCCGTTTGCTGTGGCATGAACAACCCTCCCTGGCTGAAGTGTGGCCAGTCACTGGCCCGGATTGCTCGATGAGCATGTGAACCCATACTATTCCTCACTCTCAGCGTTTTTCTGGTTAGGTATGCCTTACTCGGTGGCCGTCGCCGTCGTCTGGGCCCTCGGCTGGCCTAGGCTGACTGCGTGACTACGTCAACTGCGCTCGACCGTTTCTACAGCGTGATCCCCGCCGGAGGCATCGGCTCCCGGCTGTGGCCGCTCTCCCGCGCCGACGCCCCCAAGTTCCTGCACGACCTGACCGGTTCCGGCCAGACCCTGCTGCGCGACACCTGGAACCGGCTCGCCCCCCTGACCGGGGATCAGCGGATCATGGTCGTCACCGGCCGCGCCCACCGCAAGGCGGTGGAGGAGCAGCTGCCAGAACTGGCCGACCACAATGTCGTGCTCGAGAGCGAGCCGCGCGAGTCGGCCGCCGCGATCGGGCTGGCCGCCGCGATCCTGGAGCTGCGCGAGCCCGGCGTCATCATCGGCTCCTTCGCCGCCGACCACGTCATCCACCGCGACGACATCTTCCGCCGGGCCGTCGCCGAGGCTGTCGAGGTCGCGGATGCCGGCTACATCGTGACCGTCGGCATCCGCCCGACGGAGCCGGCCATCGGCTTTGGCTACATCCACTCCGGCGGCAAGCTCGACGTGCCCGGCGCACCGAGCGCCCTCACCGTCGAGTCCTTCGTGGAGAAGCCTGACCAGGCCACCGCGAAGCGCTACCTGGCCAGCGGCCACTACCTCTGGAACGCCGGCATGTTCATCGCCCGCGCCGACCGGATCCTCGAGGAGATCGGGCGCTCGGAGCCCGAGCTGCTCGCCGGCCTGCTCGAGCTCGCCGCCGCCTGGGACGACCCGGCCACCCGCGGCCCGGCCGTCGACCGCATCTGGCCGAAGCTCAAGAAGATCGCGATCGACTACGCCGTCGCCGAGCCGGCGGCCGCGGCCGGCCGCCTCGCCGTCATCCCCGGCCTCTTCGACTGGGACGACGTCGGCGACTTCGCGTCGATCGCCAAACTGCACTCCGGCGGCCGCAAGAGGGACCTCGCCATCCTCGGCGAGAACGCCCGGGTGCTCGCCGACTCCTCCAGCGGAATCGTCATCTCCGAGGGCGGCCGCACGATCGCGCTGATCGGCGTCGAGGACATCGTCGTCGTGGACACCGCCGACGCTCTCCTCGTGACGACGAGCGCCAACGCCCAGAAGGTGAAGGCCGTCGTCGACGCCCTGAAGCTCTCCGGCCGCACCGACGTCCTCTAACCCAGCCCGTAACCGCCCACCCCGTGCACCAGGAGTCGAACGTGAATAGTCCAACCCGCGGCATCCGCCGCGCCATTGCCCCCGCCGCCCTGCTCGCCAGCGCCGCGCTCCTCCTCGC
This sequence comes from Microterricola pindariensis, assembly GCF_002936985.1. Lineage (GTDB taxonomy): Bacteria > Actinomycetota > Actinomycetes > Actinomycetales > Microbacteriaceae > Microterricola > Microterricola pindariensis. The sequence continues at coordinate 35,465 of NZ_MPZN01000012.1, read as the reverse complement.
CGGCTGCGCCTCGGCGCCGGAAGCCGGCGGCGAGAGCACCGCCTCCGACTACTGCGCGCGCATGGTCACGAACTCGGGCGGCCTCGAAGACCGCTCCTTCAACCAGTCCAGCTGGGAGGGCCTGCAGCAGGCCAGCACCCAGTACGACATCGACGTCGCCGCGCTGGTGTCGACCTCCGAGACCGACCTGCGCCCGAACGTCGAGCAGGCGGTCGGCACCGGATGCCAGTTCGTGCTCACCGTGGGCTGGGAGCTCGCCGACGCGACGACCGCCGCGGCCGAGGCCAACCCCGATGTGCACTTCGCCATCGTCGACGAGCAGGTCGAGGCCCCGAACATCAAGCCGATCGTCTTCGACACGGCCCAGGCCGCGTTCCTGGCCGGCTACCTCGCGGCCGGCGTCACCGAGACGGGAATCGTCGCGACCTTCGGCGGCGGCAACCAGCCGCCCGTCACCCTGTTCATGGACGGCTTCGTCGACGGCGTCGCGAAGTACAACGAGGTGCACGGCACCAGCGTGCGCGCGCTCGGCTGGGACAAGGCGAAGCAGGACGGCAACTTCACCGGAGACTTCGAGGACGTCGCCAAGGGCAAGACGCTGACCCAGGGCTTCATCGACCAGGGCGCCGACGTGATCCTGCCCGTGGCCGGCCAGGTCGGCGAGGGCGCTGCGGCCGCCGCGAGCGAGACCACCGGCGTCTCGATCATCTGGGTCGACAACGACGGCTACGAGACCCTGCCGGCCGCCTTCCGCCCCGTCGTTCTCACCAGCGTGCTGAAGAACACGCAGGACGCCGTCGCGGCCATCGTCGGCGACGACCTGAACGGCACATTCGAGAACACCCCCTTCGTCGGCACGCTGGAGAACGGCGGCGTCGAGATCGCCCCGTTCCACGAGCGCGCGTCGCTGGTTTCGCCCGAGCTCTCCGCCGAGATCGAGGGCATCCGCCAGGGAATCATCGACGGCAGCATCGTCGTCACCTCGCCGAGCACGCCGCGCTAGACCGGCGGGCGGCGCCTCGCGATCCTCTGCTCATATGAGCAGAGGATCGCGATTTCATAACCATTGAGCCGCAGGCCGACTTTGCTCAAAAGAGCAGGGAAATATTCGGTAACGTGACTTGCACAGAGGCCCCGGACTCCGTCGGGGCAGCACCTTGGAGGTCACCTTGACTATCACGACTCGTAAGGCTGGCCTGTCCGGTCTTGCTATTTTTGGCGTTGCCGCCCTGCTTTCGGGTTGTGCATCCGCACCCGAGAGCGGCGGAGGATCCACGGGCGGCGCCGACGGCGCGCTTGACTACCTCCCCTGCATGGTCTCCGACGCGGGCGGATTCGACGACAAGTCCTTCAACCAGCTCGGCTACGAGGGCATGGTCAAGGCAGCGGACGAGCTCGGTGTCGAGTACAAGAAGGTCCAGTCCGACGCTGAGACCGACTACGCCCCGAACCTGACCAACCTCGTTGACCAGGGCTGCAACACGATCGTCACCGTTGGCTTCGCCCTCGCGGCCGCCGCCGGAGAGTCCGCCGCAGCGAACCCCGACATCGAGTACGTCAGCATCGACGACGTCGTCGACCAGGACTTCGACGGCAAGACCGACCAGCCCAACATCAAGCCGATCATCTTCGACACCGCCCAGGCCGCGTTCCTGGCCGGCTACGCGGCAGCTGACTTCTCGAAGACCGGCGTCGTCGGCACCTTCGGTGGCATGAACTTCCCGACCGTCTCCATCTTCATGGACGGCTTCGCACAGGGCGTTCAGTACTACAACACCGCCAAGGGCAAGGACGTCAAGGTCCTCGGTTGGGACACCGCCGCTCAGGACGGCTCCTTCACCGGTGGCTTCGAGGCCAACGACGGCGCCCGCCAGATCGCCCAGGGCCTGATCGACCAGAACGTCGACGTGCTGCTGCCCGTCGGTGGCCCGATCTACCAGAGCGCCGCTGCCGCCATCCGCGACTCCGGCAAGGAGATCGCACTCATCGGCGTCGACGCCGATGTGTTCGAGACCGACCCGTCGGTCGGCGACCTCCTCCTCACCTCGATCCGCAAGGCGATCGACGTCGGAACCTACGACGCCATCCTCGCAGCGGGCAACGGCGAGTTCGACGCCACGCCGTTCGTCGGCACGCTCGAGAACGAGGGTGTGGGCCTGGCCTCCTTCCACGACTTCGAGAGCAAGGTCAACCCCTCCCTCCAGGGCGAGCTCGACGAGATCAAGGCCGGCATCATCGACGGCTCGATCCCCGTCACGTCGTACCTCGCTGGCTAAGTAGCCGCTGCAACACAGAGCACTGCGTCACACGGGGAGACCAGCGAGAGCTGGCCTCCCCGTGCGGCGTTAAGCCCCCGCACCTCTCGCTCAGAAGGCGGGGCTTCGCAACTTATGAGCAAACGGGTCGGATGCTGCCAACTTCCGTGCACAGCCCCCACTTCTGCGCAGGCACTCAATAGAATCGGGAACATGAAGCTCGAACTTCGCGGCATTACGAAAAGATTCGGTGCCCTGGTCGCCAACGACCACATAGACCTCACTGTCGAGGCCGGCGAGATCCACTGCCTTCTGGGCGAGAACGGTGCCGGCAAGTCGACGCTCATGAACGTGCTCTACGGCCTGTATCAGGCCGAGGAGGGCGAGATCCTGCTCGACGACGTCGTGCAGCACTTCGCCGGGCCCGGCGACGCCATGGCCGCGGGAATCGGCATGGTGCACCAGCACTTCATGCTCATCCCCGTGTTCACCGTCGCCGAGAACGTCATGCTCGGCAACGAGTCGACCAAATTCGGCGGACGGCTCGACCTGCCGGCGGCCCGCGCCAAGGTCAAGGAGATCTCCGCTCGGTTCGGCTTCCACGTCGACCCGGACGCCCTCGTCGGCGACCTGCCCGTCGGCGTGCAGCAGCGCGTCGAGATCATCAAGGCGCTCTCCCGCAACGCCAAGGTGCTCGTCTTCGATGAGCCCACCGCAGTGCTCACCCCGCAGGAGACCGACGAGTTGATGGTCATCATGCGCCAGCTGCGCGACTCCGGCACCTCGATCGTCTTCATCACCCACAAGCTGCGCGAGGTCCGCGAGGTCGCCGACCGCATCACCGTCATCCGGCTCGGCAAGGTCGTCGGCGAGGCATCGCCCACCGCGACCAACGCGGAGCTCGCCTCCCTCATGGTCGGCCGCGCCGTCGAGCTCACCGTGCAGAAGGGCCCGGCCGACCTGCGCGGCCCGGCCTTCATCGTCACCCACCTCTCCGTCATCGACCCCCTCGGCCAGATCGTCGTCAACGACGTCAGCTTCGAGGTGCAGCGCGGTGAGATCCTCGCCATCGCCGGCGTGCAGGGCAATGGCCAGACCGAGCTCAGCGAGGCCATCGTCGGCCTCCAGCCCCGGGTCACCGGCAGCATCACGCTGGACGGCAAGGAGATCTCCACGCTCAGCGTGCGCAAGATCCTCGACTCCGGCGTCGGCTTCGTGCCGGAGGACCGCACGGAGGACGGCCTCGTCGGCGAGTTCACCATTGCGGAGAACCTCATGCTCGACCGCGCGGACGGCGCGCCCTTCGTCAAGGGCGCCAACCTGCAGCGGGCCTACCTGGCCGAGTTCGCCACCGAGAAGTCCGCCGAGTTCGACGTGCGCTCCCAGGGCATCGACACCAAGGTCGGCCGCCTCTCCGGCGGCAACCAGCAGAAGGTCGTGCTGGCCCGCGAGCTCAGCCGCGAGCTGCGGCTCTTCGTCGCCGCCCAGCCCACCCGCGGCATCGACGTCGGCTCCATCGAGTTCGTGCACAAGCGCATCGTCGAGACCCGCGACTCCGGCGTGCCCGTGATCGTCGTCTCCACCGAGCTCGACGAGGTCACCGCCCTTGCCGACCGCATCCTCGTGATGTACCGCGGCAAGGTCATTGGAATTGTCCCAGGCGACACCCCGCGCGACGTGCTGGGTCTCATGATGGCCGGCGAAACGCCGAGCAACGAAGGAGCAGCGGCATGAGTGCCTCTCAGACACCGCCGGGGCTGACCCAGCCCGACACCGTGCCGGGCACGGAGCCGTCCCGCTGGCAGAAGGCCTTCCGCGAGATCGCCACCGGCAACGCGATCATCTCCGTGCTGGCCGTCCTGCTCGCGCTGCTCGTCGGCGCGATCATGATCGCCTTCACCGATGAGCGGGTGCAGGAGACCGCCGGGTACTTCTTCGCCCGCCCCGGCGACATGCTCGGCGCCATCTGGCAGTCGGTCTCCGGTGCGTACTCCGCACTGTTCCAGGGCTCGATCTACAACTTCCGGCGCGACGGCTTCCTGGACGGCATCAAGCCGCTGACCGAGACGCTCGTCTTCGCCACACCGCTGATCGCCGCCGGCCTCGGTGTCGGCCTCGCATTCCGCGTCGGACTGTTCAACATCGGTGCCAAGGGCCAGATGCTCATCGCCGCGGCCTGCGCCGGCTGGGTGGGCTTCGCGGTCGAGCTGCCGTGGGGCCTGCACATGATCGTCGCGCTGCTCGCCGGCGTCCTCGGCGGTGCGCTCTGGGGCGGCATCGTCGGTCTGCTGAAGGCACGCACCGGCGCCCACGAGGTGATCGTCACGATCATGCTCAACTACATCGCCTTCTACCTGATCTCCTACGCGCTCCGCACCCAGGGCCTGCTGCAGGCGCCAGGCTCGACCAACCCGAAGACGGCTCCGATGTTGGAGACGGCCATCTTCCCGTCGCTGCTCGGGCCGCGTTACAACCTGCACATCGGCTTCATCCTCGTCATCGGCGCGACGATCTTCGTGTGGTGGCTGCTCGGCCGCTCGAACCTCGGGTTCAAGTTCCGCGCCGTCGGTGAGAACCCGAACGCCGCGCGCGTGGCCGGCATTAACGTCAAGAACATGTACGTCTACGCCATGCTGCTCGCCGGTGGCCTCGCCGGCCTCGCCGGTGTCAGCCAGGTGCTCGGCACGGTCACCACCGGCTTCAGCGCCGGAATCGACGCCGGCATCGGCTTCGAGGCGATCACAGTCGCCCTGCTCGGCCGTTCCCGCCCGTGGGGCATCTTCGCGGCCGGCCTGCTGTTCGGCGCGTTCAAGGCCGGCGGCTTCTCGATGCAGGCCGCCGAGGGCATCCCCGTCGAGATCATCGTCGTCGTGCAGGCGCTCATCGTGCTCTTCATCGCCGCCCCGCCGCTGGTGCGTGCGATCTTCCGCCTGCCGTCGCCGGACTCCACCCCCCGTAGACAGCGCCCGATCGTCACCAAGGAGGTGGCAGCGAAGTGAGCACCTCACCCGCCGTCGTCATGCCGTCCTCCGAGCCGATCGCGCTCGACACCGCCGTGATCAAGAGCTGGAAGGCCCCCATCGCCTTCGGCATCTTCACGGTGATCGCCTTCCTCATGTTCGTGCTGAACGCGCGGCCGGGCGAGACCACCTTCCGGCTCTCGACCGAGCGCGACGCCGTGCAGCTGCCCGAGGTCGTGGTGAACTCCGCGACGACCGGCTGGGTGGTCTTCCTCGCCCTCGTGCTGATCACCGCGGCATCCGCCCTCGCCGTCATCTCGCGGCGCAAGGTGTCGATCTGGCTCACAGTGCTGTTCGCGCTGCTGTTCATGATCGGCTTCCTCGCCTGGGCGGCAGCCGGCTCATCGCTCCCGGTGACCGGCCTGCTGTTCGGCTCGGTCAGCCTCGCCGTTCCGCTCATCTTCGGTGCACTCGGCGGCGTCATTTCCGAGCGCGGCGGCGTCGTCAACATCGCCATCGAGGGCCAGCTGCTGGCCGGCGCGTTCACCTCGGCCGTCGTCGCGACGAGCACGGGATCGCTCGTGCTCGGCGTGCTGGCCGCGCTCGTCGCCGGTGTGCTGGTCGGCATGGTGCTCGCCGTCTTCGCGATCAAGTACCTGGTCGACCAGGTGATCGTCGGTGTCGTGCTCAACGTGCTCGTCACCGGCCTCACCAGCTTCCTGTTCTCGCAGGTGCTCGCGCCGAACGCCGCCATGCTGAACACCCCGCCGCGCTTCCCGCGGCTGGAGATCCCGCTGCTCAGCGACATCCCGATCATCGGGCCGGTGCTGTTCAAGCAGACGGTCATCGTCTACGTCATGTACATCGCCGTCGCCGCCGTGGCCTACGCGCTGTACAAGACCAAGTGGGGCCTGCGGCTGCGCGCCGTCGGAGAGCACCCGAAGGCCGCGGACACCGTCGGCATCAAGGTGAACGCCACCCGCTTCTGGAACGTGGCCCTGGCCGGAGCGATCGCCGGCATCGGTGGATCCTTCTTCACCCTCGGCTCCGTCGGCGCCTTCAACAAGGAGATGACGGCCGGCGCCGGCTTCATCGCCCTCGCCGCCGTGATCTTCGGCCAGTGGGACCCGATCAAGGCCACCCTCGCCGCGCTGCTGTTCGGCTTCGCCACCAACCTGCAGAACGTGCTCGGGATCATCGGCTCGCCGGTGCCGAGCGAATTCATGCTGATGCTGCCCTACGTCGTCACCATCTTCGCGGTGGCCGGCCTGGTCGGCGTCTCGAGGGCCCCCGCCGCCGACGGCAAACCGTACATCAAGTAGTGCAGCACCGAGTCAGGAGATCGACGTGAACGCCGTGACATCCGAGAACATCGACTGGGACGGCTTGCACGCCGCGGCCCTCGACGCGATGGCGAAGGCCTATGTGCCCTACTCGAAGTTCCCCGTCGGCGTGGCCGCGCTGGTCAGCGACGGCCGCGTGATCAGCGGGTGCAACGTCGAGAACGCCTCGTATGGGCTCACCCTGTGCGCGGAGTGCGCGCTCGTGTCCTCGCTGCACATGACGGGCGGAGGGCACCTGGTCGCCTTCACCTGTGTGGACGGCAACGGCAACGCGCTCATGCCCTGCGGCCGCTGCCGCCAGCTCCTGTTCGAGCACTCGGCGCCTGGCATGCTGCTGCAGACCGTTTCAGGAATCAAGACGATCGACGAGGTCCTGCCCGACGCCTTCGGGCCGCGCACCCTCGTCGCATTCGCAGAAGGAGCATCATGAGCACCATCGAGGCATTCGACGCCGTCGACCTCATCCACACCAAGCGCGACAAGGGCACCCTCTCCACCGCCCAGATCGACTGGCTGATCGACGCGTTCACCCGCGGCTACGTCGGCGACGAGCAGATGGCCGCCATGGCCATGGCGATCTTCCTGAACGGGATGTCGCGCAGCGAGATCCGCGACCTGACCATGGCGATGATCGCCAGCGGCGAGCGGATGAGCTTCGCCGAGCTCGGCAAGCCGACCACCGACAAGCACTCCACCGGAGGCGTCGGCGACAAGATCACCCTGCCCCTGATGCCGCTCGTCGCCGTCTTCGGCGCGGCCGTCCCGCAGCTCTCCGGCCGCGGCCTCGGCCACACCGGCGGGACGCTGGACAAGCTCGAGTCGATCCCGGGGTGGCGCGCGAACCTCACGAACGAGGAGATGTTCGCCCAGCTGCAGCAGCACGGCGGCGTCATCAGCGCCGCAGGCAGCGGGCTGGCCCCGGCCGACGGCAAGCTGTACTCGCTCCGCGACATCACCGGCACCGTCGAGGCGATCCCGCTGATCGCCTCCTCGATCATGTCGAAGAAGATCGCAGAGGGCACCGGCGCCCTCGTACTCGACGTGAAGTTCGGCTCCGGCGCCTTCCTCAAGGACATCGAGCGCTCCCGCGAGCTGGCGCAGACGATGGTCGCCCTCGGTGAGGACGCCGGCGTCGCGACCTCCGCCCTGCTCACCAACATGAACGTGCCGCTCGGCCTGGCCATCGGCAACGCCAACGAGGTCCGCGAGTCGGTCGAGGTGCTGGCCGGCGGCGGCCCGCGCGACGTCGTCGAGCTGACCGTCGCACTGGCCGAGGAGATGCTGGCGCTCGTCGGCATCACCGACGTCGACGTGGCCGCGGCGCTCCAGGACGGCCGCGCCATGGACAAGTGGCGCGACGTCATCCGCGCCCAAGGCGGCGACCCGGATGCCGCGCTGCCGGTCGCCCGCGAGACGCACACGGTCGTCGCTGACCGCGACGGCGTGCTGGTCGAGCAGCAGGCGCTGCCGTTCGGCATCGGCGCCTGGCGCCTCGGCGCCGGCCGCGCCCGCAAGCAGGACCCGGTGCAGCACGCGGCCGGCATCGACCTGCACGCCAAGCCGGGCGACGAGATCCGCGCGGGCCAGCCGCTGTTCACGCTCAGCGCCGACGAGCCGGAGCGCTTCGCTCGGGCGCTCGAGGCCGTCGAGGGCGCCTGGCGCATCGGCGACCCCGGCGAGCCCGTGCTGGACGGCGGCCCGCTGATCGCGGAGCGCATCGGCCGCTAGCCCCCTCCCCCCCCACCCCTACCCAGTTGCCGCGAATCGCCCGTGCGGCGCCCGCACGGCGGCAGTTCGTGGCAACTGGGCGCCAGGGGTGGGCGCCCGGGGCGGGTGCTCGGGGCGGCGGATCAGGGGCGCCAGCCGCGGTCGATCAGGGCCCGGCGGGTGCGGGCCACCGCCTCGGCGAGCGTCATGTGCTTGTTCTGCCGGATGTGCAACCAGCCCTCGGCTGCCACATCGTTCAGGCGCTGCACGTCGCGCGCGTATTGTTCGTCGAGCTGTCGGTGCTGCTCGCCGTCGTACTCGAGCAACACCTTGTATGCGCGGAACACGAGGTCGCCGAGCGCGATCCGCCGCCCAGCGCGGTCGAGGATCCACACGTTGACCTCGGGCTCCGGCAGCCCTGCCGCCACGACCGCCCGCCGCAGCCGTGTCTCCCGCGGCGATTCGACGCGGGCGCGCAATGCCGGGTACGCCGCGTGCACGTGCCGGAATCCGCGGCGAGTGCCGACGGCGCGCACGCCGGCCTCGATGTCGAGGGCGGTGCAGAGCGGATGGGGTCGGCCGAGCAGTCGGTCTCCGGCCTCGACCAGCTCCTCGACGCCGAGCACCGCACCGAGCTGGCACCAGGCCTGCGCTGCAGAGAGCACGGGCAGCCCATGCAGCTGCACGATGCGCGGTCTGCCGACCTTGACCGTGTGGCCGACGATGCCGGCGCCTCTCGGTGCCCGGGCCGGATGCAGCACCGACACGTGCAGGCGGGCGTCACCCGTCACCCGGAACGGCAGGGGCAGGCCGTGCAGGATCGCCGCCGTCGCGTGGCTGAAGTACGCGCCAGGCGCCAGATGCACCGCGTAGGCGGTGCAGAGCGCGCCCACGCTCGTGAGCGAACCGGAGCGAGCGCGCACGCCGCGGAACGGCGCCTCGAGATCGGCGGCCCGCATCCGCTTGTCGGAGACGCCTGCCGCGCGCGCCGCGGCATAGCTGAATGGCTGCGCGCCGGCGAAGGGTGGTTGCAGTGGGCTGGGGCGGGTCATGGCAGGCATCGTGCCAGAAGACCGCACCGCCCCGTCAAAATTGTCCACAGGGGCCTGCTCGCCGCACCCGGGCCCGCCCCCGATTCCGCCCCGATTCCACACCCGGTTGCCGCGTGTCGCCGGTGGCGCGCGGCGCAATGGGCGAGACGCGGCAACTGGGGATCGGGGAGGCCGCGCGCGGCTAGTCGTGGCCCCTGCGAATCTGCCGAGACATCGGGCCCGTGCGGCCACTAGATTTGTAAGGGTGAACACCTCTTCGAATGAGCACCTTCTGCCCGGTGGCGGCGTCAGCATCGACGCGCTGCCCAAGATCTCCCTGCACGACCACCTCGACGGTGGCCTGCGGCCGCAGACGATCATCGAGCTCGCCGACGTGATCGGCCTCGATATCCCCACGACGGATGCCGCAGAACTCGGCGCCTGGTTCGCGAATCAGGCCAACTCCGGCTCGCTCGTGGACTACCTGAAGACCTTCGACGTCACCACCAGCGTCATGCAGACCACGGAGGGCCTCGAGCGGGTCGCACGCGAGTTCGTGCAGGACCTCGGCGCCGACGGCGTCATCTACGGCGAGGTGCGCTGGGCGCCCGAGCAGCACCTGGCCCGCGGCCTCAGCCTCGACGAGGTCGTCGAAGCCGTGCAGCGCGGCATCGACGCCGGCATCGACGACGTGTACTCCGCCGGACGCGAGATCCGCATCGGCCAGCTCGTCACCGCCATGCGCCACGCCGACCGCGGCCTCGAGATCGCCGAGCTGGCCGTGCGCCACCGCGAGCGCGGCGTCGTCGGGTTCGACATCGCCGGCGCAGAGCTCGGCTTCCCGGCCGGCAACCACAAGGCCGCCTTCGACTACCTGGCCCAGGAGTTCTTCCCGGTGACGGTGCACGCCGGCGAGGCCGACGGTGTGGACAGCATCCGCGGCGCGCTGTTCGACGGCCGGGCCCTGCGCCTCGGTCACGGCGTGCGCCTCGCCGAGGACGTCACGATCGAGCGCGAGGACGACGACAACAGCTACGTCACCCTCGGGCCCGTCGCCCGGTGGGTGCGCGACCGCCAGATCCCCCTCGAGCTCAGCCCCTCCTCGAACCTGCAGACCGGCGCTATCGCCGCGTGGGGCGACGAGCTGATCGACCACCCCTTCGACCTGCTCTACCAGCTCGGCTTCCAGGTGACGGTGAACACCGACAACCGCCTGATGAGCAACACGAGCCTGAGCAACGAGCTCGGCCTGCTGAGCGACGCTTTCGGCTACGACCTGGACGACTTCGAGAAGTTCCAGCTGAACGCCGCCGCGGCGGCGTTCCTGCCGCTGGAGGACCGGGAGGAGCTCGCCGAGGCGATCTCCGACGGCTTCGCCGAGGCCTGAGCCTCGGCATCCGGCACCCGGCACGCACCACACCACCCCGCCCCACCACGAGAAAGACACCGATGACTCTCCCGCCCCTGCCCGACTCGGCCATCGACATCGCCGTCAGCGCCGCCGATTGGCGCGCAGCCGTTGAACTGTGCGGGGCCGCGCTGACGCGCTCCGGCGCCACGAGCCCCGGGTACACGGGGCGCATGGTGCAGGTGATTGACGAGTTCGGTGCCTACATCGTGATCGCGCCAGGGCTCGCCCTCGCGCACGCCCGGCCCGGCCCGGATGTGCTGCGGGAGGGGCTCAGCGTGGTCACGCTCGCCGAGCCCGTCTCCTTCGGGCACCCGCACAACGACCCGGTCAGCGTGGTCGTCGGCCTCGCGGTGAAGAGCTCGGACGAACACGTGCACTCGATCGCCGCGCTGGCGAACGTGTTCAACGATGAGACGGTCATCCCCGCGCTGGCCGCGGCGCCCGATGCCGACACCGTGCGTGCGCTGCTCGGCGTGACCGAGTGAAGATCGTCGCGATCTGCGGGGCGGGCATCGGCACCTCCGGCATCCTCAAGGTGAACGCCGAGCGGGCCCTCGGCCGGCTCGACATCGAGGCCGACGTCACCGCCTCGGATGTCGCCGGCGTCGCCGCCCAGGCGGCGGACGCCCAGGTGATCCTCACCTCGCCGGAGCTCGTCGCCCACATCGGCAAGACGAACGCCGACGTCGTCGTGATCAACAACTACTTCGACCTCGAGGAGATCACGGCAAAGCTGGAGACGGCGCTCGGCTAGCGCGGAAGTCAGGCGACAGAGAAACACACACAGAGAAGGGGCAGGGCGCCACGGCGCCCTGCCCCTTCTCTGTGTCTGTTCTCTGTGTCTGTTCTCTCGGTGCGTGTGTTGCTACGCGTCGACGAGAGCGCGCATCCCGGTCTCCAGGGCCGCGACGGCGGCCGCGGCGGCCGCCTCGCGCTCGACAACCGAGCCGTCCGTCGAGGAGGCGTCGATGTAGACCTTGAGCTTGGGCTCGGTGCCGCTCGGGCGCACCATCACCCGCGATCCGTCCTGGAGCCAGATGCGCAGCACGTCACTCGGCGGCAGCGCCCCGAATCCCTCGGCGAGATCGTCGATCTGCCTCACCCGGATGCCGCCGATCTCGACGGGCGGGTCGGCTCGGAGCGCCTGCATCACCTCGGCGATGCGGGAGAGGTCGGTGACGCGCACCGAGATCTGGCTGGACGCGTACGCGCCGAACGTCGCCGTGAACTCCTCCAGGTGCGCGGCGAGGGAGCTGCCTGCAGCCTTCAGCTGGGTGGCGAGGTCGAGCAGCGCGATCGCGGCGGAGATGCCGTCCTTGTCGCGCACCGTCTCCGGGTTCACCAGGTAGCCCAACGCCTCCTCGAAGCCGAAGATCAGGCCGGGGGCGCGGGAGACCCACTTGAAGCCGGTCAGGGTGTTCGCGAAGTCGAGCCCGTAGTGGGCGGCGACGGCCTGCAGGGCGGGGGAGGAGACGATCGAGCAGGCGAGCGTGCCCGTCGGGCCGCCGTCCCCCGGTGCCTCGGCGGCCAGGCGGGCGGCCCGCCAGCCGAGCAGGGCGCCCAGCTCGTTGCCGCTCAGCCGGCGGTAGCCGCTGGCATCCGTCGCCGAGGGGATGGCGACCGCGAGGCGGTCGGCGTCCGGGTCGTTGGCGATGATCAGTTCGGCGCCCAGGGCCGCGGCGGTCTCGACCGCGAGGTCCATCGCGCCGGGTTCCTCCGGGTTGGGGAAGGCCACGGTCGGGAAGGCGGGGTCCGGCTCGATCTGCGCGGCGACCGGGTGCGGCAGGGCGAAGCCGGCCGCCGCGAGGACGCTCCGCGTGGTCTCCCAGCCGACGCCGTGCATGGCGGTGTAGACCACGGAGAGCTCGGCCCGTCCGCTCTCCGGCGCCGCGGATGCCACGGCGGCCGTCGCGGCCACGTAGGCGTCGACGACGCCCTCCTCGGCCGTCTCGAACGCCGCGCGGGGCAGCGCGAGCACGTCGGCCTCCGCGGCGACGCGGAGGATGTGGTCGGCGATGGCGCCGTCGACGGGGGAGACGATCTGCGAGCCGTTGTTGGCGCCGCCGAGGTACACCTTGTAACCGTTGTCGTTCGGCGGGTTGTGCGAGGCCGTGACCATCACGCCGGCGCTCACGTCGAGGTGGCGCACCGCGAAGGCGACCAGCGGGGTCGGCAGCAGGCGGGGGAGCAGGATGGCGCGCACCCCGGCGCCGGCCATGAGCTCGGCCGTGTCCCTGGCGAAGATCGCCGAGTTCTTGCGGCCGTCGTAGCCGATCACCACCGAGGGGGTGGTGCCGGGCTCGGCCGTCTCGAGCAGGTAGGCGGCGAGGCCGGCGGCGGCCTGGGAGACGAGCACCCGGTTCATCCGGTTGGGGCCGGCGGCGATCTCACCGCGGAGGCCGGCCGTGCCGAACGCGAGGCGCTCGTCGAAGCGGTCGTGCAGCGCGGCCAGCGCGTCGGGGTCGCCGGCGGATGCCGCGTCGATCAGGCCCTGCAGCTCGGCGCGGGTCTCCTCGTCCGGGTCCTGGGCGATCCACGCCCGGGCGGAGGCGAGCAGCGCGGCATCCGCGCTCATCAGATCGCCGCCACGATGCGGGCCAGCAGCGCGGAGATGACGGGCTCGGCCAGCTGGCCGGCCTCGATCACCTCGGCGTGGCTGAGCGGGGTCTTCTGGATGCCGGCGGCCAGGTTGGTGATGAGCGACATGCCCAGCACCTCCATGCCGGACTGGCGGGCGGCGATGGCCTCCAGCGCGGTGGACATGCCGACGATGTGGCCGCCGATGATCTTCGCCATCTGCACCTCGGCCGGCGTCTCGTAGTGCGGGCCGCGGAACTGGCAGTACACGCCCTCGTCCAGGGTGGAGTCGATCGAGCGGGCCAGCTCGCGCAGGCGGGTCGAGTACAGGTCGGTCAGGTCGACGAAGGTGGCGCCCTCCAGCGGGGAGTCGGCCGTCAGGTTGATGTGGTCGCTGATCAGCACCGGGGTGCCGGGCGTCCACGTCTCCTTGATGCCGCCGGCACCGTTGGTGAGGATCATCGTCTTCACGCCGGCGGCTGCGGCGGTGCGCACGCTGTGCACGACCCGGCGCACGCCGTGGTCCTCGTAGTAGTGGGTGCGGGCGCCGATGACGAGGGCGCGCTTGCCGGTCGGCAGCAGCACGGAGCGCAGCGTGCCGACGTGGCCCTCGAGGGCCGGCTTGCTGAAGCCGATGATCTCCTGGGCGGGAATGGTCGCCGTGGTCTCGCCGAGCAGCTCGGCGGCCTTGCCCCAGCCGCTTCCCAGCGTCAGGGCGATGTCGTGGCGCTCGACACCGGTCTTCTCGGCGATCTGCTCTGCGGCCTGACGGGCGATTTCGAACGGGTCGGCGTCGGGCAGGTCAAGGGGGTTCATTTCAGACATGGGTCAACTCTAATGACGGATGCCGCCGCGCCACAGGCCGTGCTCGGATGCGCGCGTTTGTGGCTGTGCGCGCGACTGGGAGAGAATAGAGCAATGGCCTACGAGTTCGAACGCACCCACAGAATCGCTGTACTCGGTGGAGGGCCCGGTGGTTATGAAGCGGCGCTCGCCGGAGCGCAGCTGGGAGCCGAGGTCACGCTCGTCGAGCGGGTCGGGGTCGGTGGGGCCGCCGTGCTCACCGACGTCGTGCCGTCCAAGTCGCTGATCGCGACGGCGGAGGCCTCGAACTCGATCAAGGAGGCCGCCGACCTCGGCGTGCAGTTCTTCGTCCGCGGCGGCGACGGTGCCCCCGTGCGCCCCGAGGTCGCCATCAACCTGGCCGCCGTCAACAAGCGCCTGCTCAGCCTCGCCCGGCAGCAGTCGGAGGACATGAAGGCCAACCTGCTGCGCGCCGGCGTGCGCCTGGTGCAGGGCGAGGGGCGCCTGGACGGCTCCGGCGCGCTCATCGTCTCCACCGCCCAGGGTGATGCCGGCACCGACTTCGAGCGCATCGAGGCCGACACCATCGTCGTCTCCGTCGGCGCGAGCCCGCGCGTGCTCGCCTCCGCCGTTCCGGACGGCGAGCGCATCCTCACCTGGACCCAGCTCTACGACCTGCAGACGGTGCCGGAGCACCTCATCGTCGTCGGCTCCGGCGTGACCGGCGCGGAGTTCGCCTCCGCCTACCGCGCCCTCGGCGCCAAGGTGACGCTCATCTCCAGCCGCGACCAGGTGCTGCCCGGCGAGGACGCCGACGCCGCCCACGTCATCGAGAACGCGTTCAAGCGCAACGGCATGCGCGTGCTGAACAAGTCCCGCGCCGACTCCGTCGTGCGCACGGAGACCGGCGTCATCGCCACCCTCTCCGACGGCAGCACCGTCGAGGGCAGCCACTGCCTGATGGCCGTCGGCGCCATCCCGAACACGGCGGGCATCGGCCTGGAGGAGGCCGGCGTGCAGCTGGACGAGTCCGGCCACATCCGGGTGAACCGGGTGGCGCGCACCTCGATGCCGAACATCTACGCCGCCGGCGACTGCACCACCTTCATGCCGCTGGCCTCCGTGGCCTCCATGCAGGGCCGCACCGCCGTCTTCCACGCCATGGGCGACGCCGTCAGCCCGCCCGAGCTGCAGAACATCACCTCGAACATCTTCACGCAGCCGGAGATCGCCACCGTCGGCTGGACGCAGAAGCAGATCGAGGAGGGCATCCGCCGCGGCGAGATCTACAAGCTGCCGCTCGCCTCGAACCCGCGCGCCAAGATGATGGGCATCAAGGAGGGCTTCGTGAAGCTCTTCGCCAGCCGCGGCACCGGAACGGTCATCGGCGGCGTCATCGTCGCCCCGAAGGCCAGCGAGTTGATCTTCCCGCTGGCGCTCGCCGTGGAGAACCGCCTCACGGTCGACCAGATCGCCGACGCCTTCCCGGTGTACCCGTCGCTGAGCGGCAGCATCTCGGATGCCGCCCGCGCCATGCACATCGTGCACAGCTAGCGACGGGCCGCCGACGCCCGCGCCTTACCGGAACGCGCTCTCGCCGGTGACCCGGCGGCCGATCAGCAGGGCCTGGATGCTCTCGGTGCCCTCGTAGGTGTGCACAGCCTCCATGTCGATGAGGTGCCGGATGACGTGGTTCTCCAGCAGCACCCCGTTGGCGCCGAGCATGTCGCGGGCGATGGAGGCCACCACCCGCGCCTTGCGCGTGCAGGTGTACTTCGCCATGGACGCCATCACCGGGTCGAGCTCGCCGCGCGCGTCGAGCTCGGCCAGGTGCCGGCAGTGCAGCTGCATCGAGGTGACGTCGGAGAGCATCTGGGCCAGCCGCTCCTGCACCAGCTGGGACTGGGCCAGCGGGCGGCCGAACTGCACCCGCTGCTGCGAGTAGTTGAGCGCGGCCTCGTAGCAGGCGACGGCGTGGCCGAGCGCCGACCAGGCGACGCCGAGCCGGGTGGCGTAGAGCACCCTCGCCGTGTCGGCGAAGCTCTGCGTCCCTGGCAGCACGGCGTCGGCCGGCACCCGCACGTTCTCGAGGGTGACCCGGGTCTGGTGCACGGAGCGCAGCGCCATCTTGCCGGTGAGCACCTCCGCGCTGTAGCCGGGGGTGTCCTGCGGCACGAGGAAGCCGCGCACGGCTCCGCCGCGGTGCGCGGGGTCGTCGCTCGGCACCCGGGCCCAGACGATCGTGACGGCGCCGCCCAGGGCGTGGCCGATCCACTTCTTGGTGCCGTTGATCACCCAGCCGTCGGCATCCGGCACCGCCGTCGTCTCAAGCGCCACCGAGTCGGAGCCGTGCAGCGGCTCAGTCAGCGCGAACGCGGCGAGGACCTCCGCCCGCTCGACCGGGACCAGCCAGCGCGCCTTCTGCTCCGCGCTGCCGTGCAGGGCGATCGTGCGGAGCGCGAGCCCGCCTTGGATGGCGATGATGGTGCCGAGCGAGCCGTCGCCGCGGGACACCTCCATGGTGACGAGGCCGGCGGCCAGCGGCGAGAGCGTGCGCAGGCCCTCGCCGGCGACGCCGTCGTTCAACAGCCCGAGCTCGCCCATCCTGCGCACCCGCTCGAGCGGGTAGTCCGCGTTCTCCCACGCCTCGTTGACCGTCGGCCAGATCTCCTCGACGAACTGGCGGGCCGTCCGCCAGGCGGCTCGGTCTGCCTCGGGGATGTCGGCGAACACCCGGTAGAAGTCGGTGTCAAGCGGCTCGGAGACGTCGTAGTCCTGGATCACGTGGGCCCTCCCGGTCAGGCGGCACCCGGTGCGGCGTCGCGCGGAACTCCCAGTCTCGCGCGGAGGGGCCGCCATGTCGAGAGGCGTAGTCTGGCGCAGGACGAGCGGAGGAGCACGATGCCCGAGATCGGTTCAGCGCCGGAGGAGTCAGCCCCGGCGGAATCAGCACCGGAGGACGTCGACCTCCTCGTCGTGGGCGGCGGCAAGGCGGGGAAGACGTTGGCGGTGGCCAGGGCGAAGGCCGGCGAGCGGGTCGCCCTGGTGGAGCGCGGCCTGATCGGCGGCAGCTGCATCAACATCGCCTGCATCCCGACGAAGACGCTCGTGACCAGCTCCCGCACGCTGGCGCTGTTCGCGCGGGCCGAGAGGCTCGGCATCCGCAGCCCATCGGCCGCCGTCGACCTGGCCCTGCTGCGCGCGCACAAGGAGGGCGTCGTCGCCGACATGGTCGACATGCACCGCACGCTCTTCGCCGGGAGCGGCATGGACTTCATCCTCGGCACGGCGCGCTTCACCGGGCCGCGCACCGTCCAGGTGGCCACGGATGCCGGCGGCACCCGCACCATTCGCGGCCGGCGGGTCGTGCTGAACACCGGCACCCGCCCGCGAATCCCGTCGATTCCCGGCCTCGCCCGCGAGCAGCTGATGACGAGCGAGGACATGCTGCGGCTGGAGGGGATCCCGGAGCGCCTCGTCGTCGTCGGCGGTGGATACGTCGGCTGCGAGTTCGCGCAGATGTTCGCGCGCTTCGGCAGCGCCGTCACGATGATCGTGCGCGGGCCGCGGCTGCTCGCCCGGGAGGACCCGGAGGTGTCGGAGGCGATCGAGCGGGAGCTGCCGGCCGACGCCGTTCTCGTCGCCGTCGGCCGGGAGCCGGTCACGGACGAGCTCGAGCTGGAGCGGGCGGGTGTCGAACGGGACGGGAGGGGCTTCATCGTCGTGGACGACGAGCTCAGGACGAGCGCGGACGCGGTCTGGGCGGTGGGCGATGTGGCCGGGCATCCGCAGTTCACCCATGTCAGCTACGACGACTTCCGTGTTGTGCAGCACAACCTGGACGGCGGCCACGCCAGCACCCGCGGCCGGCTGATCCCGTCGGTGGTGTTCGTCGAGCCGGAGATCGCCAGCGTCGGGCTCAGCGAGGCGGAGGCGCGCGAGGCGGGGCATGCCGTGGTCGTCGCCAGCCAGCCCGTGCTGGCCGTGCCGCGTTCGCGCACGCTCAGGCAGACCGAGGGCTTCTGGAAGATCGTCATCGACCGTGACAGCGAGCGGATCCTGGGCGCCACCCTCGTCGGCGTCGACGCCGCGGAGGTGGTGTCCGTGATCCAGACGGCGATGCTCGCCGGCGCGCCGTACACCCTGCTGCGCGACGCGATCTTCGCCCACCCCACGATGGCGGAGGGGCTGGCAACCGCCTTCGCGGGGGTCTCGCCCTAGTCGACGATGCTCAGCAGCAGGTGCCCGGAGGACACCGTGGAGCCGACCGCGGCGTTGACCGGGCCGACGGTGCCGTCGCGGTGCGCGGTGATCGGCTGCTCCATCTTCATGGCCTCGAGCACGACGATGAGGTCGCCCTTGACGACCTTGTCGCCCTCGGCGACGGCGATCTTGACGATCGTCGCCTGCATGGGCGCGTTGACGCTGTCGCCGGTGGAGGTGTTGACGGATGCGGAGGCGCGGCGGCGCGGCGCGGGGCCAGCGGTGAGCTCGGCGGAGCCGGGCAGCAGGCGGGTCGGCACGGTGACCTCGATGCGGCGTCCGTCGACCTCGACGACGACACTGTGGCGCTCCTGCGGGGCGGCGGCCTCCTCGCCGGTTCCGCTCCACGGCTCGATCTCGTTGACGAACTCGGTCTCGATCCAGCGGGTGTAGATGCTGAACGGCTCGCCGTTCTCCGGGGCGAAGGCCGGGTCGCTCACGATCGCCCGGTGGAAGGGCAGCACGGTCGGCAGGCCGGCGACCTCGAACTCGTCGAGGGCGCGGCGCGAGCGCTCCAGCGCCTCCTCGCGGGTGGCGCCGGTGACGATGAGCTTGGCCAGCAGCGAGTCGAAGGAGCCGGAGATGACATCGCCGGCCTGGACGCCGCTGTCGACGCGCACGCCGGGGCCGCCGGCGGGCTTGAAGACGTGGATCGGGCCGGGGGCCGGCATGAAGTTGCGGCCGGCGTCCTCGCCGTTGATGCGGAACTCGAAGGAGTGGCCGCGCGGGGTCGGGTCCTCGTAGTCGAGCACGCCGCCCTCGGCCAGCCGGAACTGCTCGCGGACCAGGTCGATGCCGGTGATCTCCTCGGAGACGGGGTGCTCCACCTGCAGGCGGGTGTTCACCTCGAGGAAGGAGACGGTGCCGTCCTTGCCGATGAGGAACTCGCAGGTGCCGGCGCCGACGTAGCCGACCTCCTTGAGGATGGCCTTGGACGCGCGGTAGAGCTCGGTGTTCTGTTCCTCGGTGAGGAACGGTGCCGGCGCCTCCTCGACGAGCTTCTGGTGGCGGCGCTGCAGCGAGCAGTCACGGGTCGAGACGACGACGACGTTGCCGTGCGCGTCGGCCAGGCACTGGGTCTCGACGTGGCGGGGCTGGTCGAGGTACTTCTCGACGAAGCACTCGCCGCGGCCGAAGGCGGCGATGGCCTCACGGGTCGCGGACTCGAACAGCTCGGCGACCTCGTCGCGCTCGCGGGCGACCTTGAGTCCGCGGCCACCGCCGCCGAAGGCGGCCTTGATGGCGACGGGCAGGCCGTGCACGTCGACGAAGGCGAGCACCTCTGCGGCGTCGGCGACGGGGTTCAGGGTGCCGGGGGCCAGCGGCGCGCCGACCTTCTCTGCCACGTGGCGGGCGGACACCTTGTCGCCCAGCTTCTCGATGGCCTCGGGGCTCGGCCCGATCCAGGTGAGCCCGGCGGCCATGACGGCGCGGGCGAAGTCAGCGTTCTCGGCGAGGAAGCCGTAGCCGGGGTGCACGGCGTCGGCTCCGGAGCGGCGCGCGATGGAGAGCAGCTTGTCGATGACGAGGTACGTCTCGGCGCTGGTGCTGCCGTCCAGGCCGTAGGCCTCGTCGGCGAGGCGCGCGTGCTGGGCGTCGCGGTCCTGGTCGGCGTAGACGGCGACAGAGAGAATTCCGTGGTCGCGAGCGGCCCGCATCACGCGAACGGCGATCTCGCCCCGGTTAGCGACAAGGACCTTGGTTATACGAGGCATAGTTCCCTAGCTTATTGCCCCGCGCAGGCCGGGCTTTGGTTGGTATCGACAAACATGCCCCAGAAGAGCTGCGGATGTCGACAAGTCTGCTCGTGCTCAGCGCCGGTTCCAGAGGCTCGGCCAGTCCACGCCCAGCTCCCGCACCAGCTCGCGCAGCGTCGAGAGGGAGAGGCCGACGACGGTGCTCGGGTCGCCGTCCACCCGGCGGATGAAGGGCCCGCCCAGGCTGTCGATGGTGAAGGCGCCGGCCACAGAGAGCGGCTCGCCGGTGGCGATGTAGGCGTCGACCTCTGCGTCATCCGGCTCGGCGAAGGTGACGGTGGCCATGTCGGCCCGGCCGACCGCGCCGCGCACCCGGCCGCCGCGGTGATCGATCAGCCAGTGCCCGCTCCAGAGTTCGCCGGCGCGCCCGCGCTGGCGGAGCCAGCGCTCCCTGGCCACGGCCGGCTCGTGCGGCTTGCCGAAGATCTGCCCGTCGAAGAGGAAGGCGGAGTCGCCGCCGAGGATCAGCCCGTCGATGGGCCCTCCCGCGACCTGCGCGCCGACGATCGCCTCCGCCTTGGCCTGAGCCAGCAGCTGCACCATGTCCGGGGCGGCGAGCGGGCCCTGCTCGGCCTCGACCCGGGCGACGAGCGCCTCCTCGTCGACCCCGGGGGAGTGGGTGAGCGGCTCGATGCCGGCCGCCCGCAGCGTGGCGAGGCGGGCGGGGGATGTCGAGGCGAGGTAGAGACGCATTCAGTGCCTTTCATTTGCCCGCGGTGTGGGACGATCAATGCATGGGTAATCGAGCACGTTCTGCAGGATCCGCACGACCGGCCAAGGCCGCACCAGCACGCGGGAGCAAACGAGCACAGCCGCAAGCCGCACAGGCGCCGCGGGCCCGGGCCGCCAAGCCCGCCGGTCCGGCCGTCGGCACGGAGGTCGAGCTCGACGTCACCAACGTAGCCCACGGCGGTGTCTTCGTCGCCCGCCACGAGGGCCGGGTCATCTTCGTCAGCGACACCCTCCCGGGCGAGAAGGTACGCGCACGCATCACGGATGACGGCCACGCCAGCTTCTGGCGTGCAGAGACCCTCGAGGTCCTGGACGCCGCGCCCGAGCGCCGCGAGCACATCTGGGCCGAGGCGGCGCTCAGCCGCGACCCCGCCGTGCGCGCGGGCGGTGCCGAGTTCGGCCACATTGAGCTGGCCGCCCAGCGCAGCCTCAAGGCCGCCGTGCTCGCCGACTCGCTGCAGCGCTTCGCCAAGCTCGGCGCCGACGTCACCGACGGCCTGAGCGTCGAGGCCATCGCCCCCGCCAGCGACGCGCCGGCCGGCGCGGAGCAGGACGGCACCGGCTGGCGCACCCGGGTGCGCCTGCAGGTCGAAGAACAGGGCCGGGTCGGCCCGTACGCGGCCCGCTCGCACACCGTCGTGCCCGTCACCTCCCTGCCGCTGGCCACCGCCAGCGTCGCCGAGCACGCCCCGCTGACCCAGCGCTTCCCCGGCGCCGCCTACGTCGACGTCATCGCACCGAGCGCCGACGCGACCCGCCTCGTCGTCGTCGAGCGCGACGCGAAGGGCCGCCCGGCGCAGCCGGCCACCCAGACCATCTACGAGGTCGTCAACGAGCGCACCTTCGGCCTCTCCGCCGGCGGCTTCTGGCAGGTGCACGCCAACGCGGCGGACACCCTGTACCGCGCCGTGCAGTCCACCATCGACGAGGCCGAGTTCGACCCGCGCGCCGCCAACCTCGACCTCTACGGCGGGGTCGGCCTCCTGGCCGCCGCCGTCGGCGACCGCTTCGGCGAGACCGTGCGCATCACCACCGTCGAGTCGGACGCCGTCGCCACCGACCACGCGGCAGAGAACCTGGCCGAGTGGGTCGGCGCCGCCGCCATCACCGACCGGGTCGACCGCTACCTGGCCCGGGTCAACCGCGACGCCAGCGCGGCAGAGCGCGCCCGCCTGCAGGCCGCGACGGTCGTGCTCGACCCGCCGCGCGCCGGCGCCGGCCGGGCCGTGATCGACTCGTTGGCCGCCCTCCGCCCGCGCCAGCTGATCTACGTGGCCTGCGACCCCGTTGCGCTGGCTCGCGACATCGGGCTGCTGGCCGGCCACGGCTACGAGCTGGCCTCGCTGCGCGCCTTCGACCTGTTCCCGAACACCCACCACGTCGAGGCCGTCGCCCGACTCGTCCCCAGCAACTAGGGCGGTAGAGCAGATGGTGACCACTGAACAGGCACTCGCACGCGTCGCAATCGTCGACGACCACGAGTCGGTCCGGCTCGGCATCACGGCGGCCTGCGCGGCCGCCGGCTACGACGTCGTCTTCACCGCCGCCACCGCGCAGGCGCTGATCGACGGCCTCGACGGGCGCCCGATCGACGTGGTCGTGCTCGATCTCTCGCTCGGCGACGGCTCCCGGATCACCGACAACGTCAAACTCGCCCAGGCCACCGGTGCGGCCGTGCTGGTGCACAGCATCGCCGACCGGGTCGCCAGCGTGCGCGAGGCCCTGGCCGCCGGCGTCGCCGGCGTCATCCCCAAGTCCTCGCCGACCACCACGGTGATGGCGGCCATCGCCACGGTGGCCAGGGGCGAGGTGCTCAACAACCTCGAATGGGCGACGGCCATCGACGCCGACCGCGACTTCGCGAAGGCGCAGCTGGGCCGGCGCGAGCGCGACGTTCTGCACCTCTACGCCTCCGGCCTGCCACTCAAGCTCGTCGCCGGGCAGCTGGGCATCGCCCACTCCACGGCGCGCGAGTACCTGGACCGCATCCGCATGAAGTACGTCGAGGTCGGGCGCCCGGCGCCGACCAAGGTCGACCTGTTGCGTCGCGCCGTGGAGGACGGGATCCTGCCGGGGCTCGACCAGGACGGTGAGGATGGTCGCGGCTAGCACCGTCGCGCCCCCCGCGCGCGGCGGCACGGGGATCAGGGCGATCAGTGCGGCCAAGATCGAGGTCATCGCCGCGCGCGCCGTCGGGATCTTCGGCATCGTCTTCGGCCTGCAGTGCCTGCCGATCATGTTCCGGCAGCTGCCGGACCTCGACCGCGGGTGGGCGGATGCCGTCAACCTGGCCGTGTTCGGCGGGCTCATCCTCGTCGCCGTCGCCAGCGTGTTCAACCGCTTCGTACGGCTCGCCACCAGCTGGGTGGCCATCGCCTATCTCGGCGCGCTGCTGGTCTGGCCGCTGACGGTGGTCGACACCGCCCCCTTCGCCACCCAGGCCTCCTGGCTCTGGTTCCTCTGCACCGTGGCGACGGCCTGCGCGGCCGTCGCCTTCCCCGTCGTCTGGGCCGCCGCGTACACGGTGATCGTCCCGGTCGTCTACGGCGCGCTGCGCACCCTGCCGTCCGGCGGCAGCGCCGACACCGCGCTGGCCGCCCTGGACGCGCTGTACGCGATCATGCTGGGGCTCGTGGTGCTCATCATCATCACGATGCTGCGGCAGGCGGCATCCGCCGTCGACGTCGCCCAGATCGCCGCCCTGAGCAGCTACACCACCGCCGTGCGGCAGCACGCGACGGAGCTGGAGCGCATCGAGGTCGACGCCATCGTGCACGACAGCGTGCTGACCACCCTGCTCTCCGCCGCGAACGCCCGCACCGATGCCGACGGCGAGCTGGCGGCCCGGATGGCCAGGGAGGCGATCGCCAAGGTGGATGCCGCGAGCAGCGTGCTCCCCGGCAGCGACCGCGCCGTGCCCGTCGCCCACCTCGAGCGCCGGTTGCGCGCCGCCGTCGCCGGCTTCTCAGCGCCGGTCAGCGTGAGCGTCGGCCCCCTGCTCGGCCACACGCTGCCGGCACAGGCTGCTGAGGCCCTGTACTCGGCCGCCGTGCAGGCGCTGGTGAACAGCCTGCAGCACGCGGGCGGGAACGGCAGCGAGCAAGCGCTGCGGCGCCCGGTGCGCCGCTCGCTCACGATGCACGTCGACGCCTCCGGCATGGTGCGCCTGGCGATCGCGGACAGCGGCGTCGGCTTCGACGTCGACGCGACGCCGGCCGCCCGGATCGGCGTGCGCGTCTCCATCCTCGAGCGCATCTCCTCCGTCGGCGGCGTGGCCCGGGTGCAGAGCGCCCGCGGCGCCGGCACGACGATCGTGCTGGCCTGGCCGGCACCGAGCGAGGGCGGCCAGGCATGATCACGATTCCCCGGCTGCTGATCCTCGCCCTCGGCGCCCTGTTCTCCGGCTACCACGTCATCCTCGGCCTCTACGCCCTCTCGGTGCCGGACTCGCCGTGGCCCTCCGTCGTGGCGATGGCGCTCTACGCCGTGGCCACCCTGATCGCCCTCTGGCCGAGCAGCCCGACCCGGATGCCGCTCTGGCTCGGCGGTCTCACCCTGGCGACGGCCATCGCCCTGCCGCTGCTGGTGGCGAGCCAGCTGGATCCGGGGCGGGACAACGGCTACGCCACCTGGTACGTGGCGGCCGTCGGCACCCTGATGACGATCGCGGCCGCCCGCCGGCGCCTCGCCCTGGCCTGGGCCGGCGTCGGCTTCCTCGCCCTGCACACGCTGATCTGGGCCGGGCCGGGCGCGCTCGGCGGCATCGGCGTCGTCGGCAGCATCGTCTGGGTCGCCGTCGCGCACATGCTCGGCCTGCAGCTGGCCAAGGCCGGCCGCGACGCGAACCACTTCCTGCGGGCCGAGCGGGAGGCGACCGAGTGGCAGGCCGCCCAGGACGCCCATCTCTACGAGCGGCGCTTCCGGCTCGCCCAGACGAACCGCATCGCCGCCCCGATGCTCCGCCGCATCTCGGACGTCGGCGGGGATCTCAACGACGAGCAGCGCCAGGAGTGCCGCAACCTCGAGGCGGCCATCCGCGACGAGATCCGCGGCCGGATGCTGCTGAACGACCGAGTGCGCGCAGCGGTGCGCGCCGCCAGGGGGCAGGGCGCAATCGTCACCCTCCTCGACGAGGGCGGCATCGATGAGCTGGGCGACGGGGATCGCGGCCGCGTGCTGGACACGCTGGCCGACGCGATCGGCGGCAGCGCAGCCAACAAGATCATCGCCAGGACCGTCTCCGACGGCTCTGAGACGGCCGTGACGGTCGTGGGCCTGCGCCTGAGCGACGGCGGCAGCGCGAGCGCGCTCGGCCACGAGGAGCTCGACGACGAGGTCGAGCTGTGGCTGGAGATCCCGCGCAGCCTGTGAGACGCGGGCCGGAGGACCTGGCCTGGAGGACCCGGCCTGGATGACCCGGCCTGGATGACCCGGCCTGGATGACCCGGCCTGGATGACCCGGCCTGGATGACCCGGCCTGGATGACCTGAGCGGCGAGGCTGCGAGGCGGGGCCTGCGAGCAGCGAACGCGTGAAGTGAGGATTTCTTCCGCACCGGTGTAGAAACCGAAAGGGAGTCGGCCCGAAGGTCGACTCCCTTTCGAGAATCCGAGTCAGGGCGGCAACCCGAATGCAACCCTGACTCGCCCCCAAAGCACTCGCCTGCTTACCCTAGTCGGCGAGTGATTGGTGGTGTAACTCAATGAGAGACACCTAGCAATAACTATATTGCTGGAGGTCGGATGCCCTCACCAGTCGTCATTTAGGGGGACATTGGGGTACAAGTGCGGTTAGAGCTCGGGGCGCGACCAGCGCCCGAGGCCGGGCACGAGGGGGGTGCGCAGCGGCCGCTGCGAGCGCTGCCAGGCGGAGGTGCCGTGGCCGGGCGCCGCGCCGAGCTGCGCCGACTCCTGCTCCAGCTGGGCGGCGAGCACAACGGCCACCGCGGCGCGCTCGGAGGCCGAGACGCGCCGGGTGATGAAGTGGAGGCTCGCCGGGTCCAGGCGGGGCGTCTGCTCGTCGCTCACAGCGGGATGTTTCCGTGCTTCTTGGGCGGCAGGCTGGCGCGCTTGGTGCGCAGCGCCCGCAGCGCCTTGACCACGGCGATGCGGGTCGCGGCCGGCTCGATCACGCCGTCCAGCTCGCCGCGCTCGGCTGCCAGGAACGGGCTGGCCACGTTGTAGGTGTACTCGTTGGCCAGCTTGGTGCGCACGGCGGCGACGTCCTCGCCAGCCTCCTCCGCGCGCTTGAGCTCCGGGCGGTAGAGGATGTTCACGGCGCCCTGGCCGCCCATCACGGCGATCTCCGCCGTCGGCCAGGCCAGGTTGATGTCGGCACCGAGCTGCTTGGAGCCCATCACGATGTAGGCGCCGCCGTAGGCCTTGCGGGTGATGACGGTCACCAGCGGCACGGTCGCCTCCGCGTAGGCGTAGAGCAGCTTCGCGCCGCGGCGGATGACGCCGGTCCACTCCTGGTCGGTGCCGGGCAGGTAGCCGGGCACGTCGACGAGGGTGAGGATCGGGATCGAGAACGCGTCGCAGAAGCGCACGAAGCGGCTGGCCTTCTCGCCGGCGTCGATGTTCAGGGTGCCGGCCATGGCGTTGGGCTGGTTGGCGATGACGCCGACCGAGCGGCCCTCGATGCGGGCGAAGCCGACGAGGATGTTCGGGGCGAACAGCGGCTGCACCTCGAGGAAGTCGCCGTGGTCGACCAGGTGCTCGATGACCGTGGTCATGTCATAGGGCTGGTTCGGCGAGTCGGGGATGATCGTGTTCAGCTTGCGGTCGGCATCCGTGATCTCAAGCTCGACCTTGCTCTCGTACACGGGCAGCTCGGCCAGGTTGTTGTCCGGGAGGAAGCTGATCAGCGCGCGGGCGTAGTCGAGGGCGTCCGGCTCGTCGCTGGCCAGGTAGTGCGAGACGCCAGAGACCTTGTTGTGGGTGAGCGCGCCGCCGAGCTCCTCCATGCCGACGTCCTCGCCGGTGACCGTCTTGATGACGTCGGGGCCGGTGACGAACATCTGGCTGGTCTTGTCGACCATGATGACGAAGTCGGTGAGGGCGGGGGAGTACACGGCGCCGCCGGCGGCCGGGCCCATGATGATGGAGATCTGCGGGATGACGCCGGAGGCCAGTGTGTTGCGGCGGAAGATCTCGCCGTACTTGCCGAGCGCGACGACGCCCTCCTGGATGCGGGCTCCGCCGGAGTCGAGGATGCCGATGATCGGCACGCCCGTCTTCAGCGCGTGGTCCATCACCTTGATGATCTTCTCGCCGGCGACCTCGCCGAGTGAACCGCCGAAGATGGTGAAGTCCTGCGAGTAGACGGCCACCTGGCGGCCGTGGATGGTGCCGAGCCCGGTCACGACGGCGTCGCCGTACGGGCGCTTGGCCTCCATGCCGAAGGCGTGCGTGCGGTGCCGCACGTACTCGTCGAGCTCGACGAAGGAGCCCGGGTCGAGCAGGGACTCGATACGCTCGCGCGCCGTCATCTTGCCCTTGGCGTGCTGCTTGGCGATCGCGGCGTCCCCACTGGCCGTGACGGCCTCGTGGTAGCGCTGCTTCAGGTCGGCGAGCTTGCCCGCCGTCGTGTACATGTCGGGGGCCGCGGTGCTGGAGTTCTCGGTCACGCGGTTCACTCTATCCTGCACAGAGGGGCGCATTCCTTTGACGATTCCCTACAAAGTTGCCCGAAGTGGTTGTGGCCGGGCGCGGTCGTCCGGTGCGGCGCCCGCTGGGCTCGGGCACAATGGCAAGTGCCGCCAGCCAAGGAGTTTCATGAGCATTCCCGCATCGTCCCTGCCGCCAGAAGCCGCGTTCCCGCAGAGTGCCGCCGCCGTGGCGCGCTTCGCAGCGCTCGCCGAGACCGGCTCGACCAACGACGAGATGATCGCCCGCGCGACCGGGGAGCAGGCCGCGGAGTGGCCGGACCTGTCGGTCATCGTCACCGACAACCAGACCCGCGGGCGCGGCCGGCTCGGCCGCAGCTGGCTGGCGCCCACCGGCAAGTCGCTGGCGATCTCCGCGCTGCTGCGCCCCGCCCTGCCCGACGGCTCGCCGCTGCCGGCCGGGAGCTACGGTTGGTTCCCGCTGCTGGCGGGGGCGGCGATGACCAGGGCCGTGCGCCGCGTGGTCGTCGCCGGGCACGAGAAGAAGGCGGCGGAGGCGGCCATCGCGGGCGAGGAGAGCGTCGCCGACGCACCCCCGGTGACGCTCAAGTGGCCGAACGACGTGCAGATCTCCGGTTACAAGGTCAGCGGCATCCTCAGCGAGATGCTGCCGATCCCCGCGGGCGGCGTGCCGGGCGGCCTCGTGATCGGCGCGGGGCTGAACGTCTCGCTGGACGAGCACGACCTGCCCACCATCTCCTCCACATCGCTCACCCTAGTGACGGGGTCGAGGGTGAGTCCGGATGCCGTGCTCGCCGGCTACCTCGGCGAGCTCGCCGCGCTCTACCGCGGGTTCCTCGCCGCGGGCGGCGACGCCGTGGCCAGCGGCCTGCACGCCGAGGTGAGCGCGCTCTGCGGCACGCTCGGCCAGGCGGTGCGGGTGGAGCTGCCCGGCGGCGGCGAGCTGCTCGGCACGGCGGTGGCCATCGAGGATGACGGCCGGCTGCGCGTGCGCGAGCACTCCAGTGCCGAAGAGACGTCTGTCGCAGCGGGCGACGTGACACATCTGCGCTATTAATGGGCTTATGACGAACCTCGGTGGAGCGGCGCAGCCCGCGGCGGGCGGAATTCCGCCGTCGGGCGGGACAGCGCCGTCCGCCGCCCCTGCCGAGCACGTCATCGCACGCCTCCGGCGACACGGCAGGATGCTGTTCTGGCCGACGATCCTGCTGCTTGTCGTGGCTGGAGCCGCCGGCTACCTCGGCGGGCGGATGCCAGAGGAATGGCAGAACATAGCCGTGCTCGTCGTCGCGGCGCTGCTCGTGCTGATCGGCTTCGTCGTGCCCCTGCTGGCCTGGCTGAGCCGGCGCTACACCATCACCACCCGGCGCGTGATCGTGCGGCACGGCTTCTTCGTGCGCGTGCGCCAGGAGCTGATGCACAGCCGCGGCTACGACGTCAGCGTGCGCCGCTCCTGGCTGCAGAGCGCATTCCGCACCGGCGACATCCTCATCAACACAGGGCAGGAGCAGCCGATCGTGCTGCGCGACGTGCCGAACGCCTCCCTCGTGCAGCGCACGCTGCACGAGCTGATGGAGGCCAACCAGGGTGCCAACGCGGCCAGGCGGCCGGGCGGGCAGCCCGCCGGCGATGACCACACCGTGGCCTGGGGCGAGCGCTAGCTAGTCGGCCAGGGCCGCCCGGCGCGGGGCGAAGACCCAGTAGCGGTACAGCAGGAAGCGGAACGCCGCGCCGAGGGCCAGCCCGACGACGTTCGAGGCGATGTTGTCGGCCAGCAGCGAGGTGAAGCCGAGCACCTCGCGGGAGAACCACAGGCAGCCGACCGAGATCGCCATGCCCGCGGCGCTCACCACGAAGAACTCGATCCCCTCGCGCAGGGTGCGGCCGGTGCGCTGCTTTCCGAACGTCCACAGCCTGTTGCCGACCCAGTTGACGAGAATCGCGACGGTGGTCGAGATGGACTTGGCGATGAGGGGGCCGGAAGCCACCAGCTCCGGGCTCAGCACGGTGGTGCGCAGCAGGTTGAACAGTGCGACGTCCACGACGAGCCCGACGGCGCCGACAGCACCGAACTTCGCCACCTGCACCATCAGGGCCTGGAAGCGGGCGCGTTTCCCGCGGGCGGGCAGCTGGGCCATGACCGGAATCCTGTCGATTGATCTGAGCGGGCTGAAAATCGTGCGTGCTGAATTGTGACGGTCTCGAATGCGCAAAGATAGAAGAACGACGCGCAGGGCAGTTTACGACCCAGCGCTCGCGCGATGCTGGAAGCGTGCTGCGCGGCATCCGCGATTCACCTGCAGATTTACGGAGAGTGCGATCCCATGATTGTTGGAGTGATCGGTGGCGGCCAGCTGGCCAGGATGATGATCCCCGCCGCGGTGAATCTGGGCATCGAGATTCGCGTGCTCGCCGAGGCGGACGGCATGGCCGCCGAACTGGCCGCCAGCGGCGTCGGCGACTACCGCGACCTCGCGACGGTGCTGGCATTCGCCGAGACCGTCGATGTGATCACCTTCGACCACGAGCACGTGCCGCAGGAGATCCTGCACGCCCTCCTCGAGCAGGGCACCCCCGTGCGCCCGGGCCCCGACGCGCTGCTCTACGCCCAGGACAAGCTGCTGATGCGCGCCAAGCTCTCCGAGCTCGGCCTGCCCGTGCCCGACTGGGCCGCGATCGAGAGCGCCGCAGAGCTCGGCGAGTTCCTCGAGTCGCACGGCGGCCGCGCCGTGGTGAAGACCCCGCGCGGCGGCTACGACGGCAAGGGCGTGCGCGTGGTGCGCGCGGCCCACGAGGCCGACGACTGGTTCCTCGCGCTCGCCGAGGACGGCCGCGGCGGGGCGCTGCTGGTCGAGGAGCTCGTCGAGTTCAAGCGCGAGCTGGCCCAGCTCGTCGCCCGGCGGCCCTCCGGCGAGCTCGCCGCCTGGCCCGTCGTCGAGACGGTGCAGCAGGACGGCGTCTGCAGCGAGGTCATCGCGCCCGCCCCGCACTCGGCCGGGAAGGTGGCGGATGTCGCCGCCGAGATCGCGCTGGCGGTTGCAGAGGGCATCGGGGTCACCGGCGTCTTCGCCGTCGAGCTGTTCGAGACCACCGACGAGCGCCTGCTCGTCAACGAGCTGGCGATGCGCCCGCACAACAGCGGACACTGGTCGCAGGACGGCTCGACCACGAGCCAGTTCGAGCAGCACCTGCGGGCGGTGCTCGACCTGCCGCTCGGCGGCACCGGCACGCGCGACCCCTGGACGGTCATGGTCAACATCCTCGGCGGGCCGGCATCCGGCAGCCTCGCCGACCGCTACGCCGACGCCTTCGCCGCCCACCCCACCGCCAAGATGCACAACTACGGCAAGGACCCGCGGCCCGGCCGCAAGGTCGGCCACGTGAACGTCGGCGGCGACGACCTCGACGACGTGAGCTACCAGGCGCGAGCCGCTGCGGCTTTCTTTCAGGACTGAGCACTACCATTATCTGGTGCCTGAAGACCTCGCGAACTCCCTCCCCGCCAACGACCCTGTGACCGGTGCCCTCGTCGGCGTCGTCATGGGCTCGGACTCCGACTGGAACGTCATGTCGGCGGCCGCGGAGCTGCTCCGCGAGTTCGGGGTCCCCTTCGAGGTCGAGGTGCTCTCCGCGCACCGCACCCCGGAGAAGATGATCGCCTACGGCAAGTCGGCGCGCGAGCGCGGTCTCAAGGTCATCATCGCGGGCGCCGGTGGCGCCGCGCACCTGCCCGGCATGCTGGCATCCGTCACCACCCTGCCCGTCGTGGGCGTGCCCGTGCCGCTTGGCCTGCTGGACGGCATGGACTCGCTGCTGTCGATCGTGCAGATGCCGGCCGGCGTTCCGGTCGCCACGGTCTCGATCGGCGGCGCCAAGAACGCCGGACTCATCGCGGTGAAGGTGCTGGCGACAGCCGACGACAGCCTGAGCGACGCCCTCGCGCGCTACGCGGAGAACCTCGCCGAGATCGTTGAGCAGAAGAACGAGGCGCTGCGGGCCCGCCTATGAGCACCTACACGCACAGCGCACAGAGCCCGATTCGGTTCCCGGATGCCGGGTCGACGAGCGTCATGACCCGGCGAGCCTGGTGGCTCGTCGCCCTCAACTTCCTCGTGCCCGGCGCCCCGCAGGTGCTGGCGGGCAACCGCAAGCTCGGCCGCTTCGGGCTGGGCTGCACGCTCGCCCTCTGGACGCTGGCCGTGCTCGCCCTCGCCGTCTGGCTGATCGTCCCGAACGTGCTGCTCAGCGTCGCCGCGAACTCGATCACCCTCTGGGTGGCCGCCGCGTTCCTCGTCTTCTACGCCGTCGTCTGGCTGATCCTCTCGCTCGACACGCTGCGGCTCGTGCGGCTCGTGCGCACCAAGGCGTCGGCCAGGGGCTGGATCGCCGGCCTGACCACGGTGCTGATGTTCGCGCTGTCCGGCACGGCCGCCTACGGCGCCTACATCGCGACGACCACGAGCAGCTTCCTCTCCTCCGTCTTCATCGCCGGCCCGAGCGAGGACCCGGTCGACGGCCGCTACAACATCCTGCTGCTCGGCGCGGACACCGGCGCCGACCGCGAGGGCACCCGCCCGGACAGCATCTCGGTGGTCAGCATCGACGCCGAGACCGGCCAGGCCGTGACGATCGGCCTGCCGCGTGACATGAAGTACTTCCCGTTCCCGGAGGGATCGCCGCTGGCCGCCGTGTACCCGGAGGGGTACGGCGCGATCGACGGCTGCGAGGTCGGCGAGCCGGAGGGATGCCAGCTGAACTGGGTCTACAGCGAGGTCGACCTCAAGAGCCCCGAGATGTACCCGGACGCGACCAAGCACGGCAGCGAGCCGGGCGTCGAGGGCATGCGCTCCGCCGCCGAGGGCATCACCGGCCTCACCATCCAGTACTACGCGCTGGTGGACATGCAGGGCTTCTCCGACCTGATCGACGCGCTCGGCGGGGTCACCATCGATGTGCCGAGCGACGTCCCGATCTACACCGACGAGACGTTCACCGATGTCGCTCATTGGATCTACTCGGGGGAGCAGCACCTGGACGGCAACCTTGCGCTCTGGTACGCGCGCTCCCGGCACGACACCACCGACTACGACCGCATGGCCAGACAGCGCCAGCTGCAGGACGCCGTGCTCAAGCAGTTCAACCCAGCGAATGTGCTCTCCAAGTTCGAGGACATCGCGAAGGCCGGCACCAAGGTCGTGAACACCGACATCCCGCAGAGCATGCTCGGCTACTTCACCCAGCTCGCGATGAAGACCAAGGAACTGCCGATGGTGAACGTGGAGCTGGTGCCGGACAACGGCGTCGACCCGCTGGACCCGGACTTCGACTACATCCGAGAGCTCGTCAACGAGGCGGTCTACCCGCCGGTGGCAACCGAGGAGCCGGCGCCGGCGGAGTAGCGCGGCCTACAGGTCGGCGTGCAGCTGCCAGACGCGCTCTGCGGCATCACGCCAGCTGAACGCCCGCGAGCGGTCGCGCCCGGAGACGCTCATCCGCTCGGCGAGTGCGTCGTCGCCGAGCACCAGCGCGACGGCGTCGGCCAGCCGCTCCGGGTAGCCGGCGGCATCCGCCAACTCGACGGAGACACCGGCGTCGCCGGCCACCTCGACGAGCGCGGCAGCGTCTGAGTGCACGACGGGCACGCCGAACTGGAATGCCTCGATGATCGAGGCGGAGAAGCCCTCGGCCCGGCTCGGCGCCACGAACACGGCGGCCCGGGAGAGCACGACGGCCAGGTCGCTGGGGGAGAGCTTGTCGAGCGCGAGCACGCGGCCCTCTGCCAGCCCGGCGTCGTCGGCGACGGCATCCAGCTCGACGTCGCCCCAGCTGGGCGCACCGAGCACCACCAGAGGGAGCGCGGGGCCGCCGGAGCGGCCGAGGCCCTCGATCAGTGCGGTAACGCCCTTGCGCGGCTCGAGCGAGCCGGAGGTCAGGATGAAGCGCTTCGGCAGGCCGAGCGCCGCGGCGCGCTGCTCGGCATCGGCCGGCAGCACGAGGCCGCTACGGGCGGCGCCGGGGATGACCCGCACGCGGTCGCCAAGCTCGAAACGCTCCATCAGCTGGGCGGCGAGGGCGTGCGAGGGCACGACGATGGCGTCGGCGTGCTTGCGGGCGCGGCGCATCATGGCCTTGTGCCAGGCGACGGTGGCGGTGGAGAGCGACTCGGGGTGGGTCCAGGCGAGCAGGTCGTGCACGGTGACGGCGACCTGCACGCCGTCGTTCACCCGGTCGTGGCGCCGGAGCGGAGCGAACAGCCCTGGCGCGTGGATCATGCCGTTGCCGCTGCTGGCGGTGATGCCCAGCTGCCAGGCTGCCGCGAGCTCCCGACGCGGAAGCGTCGTCGTGTAGAGCCCGCGGAGCCCGGGAAGGGCCGCCTCGAGTCGCTCGTACTTCTCCCGCTGCGCGGCGGAGACGATTCCCTCGACATCGCAGCCGCGCGGCGCCGACTGGATCAGGGCGCGAGTGATCTCCTCGCTGTACTGCCCAATCGGCCCGGGGGCCGGGGCGATGATCTGATCGACGACGACGCGCAGGGTTGTCATGGTGTTCTCGGCCTGAGCCCTACTGGCCCTGGGCTTTGTACCGGGCCTCGGTGGCGTCCTTCTGCGGCGCCCACCAGGACTCGTTGTCGCGGTACCAGGCGATGGTGTCGGCGAGGCCGGCCTCGAAGTCGGAGAACTGCGGCTCCCAGCCGAGCTCGGTGCGCAGGCGCGTCGAGTCGATGGCGTAGCGGAGGTCGTGGCCGGGGCGGTCAACGACGTGGTCGTACGCGTCGGCGGGCTGGCCGAGGCCGACGAGGATCATCTCGACGACCTCCTTGTTGTTCTTCTCGCCGTCGGCACCGATCAGGTACGTCTCGCCGATGACACCCTTGTCGAGGATGGTCAGCACGGCGGAGGAGTGGTCGTTGGCGTGGATCCAGTCGCGCACGTTCTCGCCGCTGCCGTAGAGCTTGGGACGCTCGCCGCGCAGCACGTTGGTGATCTGGCGCGGGATGAACTTCTCCACGTGCTGGTAGGCGCCGTAGTTGTTCGAGCAGTTCGAGATCGTGGCCTGAACGCCGAAGGAGCGCACCCAGGCGCGCACCAGCAGGTCGCTGCCGGCCTTGGTCGACGAGTACGGGCTCGACGGGTTGTACGGCGTCGTCTCGGTGAAGCGGTTCGGGTCGTCCAGCTCGAGGTCGCCGTAGACCTCGTCGGTGGAGATGTGGTGGAAGCGCACGTTGTGCTTGCGCGCGGCCTCGAGCAGCGTGAAGGTGCCGATGATGTTGGTGTCCAGGAACGGGCGCGGGTCGTCCAGGGAGTTGTCGTTGTGGCTCTCGGCCGCGTAGTGCACGACGGCGTCGACATCCGCGAACAGGCTGTCAACGAGCGCTGCGTCGCTGATGTCACCCTCGACGAAGGTGAAGCGGTCGGCGGGGAGGCCCTCCAGCGAGGCGAGGTTGCCGGCGTAGGTGAGCTTGTCGAGCACCGTCACGCTGTGCTCGGTGTTGTCCAACACGTAGTGCACAAAGTTCGAACCAATAAAGCCGGCGCCGCCGGTCACAAGAAGTCTAGACACCCCGTCATTGTAGCCAGAGCCGCCCGAGCGGTTCCCGTGAGCGGCCCCCGGGCGTGGCCGCGGATGCCGCGGCCGCCGATTTCCCGCCCCCGCGGGCCCGAGGCAGCGCACGATCGAGCATGCTCAAGCACGGGCCGGCGGCCGTGCGGAACACCGCCCGCACCATTCCGTTGGTCGAGTAGGCGCGCCAGCGCCGTATCGAGACCCGGCGACCCGACCTCGCCAACCCGCCCTCGCGCTCGTCCGTCCTCGGCCGAGCGCCCCTCCCCACGTCGGCCGAGCGCCTCTCCCCACGTCGGCCGAGCGCCCCTCCCCACGTCGGCTGGACGCCTCTTCCCACGTCGGCTGGACGCCTCTTCCCACTTCGGCTGGACGCCTCTTCCCACGTCGGCTGAGCGAGGAACGAGCGAAGCCCCGGAGCCACAACCTGACACGGCT
>NZ_MPZN01000011.1 GCF_002936985.1 Microterricola pindariensis | reverse complement strand
TCGGCCGAGCGCCCTCCCCACGTCGGCCGAGCGCCCCTCCCCACTTCGGCTGGACGCCTCTTCCCACTTCGGCTGGACGCCTCTTCCCACGTCGGCTGGACGCCTCTTCCCACGTCGGCTGAGCGAGGAACGAGCGAAGCCCCGGAGCCACAACCTGACACGGCTGCTCGTGTGCGCACCAATGCCGCACGAGGCTCGGGCGCCGCACCCCAGATGCTGCATGGCGGCGCCATCCCGGGCATCCGCGCGCGCATGTCTCTCGCGGCCCCCGATGTGTCTCGCGGCCCGCGATATACCGAGGGCCGCGAGACGAATCGGGGGCCGCGACGGGCCGGATGCCGCCGCCCCCCCCGATCCCGCTGGTCGAGTAGCGAGGAACGAGCGTATCGAGACCTCGCACCAGACACAGCCCTGTGCCGGATACTGGGTCTCGATACGGCCCTGGCGGGCCTACTCGACCAGCGGGGGTGCGGCGGTGTTGGCTTCGGTCGCTGGCGCTCCCTCGAGCCAACGTGATCGGCCGGCCCGGCATTCGCGCGAACTTGCTTCTCGGGGCCCGCGATGTGTCTCGCGGCACGTGGTATATCGGGGGCCGCGAGACGGATCGGGGGCCGCGACGGGCCGGATGCCGCCGCCCCCATCCCGCTGGTCGAGTAGCGAGGAACGAGCGTATCGAGACCTCGCACGCGACACGGTCGCAGTCGGATGCTGGGTCTCGATACGGCCCTGGCGGGCCTACTAGACCAACAGGGGAGCGGCGGTGTTGGCTTCGGTCGCTGGCGCTCCCTCGAGCCAACGTGGGGGCGGCCGGCCCCCGCCTCTCCCCACGCTGGCGGGCGGGCGGCCCCCGCCTCTCCGCACGTCGGCTGGAGGGGGCCGCGCCGCGACGGAGGAGCAGCGCAGCCCCCGAAGCCCGGGAGCCAGCGTGCGTCTGCCGCCGAACCGGCCGGGGGCCCGGTGCCGCTCGGATACTGTTGAGCATGGGAGCGGCCGCTGACGGCCGCGGGATGCCACGGCATCCGTTGAGGAGAAATATGTGGTTCCGGCGCAAGCGCAGAAAGATGGCGAAGTTCGACGCCAGCAAGCTGCCCGCGCCCCGACGCATCACCCGTGAGCGAGCCGTGGACGAGGGCGTGCTGCTGGCCGAGTACGCCACCCGCATGGAGACCAAGAACCAGGTGATCATCGGGGCCCTCCGCGGCGACCGGGACTTCGACGCCGAGCGTTACGCCGAGGTCGTGCGGGAGAACCTCGCGAAGCTCGCCGAGGAGGCCAGCGAGCAGGCGCAGCGGATCAGGGCGGCGCGGCTGGCGGCCAAGAGCACCTCCGGCCTCGCCAGCGGGCACCACGACTACCGCCGCAGCGACGTGCAGAACCTGCTGCTGCGCGAGGAGACCTACTCGGGTCTGGCGCAGCGCCTGACCGAGCTGCGCGAGAACCGCGAGTACGTCGACGGTGTGGTCGAGGCTGCCAAGAAGGCCGCCTGGGACGAGGTCGGCAACGTCGTGGTGTCGACCCTGGCCGCGCAGAACGAGCCCGTCGACCTCGGCGAGAACTACGACGAGGAGCGGCACGCTCGGATGCAGCTGCTGCAGCTCGAAGACCTGCAGGAGCTCGCCACCGAGCGGCGGCACCACAGCGTGGAACGCGCCCCGGCCCCCATCGAGGGAGCGGGGCACGAGCCGGCGCTCGGCTAGTCGTTCTGCACGCTGAGCACGGTGAAGTTGGCGTCGAGCTTCACCTCGAGCTCCGCGCCGGAGTCGAGGCGGACGTCGACCTCCCAGGCGTGGGCGCTGTCGTCGTCGGCGTCGACATCGGTGACGGTCCCGCCGCCGGTGGCGGCGAGGGCGGCCGCGCTGGCCGCGGCCCGGTCGGCATCGGAGACGAGGGCGTCGTCGTCCTGGTGGTCGCCGTCGTGGCCGTGGCCGCTGTGGTCGTCCTGGTCGTCGCCGTCGTGGTCTCCGTGCCCACCGTGGTCGTCACCGAGATCATCCCCGTCGTCGTCCAGGAACGGCGTGCCGCTCGTGCTCGGCAGCGGCGCCGGCGTGGCGCTGCTTCCGCCGTCGGATGCCGCCACGATTCCGCCGAACGAGGAGCCCGGCTCGCCGGACGAGGCGGCAGCGATGGCGATTCCGGCCCCGCCCAGGGCGAGGACACCGGCCGCTCCCAGCGTGCTGATGATGGCGATGCGCTTCTTCATGGTCTGACTCCTGACATTCACACTGTCCTCGTCGCGAGGTCTGGGTCCAGAGTGCGCCCGGGGTGCTGAAGCCAGGCTGAAGTCGGCTGAACGGGCGTTCAGGCGCGCTGCGGCAGCCACACCTCGAAGACGGCGCCCGGCCCGACGGCGCCCGGCCCGACGGCGCCCGGCCCGACAGCTCCCGGCTCTGCGCCGCGCACCGCGACGGTGCCGCCGTGCGCGCGCACGATCTCGGCGACGATCGCCAGGCCCAGCCCGCTGCCGCCGCCGGCCCGGCTGCGCGCGTCATCCAGTCGCAGGAACCGCTCGAACACCCGCTCGCGGTCGGCCAGGGCGATGCCGTCCCCGTCATCGCGCACGACCAGCAGAACGCCGGCCCCGGGCCCGGGGCCGGCACCAGCCCCGGCACCAGCCCCGGCACCAGCCCCGGCACCAGCACCGGCACCGGCACCCGCCGGCCCACCCGGCGCCTCGCTCAGCTCGAACGCGACGGCGCCGCGGGCGTGCCGGGCGGCGTTGTCGGCGAGGTTGCGCACGAGCTGGCGCAGCAGCCCTGCGTCCCCGCGCAGGCGCGCCGGCCCGACCCGGCGGGTATCGACAGCGACCCGGCCGAGCTCGCGCAGGCGCTTCGCCTCGGCGAGCACGACATCGTCCAGGTCGACCTCGTCGAGCGTGAGCGGCAGCGCGCCCTCGTCGGTGCGGGCCAGCACGAGCATGCCCTGCACGAGGTGCTCCAGCCGTCCGCCCTCGTCGAGCACGGCGTCGCTGAGCTCGGCCTGACCGATGCGCTCGGGGTGGGCGCGCGCCACCTCCGCATACTGGCGGAGCGACGCCAGCGGCGACTTCAACTCATGGGAGGCGTCCGAGATGAACCGGCGCTGCGCACGCTGGGCAGCCTCCAGCCGGTCGAGCATGCCGTTCATGGTGTGTGCGAGCCGGCCGATCTCGTCGTTGCCCGGCGGCTCGTCGACCCGGCGGCCGAGGTCTTCGGCCGTCACGGCGTCCAGCTCCCGTCGCATGCGCTCCACCGGCGCGAGGGCCCGACCCACGACGAGCCAGGTCACCAGCGCCACCAGTGCGACGAGCAGCGGCACGCTGACCGCCAGCAACAGCCCGACGGTCGCCAGCGTCTCCGAGAGCTGCGCGGTGCTGCGCCCCGCCACAACGCTCACATGCTCGTCGGCCTCCGCCTCGGCGGTGACGAACCGCACATCGGCCGGGACGGGGTCGGGTTCGGATGCCAGCAGACGGCCGTCATCCGCGAAGATCTGCACGAAACGATCGTCGTCAAAGTCCAGCAGGGTCTCCAGGTGCTCGGGCGTGCCCGGCGCGGCCTCGTCATCGTCGTCCCCGCCGCCGTGGCCGCTGTTGTCCTCGGCCAGCCCGAGGGCGTCGATCTGGGCGGCGATCGCCGTGGCATCCTGCTGGGCGAGGGCCCGGAGGTTCTCGGTGAGTGAGGCACTGAGTGCGAAGTAGAAGCCGAGCGCGCCGAGCACCAGCCCGGCGGCGACGGCCAGGGCGGCCCCGAGGGTGATGCGCGCACGGAGCGAGAGCGCGCGGGCCCGCGGCTCAGCCACCGTCGACTGCCATGCGGTAGCCGGCCCCACGCAGGGTCTGGATGCCGTCGCGGCCGAACGGGCGGTCGAGCTTGTTGCGCAGGTGCCGCACGTACACCTCGACGATGTTGGGGTCGCCGTCGAAGTCGAAGTCCCAGACGCCCTCGAGGATCTGCTTCTTGGAGAGCACGTCGCCCGGCCGCTGCATCAGGAGCTCCAGCACGGCAAACTCGCGCGCCGTCAGCGAGACGGCCGCCTCGCCCCGCCAGACCTGCCGCGTCGAGGGGTCCAGGCGCACATCGCCCGCCTCGAGCACGCGCGGCCTGTCCACCGCGCCGCGGCGGATCAGCGCGCGCACCCGGGCGACCAGCACGGCGAAGCTGAACGGCTTGCTCAGGTAGTCGTCTGCACCGGTGTCGAGGGCCTCGACCTGGTCCCATTCGCCGTCCTTGGCGGTGAGCATCAACACCGGGGTCCAGTTCTGCTCGGCCCGCAGCGTCTCGCACACCCGATAGCCGCTCATGCCGGGAAGCATGATGTCGAGCAGGATGACGGCATACTGCTGCTCGCGCGCCAGCCAGAGCCCGTCCGGGCCGGTTGCTGCGACGTCGACGGCGAAGCCCTCTGCCTCCAGCCCGCGGCGCAGGCCATCGGCGAGCCTGGCCTCGTCGTCGACCACGAGTATGCGCATGCAGCTCCCTCTTCGCGTCGCGACTGTCCGAGTGTGCTCATCATGGCGCATCCGAGCTGAAGCGGGGCTGAAATCATGCGGTGGCGGATGCCGCGGCATCCGCCGCCGCATGAAGCCGGGAGTTCGCTGCGCGCTAGCTGTGCTCGTCGGCGCGCGGTTTAGGCTAGATGGATACGGCAACAATGGCGATGGGTGTGTAGTGAAGATCATCAGTTACAACCTGCGCAAGCACAGTGCCAGCGGTGAGCTGATCTCGCTGTGTGAGCGCTACGCGGCGGATGTCCTCTGCCTGCAGGAGCTCGACACACACGACATGCCCGCCGTGATCGGCGACCTGCGGCTGGCGGATTCGACCAGCCGCAACCGGCTCGGCCTCGCCGTCTATTACCGGCAGACGCGCTTCGACGCGCTCGAGACCCGCGCCTTCTCGCTGAAGAAGTCGCTGCACGACCGCGTGCTGACCCCGGCGCACGAACGGCTGATCGGCACGCGGCTCTACGACCGGGAGGCGGAGCGAGAACTCATCGTCGCCTCCTTCCACGCCGCCCCGCTCACCGCGCTCAACTCGCTGCGCCGGCACCAGATCCACTCGGCCCTCGGCGAGCTCTGGCAGCTCGGCCCCGGGCTGCCGACGCTCATGGTCGGCGACTACAACTACCCGGTGTTCAAGGAGAACCTGAGCAACAAGGTGCGCGACGCCGGCTACGACCTGACGCTCAGCGACAAGCGCACCTACACGCGCTACAAGTTCTTCCGCGGGCACTTCGACCTGGCCACCTCGGTCGGCCTCGACATCGAGCACGTCGAGACGCTGCCGCGCGGCACCTCCGACCACATGCCGATTCTGGTGACGGCGAAATACTCGACGGATGCCGCGGCGCCGAGCCCGGCCGTGTCCTCCGCCCCGGCCGACTTCACCATCTGAGCGGGTCGCGTCGGGGTTCTCGACGGGCTCACTCACCGGGTCAGACTCAATCGCGCGGGCCCCGCTGCGTCGCCTAACGTTAAGGCAGGAACAATCCGGCGCCCGCAGCCGTTCCACGAAGGAGTGGCGCTGTGCGCCAGTCCCGCTCTGAAAGGCAGTCGTGTCACCCCAAGCCTCACTCGCACCAGATCTCGCCCCCGGGACGCCCGTCCCCGAAACACCGGTGTCGGCGCTCACCGACGCCGAGGTCCTCCGGCTGCGCTCAGACTTCCCGGCGCTCGCCGCCGAGGTGAACGGCCAGCCGCTCGCCTACCTGGACTCCGCGGCGACGGCCCAGCGGCCGGCATCCGTGCTCGACGCCGAACGCGAGTTCCTGCTGACGAGCAACGCCGCCGTTCACCGCGGTGCGCACACCCTGGCCGGGCTCGCCACCGAGGCGTTCGAGGACGCCCGGGCGACCCTCGCCGACTTCCTCGGCGCCGACCCGGACGAGATCGTCTGGACCTCCAACGCCACCGACGCGCTCAACCTCGTCGCCTACGCCATCGGCAACGCCTCCCGCGGCCGCGGGGGAGAGGCCGCGCGCCGCTTCGCGCTGTCCGCCGGTGACGAGATCCTGGTCACCGAGGCCGAGCACCACGCCAACCTCATCCCCTGGCAGGAGCTCGCCGCCGCCACCGGCGCCACCCTGCGCTTCATCCCCGTCGACGACGCCGGCATCTACACGCTGGCGGATGCCGCGGCCGCCCTCACCGAGCGCACCCGTATCGTCGCCATCGGCCACGTCTCCAACGTGACCGGCTTCGTCGCGCCCGTCGCCGAGATCGCGGCGCTCGCGCACGAGCGCGGCGCCCTAGTCGTGCTGGACGCCTGCCAGTCCGCCCCGCACCGGCGCCTGAACGTCGCCGAGCTCGGCGTCGACTTCCTCGCCCTCTCCGGCCACAAGATGCTCGGCCCCTCCGGTATCGGCGTGCTCTGGGGCCGCGCCGAGCTGCTGAACGCGCTGCCGCCGTTCCGCACCGGCGGCTCCATGATCAGCACCGTCACGATGACCGAGGCCAGCTACCTGCCCGCCCCGCAGCGCTTCGAGGCCGGCACCCAGCCGGTGTCGCAGGCCGTCGCCCTGGCCGAGGCCGTGCGCTACCTGGACAGCGTGGGACTGGAGCGCATCGACGCCCGCGAGAACGAGCTGGCCCAACGGATGCTGGCCGGGCTCGCGCTGATCGACGGCATCCGCGTCGTCGGCCCCGCCGCCGGCGTGCCCCGCGCCGGGCTGGTCAGCTTCGACGTCGACGGCGTGCACGCGCACGACGTCGGCCAGTACCTCGACGCCCAGGGCATCGCCGTGCGCGTCGGCCACCACTGCGCCCAGCCGCTGCACCGCCGGCTCGGCCTCACCGCCACGACCCGGGCCAGCGCCTACGTGTACACGACGACCGAGGAGGTCGACCGCTTCCTGGCCGCTGTCGCCCTGGTGCGCCCCTACTTCGGTGTCACCGCCACGACCACGACGGGAGCACAGGCATGAGCGCGCTCGACGGGCTGTACCAGCAGCTGATCCTCGACCACTCCAAGAAGCGCTTCGGCGACGGACTGCTCGAGCACCACGACGCCCAGCACTTCGAGCGCAACCCGAGCTGCGGCGACGAGATCACCCTGCAGCTCGCGCTGGAGCCCGGCACCGACACCGTCGCCGCGCTCGGCTGGACGGGGGCCGGGTGCAGCATCTCGATGGCGTCCGCCTCGGTGCTCTCCGAGATGGCCCCCGGCATGAGCGTCGACGAGCTGCGCGCGCTGATCGGTGAGTTCCGCGAGATGCTGCGCTCGCGCGGCGCCGGCGAGCCCGACGACGAGGTGCTCGGCGACGCGGTCGCCTTCCACGGCGTCTCCAAGTTCGTGATGCGCATCAAGTGCGCGATGCTCGCCTGGGTCGCCACCGAGGCCTGCCTGCTCGAGGTGCGCCCCGCCGCGTAGGCGCGGCCGCCCGCTCGCCGGCGCTGGCTCAGAGTCTGGTGCCGCGTGCCTGCCGCAATCGGGCGCTGAGCGGGGTGCGTTGCGCGTGCACGCGGGCGACCGCGGTCACCGCCACCACGGCACCCGCGGCGACGATCGCGCCGATCGCGGTGGCGCCCGAGAACGGCTCGGCGCTCAGGCGAGCCACCCCGACCCAGGCCAGACCCCACACGAGCGAGAGTGTGGGTGCGATGCGGCCGCCGCCGTAGACGGCGAGCAGGATTCCGACGACACCGGCCAGGGCGAGCACGGCCACCGCCCACACCTCGGCGCCGATGCCCCAACCATCGAAGCCCGCGGCAACGAGCACCGCCGCGATGTTGGCCGCGGTGGCGACGCACACCCAGCCGAGGTAGAGCCCGATGGTGCCGTCGGTGACGATGCCGTCGACGGCGCCGGTTGGCGGGTCCTGGATCGTGATGACGAAGGCGCGGGCGAGCACGACGAGCAGCGCGATGATGACCGGCACGCTCAGCCAGATCAGGTCGAACTGCACGCTCAGAATCCACGCCGCGTTCAGCAGCAGCGAAGCGGCGACGAGGTAGCCCAGCCTGCGCTGCCGCGCGGCCCGCTTCTGGCCGGGGAGGAACTGCCAGACCGCGTACACGAGCAGGCCCAGGTAGATCAGGCTCCAGATGCTGAACGCCCCGGTGCCCGGCGCGATGAGGGTGGCATCCGCCGCCAGGGCGCCGCCAGCGGCATCCTGGATCGGGGTTCCGCCGGCCGCGCCAGACCCGATGAACGAGCCGGCCACGGCGATAACGGCGCTGGCTGCCACGGTGAGCTGGCGCACCAGGTCGCCGGGGCCGCCGGGAGCCGGGGCGGTGGAGTGCGGCGCCGCGTCGGCGAGCTCGGGGTGAGAGTGGTCGGTCATGGCGCTTCCCCTCGGTCGGGGCCGCCGAACCAGGCAGCCTCCATTCAGGCTATGCGCCCGACTCGCGATCGCTCCCAGACTTCGCTCGGAGCGGCGTGCAATCGTCGCCCGGGTCGCCACAGAGCCTGCCTGCTCCAGGGGCGCCCGGCCGCAGAGGGCCCGGCCGAATAAGAGGGCCCGGCGCTCAGCCGGCCGTCGCCTCCACTCGGCCGGCGGCGACGGCCGCCTGCAACGCCGTGAAGTCGGCGAGCGACTGCTCCGCGTAGGCGAAGGACCACTCCACGATGGCGCGGTCGGCGTTGTCGCCGCTGCCGAGGTAGCCGACGACGGCGGGCGCGCTCGCGCTCTGCGCGTGCGCCCGGGCGAGGAGCGCCGCGCACCCATTGGCGTAGGTGCCGAAGTCGCCGACGCTCAGTCCCTCGATGTCGATGGAGCCCTTGCGGTCCCGGAACTGGCGCACGTAGAAGTCTCGGCCGTTGTCGGCGCGGAAGTAGCCGAGGAACGAGTCGGACACCGCCTGCAGGATGCGCTGTGAGGCGACCACGCGGAACCCCTCGTTGTCGGCGAACTCCGGCCCGCGTGCCGGTGTCGGCAGCCGGTGCGCGTCCCGCCCGCCCCACGTCTCCAACACCGAGGGCGGTGCCTCCTTGATCTGCAGAACCAGGCGCTCACCCTGCGGCCCGGTGAGAAGCAACACGAAGCAGCGGGTGCCGACGCTGCCCACGCCGACGACGCGCATCGCGACATCCGCCAGCGTGAACTGGGCGAGCAGCACCGCGATGTCGGCCGGCACGGATTGCACGTACTGGGCGAAGAGGTCGGCCACGACGCCGCCGCGCTCGGAGTCCAGGTGCTGCAGCAGCGGCGGGTTCTCGATGATGCGCAGCCGGCCGTCCGGCAGCGTCTCGGT
This sequence comes from Microterricola pindariensis, assembly GCF_002936985.1. Taxonomy (GTDB): domain Bacteria; phylum Actinomycetota; class Actinomycetes; order Actinomycetales; family Microbacteriaceae; genus Microterricola; species Microterricola pindariensis. The sequence continues at coordinate 64,886 of NZ_MPZN01000011.1, read as the reverse complement.
GACCTTGTCGGCGAAGGCCTCGGAGGTGCGCTTGCGAGCCTGCTTCGCGGCCCGGTCGAGCATCCGCTGGCCGGAGCGGCCGAGCCCGGCGCGGATCTGGTCGGTGTCCGCCCGGAAGTAATAGCGCTCGAGCACCGTGAGGCGCATCATGCCGGTGAGCACGCGGCGGTAGTTGAGCGCGGCCTGCGTTGCGGCTTCCCGCACCTCGGGCTCGCCGAAGCCGGCATCCCTGGCCCCGATGATGACGCTGGTGACCAGCCGCTTCACGTCCCACTCGAACGGGGCGGGGCCGGCCTCGTCGAAGTCGTTGAGGTCGAAGACGAGGTTGCGCTGCGGGGAGGCGAACAGGCCGAAGTTGCTGATGTGGGCGTCACCGCAGCTGATCACCTCGATCTCGGATGTCGCGCAGCGGGCCAGGTCGGCCGCCATCAGGCCGGCGGTGCCGCGGTAGAACGCGAACGGGCTGGCCAACATGCGCCCCATCCGGAGCGGCACCAACTCGGGCACCCGGTCGGCATTCTGCTCGGCCAGCAGGGCGACGGGGTCGCGCTCGCTCGGAATGTACTCGGCTAGGTCGCGGCGGGGCGTGAGCGCGCGCATGGCGCGGCCCTCCACCATGCTCTCGGCCTGGCTGAGGTGTTGGGCGTCTACGGCGGTGCTGATCGGGGACATCGGCGGCCTCTCTCGGGTGTGAGGCGAGGATACCGGGCGCTGCGCGCTGTCTGCGTGCTCGTCTACGATCGGGGCATGCGATTCGAGTTCACGTCACCGCTCTGGGAGTGGAGCTCGCAGGGAGCGTCCTGGTTCTTCGTGACCCTGCCGGAGGAGGCCAGCGACGACCTCCGCGAGATCCCGCGGATGCCGCGCGGCTTCGGCGCCATCAAGGTGCGCGTGACGGTCGGCGGCACGAGCTGGCTCACCTCGGTGTTCCCTGACTCACGCACGGGCGGGCATTGGCTGCCGATCAAGAAGGCCGTGCGGGTGGCCGAGGGCCTCGAAGACGGCGAGCCGGTGCAGGTGAGCCTGGAGCTCGTCGAGCTGTAGGCGGCACGTGGATGCCGGCTGGCTGATGTCGGCCGGCTGCGGGTCAGTGCTCTCCCAGCAGCTCCGGGCTGGCCGCGATGTGGGCCTCGCCGTCGAAACCGTCGATGCCGTTGATGAGCGAAACCTGGATCATGTCCTCGAACCGGCGGTGGCCCTCTTTTGTGGAGTTAGAGCCCGAAGCCCTGCAGGGCGTCGGTGATCTCCCGGCGCATCTCGGTGTCGTCGATGGTGGCTGTGCCGTCGCCCGGCTGCACGCCGTAGTCGCCGAAGCTGGCGTGGTTGGCGCCGTCGATCTCGACGAAGACGGTATCCGCCGGCAGCAGGTGCGCGGCCTCGTCGATCTTCGCCGGGGTGCTCAGGCCGTCGTCGCTGCCGCTGATGCTCAGCACGCGCAGCCCGGAATCGCTGAGGTCGTTGGCACAGTAGCTGCCGAACAGCACCAGCCCGGTGACGCCGTCGGCTGCGGCATCCGCGGTGTCGGCCATCTGGCAGGCACGCACGCCGCCGAGGGAGTGGCCGCCGACGAACCACTCGGTGACCTCCGGGGCGTCGTTCGTGAAGGTGTCGAGCGGGCGTGTGTCGAAGAACGCCAGGTTGAGCGTCGGCTTGGTGATGACGACCGTCGCGCCGGTCTGCTCCACGATGCCGGAGAGCTTGTACATGTAAGCGTAGGGGTCAACCTTGGCGCCGGGGATGAACACGAGTCCGACCTCGGAGGCGTTGTTCGTGGGGGAGAGCACGACCGAGTGGTCGGTGGCGGTGACCGTGATGTCGGGGTTGCGCCACACCTCGAGCGAGGCGGGCCGCTCGCCCAACATCACGCTGTGTGCCCAGAACAGCACGCCGACGACGAGCAGCACGAGCACGCCGAGGATCCAGAGCACCGTGCTGCGCAGGCGGTGCCTGTTCGGGCGGCGGGTGCGGGGGGACGGGATCTCGGATGCGCTGCTCACGGGTTCTATTCTCGCAGCGTCCGCCGCGGCCGGCCGGGGTCGGCACTGCGTGCTGTGCGGTGAGTGCGTCGTTTTAGCCGGCGAGGGTGTCGATCTGGATGCGCCCGCCGCGGCGGGGCGTGCGGTCCGGGTCGACGTTCGGTGGCGGGATGAACCACGGCACGTTGCGGCGGATCTGGATCTGCCAGCCGTCGCGGTGTATTCGATGGTGGTGGCCGCTGCAGAGCAGGACGCCGTTGCTGAGATCGGTGCGCCCCTTGTCGCGTTTCCACCAGGAGATGTGGTGGGCCTGGGTATAGCCGGGCGGGTGTGGGCAGCCCGGCCAGGCGCAGCCGCCGTCGCGCAGGGCGAGCGCGCGGCGCTGGGCGCGGCTGAAATGCCGCCGGGTGCGGCCGAGGTCGAGGAGCTCGCTGTCGCCGCCGAGGACGGCGGGGATGAGGTCGGCGCTGGCGGCGAGCCGTCGGGCGCTGTCGGCCGAGATGCACTCGGCGACCCCTTCTATCTGGGCGCTGCCGATGCCGCTGGTGAGTTCTCCCAGCGTGGTCGTGACCATGAGGGTGGCGCCGCGCAGGGCGGGCTGGGCGTTGTCGCAGCCGAGGCCGTGCCGGGCGATGTCGACCAGTGCGTCGAGGCGCATCGCGGCCAGGTCCCGACCGTCGACGAGGGCCGGGTCGGTGTTGTCGCGGTTGGCGTGCAGCTGCGCGCTGACGATGGCGTCGATCGCGGTCAGCAACACGCCGCCGCTCTCCGGGTCGCAGCTGGCGTGCAGCTCGATCATGCCGTCGGCGGTGGTGCGCCTGGTGAGGGCACGTTGGCGGCGCAGCTCGTCTTCCCGCGGGCGGATTCCGTCTTGGTCGAGGCGATCCCGCCAGAGCCGGCACAGCTGAGCGATGTCCGCGACGGAGAGCGTCGCGGCGGCGGCCACGAGGGCGTCCTCGGCGGCCCGCATGTGCTCGTGGTCGGCGCGGGGAGCGACTGCTTCCAGCATCCGAACGATGAGCGCGGCGGCATCGGTGCCGATGAGGTGCTCGGCGAGTGCAGCAGCGACCGCCGGAAAGGGCGGCCGGATCACGGCGCCGGTGAAGCTCAGACCGGTCGCGGTGCGCTCGCCGAGGCGTTGCAGCTTGGCGGCCTCCCCGACGGGCACCCGCATCACCTCGGCGAGGAACCCGGGTGCGGACGTCGAGCCCTGCTTCGTGCAAAGCCGCTCCGGGCCCAGCTCGGGGCGGGAGCGGTGGCCGATCTCGGCGGCGACCCGCACCCTGAGCGCGTCGGTGGCCCGTTGCACGCACTGCAGCTGTTCGAGGGTGTGGATGAGGGTGGCATCCGTCATGCCCTCCAACTCCGCCTCGAGCTCACGGCCAGCGTGCTCGCCGGGGAACGGGGCGAAAGGGGCGGGTGCGGCCTGCTGCCAGGAGGTGGCCAGCTCGGCGACAGTCTCGCTGAGGGCTTCGACCGCTTCGTTCACCGTGCACCTCCTTGTGCCCGTCGCCGCAACTCCGTGCGGACTGCTCTGCTTCTAGATACAGCCTCTCACCAGCCACTGACACGGGTTTTTGCAAGCACCGCGTCGGCGGTTGAGCGCGCGATTCGGGCGCACAGCGCGCCGTCGCCGGCGTCAGGCTGCCGGCACGGCCTGGGCCGGGCAGCTCGCGAGCACGCCCGCGATCGCATCGTGCTCGGCCTGCGTGACCCACAGGTTGTAGGCGGACTTGACCGCGACCTGCCTGGCCACGTACTCGCACCGGTAGCCCTTGTTCGGCGGCAGCCAGGTGGCGGCGTCGCCCGCGCCCTTCTGAGAGTTGGCCCGGCCCTCGACGGCGAGCAGGTTGAGCGGGTCGTTGGCGAGGGCGGTGCGCTGCTCGACGGTCAGCTTCTGCGCGCCGGTCTCCCACGCGTTCATCAAGGCGACGACGTGGTCGATCTGCACGTCCTGCGAGGTGCCCTGGCCGCGCACGAAGTCGATGGTGGTGTCGGTGTACGGGTCGGCGAGCCGGCCGCTCAGCACGCGGCATCCGGCCGGCCGGTCGATGCCGGTGAGGTCGCGGGCGAGCACGTCGTTGCGGGTGTCGCAGCCGTTCTGGTCGACGTCGCGCCAGGCGGTGCCGAAGCTTTCGGTGCGGTCGTAGCCGGTCTTCGGGGCGCGGCCTTTGACCGGCAGGGTGTCGAGCTGGGCGAGGGCGGTTCCGGATGCCGCGGGCGGCGCGGCCTCGGCGCCCGGGGTGATCTCGTCGGGGCCGGTCAGCGCGGTGACGGCGGCGATGCCGATCGCGAAGAGGACGGGCAGGGCCGCCCAGCCGGCGAGCGTGCGGCGCTTCTTCGAAGGGGTGCGTCGGGGGTGGGACCTGGTACTCATTGCCGCCTTGTGTTCGGATGCCAAACCTCAAGGCTATGCGAGGCCACCGACACGGATGCCGTGAGAAGGTGTTGGCTTCGGTCGCAAGCTCCCTCGAGCCAACGTGGGGTTTCGGCGGGCTCAACCAGCGCGTCCCTCACTCCGCACGCCGGCTGGAGGGCGCCGCGCCGCGAGGAACGAGCAGCGCAGCGCCCGAAGCCCCGGAGTCGCCCCGACGCGGCTGCCCCGAATCGACTTGCGGGAAAACGCGCCAAAACCCCGCCGTTGGAACAGTTTCTCGCAAGTCGATGACGTGCCGGGTGTTGGCTTCGGTCGCATGCTCCCTCGAGCCGACGATGAGGCGGATTTCGACAGGGTCCACCAGCGGGGAGAGCGGCGGAGCGGGCCGCCTCAGGCCGATTCGCCGTGGCTGTGAGCGTGCCCGTGCAAACTCGCGTGCCCGGTCGGATGCTCTACCAGCCGCATCCCGAGCGCGGGCAGCGGGCGCGGGTCAGGGTCGGGTTCGTACATGCCGGTGTCCGGGTCGACGGAGTACGTCCAGCGCGGGCCATCCGCGACCAGGGTATCCAGGGCGGTGCAGAGGGCGTCCACATCGGCGCGCGTCGAGCCCAGCCCGAGGCTCGCCCGTGCCGCCCCCGGCAGCCGCTCGTGGTGGCCGAGGCGGGTCTCGTCGAAGAGGCGGTGCACCTCGGCATCCGAGATCTCGAGCAGGCTCACCATCAGCGGATGCGCGCAGAAACAGCCGTGCCGGATGCCGATGCCGTGCTCGGCCGACAGCGCGGCGGCGAGCAGATCGTACGGCACACCGCGCACCGCGAAAGTGACCAGCCCGACCCGGGCATGCTCGGCCGGCCAGACGCGCAGCGGGTGGAATCCGTCGACCGCCGCCAGCCGCCCCAGCGCGTAGCCCAGCAGCTCGCGCTCCTCGGCGGCGATGCGCGCCATGCCGACGGCGGCGAGGGTGTCGCAGGCGACGCCGAGGGCGACCGCGCCGAGCACGTTGGGGGAGCCGGCCTCCTGCCGCTCCGGCAGCTCGGCCCAGAGCGTCTCGGCGATCGAGACGAGTTTCACAGCGCCGCCACCGCGCAGGAACGGGTCGCCGCTGGCCAGCCAGTCCCGCCGGCCGAGGAGCGCACCGGCGCCGTAGGGCGCGTAGAGCTTGTGCCCGGAGAAGGCCAGGTAGTCGAGGTCGTCGGCGGCCATGTCGATCGGGGAGTGCGGGGCGAGCTGGGCGGCGTCGACGAGCACCCGTGCGCCGTGCGCGTGCGCGACGCGCGCGATCTCGGCGATCGGCCAGATCTCGCCGGTGACGTTGCTGGCGCCGGTCACCGCCACCAGGCGCGCCGCGGCACCGTGCGGCAGCGCGGACAGGGCGGACTCCAGCTGCTCGAGCATGAGCGCGGGCGTGGCCGGCGCGTTCAGATAGTGCGCCTTGAGCCGGCGCCAGGGCAGCAGGTTGGCGTGGTGCTCGCCGGCGAAGGCGATCACGTGGGTGCCGGGCGGCAGCGAGGCGGCGAGCAGGTTGATCGAGTCGGTGGTGTTGCGGGTGATGATGACCGCGTCGTCGCTCCGGCCGCCGACGAAGCGCCGGATCGATTCGCGCGCCCCCTCGTAGGCGGCGGTCGACGCCCGCGACTTGAAGCCGGCGCCGCGGTGTACCGAGGAGTACCAGCCGAGCAACTCCTCGACGGCGTCGTGCACGGCGCGCAGGGCCGGGGCGGATGCCGCGTAGTCCAGGTTCACGAAGCGGCGCATCTCGCCGCTGACCAGTGGCACCTCGGTGTCCGAGCCGACGAGGGCCAGCCGGGGATCGGCGTGCGCGGGGGAGGCACCGGCGTGCGCGGGGGAGGCGCTGCGGGCTGGGTTTGGCGCGCTGCGGGTGCCGGCGGCATCCGCAAGGATGCTGCCCGAAGCCAGATCCGGCGCGCCCATGCGGCACAGCCTACGCCGCACCATGAGCGGAGAGAAGGGGGCCGACCCGCGAGGGATGTACATGAAAATGTACATATTCTTGTGCAGCGTTTATCGTTGGGGGAATGACCGACCGCCCCCTCCTTGTGACGACGGTCGCGCATGCACGCGCAGGGTTGTCGGGGGCGTTGCGCCGGTTCCGGGCCGACCCGGAGGGCGCCCAGCCCGTCGTGCTCGGCTCGCATCGCCGGGCCGAGGCCGTGATTCTGCCGTACGCGCGGTACGAGCAGATCGTGCTCGGCGGCCCGCCGAGCGTTGCGGAGACGCGTGCCCCAGAGGCCGAGCTGCCGGAGCTGCCGCCCGGCGTCACCCGCGACGACCTCGCCGAGCGCTGGCTGAACGGGCTCGTCACCGCCGTCGACGCCGGCGTCGGCATCGTGGACAGGGGGCGTGCTGCCTTCCGCACGGATGTCGCGCTGCCGCTGGCCTGCGAGGCGCTGATCGCACGGGTCGGGGAGCTGGCCCGCCTGCTCACCCGGCTCGACCCGGACCGGTTCCACGACCCGATGTGGACGCTCGCCGCGCACAACCGCCAGATGGTCGTGCACCACGACAACCGCGTCGACGAGCAGTCGATCTGGATGGTGATGTCGGAGGGCTTCCCGGAGATCGCGGAGGTCGCCGCGTCGGTGCGCCGGCCGCTGCAGCAGGCCAGCTAACCCGCGCCCGCCGTCGCGGCGGCACCACCGGCGTGGCAACCCGGCACATCGCTACGCTCGTCTCATGCAGACAAGCGAGTTCGTCCGGCTCTACCCGGAGCTCTTCCACATGGCGGCCGACGGCGCCTGGCCGTCCATCCAAGCGCACGGACTCCTGTCGGCGAGCGCGTTGGTCGAGCGTTGGGGAGTGTCTTCGGATGCCGCGCGCCGCAGCTTGCTCTCCGAACGGCGTGCAGAGTCGCAGCCGATCGAGCACCCCGAGCTCGGCACGGTTGTGCTCCGCGACCAGAAGCCGATCCACGAACCGTCGCTCGCCGATTCCCTCGATGGTCTGAGCGTGTCTGAGTGGTACGAGACGCTGAACAGCCGCGTGTTCTTCTTCCCACAGCGGCGCCGAATGCTGGAGCTGCTGTCAGCGCGGTCGTACAGGAACGACGTCCACACGGTTGTGACGATCGACACCGCCGCGCTGATGGCCGCCTACGAGCGCGACATCGAGCTGTGCGCGATCAACTCGGGATTCGCCCAACCCCATGCCAAGGCACGGCGGGGCACATCGACGTTCCTGCCGATTGCCGACTACCAGCACCCCAGCCGTGCGGAGCAGCGCCCGAATGGGAACGACGTGGCCGAGCTGACGGTGCGAGGTGCGGTGCCGGATGTCGCCCGGTTCGTGACGCGAGTCGAACGCATGCAGGATGGCGTGTTGATCGAGCAGCTCTACAGCGCAACCCCGACGACTCGCGAGAGTGAAGTCGATGCCGACCGGCGGGTGGCGCTGGGCGCGATCGACCTCGGCTCACAGAGCACCCGGGAGTTGCTGCGTCTCTACTCGGGAGTGCTCGGAGAGTTGGCGGAGCGCTCGGTCATCCGCACGCTCAATGCGCCGGCGGGTGACCTCGCCGAGACGCTGGTCGCAACGGCGTACACAGGTGCACTCGCACCCAATAGCGAGAAGAGTTGGGACGTGTCGACAGGAGATGGACGTCTGCTCCAGGTGAAGTCGCGGGTCGTCAAGGCCAGTGCGATTCGCAAGCCGATCCAGTTCTCAGTGTTTCGCTCGTGGACCTTCGACGCGGCCGTTTTCGTCGTGTTCGCCGCCGAGAGTTATGACGTGCTCGCCGGCATCGAGGTTCCTGCGGCATCCGTTGAGGCGAAAGCGCTGGCGACTGGCTGGGTGGGCGGCTCCCGACTCACCGTGTCGTTGGCCGTGCTCCGCGCGTTGCCCGGCGCAGTTGATCGGACCTTCGAACTTCAGCGAGCGTACGAGCGGATCGACGTGGCCGGCGCTACGGGGTGACGGGCAGCCCGGGCAAGACGCCCGCTTCGGGCGTCACTGTCACCGCAGTGCCGTGGACTGCGCCTCCGAGCGTGAGCGTGTAGGAGAGGCCGTCGGCGCTCGGCGCGTAGGCGGCAGTGGTGCCGCTCGGCAGGGCGACGAGCACGGTGCCGTCGGGAGCCTCCAGGGTCGACCCCTTTCCGACCACCAGCGATGCGGGCCGGATGCCATCGGGACTCAGCTCGTCGAGCCGCAGCGCGGCCGTGCCGGCCGCCTCGGTGAGGGCCGACAGCTCCGCCTCCGCCTCTGCCGCCGCCTCCGCCCCTGCCGACGCGAGCTCGGCGCTCGCCGGCGGCTGAGCCTTGCCGAGGCTGCCGAGGTAGTTGATCGCGCCCACCACGACGACGCCGATCAGTACCAGTTTGACGAGCTCGGGCAGGATCGAGCGGCGCCTGCGCGACGGGCGCCGCGTGGGCGGGCGGCTCGAGGCGGCGCGGCCCGGGGCAGGGCGAGGCGCGCGCACGGGGCGGCTGGGGCGAGAACTCGAGACAACGGCCCGGGCGGCAGACGTCTCGAGTGCGAGTGCCTCGAACTCGGTGTACACCTCGTGCGGGTCGACGTGGGGCACCGGGAGAGAGCTCCAGGTGCGGGGCCGCACCGCGGCGGCGGCGATGCGGCGCACCTGGTCGTCGCTGTAGATGCGTCGGGACTGCATCGTGCGGAGCAGGTCAGAGTCGCGCACGACCCCGACGACGACATCGCCGCCGTCCGGTGCGGCCTTGATCGTGAGTCGCTTGACTCCGACGAGGACGATGAGGCCCGCGGCCTCGACGGTGAGCCCGCTCGCCTGGGTGAGGAGCTTCTCGGCCCGGCGGGCTTCGAAGGCCGCGTTCGAGATGTGATGCTGCGGATGGTTGTTCACCCGCAGTGCACGCTCGGCAACCCAGACGTCCTTGCCCGCGTGATGCTTTGTGTTGATCGTGTAGACCCCGGCGGGCCCGACCAGAAGGTGGTCGATGTCGGCTCCCTCGGTGCCGACAGGAACCGAGTGCAGGACGGTCCACTCCGGGCCTAGATTGCTGAGGATCCTGGCGACGCGGCGCTCGCCGACGATGCCGGCGTGCCAGGACCGAATTTCGTCCGCAAGATCCTCGCTCCGCCCGGATGTCTCACGGCTGAGACGGATGACGTGTTCCATCAGCGACTGGGCAGGGACGCGGTTGCGCAGATCGCTGCCCGTGGTGGGAGGCATGGCCTGCGCGGGCGCCGCGGCGGAAGCCTCGGGCAGGTCAGCTTCGACAGCGACGTCGACGTGAGCCTCGACAGCGCCTTCGACAGCGGCCTCGACAGGGCCCGCGGCCGCGACTGTGCCCGCCGGCGCATAACCCGCCCCAGACTCGGCGTCGCGCGGGCTCCGGTGCTCCGCCCACTCCTCGCCGGACCACCAGCGCCACTGGGCGGCATCCGCGGGGTCGGTGTACCACCCTGAGGGAGGCGGGGGAGGTGCCGGCGCGAGGTTCTCGTCCTCGACGACGAGGGCATGACGTCCGGGCATCCGCCACGTTATCGCGGCCTGCGGCGGCGGCGCTGGCCCCAGATGACGGGGCGCGCACCGGGCGCACGGCGACCGCGGGCAGCGGGCAGCCAGCCCGCTCGCAGCCGCCCAGTCATAGGCTGGACGGGCGAGCCATCGCACGGCCCGCAGAGGGAGCGCGGTGTTGGAGAGCTACCGGAACACGTCGACCGGCTGGGTGTCGCCGGCATCCGTCTGGGAGCCCTGGGACATCCCCGTGCACTCGTGGGAGCAGTTCCTCGAGCAGACGCGGGCCCTCACCGAGACGCACGGCTACCGCGACATGCTCTGGCGCGGCTCCGGCAACGCCGACTGGGCACTGTTCAGCTCGCTCTACCGCACCCTGCTCGACGCGAGCCCGACCCGCACCCCGCCTACCGAGGACCAGATGGTCGCCGCCGAGGTGGAGACGCTGCGCCTGGCCCGCGAGGACTGGCGCTTCGACGACATGCCGGCGCTGGAACTGCTCGCCCGGCTGCAGCACTTCGGCGCCCCGACGCGCCTCGTCGACGTCAGCGAGAACCCGCTCGTCGCCCTGTGGTTCGCCGTCGAGCGCACCCTGAACACGGCGGATGCCGACGCCCGCGTCTTCGCCTTCGCGAAGCCGGCCACGCGCATCACCCTGAACAGCGCATGGGGCGGGCGCGATCTGCGCTGGCACGAGCTGACGAACGACGCCAGGCGGCTGGTGCGGCGCTGGGGCACGGGCAGCCTCAAGTACTGGCGTCCGCCGGCCTACGACTCGCGCATCTCCTCGCAGAACGCCGGCTTCATCGTCGACGGGGCGCCGTTCGCCTTCGAGGGCGACCGCCAGCTGCGCTCGGCGCGCGGCCGCTCGATGCCGTGGAGCACGGAAGACCTCCGCCACACCAGTTCGCTGCCGCTGCGGCTCAGCCACATCGAGCGCGACCCGATCAGCCAGTACTCCGCGCCCGTGTTCACGTTCCGCATCGCGCGGGACGCCAAGGCGGAGATCCGGCAGAAGCTCGAGGCGAACTTCGGCTACCGGGCCTCGACGCTCTACTCCGACATGGTCGGGCTCTCCGACTACCTGACCCGCCACATCGGCAGCGGCGCGACGCTCGAGTAGGCCTGCGCCGCCGCGAGCACGAGCAGGAGCCCGAGCACGAGCACGCGGGCCGGCGCCGCGCCGCAGGAACCCCTCCGTTTTCGGGCTGCCCGGGCTGACGACTACGGTTGTGGAGGTCAGAAAAGGGGGCGCGGCGCATGAGCGACATCGCGGGCGAATTGGCGCGGGTGCGCGAGGCATTCGACAAGCCGACGCTGCGCCTGCTCGACCGCAAATGGGCGCCGTTCGTGCTGGCCGTCTTCAAGAGCTCCTTCAGCCGCGACCGCACCAGCGTGCAGAGCGACCGGCTGCACGCCCAGGTCGACGCCTACCTCGCCGACCTCCGCAGCGTCGGCACCGAGACGCCCAACGGAAACGGCCGCAGCCTCTGCGTGCAGTGGATGAACGACCAGTGGCTCTACCGCGACATCGCCGGCGACGACGAGGGCGACGCCGAGGAACACTACTCGCTCACCTCGCACGCCCTCGAGGCGCTCTCCCTCGTCGAAAGCCTGTCCCGCGACCGGGCCCTGATCAGCGAATCCCGCCTGACCATGATCGTGGATGCCGTGCACCACCGCGCCACGCAGGCCAACCCCGACCGCGACGAGCGCCTCCACCGGCTCGACCTGCAGATCGCCGAGCTCACCCGCGAGCGCGACCGGGTCGCCGACGGGGGAGAGATCGCCGCGGCATCCGTCGCCCAGATGCGGGAGGGCTACGCCAACCTCGTCGACCTGATCGGCCAGCTGCCCGGCGACTTCAAGCGGGTCGAGGAGTCGGTGGCGAGCATGCACCGGCAGATCGTCAACGACTTCCGGGCGGAGGACCGCCCCGTCGGCGAGGTGCTCGACGAATACCTGGCCAAGACCGACGCGCTGATGTCGCTCACCGCCGAGGGGCGCGCCTTCGAGGGCGCCTTCGAGCTGCTGCGCGACGACGCCCTGCTGCTCGGGCTGAAGGGCGACATCGAGGCGATCCTCGCGCACCCCTTCGCCGCGCAGCTCAAGCCGTCAGAGCGGCGCAGCTTCGCAGCCACGGTCAGCCTGATCCGCAGCGGCATCGACGACGTGCTCACCCAGCGCATCGGCCTCACCACGACGCTGCGCGAGCACATCGTCAACCACGACATCGTCAAGGACCGCGAGCTCGAGGGGCTGCTCCGCGAGATCAACACCGAGCTCGCCACCTGGATGCAGACCGCCGGCCCCAAGGCACGGGTGAAGGCCGAGATCATGCCCGGCAACCTCGACGCCCCGCACCTGCGTGAGCGCTTCTACGACCCGCAGTCACACGTTCCGCCGGCTCCCTTGGCCGACGTCTCGGCGCAGGCCCCCGTCGCGCCGAGCCTGGACGCGATGCGTCGCCAGGGCGGACCGCAGCTGCCCGAGATGCGCGAGGCGCTGCTGGGCGCGCTCGCCGCCTTGAATGCAAGTACCGATGCGAGCACGGATGCCGCGGACGCCTCCATCGGCGACGTCTTCAACGCCCTCGAGCCAGCGCTGCGCCGCCCGGTAGAGATCCTCGGACTCATGCAGATCGCCACCCAGCTCGACGCCGTCGGGCACGGCGGCGCGGGCGAGCATGCCGAGTTCGACCAATACCTGACGGTGCGCCCCGACGGCACCCAGCGCACCTTCGAGGTCGCCCGCATCACCCTCACCGACGACGAAACCGCGGCCCTCGCCGCCCTGAACTCCGGAGCCACCAGTGACTGACGACGGGCGCGACGACATGACAGACACCACCACAGGCGATGCCGCGGCTCTCGGCGCGCAGGCGTTCGGGCACAAGTCCGACATTGAGCACGTGCCGCGCGGAGAGTACAGCGCGCGCGACGAAGACAGCACGCCTGCCGAGGGCGAGAGCGTCTCCCTGTTCGAGGGCGACGAGGGCGGACTCTCCGCCGCGCAGCGCCGCACCCTCGTGCTGCTGCTCAAGCACCGCTACATCTCCGCCGCCGACCACCCGGCCGCCTGGCGCACCCTGCTCGCCTCCACCAGCCGCATCAAGTCCCGGCTGAACGACCTCTTCCTTGACCTGCACGTCGACAAGCACTACGAGGTCGCGTTTAAGCGCCAGGCGCACGGCGAGGGCGGCGCCGTCTTCCCGACCGTGCTGCACGACACCTCCTACACCCGGGAGGAGACGATCCTGCTCGTTGTGCTGCGTCAGCGCTTCCGCAGCGACCGCGCCAGCGGGCACGAGTTCGTCATCGTCGACCGCGACAACCTGCTCGAGAAGGTCGCCCACTTCCGGCCCGCGCACGCCACCAACCGCTCCGGCGACGCCAAGAAGGCGTCCGCCGCGATCGAGGCCCTGGCCAAGGCGCACGTGCTGCTGCGCACCAGTGACCCCGACCGGTTCCGCATCGCCCCCGTCATCGAGGTGCTGCTGCCGGTGCAGCGACTCGCCGAGCTGCTGGACTGGCTGCGCGCCGAGAACGGCTCCGCGAGCGTCGAGATGACGGATGCCGTCGTGCCCCTCATCGACGCCGACGCGGATGGCGGTCCCGCTGGTCGAGTAGCGAGGAACGAGCGTATCGAGACCTCGCCGCGAGAGACGCCGGATTCCGCCCATCCCGTTGGTCGAGTAGCGAGGAACGAGCGTATCGAGACCTCGCCGCACGAAGACTCCGACTCCGCCGAAACGCGCGCCGCGACATCCGACGCCACAGCAGTGAGTGAAGAACCCGAACTGGAGCCCGCAGTATGAGCGATTCCCCGCTGTTCTACATCGACGGAGCCACCGAGGGTACCACGCAGTGGCGGGCGGAGACGTTCCAGATGGTCAACTGGGGCGGCTTCCACGGCCACCACTCCGTCGACCTCGCCACCACCGCGACGCTCGTCTCCGGCGCATCCGGAACCGGCAAGAGCACCCTGCTCGACGCCTACCTGGCTCTGATGATGCCCTCGGACACCCCGTTCAACGGCGCATCCAACGACGCCGGATCCGGCCGGGCCCGCAGCGCGGAGCAGCGCAACGTGCTCACCTACCTGCGCGGCAAGACCGACGACAACCGCGAGGCCGAGACCGGCGCCCTGCACGACCAGGTGCTGCGCGGGGGCAGCGAGCCCACCTGGGGCGCCATCGCGATGACGTTCGTTGACGACAACCAGCGCCGCTTCACCGTGCTGCGCAGCTACTACGTGCCGCGGGCGACGAACAGCTACTCCGAGGTGTCGATGCGGATGGCGACCTTCGACGGCGCCCTGCACCTCGGCGAGCTGGAGGACGTCGTCCCCGCCAAGTTCGAGAAGCGCGCCCTCAAGGCCCGCTTCGCCGGCATCGAGGTGTTCGACACCTACGCCGCCTTCGCGCAGACCCTCTACACCCGGCTCGGCATCGGCGCCAACGGTGAGGGCGGCAAGGCGCTGCGCCTGCTCGCCCGCATCCAGGCCGGCCAGCAGGTCAAGACCGTCGACGGCCTGTACAAGTCGATGGTGCTCGAGCGCCCCGCCACCTACGCGGCCGCCGACAAGGCCGTCAACCACTTCGAAGACCTGGAGCGCTCCTACGGCGCCATGGTCACCGAGGCGCAGAAGGCGCAGGTGCTGGAGCGCCTGCCCGAGCTGCAGAAGCAGTTCGTCGAGGCCAGCGACCGCGCCGACCTCGTCGACACCTTCGGTGTGGCCCGCAGCGGCGACACCCCGCTGCGCTACTGGGAGCTCGGCACCGAGCAGCGTCTGCTGGCGGATGCCGGCGACGGCAACCGTTCCGAGCGCAAGCGCGTGCAGGCCGCGCTCAGCGCCGCGACCGCCGCCGAGAAGGAGCTGAAGGCCGGCCTGGCCGAGAGCCAGCGCCGCCAGCGCGAGAACGGCGGCGACGTGCTTGCCGAGCTGACTGCCGAGCAGGCCCGGCTCACCGAGGCCCGCGACGACCGGCTCGGCTCCCGCGCCCGCTTCGAGGCCCGCGTCGCCGTGCTGGCCACGCCGACCCGCACCGCCGCCGAGTTCGCCGCCGCGCAGGCCGCCGCCGCCGAGGCCCTCGCCGCCTTCCCCGACGCGCAGGCCAGCGCCGAGGCGCACCACGAGACGCTCCGCCGCGAGCAGTACCCGCTCGAGGAGCAGGTGCGCACGCTCAAGAAGGAGCGCGACTTCCTCGCCGGCCGGCACAGCCTGGTGCCGCAGCACCTGCACGGCGCCCGGCTGGCGATCGCCGAGGCGGCCGGTATGGCCCCCGACGAGCTGCCGTTCCTGGCCGAGCTCATCGACCTCGCCCCCGGCGAGGAGCGCTGGCGGCAGGCGGCCGAGGTCACCCTCGGCTCCGTCGCACGCATCCTGCTCGTCGACGAGACCAAGCTGGCCGCGCTCAGCCGGGCGATCGACCCGCTGCAGCTGCCGGTGCGCATCCACTTCGAGGGCGTGCCCCTCTCTGCTTCGAGGTCTTCATCTGCGGATGACGCCGGCTCGCGGCATCCGGCCGACCCCGCCCTCGACGCCGCTTTTGTCTCCGGCAAGCTCGTGCACAAGGAGTCGCCGTTCACCGACTGGGTGCGGCAGCGCCTGCGTCAGAGCACGCTCGACGCCCGCTGCGTCGAGACGCCGGCCGAGTTCGACGGCGACGGCCCCTTCGTGGCGCTCAGCGGCCAGACCCGCAGCGGCAGCCGCGGCGCGCACGGCATGAACCGCGACCAGAAGCCGATCATCGGATTCTCCAGCCAGGCCCGGCAGGACGAGATCGAGCGGGAGCTCGGCCAGATCACCGCTTCCGTCGAGCAGCTGGCCAGCCAGGCGCACACCCTCGCCGGCGAGCTGGCCGCCCTCCGCGCCCGCCGCGACGCCAGCCAGTCGCTGGCGGATGCCGTCTGGGAGCTCATCGACGTCGACGCCGCCGAGGCTGCCCTCGCAGCCAAGGACGCGGAGCTGGCCCGAGTGTTGGCCAACAGCGACGTGCTGCGCGCCCTCCAGGAGGAGGAACTGCGGCTGGAGGCCGAGCTCGAGGCCGCCCAGGCGGCCCGCTTCGAGGCCGAGCGCGCCGCCCGCGTGCTCGCCGAGGCGCAGGGCGAGATCGTCGACCGCGAGGACGCCGTCAACGCCCAGCTGGAGCGCATCACCGACGAGAACCAGGTGAGCCTCACCGAGGAGCAGGGCGCGCATCTGGACGCCGAGTTCGCCGCCGTCGGCGACCCCGACGACCTGGAGACCTTCGCCGCCGGGCTCAAGCGCCTGCGCGAGCGGCTCACCGCGCAGTCCGCGAGCGAGCGGGAGCGCGCGGCATCCGCCGCCGGCGCCATGCTCAGCATCTTCGAGTCGTACCAGCGGGCCTGGCCCGACCCGACCATCGGCACCGGGCTGGACTCCTACCAGGGCTACCGCGACATCCTCGACTCGGTGCTCACCCTCGGCCTGCACGAGCGCCGGCAGGAGTGGAAGCGGCGCCTCGCCGCGTGGAGCGGGCAGGACCTGGTGCCGCTGGCCGGCGCTTTCGACTCGGCGATTTCGCAGATCGAGGACCGGCTCGACCCGATCAACGACATCCTCTCGACGCTGCCGTTCGGCGCCGGCCGTGACCGGCTGCAGATCACGCTGCGCCGGCTGCACCGAGACGACTCCGTCGCTTTCCGCCGGGAGCTCAAGCAGCTCTCCTCCGGCGCGACCGAGCAATTCACCGACGAGCAGACCGAGGAGCGCTTCCTGCGGCTGCAGGCGTTCATGGCCGGCATCCGCAAGCCGGAGGACGAGTCGAAGCCGTCGCCGACCCGTGACCTGCTGCTCGACGTGCGCCGGCACGTGGAGGTGACCGCGACGCGCCTCGGCGAGGGCGGCGAGGTGCTCAGCACCTACTCGTCGCTCGGCGGCAAGAGCGGTGGCGAATCACAGGAATTGGTGGCGTTCGTCGTCGGGGCCGCGCTGCGGTTCCAGCTGGGCGACGAGAGCCGCACGAGGCCGCGCTTCGCCCCGGTGTTCCTGGACGAGGGTTTCGTGAAGTCGGATGCCGAATTCGCCGGCCGCGCCGTCGCGGCGTGGAAGGGCCTCGGCTTCCAGCTGATCGTCGGCGCCCCGCTCGACAAGGTGACCGCACTGGAGCCCTACATGGACCTCGTGCTCTCGATCACGAAGAACCACGCCGCCGGCTTCTCCTACATCACCCCGATCGCCGATGCCGCAGCGCCCTCGGCCGCTCCCGCATTGGCTCGAGGGAGCGAGGAACGAGCGACCGAAGCCAACCCCGCCCCAGCCCTCGCCTAACCCGTCGGTCGAGCCCGTCGAACCTGCACCCGCCCAACCCGTTGGTCGAACCGTCGAAGTTGCACCCGCCTAACCCGTTGGTCGAGTAGCGCCAGATCCGTTGGTCGAGTAGCGCCGCCCGCGGCGCGTATCGAGACCCCGTACCCCGAAACTCCAGCCCCGCCGGCTAAGCCTCTCGACCCCATCTCGCTGCCCGACCCCTCCCCATTGGCCAACCCTTCCCCGTTGGCTCGAGGGAGCGAGGAACGAGCGACCGAAGCCAACCCCACCCCGAAACTGGCCCCCACCACACGTTCGTCGCTGCGCCGCGACTCGCCATCGCAAGCGTGATGCGTGCGTTGCGCCATCTGGCACACTTCGAGCATGACTCCCGCCCCCAACGATCTTGGCCAAAAGCCCGCAACCCGGGCAGCGCTCTTTGTCGACTTCGACAACGTCTACATCGGTTTGCTGAGATTGGATGCCGCGGCGGCCGAACGGTTCGCGACCGATCCAGGCAGGTGGACGGAGGCAATGGCGGACGGCGCCGGGGAGAGCGGTCTCGACGGCAGCACGAGACGTTTCCTCGTCCGAAAATGCTACCTGAACCCGTCGGCCTTCTCGAAGTATCGGGCGTATTGGACCCGAGCCGGGTATCGCGTGATTGACTGCCCGTCACTCACACAACAGGGCAAGAGCAGCACTGACATCAACCTGGTTCTAGACACCATGGATGTACTCGCCGGACCCGGTCGAATCGAGGAGTTTTTCATCGCGTCTGCGGACGCGGACTTTACGTCCTTGATTCAACGCATCAGAGCGGCGGATCGATTCACCACCGTCGTCGTCGCGGGGTCCGTTGCCGGTGCGTACCGCAGCATGGCGGATCGCGTCGTGGAGTCCGATGCCTTCGTCTCGATCCTCAACGGGCCGAGCGCAGACTCCGCCGTGCCCGCGGGGAGTTCGGACGAGGAAGAACTACCGGCGAGTGAGCCCCTCGCAGTCCCTTCCGGGAGCACGGATCGTCCGGTGGTCAGCACCTCAGAAGGGCGTGCTCGCGCCGCCGAGGCTGTGCTTGGCTTCGTGCGGAAGGCTCCTGGACCCGTTGCCGGGGGCCAGCTCGCGAAACAAGCAACGACCGCTGAGCCATCAATCCTGGCCGACTGGGCCGGCTTCAACTCCTTCGGAGCGTGGGTGGCCCAGTTGGGGGAAGGCATCGCCTACTCCTCCCGGCCTGCACCGGGCTGGGCGTGGGACACCACGCGCTTTTCGGGGGATGACCTGCCGATCTCCATCGACGAGCGACCCGCCATCGAGCAGCAAGTTGCACGGGTGACGGACGTTCCGTCGCTGTCGACGGCGCAGTATCGGCAACTCTTTACCTCCCTCGAATCGCGCATTCGCGATGAGACGTTCAATCGAACCGAAACCTCCAAGGTGGTTCGGGACGACTGCGCTGCTGCGGGGGTTCCCATCAGCCGAGCTGCCATCAATTATGTGATTCAGGGTCTGCTTTACTCAGGGGTCTCCCTCCAGGGAAACCCCACGGCAACTGATCTGGCGACGGGATGGGCAAAGAACGTCGAGGCGCTGTGCCGAGGTGCCCGCATGGAGTTCGACGATCAGGAGCGGGCCGCGATGCGCACGTGGGTCAGCGGAGGCCTCGCGAACTGACGCGAGGAAGCGCGCAATTCTCGCCACGCAGGGCGCCGGCAGCGTCCAGGGGAGCGCCGTGCCGCGGTCAGCCTCCCACGGGCCGCGCCGACGCCGGCGGCTCACCGATGTCGGCGACCGCGTGCCCGGTGCAGGGGTTCCGGGTGGCCGTCGCCCGCTGCACTCGGTGCAGGGCAAACCATCGCACATCGTCTCGCAGTCGGCACCACGCCACAAGCAGCCAGCGCCCGCCGGTGAATGCGAAGATTATCGGTTCCACCTCGCGCCGTGTGGCATGCCCGCGGGCGTCGACGTAGTCGATGTTCACCGTCACCTGGTCGACGAGGGCCTTCTCGAGCACGTTCATCACACGGCGCGGGGCGCTCGGCGCTACGTCAACCCACACCCGCTGGGAGAGCTCCGCGGCCCTCCGGCGGGTGCCCGGGTCGAGCACGTCCCGAATCTTGTTGGCCGCCGCACGGGCAGAGTCCGAGTACGGCGCCTGTGTTGCGACCGCCACCGCGGTGTTCAGCGCCAGCGCCTGCGCGGCGGTCAGGTTCACCGGCGGCAGGCTCGTGATCTCCGCCAGGCCATAGCCACCACCCGGGCCGGTGCGCGCCCAGAGCGGCAAGCCGCTGGCCTCCAAAGCATCGAGGTCGCGCTTGATCGTGCGGGTGGTCACCTCGAACTCGTCGGCGAGCTGTTGTGCCGTCCGCCCGCGGACCGAGGCGCGGCGCAGCGACTCGGTGAGGGCGTGCAGTCGCTCGGTACGTTTCACCCGGCCATCATCTCAAAGAATCCAAAGAAAGTGACAGAAATAGTGACATGCCTCTGTCCAGCGGCCGCGGGACGATGGACACATGGATGTCACCCCCAACACTCTGCCCTCGATCATTCTCGTTCCCGGCCACTGGCTCGGCGCCTGGGCGTGGGACGCCGTCGCGCCCGAGCTCCGCTCCCGAGGCCACGCCGTCACCGCGCTCACCCTGCCCGGCCTCGACCCCAGCGACCCGGATCGCTCGTCTCGGACGCTGGACGACCAGGCCGAGGCACTGCAAGAGGCGGTTTCCACCGCCTCCGCTGACGGCAGCGCCGTCGTGCTGGTCGCACACAGCGGAGCAGGTTCGCCTGTCTCGGTCTTCCTCGACCAGCACCCGACCGCGATCAGCCGCGTCGTCTACGTCGACAGCGGGCCGGTGAGCGACGGCTCGGCGTTCGACGCGGACTTCCCAGCGGAGCAGCAGGATTCGGAGCTCCCGCCGTTCGACCAGCTCGCGGCGAGCCTGGACGGCGTGAGCGAGCGCGACGTTCGTCGGTTCAGGGAACTGGCCGTGCCGCAGCCCGGCCCCGTCATGCGTCAGGTGGTGCAGCTCACGAACGACGCTCGGCGCGATGTGCCGTCCACGATCATTGCGTGCTCGTTCCCGTCGGAGGTGCTGATGCAGATGGCCCGGGCGGGGAACGAGATGTTGGCAGAGACGGCATCACTGCGCGACCTCGAGCTGGTCGACCTGCCGACCGGGCACTGGCCGATGTGGAGCCGCCCGGACGACCTCGCCGCCGCAATCTCGACCGCCGCCGTGCGTTGAGCCGGGGCGGCGCTCCCTCAACTGGTGGGGGAGCGCCCCTGCACCGCGTCGTCGAATTGGTGCTGCATCTCGAGGTCGCTGGTGATGAACGTGCACCGCGGCATCCCTCGCCGGAAGCAACGCTGCCCTCGCCGTGCACCTACCCGACGAGGAGACGAACATCGTGCCGGTGATGGAGACGACGCTGACTCAGAAGGAGGTCGAGTGGTTCGGTGAACACGGCCGCAACGCCATACCCAAGAGCATGATCCAGCTTGGGGCGATTCTCGCCGCGCAGCCGGATGGCGGCGGCACCGAGTGGCTACACAAGCACCTGCCGGGGCCGGCGCTGCTGATCTGGCGCACGGTTGGCGCGCACAAGTATGGGCGCAAGCACGCGCACTAACGGGCCGCGCTGGTGAACTAGGCGCGAACATCGGCCGAACGCCCCGTTCGCGGGGGTGCCACCGCGGGTGTGCGGGATAGGGTGACTGAGAAACCGTCAGGGGAGCCGATGTCGACTACCTCAACGATGCGCGATGCCTTCACGGGACAGCTCGTCATCAACGGGACACTGCGAAGGCAGCTCGACGTGTCGGCCCCACGCCGTGCAGTGCTTCTTCTGACACTGCCCGCTGTCGGATGACACCCGCCCCTGGTACGTCGGCGCGGTCGGTGAGACCCCCGTCGGCGACATCCTCGACTGCCTTCCGGAGGGCTGGTTCGCTCGTCACGCCCTGCCCGGCGGCACCAGGGAAACTGAAATCGACCGCTTGGTCATCGGGTGCGGCGGCGTCTTCACTATCAACACGAAGCACCACGCTGGCAAGAACATCTGGGTCGCCGGGCGTACCATGCTGGTCGATGGACAGCGAGAGCAGTACATCCCCAAGGCCGAGGGGGCCGGCAAGGTCGCTCGGCTGCTGGGTGAGCGGAGGCTGCACCCGGTGCCGGTACACCCGCTGATCGTGCACCTCGATCCCAAGCGCATCATGATGAAGGCGCAGCCGGAGCGCGTGCGCGTGCTCAACTCGCACGAGGTGCGCCGCTGGCTGAAGCACCAGCCGCAGAGCCTCAACGCCGATGCTGTTTCGGATCTTCTGGCCGTCGTCGACGAACCCAGCCTCTGGCGAGCGACTGATTCCGGTGACCGTGCCAGGGCGCGGCGCCAGTTTTCAAAGCTCCACGCTGAGGTCCGCGTGGCCCGTGGTCGGCGTCGGCTCTGGACGTTCGCCGGCGTGGTTGGTCCGCTCGCATTGCCGGCGGGACTTCTGGTGTCACCGCCGGCAGGCGTCCCGCTCTTGCTCGGCGCAGCTTCCGGCTAGGCCGGAGCATCAGCGCGAGTGTCTGGGCGCTGAGGTCGGGCCCCATGAAGACAAGCCTTCGACTGCTTCACGTGGTTTGAGAACCCGTTCGCAAACTGAAGGCGGGTGACTTCGATGCGCGGTCCGGAGGCCGGTCAGGGCGGCCCGGCGTTGGTCAAAGTACTGTGTGTGTGTGTGGCGAACGATTCACGAGCCCAGCCGCCACAGCGCCTATATCGGGCGGCCAAACCTGTCGGCTCATCTGCCGCGGCTCGCCTCGACAACTAGTTTCGCGGTCGAGTTTAGGCCCACTACCGGATTGAAATCACCGTGAATGCTCGGGGGAAGTTCGATCTGAAACCTGACAGAACCACGACTTACATGACGGAGAGGGAGCAAATCCTCCGACCGAAGCACCTCAATGCCCGGGTCAAGCATGTCGTAACAACGGACAAACCTTTGAACGAACTGGCGCGAATACGCGGCACTTCCCGACATCGTGTGGTGGTGGTAGCCGATGTCGTGATCTTCCCCGTACTGAAGCACGTGTGAGACAAACGCTTCGACGACCTCATCAGCGGCCAGTTCGTCAACTGCGTCCCTTACCTGTTGCACGATTGAATCGACGAGCGCCGGCAGTGTGTAAAAATGCTCGCGGTCAACTTCCAAATCCCCATCCGCGTCGATCCATTCGAGGCCAATACTCACGAGGAAAAGCTTGTGTTCCGAATCGCCCGAATCCGAGTGATCCAAGAGTTCGAGCTGGTGGACGCCCTGGACCTGATGTGTGGAGACTGCACGAGTCGTTGTCTTCACTTCGATTCCAACTGAATTTCGCGAAAAATCTCTGGTCGACTCCCGCCAACCATACCAAGCGACTATGAGATCTTGCAGTTCATCTCGCTCCGCCTGCCGGAGCATCGCGTCCAAGAGGAGGAGCTCCCCGTTTAGGCCAAGGAGTGCCTGGTCGGTTAGATGTAGTTTTGCAATGGCCAACTCAATTATTTGCTCCGTGACCCTGAATGCTCTCGCGAGGTTCAGATCTGATCCGCTCCTAACGAGCTCGGCACAGAGGAAGGCCGCTACCTGATCGAAATGACCAGCCTTCGGGAGCGCAATCCGATTCGCAGTGATACTTGGCTCACCATTCGCGCGATGCCAGGTCTGATACTCAAGGGCTGTCCTGAGTGTGCTGGAATGGGCCTTGAGCTTAGGCCCTACCAGGAATATTTCAACCCGACCCCCTGCGGTTCGTGAGAGCCCAACAACTGCACTGGAAGTCACCCACTCGACGGAGCGTTCCTCCGCAGATGGCGACCGCTGAAGCTGCAGGAGCTTGCCTAGTATCGCTTCATAGGTCGTCATTTCGACCTCACGGGGCCCAGGTGAGACGAGGGCACGGTTGCCGCGAACTGGTCGGGGCCGCCCAAAGGGATGCAAACTCCGACGGCTACTGAAGGGTGCAGCTGGCCTTCAACTTGGTTTATGTGGAAGAGGATGAGGCCGTCGGATCCCACCGGGCGCCAGGGGGGTTCGTCGGCGAGAGAATTCGGAAGCGTCTCACCTCGAAAGTAGTAGTCGAAATACTCGTCGCCGCGGTACTCCGTGGGCCCCGCGGTTGGGCTCCGGCTTCCCCACGTTGCGACAAGCTCACCGTTTTCAATAGCTCGCTGCATCGCGCGAACCTCAAAGGGCAAGTTTGCGAAGCCGTCGACCGTGACAACATCGCCGCCGCCGTAGCGGATTCCTATCCAGAATCGAGGCTGCAGACGTTTCCGTTCGGACAAATCCGACATTGACCAGCGAAGCCGGGGGCTTTCTGTGGGGACAAGCCCACGTACGTGGCGCGACAGACAGGCTTCCCAAAGCCGGAAGTAGGCGCCAATGGAATAGGGACAATCTCGCCTCACAGTGGAAGCCGATATCCCCTCCGATAGCTCGGGAGGCATGTAAAGCTGATTCCCGAGCGGCAATTGGCCTTGGCTCTCTACGCGTGCCTGAACGTCGCGCCACATTTCCGCCTGCCAGTTCTGCAATCCTGGTGAATAGCGGTCAAACTGTAGGCCGTCCAGCAGCCTTCCGGCCTCCCCGAGAGTAAACGGCTGTGAAAGGATCCTGCCGCGAAGCAGGCCAGCGGCAGATACATCTTGCGAGTCGTGATGCCGAAAGAGCGATGTGACTAACTCAGCGTTGGGATCCGGCTTGGTACCGTCGTTGACAAGACGAATGAAGGGTTTCGACCCCGGGCAAAGCGGCTTGGTTCTCAGATTCGCAATTTTCCCAGTAGCCATGAATTCTCGGCCCTGCAGGACGAGCGGCGATGGAATACCGGTTGAATCTTCGTTCATCGCATGGACTACTGCTTGCCGAAGGGCCTCGTCGTTGTCGTGATAGGCGGCGAACAATGCGAGTTGTTCTTGAGGTGCGATAACCCGACACAACTCCACATATGAATTCCGATATCCAAACCAGCGTTGCATTTGCATTTGGCTGTCGGCAAACGGGTTGCTCGTCTGCCGGAGGAAGAGGGTGGTCGTCAACCCTTCCAACGTGATGCCCCTTGACATGACGTTTCCAGAAATGAAGATAGTCGATAGATCTCGCGGCGCATGCCAACCATCTTGGTCGAGCCAGACATCGTACTCGGGTCGATCATCAGCATCGTGATCGCTATTCACAACCGAAACTCTGGTGCCCGGAATGATCTCTTCACGAAGGGCTGCTTCGATCTCACCCCACTCAGGAAGCGAACGAGCGATCGGCACGTCAAAAGTGTTGCGGACCTGCTCCGCAGAGTCCGCATATCGCTTGTGCCATCGTTGCCAGATGTCGCGCTCGGAATCTAGGTTTGTGCTCAGCAGTTCAGACAGATACGCAGTGGACTTCGACAATCTGTCCGCAGAGTCGACGCGATCAGAATGCCCGGCCCAGTCGAGTAGGTCGAGTGCGATTTCAAACTGGTCGCTGATGGAGGCTGAGGGATGTATGAGCATCGAGCGAGGCTGCGGGCTACGTCGAGCTGCCTCCTCACGAGAGCTGAAAGTTGTTGTGAGCGCAGCATGTGGTCCGAGTTTTCCCGCTGCCCGGATCTGCATGATTGCACTCGCCACGAGAAATCCCCTCACTGCGTCAGCTGTGTCAACCGCTGGGTCGTCGCCAGTCGGGCGGCACAATCCGGCAGCCATCGCCCGTCGATAAAACGTCTCCCCACCGGTGTAGTAGGACTTATACCCCTTGGGCTCGTGAAACGTCGTTTCTCGCGGCGCAATGGTGCCGCGGTCGAACGCGGTTCGAAGAGCCACAACAAAGTCTTTCGGTGCGAGCGGGTTGTGGTCCTCCTGAAGGAGATTCGAGTGCGGCGTCGCTGTGTACGCGACGTACGTGGCCCGAAGATTACTCGGAGCGCCAACCCCACTGCGAGGGTCCCAAAGGTCGGCGATGGCGCGGGGAATTTGCTTCAGTTTGCCGTACACAGGGTCTTCGCCCTCTTCGACAAGAGCATCGAGAATGGATCCATCGTCTGCTTCGTCGTCCAGCACTAACATGCGGAAATCTCGCCCAGCTGCTTCTACAGAGCGAAATACGCCATCACGAATGCTCTTCCCGAGCGCTCTAAGGTGATCGGCGTGCTTCATAGCCACAACCACCACCGGCCGCCTTTCTCGAATCGCACGGCGCACCTGAGCGGGCTCAAATTTGTATAGCGTCGAAAGAGGAACTCTTCCTGCAGGTGCCGAGACCTCTCCCAGATTGGGGACAAGCAGACGGCGGCGTTCCTTCACCGGTCCGTCATCACCTGTGTCCAACTGTGATTGGAGACGGCCAAATGTCTGTCGCCAGAGAGAGATCCGCGTGCCCGCCAGGACAACGACAAGATCGACCTGCTTGTCGAGCGCTAGCGCAGTTACGCCTAGCATCGACGCGGTCTTTCCAGATTGAACCGATCCGATGACAAGGCCGCGCCTCACACGACTTGGGGTTCCGCCAATAGTTCCGTGCGTATCGGTACCAAATATTCCTTTGTCAACGATGTACTCGCAGTCCGCCTTTAGAACGATTTTCGTCGTATCAGAAAGCCCTACAAGCTGGGAGCAATAGCGTGACCACCAGGAACTGGTGTCGGCTGCATTCTCTGCAGGGGGACTTGCGAAGAGTGTCTCAGACGACGTCGAACCCGGAGATTCACTCGGCGAGGTCATAGTTCGTGACCGCCCAAAGTGACTCCAGACCCGAGCTTCCGAAACGCTCGCGCACGGTCTCTGAAGCGTGGGTCGCGTCGATTCCGAGGCCGATCACGACCCCTTGTGCTACTCGGGAGATGAACTCCCACTGGGTTCTCGTCTGAGTCTTCTCGGGTCGCTGCCAGGACTGACTAGCTTCGTAAATTTCGGGGGCACGTTCTGACAAGCGTTCGTCGAGTGCGCCGCCTAGTTGCGCCGCGGCGACGGCGATTCCGACAAGCGACCCGATCAGCTGAAGCTCCTGCCACTTCGTTCCGGTCCCGCCGTCCTTGAACTCGGGCGCCCAGGCCTCGGAATAGGCGGAATGGGCTTCGGCGGATTGCGCAATCCACTCGAAGACCGAACGGATCTTGGCTGCGTCCCGCAGTGGGTCGTACTTGTCATTGCGTACTCTCAGCAGGAGCGCATCAATGTGTTTCGCGGTAGAAGGCAGTCTGTCAACTTGGCTCTCGACAAGGAGCGTCGCGAGAATCCACGAGAGCACCTTTGTGCGCCGATAGCGAGACTCGCCAAATCCGTATCCAAGGAGTGTCGCTTGCAACTGCGCGATCTCTGGCCAGCCCTCCTCGATCGATGGGGCGATTTCGTGCACTGGAGTTCTCGGATCTGAATCCCCTGCGGCGACGAGTGTCGCCCGGGTGAGCTCTAATTCGTGAAAGATCGCGTTGCGGATTTCCTCAGCGTTGAGGTGCGTGCCTTGTCGGTTGTAGAGATTGAAGACCTCATGAATTTGTTGTTGGCTGGCGCGACTGTACACGATTACTGGAACCTTGTACTCGCTGTAGCCTTCAAACACTCCCTTGACCGAGGGCCTCTGATCGGCAACTCGAATAGTGCGATCCTTGATCTGCGTGTAGTACTTGCCACGAAGCGGTTCGAGATCCTCGCCTGCCAATCCGCGGTCATCTGTCCGGAGCTTGAATGGGAAGTAGTACTGTTCCTCGAGCGCGGAAGTCAGCGGCTCGTTGAATAGGCTCTTCCAGGCGCGTTTGAACTTCGGGTAGTCAGAATTGAAAAGCTCAACCAACCCATTGCCGGGTCGAAGCTGATCGGCATCTTTGACCCGGTCGATGGCAAGTGGATGCTTGCCGACAAAGCGGAGTATCGAAGTCAAGCGTTGCTTTCCATCGACGACCTCAAAGAGTTGTGTCCTCCCGTCTGACGGCTGAAGGAGGATCACGGATGGAAGGGGGATGCCCCGCAAAACCGACTCGATCAGGAGCTGTCGAGCGCCTGTTCCCCAGACATCCCCTCGCTGGTAGGACGGCGTGAGATTCAGATTTCCATCTTGGGCTTGGGCAACGAATTCGTTGATTCTCCAAGTATCGGCCTTCGCTGAGACCGGCTCTGGAGACGCAATGTCCTCGGACTCGTCCGCCTCGTCCCAGCCGCTGGCCCATGCGCGAGTAGCGGATTCGCGAGTGCCGCCGTCACTGAGGAACTCATCCGCAAAAAGGGTCTGCATTCTGACGGCTCGCTCCGCCCGCTCCCGAAGTCGATCCACCGCCACCGCAGTGAGTCTCGGAAACATGGTGGAACGGTCGATCGCGTCTATCTGGTCGGGGAAGCCAAGAGCAATAGAGAGGGCCTCGGCAAACTTCTCGATATCGTTGGCAGGAAGTTCGCTGTCGAACCGGAGCCAGCCTTGGACCGCCGCAACACACGCAATCCAGGCATCGGAGTCGAAGTTGACATCCGAGGAACGAAAAGGGAGCGAGACCTGCTCGAACTCCTTCGGGGTGTCAGTCTCGTTCGACAGAGCAGCCAAGAACTCAGCCACGTCATCGCGGATCTGCGTCGCAGGGTCGTCAACTTCGTTGTCCTCAAGCCTGTCAATCTCGTCGATCAATTTTGACCCCCTCGCTTAGATTTGCGTTCCTCATCGCTCCGCTGCGCCCGCGTCGCCGCCCGATCATGGGCCGGCACGTCCGTCGACTTCAGCTAGAGCCGCAAGGACATCCGCTTTGCCGATGCTAGCCTTCGCCTGCGAGCCGAACGGGTGCCGCCACACCATTTCGCAGCAGCGCCCCTTTCTGGGGTCAGGAATCCATCCTGGGCGCTAGCTGTCATATTCGGGCCTGGATATCAGCCTGGGCAAGACGTCCAGTCCTCCGGAGCAGTTGCGCGAGCACAGCCACACGCCTGTCGCCCCTACGTCCCATATCGACACGCAAGTTTTGCTGGATCGAGGTCCACGCTTTGACGAATTACTCGCGATCCTCACTGCCGCAAGCCAATCTGATGTTGCATTTCAACCGTTGTTCAGAATTCGCTGCCTCCTCGACGCCAAAAGGCAAGAGCGATGCGAGCGCGCTGCAACTAGCGCTGTCGGCTGCAGTGCTCTCAGACTGGCCGTTCGTCCCCCGCCGACGAACTCCAGTCCTCGTAGAGGACCGATGCGACGAGGATGTCGGTCGGGGCTAAAGCACCCGCGATAATGGAGCACGGGCAAGTGTCTCCGGAGCGTCAAGCGACGGCCGCATGACAGCCGCCTAGCACTAACGCTCTGGAGGACCGATTGAACAAGCCACGCGCGAGCAAACTGACGGTGCTCTCGTTGTTTTCTGGCGCCGGCGGGATGGATATCGGTCTTGAAGAGGCTGGCTTCGCCAACGTCGGCTGTATTGAAATTGATCGCGCGGCGCGGGACACACTGCTGAAGAATCGGCCTGACTGGAGAATGCTGGGAGATGGGGACATCATCAGCGTTTCCAAGACTCTGACTCCTTCCGAGCTAGGTTTGGAGGTTGGCGAACTCGATCTCTTAGCTGGGGGCCCACCGTGCCAGCCTTTTTCCGCCGCGGCTCAATGGGCGGGCAGCGGAAGGCGCGGCATGCGCGACCCACGAGCAAGAACAGTTGATGCGACCATGGAGCTGGTCCGAACGTTCCTGCCGAAAGCGATTTTGATGGAGAACGTGCTCGGATTTGTAAGGGGGAAAGGTGCTGCCATTGAGTATCTCGAGACGGAACTCGCGCTGATCGGGAATGAACACGGCGTCACGTACACGGTGCACTGGAAGCTTCTTAATGCTGCTGACTACGGAGTGCCTCAGAACCGACGTCGTGTGATCATCGTTGCGCTTCGCGATGGGGCCCCATGGGAATGGCCCACTCCCACGCACGTGGGGCGCCCCGTGCGTGCGTGGGACGTGCTTTCAAACATCCCGCCGCACGATCGTCCAGAACCCACTGGCAAGTGGGCGGAGCTGCTTCCGAGCATCCCTGAAGGCCACAATTACCAATGGCTTACAAGTCGCGGTGGCGGCGACGAGATCTTTGGTTATCGGACCAAATACTGGAATTTCTTGCTGAAGCTCGCGAAGGACCAACCATCGTGGACCTTGGCCGCGTCACCAGGGCCATCGACTGGGCCGTTCCACTGGGAGAATCGCCCGCTTAGCGTGCGTGAACAACTAAGATTGCAGTCCTTCCCGGATGATTGGCAGCTCACTGGTGACCACCGGACCCAGACAAAACAAGCTGGCAACGCAACGCCCGCGCTGCTTGCAGAGGTGATCGGCCGGCAGATCGCACTCACGTTGGGGGAGAAGTTGCATCTTCCGGCGCCTCGCCTGCTTGTCGAGCGCGGCCGCAGGCAGGCACCGCCTTCCGCGCCCGTTTGGCCGCTTCCAAGCCGATTTACTAGTATGCGAGGGCCGAAGGATGCCCATGCGGGGGAGGGCCGTGGTCCTGCTGCGATGCAACTAGCCGCGGACGAAACCGGACAGCTCGACCTAACTCGCATCGAATGAAATGAGTATTGATGGACGATAGCTTCCCAACCGACGGCAATCCCGTGATCCAGACGATGCAGGTTTCCGAGCTGAAGTTGGACCCGCAGAATCCGCGTCTCCCAGAGGAATTGTTAGGGCAGGACGAGCCCACACTCTTGGCTTGGCTTGAAGAATCTGAAACTCTCGAGGAACTCGCCTCCTCGATGCTCGCGAACGGTTTCTTTGCACACGAGCCGTTGGTTGTAAGGGCTACAGACGGTGGTGCGCCCTATGTAGTAGTCGAAGGAAATCGGCGGTTCGCCACACTAAGCATTCTTCTCCAGCTGCCTGCTGCACAAGATGGAGACCTCCACTTTGATTTTGAAGTCGAGCCCACTGATTCGCAGTTGGAACGCCTGAGAAGTGTGCCGTGTCTCGTGGTGAACCACGCGGACGACGTCCGGAAATTTCTTGGATTCCGGCATATTGGGGGTCTAAAGACATGGAAACCCGAAGCGAAGGCGAGGTACCTCGAGACGGAGGTTGACGCCGTGGCCGCTGAAGGTCGACCGAGCCCATTCAAAGAGGTTGGCAAGCGGGTAGGAACGAACGCGCTGGGAGTCCGCGGCCCATACGTGGCGCTTAAGGTCCTCCGCGTTGCTCGTGAAGAGCTAGGCCTAGGTGACCTCGCCGCAGCTGTTCTTCGGGACAGGTTCGGCGTATGGAATCGCCTATTGAATAGTTCAGAGGTTCGCGACTTCATTGGGTTGGGCGATGCTCTGGACTACGTCAGTGTGCAGCAGAGTCTGACTGAATTGAATTCAGAGAACTTGAGAAGAGTCCTCACCGATCTGTTGCCTGCTGAAGGCGCTCGACTGGCGGTTTTGCAAGATTCTCGGGATGCCACTCGATATGGTCGAGTGATTGCCAGCGAAGTTGCGCGCACGACGCTTGCTGCTCACGGCGATCTCGATCTCGCGTATCAGCTCGTAGACAGTCAAACGTTCAAGAAGAGGGCTTGGGATCTCACGCGCTCTGTCGAAATTCTGACGCAGAACATCGACTCGTTTGACATTGGCCCGGAAGAGGTTGCAATCGCAGGAAGCCTGCTCACCGCAGCGCGAAATCTAAACGCTGTAGCAGGAAGCCGGCTCGATGAAGCGGATTGAGCCTGACGCGGACCGATACGGGTCGCTCGTCAGGGCAAGTTTTTTTGCCGATTACCTGGAACTTCTCGCGCTTCACGGCTCGAAGGCCCGACTCGAACAACTCAGAGACCTCATTGGTGAACTCTTCTCGCGCAAACGTGAGATTCTTTTCAATCCGGCAAGGGATGACGAACTTCCGGATTGGGAGGTTACGGATCTCGCCGATGAGGCCTGGACGTGCCTTCTTCAAAGGAAGGATGTGCTCGGATCCGACTACCCCTTTGACGTTGGTGTACGATCATTGACTCTCCGTCCCGGGATCGACATTGAAGAGTCTCCGTATGTAGGCGTACTTGCGATCACCTTGGCCCATGCATTTGACTCCACACATACCAACAAAGTGGAGTACTTGTTCGAGGAGCTGGTGGCCGATGCGATGGAGAATGCCGGCCTCACAGTTGGTCGAGTCGGCCCTATCTCCAGGGAGCAAGGTCTCAATTTCGTGGACACGATGGCCGCGGTTGGGCTGGAACTGGGTATTGCGATTGACGCGAATGCTACGGTTCGTCGAAAGAACGCCAATGACGAAGACGTCGATCTGATCGGCCATTTTGACTGGCGTGTGAATCGAAAAGGGCGTTGGTTCTTCATTTGCCAAGCAACCTGCGCGAAGAGCGATGAATGGCGAAAAAAGGCTCAGGAGCCGGCGCCGGACGATTGGAAACTTTTCCTCGGGGAAGTGACTCCGCCGACCGCCTTCTTGGCTGTACCACATCACGCGGAGGATCTCGCCCTCAAGTATGTCTCGTCTATTCGGCGCAACATTCTGGATCGACCTCAGATCGTGAAGAATATGTCGACTGTGTCCGCCAGCTTGAAGTCGGTAATACGGACTGTTATGGAAGCCGACTATCAATCGCTTCAGGTATGACTCGTGCCGATAGCGCACCAGGCATACTTCGAAGGCTGTGCACGCATCTGACCGAGGCGGAGATTTCGATCGCCGGGGACGCTCAGGTCTCGGTCGAGACCGGTGCTGTCCGCGGCAAGCACCGGTCGCGGGCGGACTACCCAAGCAGGTGACTGAGCACCCGCCCCGCGACGGCAGCGCGGTCTGCGTCGGTCGCGAGCTGTTCGAGGCCGAAGCCGAGCATCACGGTATCGGCGGTGGTCACCGCCGCGACGATGCCGCCGAGGCCGTTCGTGCGCACGAAGTCTGAGGCGTTGCCCGGGCTGGTGGCCGGTGCCCCGGGAACGCTCCAGGCGCCGAGCCCCGTCTCGAAGCCCTCGGCCTCCGATTCACCGGCGGCCGTCACCAGCTTGGTGTCGTCGACAATCAGGCCGGTGCCGCCCGTGGCCGGGTCGGTGACGTAGCTGACCGAGAGCTCCACCTGCTGGCCGGCGAAAGCGCTGAGGTCGTAGGAGACCGGCACCCATCCGCCGGAGGAACCGGTGAACGAGTTCCACGTGCCGGTGGAACCGATCGGCAGGCACGGGTTGGCGAGCGCGAGGTAGTTCGCGAGCTGCGGGTGCTCCTCGAGGAGGAAGCCCGCCTCGCACTCGGCCGGCACCTCGCTCGAGGTCGCCACATCGCCGGGGGTACCGTCGGCGGCATCCGCCAGCGTTGTCCAGTTCGTGCCGCCCGCGGTGCGGGCCTCGACGATAACGTGGTCGTAGCCCTCCTCAGTGTCGAAGGAGAACTGGGCCGCGAATGCCGGGGCGGCGGTGGCGGTCAGCGCGCCGAGGTCGTAATTGCGGACGAGGCGCTGGTAGCCGTCGTCGATGTGCGGGGCGGCCATCGCCCACGAGCCCTCGATCGCGATGAACGGGCCCTGCGGGTCGGCGTAGTCGGCGACCGCGCTGCTGGCGAACTGCGGGAACTCGTCGACCGGAAGCGTCGCGCTGGTGGGGGAGAGGGCACCGGCCTCGTCGACGGGGTTGTCGACCGTGGCCAGGCCACCGAAGAGGGCCGAGATGCCGTCGAGCGGGGCCGCGGTTCCGACGACGCCGCTGGCCGCGAGCGGGGTGCGGCCGTACTCGCCCATCCAGTACTGGGTGAAGTCGTCGGCGTAGAGCAGGCAATCGCTGAAGGCGTCCCGGGTCACGGCGCAGGGCTGGTCGGGGGCGCCGTCCAGGCCGTAGTAGATGCCTCCGAGGGTACCGGCGAGGATGCCGTAGTAGCCCGTCGTCTCACCGGTGTAGGCGAGCTTGCCGCCCTCGTTGAGGTAGTCGCGCAGCGCGATGGTGAGGTACTGGGTGCGCTCGGCCACCGACAGGTCGGGCAGCGCCTGGCTGCCGAACTCGGTCAGTTCGTCCTCCGGGTCCTGGGTGAGCCGGTTGTCGCCGAGGTACCAGAGCGCCGCGTCGTAGTGGCTGAGCACGGCAAGCGGATGCGGCACGCCCTGCGCATCGACATCCCACACGTCCGGGGTCACGCCGTTGGCCTCGAGCGCCGCCACGTGCGCGTCGAGGTACTTCGGCGCGGTGGTGCCGGCCGGGTAGGTCGGGTTCACGCCGGTGTAGTCCTCGTTGGCGATGACGAGCGCCGGATTGCCGGTGTCCTGGGCGAGCGTGTAGGTGAAGTGCTCGCTCTCCTTCTGGCGGAACGACTTGCCGTGCACGGCATCCTTCAGCCCGGGCCGCGCGGTGAACCACACCTCGACGGTGTCGCCGGGCTTGGCGCCCTTCACGACGCCGCGGTACTCGGCGTAGTAGTCGGTGTTCTCCGCGCCGTAGCGCTCGCCGCCCTGCCACTCTTTGGTCAGCGCGTACTTGGTGCGGCCGCCGTTGATCTTGTAGTTGAGGGTCTTCAGCAGCAAGCTGCGCTTGGCGACGACGGCCACCGGCTGCGGGTCGCCGTAGGAGACGCTGAAGCTGTCGACCTGGAAGTCGGGGGTGTCGAGGCCGACTACCGAGACGGGGTCGTCGGGGTCGAGCGCCGACTCGGCGACGGCCAGCGCGAACGGCACGTTCTTGGCGTACTCGGCCTGGATGAGGCCCTCGTCGTCCGGGAAGTTGAAGCCGCTCAGGCAGTCACCCGACTCCCACGCGTCATCCGGAATCGAGTCGGAGACGGTCTCACAGGTCGTCATCTCCGGAGTGAAGCCGAGCGTGCCGTAGGCCTCCTGCATGTGCGAGTCGGTGTCGCCGTTGGTCGTGTACAGCTCGGCCGAGATGTCGGGGTCGTAGCCGGGCACGGCCGGTTTGGCGTCGTCGCCGACCATCGCCTGGTAGATCACGTCATCCGGCGACGGGGTTGCCACCTGCCAGCCGATGCCGTGCAGCAGCAGCTCCGAGGCGGAGTGGTAGTTGATGAAGAACTCGGGGGAGAGGCGCTTGAACAACTTATCGAGCGCCTGCGTCTCTGGCTCGGATGCCGGCGCGGTGCCGCGGTACGTCTCGCTGGCCGGGTTCGGCGACGAGCCCTCATTGTCGTAGCCCCAGCGGGTCGGGTAGTTGCGGTTCAGGTCGACGCCGTCGCCCGTTCCGATGACCCCGTCGCCGTTGTTGTCATGCAGGTTCTTCCGCCACAGCCGTTGACCCTCTTGGAACGTGAAGTCGTACCCGTCGGGGTTGGCCACGGGGATGAACCACATCTCGGTCGAGTTCACGAGCTTGGTGATGCGCTTGTCGCTGCCGTAGCCGGTGAGCACCTGGTCGAGCAGGCGCCGCACCATCTCGGGCGTGATCCACTCGCGGGCGTGCTGCGCGCCGATGAAGACCGTCGTCGGCTTCTTGCCGTCCTTGCTCGCCTTCGGGTTCTTCGTCACGCGCACCGCCGTGATGTCCTGGCCGTTGACCGTCTTGCCGATCACCTGCAGCTGCGCGATCTTCGGGAAGGCGGCCGCCTGCGCCACGAGCTCCTCCTGGAGCCCGTCCGCGCCGCTGTAGGGGCGGAACACGCCCGCCGCCTGGGCGCTGCGGCGGCCGGCATCCGGCGCCGCCTTCAGCTCCAGCTCGGTGCCCGCCTCGGCGAGCTCGCTCGCCTGCTCGCCGCTCAGGATCACCTGCACGTCGAATCCGCCGTCAGTGGTGGGCGCCGCCGCGACGTCGTGCCGGTCGACGCCGAGGTCGACGAGAGCGGCGAGGCCGGCGGCATCCACGCTGCCTGTGTAGACGGAGAGCTGATCGGATGGCTCGGGCGGCGGTGCGCTCGCCATGCTTGGTGCTGCGCTGACGCCTGTGATGACGAGAGCGGCGACTGTGGCGATGGCAAGCTGACGGAACAT
Organism: Microterricola pindariensis; assembly: GCF_002936985.1. Lineage (GTDB taxonomy): Bacteria > Actinomycetota > Actinomycetes > Actinomycetales > Microbacteriaceae > Microterricola > Microterricola pindariensis. The sequence goes on along the minus strand of NZ_MPZN01000011.1, from coordinate 29,951 downwards.
GAGCACTCCTGGCGTCAAGCAGAACAGTGGCAAGCCGAACGATTCACATCTTTGACCCCCCATTCGGGTTACGTCAAGCGCAAATCGAGTGCGATACGCGCATTTCCTGCGTTCAGGCCCGTTCGGGGGATTCGGCAATTGCGGTGATGGGCGTTACGGTGAGTGAGAAACTCTCAGGGGAGCCGATGGCTAGTACCGCAACGATGCGCGAACGATTCGCGGGCCAGCTCGTCATCGACGAGACTCTGCGCCACCAGGCCGGCGCGACGCCCCGCACTCCGCTGCAACGCTTCTTCGGGCGCTCGCCGCTCGCCGAGGAGGCGCGCTCCTGGTACCTCGGCGCGCTCGGCGAGATCGCTGTCGGCGGCATCCTCGAGCGCCTGCCGGAGGGCTGGGCCACGCGGCACGCCCTGCCAGTCGGCACCAAGGACACCGACATCGACCACCTGGTGGTGGGGCCCGGCGGCGTCTTCACGATCAACACCAAGCACCACGCCGACAAGGGCATCTGGGTGGCCGGACGCGCGCTCATGGTCGACGGGCAGCGCCAGCCGTACATCCCGGCCGCGACGGGCGAGGCCGGCAAGGTCGCGAAGCTGCTGAGCAGCCGGCTACCGCATCCGATTGCGGTGCACCCGCTGCTTGTGTTCGTCGATCCGAAGCGCATCACGGTGAAAGAGCGACCGGAGCGGGTGCGGGTGTTGAACTCGCACGAGGTACGCCGATGGCTCCGCGAGCAGCCGGCGGTGCTCAGCGCTGAGGCCGTCGCGGACGTACTGGCAGTTGTTGATGACCCTACGTCGTGGCGGGCGACGGATGTCGGCGACCACGTCGCGGCGCGCAGCCAGTTCGCGGCGCTGCACGCGGAGGTGCGGGCGGCGCGGAGGCGGCGACGACTGTGGGCGTTCGCCGGCATGGCCGCGGTGGTCGCGCTGCTCGTGGGGCTGTGGACGCTGCTGCCGCTGATTCTCGGCGCGTTGGTCGGGTAGAGGGCGCTCTCGGCTTCGGTCGCTGGCGCTCCCTCGAGCCGACGTGGAAAAGGGAGGGGAGGGGCAGTGTCCGTCTAGCCGCCGAGGTGGAAGAGGCGCCTGCGTCTAGTCGCCGGCGGAGCGCTCTAGGGCGTCGTCGAACTGGTGGTGCGTCTCCAGGTAGCTGACCACGAAGGGGCAGCGGGGCACGATCGTCTCCCCACGGTCGCGGGCATCGCTGAGCGCCCATTCGACGAGCTGTGTCGCGATGCCGCGCCGGGTGAAGGCTTCCTCGGTCACGGTGTGCGTGAAGACGATGCGTTCCGACGGGCGGAGCCGGTACTCGGCGTAGGCCGCGACATCCGCTCCGACGAGTGCCTCGTAGCGGCTCGCCTCATCGTTGCGGCGGATGGTGACGGTGGAGGTGTCGACGGCCTCGGGCTGCACTGTGGATTCGCTCATGGGAGGGGTCAACGCGGGTGGACCGGTTTGTATGCCCGGTGGGGCGGCTGGCTTCGGTCGCAGGCTCCCTCGAGCCAACGGGGAGGGCGGGCGCTCAACGAGCGATGATCGTGATGACCGCGGTGATGAAGCCGGGCAGGGCGAGCAGGGTGAGCAGCGCCAGCGCGATGCGGCCGGCCAGCGCCACCGAGCGGGACACCCACCAGCGCCCGACCGCCGGCGCGATCAGCGCCCCGAGAGCGGTGGCGCCCGCGCCGATCAGCAGCAGGACGCCGATCGGAAGGTAGACCACGGCCGCGAGCAGCGGGGCGTAGGCCAGCCACGGACGCGCGGGGCGCAGCGGCAGGCGCCTGCTGTACCAGCCGAACACCGCGGCCAGCAGCATCCCGTGCCCCAGGACGAGCACGGTGAACAGGAGCACGGCCAGCCAGCCCGGCCCGAGGAAGGCGAAGTCGGGGTTCCGCGCGCGCAGCGGGTCGTCGATCGGAGCCGCCACCACCAGAAGGAGCAATCCGAAGATCAGGCCGCCCAGCCAGCCGCGGGGGAGCCAACGATGGATGAGCGCGAACAGGACGGCGGAGAGGAACGCGTTGGGGAGGACGCCGAAGATCAGCAGGGAGAGCGTGCCGTCGACGGAGATGGTGCCCACGAGCGCCTCCGCCTCGGTGTGGCTGCCCTCGGCGTGCGGCGAGGTGAGCGCCAGCACGCGCATGACCAGGCGGGAGGCGGGCAGGCTCCAGAGCAGGGCGGTGCCGAAGCACGCGACCGTCACGACGGTCGCCCACCACAGGTAGCGCCGCAGCGCGGCGCGAACCCGCTGGACCGGGCCGGCAGGTGCGGGTGGTGTGTTGGCGGATGCCGGGGCGGCCGATTCGGGTGGCGCGGGCGGGGCGACGGACGCGGCGGGCGACGGCAGCGGCGACCCGGGCGGCACCGCGACCGGGGCGGAAGCCGGCACCGACTCCGCGGGGTTCGGCTGCACCGCCCGGCTGCCTGCGCTCGCCGAGAGCCCGACGGCATCCGGCGGGGTCAGACTCAGGCGGCGCCAGGCGACCATGAGCGCCAGACCGCAGAGAGCCAGCGCGATGCACACGAACACAATGAGCATGGGAGGGCCTTTCCGCCGCAAGTCTGGGGGACGCGGAGCCGCGCCACCACAGGGATTGCCCGGATGCGGCGAGCTGGTTTCGGACGCACGCTCCCTCGCACCAGCGGGCGCGACGCGCAGCGTCGCGCAAGGCGGCAGCCCACTCCAAGGAATCCTCTGGACAGTGACCGATGCTTGCGGGGTTGTGCCCGCGGGAGGAGGATCGGCCCATGAACATCGTCTTCTGTGACATGGCCGTCTCGGTGGACGGCTTCAGCGCCGGGCCGAACCAGAGCCTGGAGAACCCGCTCGGGGTCGGCGGCCTGCAACTGCACCGCTGGCATCTCGAGCGCCCCGAGGAGAGCGCGGCCGAGATCGCGGCCATCGTCGACGCGGGCGCGTTCATCATGGGGCGCAACATGTTCGGGCCGATCCGGGGCCCGTGGGATTCCGCGGGGCCGGAGGAGTGGCGCGGCTGGTGGGGCGAGGAGCCGCCGTACCACGGCCCCGTCTTCGTGCTCACCCACTACCCGCGGGAGAGCCTGGAGATGGAGGGCGGCACGACATTCCACTTCGTGACGGACGGCATCGCCGCCGCCCACGAGCGGGCGCTCGCGGCATCCGGCGGCCGCGGGGTGTCGATCGCCGGGGGTGCGTCCACGGTGCAGCAGGCGCTGTCCGCCGGCCTGCTCGACGAGCTGCGCCTGCACATCGCGCCGGTCGTGCTCGGCGCGGGCGAGCGGCTGCTCGAGGGCGTCGGTGACGTGCAGTTGGAGCAGCTCGGCGTGACGAGCTCGCCGCTGGTCACGCACGTGCGCTACAAGGTGCTGCACTGAGGGCTGCGCCGAGGCCTCCCTCATGGTCGATTCGCCTCGGATGCCCGCCCCCTCCTGGGCCAGCTCAGACGCAGTGCGGGCCTCGATGCGCGGCAACCGCAGCCGCGACACCGCCCCCGAGCTGGCGGTGCGCCACCTGCTGCACGCAGAGGGCCGCCGCTACCGGGTGAACTACCGGCCGGTGGCGGGGCTGCGCCGCACCGCGGATGTCGTCTTCACCCGCGCCCGGGTGGCGGTCTTCATCGACGGCTGCTTCTGGCACGGCTGCCCGCTGCACTACCAGGCGCCGGTCGCGCATCGCGACTATTGGGAGGCGAAGGCCGCCGGCAACCGGGCCCGCGACGCCGACACGGCGGAGCGGTTGACGGCCGCCGGCTGGACGGTGCTGCGGTTCTGGGAGCACGAGGAGCCGGCATCCGTCGTGGCGGCGATCGACGTCGTGTTGGACGCCGCCCCGGCCGGGCGCGCCTAGACCAGGCTCGCGGCGAGCGGGCCGACCACGGCCGCCAGGGCGGGACGGAGCGCCGCGGGCACCAGCAGGCGCTCGGTGCCGTCGTCTGCGCTCCGGGCCTCGAACACCCCGGCCCGGCTCAGCTGGTGCAGCACGAGCGACGCGGCGAAGGACGCCGTGGCGTTGGCCTCGAAGTCCAGCTCCGCATCGACCAGCTCCGCGATCTGCGCGCTGCCGGCCGCCGGCAGGGCCTCGGGGCAGATGGCGCCGGCGAGCACGGCGATGATCCGCGTGAGCGTCTGGGCGGTCGTCGGCGCCTCGTTCTCTGCCTCGCTGTCGAGCCACTCCTGCACGTAGTTGTCGATCAGCTCGGTGCGCGCGGCGAGGCGCTCCGTGGCATCCGCCGCCTGCCACTGCGCGGCCGTCGGGCCCGGGCGCACGGTGGTGGCGGTGACCTCGGTGATGCCGGACTGGGCGAGCGCCGCCCACCAGGCGCTGAGGTCGCTGAGGTCCCACATCGAGCCGGCCTGGCGCGGTTCGGCCTCGGGGGCGAAGGCGCCCGGGGTTCCGGCCGTCGCCATCTCGTAGAGGTGGTGGGCGAGGTCGGTGTTCTCCGCGCCGGGCTGGCCGACGGCGTTGATGCCGATCAGGGCGGCCACGGTCTGGATGTCGGCAAGCTGCAGCGCCCCCGTGCGCAGGATGGGGCGGCCGCGGCCGATCCACGCCAACAGGCCGTCGACGCCCCGCACGATGGGCAGCGCGTCCAGAGCCTGCAGCTGCTGCGCCGGGGGCACCTGCTCGACCTCGGCGAGGGCATCCAGCAGCAGTCCGACCATCTCGCCGACGGGGGTGTACTCGGCGATCGCGTCGTCGAGCACGTCGTAGGCGGCGTCGAAATCGGCATCCGAGGCCCGCCAGCTCCGGGTCTCGCTGAGGAAGTCCAGGTAGTGCTCGAGCACCTCGACGAGCGCCTCGACGCGGTCGCGGAGGTCGAGCTCGTCTTCGTCGGTCGCGTCCAGATCGGCGCGGGCCGTCTCGGCAGGCGCGGTTCCGTCGCGGCCGAGCTCGATGACGTAGTCGAGGAGCGCGTGCAGGGTGCGCGCGGTCGGCGTGGCCAGCGTCATCCGCGGCCCGAGGGTGCGCGTCATCTCCATCAGCACGCCGAGCGTGCCGTGCATCGACTCGAGGGAGCCGTGCGATTCCGCGTCGTCGATCTCGGTCAGGTGCCGGGTGTACCAGGTGGCGAACTGGGCGAGCAGGCGCGCCTCCGCCGTCGACGGCGTCTCGCGCGCGCCGCGGTGGGCCTGGCCGCTCGGGCTGGCCGGGCGCGAGGGGCGTGACTTCGGGCCGGTGGAGCGCGACTTCTTCTGTTGCGACATGGGACTGATCATTTCTCTGCGGATGCCGGGCGCACGTGTTTTCCACGATACCGGCAGTGATTGCGTGCTGGCGCATGGCTGCGCCGAGTCGTGTCGGAGGCCCGGCGTAGCCTGCAGGCAACTCAATCGAACACGCTCGTGCCGGAGCGGAGAGAACGATGAAGGTGCTCGTGGCAACGAGCAAGAAGCAGGGGTCCCGGCCCAGCGACCTCATGGAGGGCGTCGAGGGCGAGCTCGTCTTCCTGGTGGAGCCGTGCCCAGACGGTCGCCGGTTCCCGTACGGGCCGTGTGACTGCGCCATCACCTTTCGCGGCTGTTTCAGCGATGGGGTCACCTCAACGGCGATGGTGCGCGATCTCGATGATGTGGGCTTCGGCGACCTCGTCCTGGCGCTCGCTGTCGCACACTACGGGCAGGCGTTGAACGGGTGCAGCTGCGACTTCGACCCGGTGGAACAAGCTGGCAGGCTGGTGGCGATCGCGGCCCCGCTGCGCGAGGGGCTCGTCGTGGAGCGCTGCGTCGACCACGTGCGGGTGCGGCGCTGATGCGGGGCTCCGATCGCTTGCCGCGGCCGCCCCCGCGGCGTACAGTGCCGATCGCCAGCCCACCGACGATCGGAGGCCATCATGCCTGCCACCGCGCTCCCCTCGAACGGCGATCAGCCCCGGCCCGATGCGGGGGCGAAGAGCTGCGACGCCAGTGGGATGGCCGAGATCCACCGCATGTTCCGGGCCGGGTTCGGGGAGGGAGACGCCCTCATCCGCGGCGTTCGGGAGGGCGACGCGGAGCACGCCGAGCGTGTCGGGCAGCACCTGGCGAATCTCTCGACGGGGCTGCACGGTCACCACGAGGGCGAGGACACCCTGCTGTGGGGCCGGCTGGAGGAACGCGCGCCCGCGTGCACGGTGTACGTCGAGCGGATGCGGCGGCAGCACGCCGAGATGCTGGTGCACCTGAGCGCGCTCGACGCGGCGCTGCCGCGCTGGCGGGCCAGCGGGCGGGCGGCGGATGCGGCGGCTGTCAGCGTCGCCCTGACCGGGGTCAACGCGGCGCTCGCCGTGCACATGCCCGATGAGGAGACGACCGTCGTTCCCGTGATGGAGCACGTGCTCGCGCAAGACGAGGTGGAGGCGCTCGCCGAGCACGGGCGCAGATCCGCTCCGAAGGGCGCCATGTTCACGACGCTCGGCATGATCCTCGCCGCCCAGCCGGACGGCGGCGCCGAGTGGCAGCGCAAGCACCTGCCGGCGCCCGCGCGCCTCGTCTGGCGCACGGTCGGCGCCCGCAAGTACGCGCGCTACCGCGCGTCGCTCGTGCAGTAGCGACGCGCGGTTGGGATCCGCGTCGGTCCGGTCGTTAGACGGACGCCGCGGCGTCCCGCTTCGGCAGCACCCAGCCGGGGCGCACGAAGTGGCAGGTGTAGCCGTTGGGGTACTTCTCCAGGTAGTCCTGGTGCTCCTCCTCCGCCTCCCAGAACGGGCCGGCCGGCGACACGGTGGTGACGACCTTGCCCGGCCAGAGGCCGGAGGCCTCGACATCGGCAGTGGTGTCGTGGGCGATGGCCTCCTGCTCGGGGGAGAGGGTGAAGATCGCGGAGCGGTAGCTGGTGCCGCGGTCGTTGCCCTGCCGGTTGGGCGTTGTCGGGTCGTGCACCTGGAAGAAGAACTCGAGCATCTCGCGGTAGCTGGTCACGCTCGGGTCGAAGACGATCTCGATCGCCTCGGCGTGAGTGCCGTGGTTGCGGTAGGTGGCGTTCGGCACGTCGCCGCCGCTGTAGCCGACCCGGGTGGAGATGACGCCGGGGCGCTTGCGGATCAGGTCCTGCATTCCCCAGAAGCAGCCGCCGGCGAGGATGGCGGTTTCGGTTGCGGCGGTCATGACTGCTCCTTGCTCTGTGAATCTGTGGATGGTGCGGATGGATCGAACAGGCCGCGGTATTCACCGTACCCCTGCTGCTCGAGCTCGGCGACGGGCACGAAACGCAGCGCCGCGGAGTTCATGCAGTAGCGGAGGCCGCCGGCATCCGCCGGGCCGTCATCGAACACGTGCCCGAGGTGGCTGTCGGCGCTGCTGGAGCGCACCTCGGTGCGCTTCATGAACAGGGCGCGGTCGGTCTTCGTGGTCACCGCGGCCGGCTCGATCGGCCGGGTGAAGCTCGGCCAGCCGGTGCCGCTGTCGTACTTGTCGGTGGACGAGAACAGCGGCTGCCCGGAGACGACATCAACGTAGATGCCGGGATCGTGGTTGTTCCAATACGCGTTGTGGAAGGCGGGCTCTGTGCCGTCCTTCTGCGTCACCAAGTGCTGCGCGTGGGTGAGATGGGCGAGCGACTCTGGTGTCTTGCGGTACTCGGTGGACACTGTGTTCCTCCTGGTGGTGAGTCGGCGCCGCTGGCCGCGACGTCACAGTAGAGAACGGATGCCGCGGCGGCGGTGTTCCCGCAAGGCTGTGCCCCGGCTGTGAGTTCGGGGGCGCCCGCGGCCCCGGCGGCGGCCGACTGCGGCTACCACGCCGTGAGTTTGGTCGGCGTCATCCGGATGACGGCGCTGTACTGCGCGGCCATGCCCGACATGTCGAGGCTCAGGCCGGCCAGGCCGCGGCTGTACTTCGCCGCGTACTCCGCGCCGATGCGGTCGACCCAGGCGCTGGTGGGCTCGGGTGATACGGCGGCGGTGCCCGCCAGCACGGTGAGGTGTTCGCCGCCGCGGCCGGCCTCCAGGTGCGCGAGCACCTTCTCGTTGCCGCGGACGTTGCGCACCTTGACCGCGTGCGGCTCGCTGAGCACCAGCAGCTCGCCCTCCCACCAGAGGAACCACACCGGCACCGCGTGCGGGAACCCGGTGTCGCGGATGCTGGTGAACCACGCGATCTGCTCGCTCTGCAGTCGGGCGAGGGCCCGGGCCTGCACGTCGTCGGCCGGGTCGAGGGTGAACGCGGGCTGTCCTGTCGAAGCGGTCACGGGGGAGTCCTTCCACACAGGGGTGATGGGTGGCCACACGCTAGCACGCCGGGTTGGCTTCGATCGCAGGCTCCGGCCGAGCGCACGCGGTCGCGGGCTTCCGACGAACGCAGCGTCCCGGACGGTTTCCGAGGGCCCCGCGAACGGGGGTGCGCGGGCTGCCGGGAAAGCTCGAGGCGTGCGGCAGACTGAGGGCATTCCGGCGGGGCAGGGGCCGGGGAGCACGACAACGACGTCGATCGCGTGCCAGTCGCGCACGAGCAGGGGGACCATCATGGAGACACCGACTGCGGGTTGGTACCCGGACCCGGCCGATGCCACGGCCCTGCGCTGGTGGGACGGCCTGGGCTGGACAGAGTATGCGAAGCCAGGAGCGCTCGCGGCGCCCACAGCGCCCGCGGCGCCCCTGGCGCCAGCCGTTCCGGCGCCGCAGCAGTTTCCCCAGTACTCGTCGATGCCGGCGAGCTACGCGACGGCTCCCGGCACCCTGCGTGAGCAGACGATCGTCTACCCGCCCGCGAAGCTCAGCCGCACGGAAGCCGATCGCGCGGTCCGCCGAAACAACGGCTTCGGCTATGCCGGACTGGCGCTCGCACTCTTCGGGCTGATCTTCAATCCGCTGGCGATTCCGAGCGTTCTCGGGATCATCTTCGGGTCGATGGGCCTGGTGCGCGCGCGGGCGCTGGAGGGGCAGGGAGTCACGAAGCAGACGGGTCTCGGCTTCTCCATCGCCGCGCTCATCCTGGGGATTCTCGGCCTGATCCGCCAGATAACGGTTCTGGCGGCTGCCCTGATGGGCTCAGGCGCCTAGCTGACGCAGGCGCCTAGCCGACGCACACGCCGGACGACACCGGCTCGGCCAGGCCGGGCGCAGCTGCGGCCACCGGGGCCAGCTCGCTGAGGGTCAGCGCGTAGGCGATGTCGCCGACGACGGCGGACTTCGCGAAGACGACGCCGACCACGTCGCCGCTCTGGTCGAGCAGCGGCCCGCCCGAGTTGCCCTGCTGGATCTCGACCGACAGGGCGTACACCTCGCGGCCGAAGCTGCCGTCGGTGCGCGGGATGCTCGTCACCTCGGCGACGGTCGCGGCCTGCGAGCGGAACGGCCCGCCGAGCGGATAGCCCTGCACAGCCGTGCCGGCTCCCCGCGACAGCGCACTGCCGAGGTCGAGCGGGGCGGCATCCAGCCCGTCGGCGGCGAGCACGGCCAGGTCGGTCGCGGCGTCGTAGTAGACGACGCGGGCGGTCTTCGGCTGCTCGCCGGGCGCCTCGATCACGGCCTCCTCCACACCGGCAACGACGTGCGCGTTGGTGACGACACGGTCATCCGACACGACGAAGCCGCTGCCGACCAGGCTGATTCCGCAGGCGGGGGCGGTGCCGGTGATGCGCACGACGGATGCCGCGGCGGCGGTCAACGCGGGCGAGCCGGCGTCGACATCTGCGGCGGTCGGCAGGTTCTCCGGCGGCGCGATCGTGTCGATCACCCAGGGCAGCGCGTCGTTCATGGCGGAGGTGCGCACGCCGGCGAGGAAGGAGCGCACCGGGTCGGGCGTCATCCGGTCGATGGAACCGAGGGTCGCGCTGCCGGCGATGGCCTGCGTGACGGGCGGAACGCCCATGCTGGCGACGCCGCCCGCCACCGTGCCGAGCACGAGGGCGGTGGCGACGAGGCTGAGCGCGAATCCGGCAATGCGGTCGAGCACGCTCAACTTGATGACCTTCATGCCGCGGCCAAGCAGGCCGCCGACGAGCGAGCCGAGCGCGTTGCCCACGATCAACAGCAGGATGCCGCTACCGATCACGATCGCCGCGCGCCACTCGGGTGCGGGGGCCCACGCCGAGATCTGCGGCAGCAGCAGGTAGGCGGCGACGCCGCCGGCGATCAACCCGAGCGCGCCGAACGCGCTGCGGAACAGGCCGGCGCGCCAGCCGGAGAGCGCGGCGCCGAGCAGAATCAGGCCCACCACGATGTCGAGGATGAGCGAGCTCGTCACGCGGTCTCCTTTTAAAGAACGGACGGCCGGATGCCGCAGGGACTACTACTCTGCGGCATCCGACCATCGCCCAGCTGGGAAAGCGCCGGGTGCTCAGCAGGTGATGCGGTAGCCGCGGTGGCCGTACAGCGGGGACCCGGGCGAATCGTCGCAGCGCTGCGCGCTCGGGGTGGCGCGCAGCGACTCCACGCCGGGCGAGTGGCTGCCGTGCGCCCAGCGCGGGTGGTAGTGCTCGCTCGCGGCCGGGAGCGGTTCGTTCGACAGGCTGTCGCAGAGACCTGCAGGGGCTTGGGCGAGTACGTAGTCGGGGGCGCTGCAGAGCGAGGTGATGCGCAGCGGCACCGCGGCCACGCCCGTCGTGTCCTGCTCGTCGTCGGGGCCGCCGGCCGGCGCAAAGCCGGTCAGGATCGCGATCGCGGCGAGTGTCGTCGCGGCCAGCAGCGGGGTACGGATGTTCATGATGACCTTCTTCCACGGCCTTCTGGTGAGGTCGAGCAGTTCCAACGCTAGGAATCGTGCAACCGCCGCACATGACAGTGATTGCCCCTCTTGTCCGCGCCCGGCGGGCCGCCGCATAGTCAAAATCGCCCATGCCGGCGCGCCGGCTCGGGCGTATCGTGGAGGGATGCGCACGTGGCGCTCTCCACCGCTGCCGCCGAGATGGACGAGCTCCGCTCAGCCGCTCTTCGTCGCCCGGCGCGAGGAGCTCGCCTGGATCGACGAGGCCTGGGCGGACGCGCTCCGGGGTTCGGCCGGCGCGCTCTTCCTCAGCGGAGACGCCGGGTCCGGCAAGTCTCGGCTTGTCGCCGAGGCCTGCACACGGCTGCACGCGCGCGGCGCGGCGGTGCTCTCCGGCGCCTGCATCCAGGAGCTCAGCGCCGCCTTCGAACCGCTCGACCAGGTGGTGCGCCAGCTGCTCGCCGGGCTGGACGACGAGCAGCCGGATGCCGCAACCGGCACCGTCCGACTGCTGCGCGAGGTGTTCGACCGCTCCCCGGCGAGGGAACGCGATGAACAGGACGCGGCCCCGGATGTCGGCCAGATGCGCCTCTACGACGGCGTCGTCGAACTGCTCGGCGCGGCATCCGACGCCCGCCCCCTCGTGATCGCGATCGACGACCTGCACTGGGCCGAGCCGACCGCGATCCGCCTGCTCGCCCACCTCGTGCGCCGCACCGTGGAGCGCGCCGACGGTGCCCGGGTGCTGATCCTCGGCACGCTGCGGGCCGGTCCGTTGGAACGCTCCGAGGCCCTCGGCGGGATGCTGGCCGAGCTGCAGAGCAGCGACGCCGTGCGCACGCGCGAGCTCGCGCCGCTGAACCCGGGCGAGATCGCCGACTACCTCGCCGCGCAGTTGGCGCAGCCCTCGGCCGGGCTCGGCCACTCGGCCGGCACGCTGTACGCGCTCACCGGCGGCAATCCCTTCCTGCTGCGCGAGAGCTGGCGGGCCGTCGTCGAGGCGGAGACGGGAACCGCCGGGCAGCCGATCGCGGTGCCGCAGAGCATCGGCGAACTGTTCCAGTCGCGGCTGGCCCGCTTCGACGAGCAGCAGCGCACCGTGCTGGCGCTGGCCGCCGTGCTCGGGCTGGAACCGGACCTCGGCGAGCTGCTGGCAGTCAGCGCCGCCCCACCCGCCGTGCCCCGGCCGCTCGTGTTCCGCACCGTCGAGCTGGCGGTGAGCCTCGGCCTGCTGGAGGCCCCGCGGGGCCGGGACGGGCGCTACCGTTTCGTGCACGCGATCGCCCGGCAGCTCGTGCTGGAGGCGGCCGGTCCCACGGGGGTGCCTGCCCTGCACGCGCGCATCGCCCAGACCCTGGAACGGCAGTTCCCGGCCGCGCCGCACCGGGTGCAGCGCCTGGCCCACCATTACTCGGCGGCGCGCAGCCTGGGCTTCGGCGACCGGGCCGTGAGCTACCTGATCCGGGCCAGCGAGCTGGCCGACCAGCGGCTGGCCCATGAGGATGCCGGGCGCTTGTTCGAGCGCGCGGCCGAATGCACCTCGGATGCCGCCGAGCGCGACAGCCTGCGCGTGCAGGCCGCCAGGCGCTGGATCGCCGCCACCGACTTCGCACACGCCCGCGAGCTCTGCGAGCAGGTCATCGAGCTGGCCGCGCCGCGCACCCGCGTGCTCGCGGCGATCGAGTTCGAGGAGGCCAGCTGGAAGCCCGGGCTGCCCGGGCACCGCGCCGTCGACATTCTCACGGCCGCGCTCGGCGGCATCCCTCCCGACGACGGCGACCCGCTGCGCATCGAGGCGCTCGGCGCGCTCTCGCGCGCGATCGCCTTCACCGGCGACATCGACGCGGCCGAGGCGCTGGTCGAGCGGGCTATCGCGCTGGCCCGGCGTAGCACCGACCCGACCGTGCTCCCGCAGGTGCTGCGCGCCAGCATCACGCAGTCGCTGCGCCCGCAGGGCCTCGCCGCCCGCCGGGAGCGGGCCCGCGAGCTGGTGGCCCTCGGCCAACGCCCACACAGCGATGCGCTCGGAGCCGGCGCCAACTTCCTGAGTGTCAGTGGCTACGTGCTCGGCGACGGGCAGGGCATGCTCGCCGCCGAGGAGCGCGTCGCCGACTGTGCCAGGCATTGGGGCGGCTACTGGCAGTACTGGGCGGTCTGCGCCCGTTTCGGCCGGATGTACATCGCGGGCCGGCTCACGGATGCCGCAGCGCTCTGCGCGCAGCTTGCCGGCGTGGAACTGGGCTTCCGCTCCGATCTGAGCCTCGGGGTCAATGCCCTGCAGAGCTACATGGTGCGCCGCGAGCGCGGGCGGCTCGACTTCGTGCGGGGCCTCGTCACCGGGGAGGAATCGCCGACCTCGCGGTGGGCGCCCGGCCTGTTGGCGCTGTACTGCGAGCTGGAGATGCGGGAGCCGGCCCGGCGACTGCTGCGCTGGCTGCTCGAGCGGGAGGCGGCGCCGGCCCGCAGGGCGGCCGGCGCGCGCGCATCCGGCCAGTGGCCCGCCCAGCTGCTCTTCATGGTGGAGGCGGCGCTCTGGCTGGGGGATCGGCGGGCGGCGGCCGAGCTGCGCCCGCTGCTCGCCGAGTACGAGGGACTGAACGTCATGTCGGGCTACTACGTCGCCATCTTCGGCAGCGCCGACCGCTACCTGGGGCAGCTGGACGCCCTCTGCGCCGTCGGCGACCCCGGCGCCCGCTTTGAAGCGGCCCTCGCCCTCGACGAGCGCACCGGCGCCCCGCTGCACGCGGCCTACACGCTGGCCGCGACGGCCCGGTTCCTGCGGCAATACGAGCCGCACTCACCGCGGGCGGCCGCGCTCGCCGAGCGGGCCGAGGCCATCGCGAGACCGGCGGGCCTGGTCCGCGTGCTGCGGATGCTGCAGCCGGGTGGGCCGGGGGAGCAGGCGGCATCCGCGGGTCACCGCCCCGACGGGCTCACCGCCCGGGAACTGGAGGTGATCGCCCTGCTTGCCGACGGGCGCAGCAACCGGCAGATCGCCGGCGCGCTCGTCATCAGTGAGCACACCGCGGCGAACCACGTGCGCAGCATCCTGGTCAAGATCGGGGCCAACAACCGCACCCAGGCGGCCAAGTACGCCAGGGAGAACCGGCTGGCCTAGCGGGACCGCGGCTCAGCCCGGTGGGTTCAGCCGGGAGAGCTCAGCCGGGTGTGCTCAACCGACGGCGGCCAGCTGGCCGCTCGGCATCATGCGTCCGTCGACCTCGGTGATGACATCGGCCGGCAGCCCGGCCAGCCGCGCCGCATCGAGGATGGCCTCGACGGAGGGCGCCTCGTAGAGGCAGTAACTCTTGCGCCGGTCAACCGAGAGGAAGGAGTAGAGCCAACGCACCTCGGCGTCGTCGTTGATGAGCACAATGTCTGGAGCGGCGTCGAGCGGAACGGGAACGTCTTCGGCGTAGCTGCGTTCGATGATGAAGTACGGCATGGAGCCTCCTCGAACAGTAGTTTCGAGGCTACTCCGAGGGGCGCTCGATTTCGAGTGCTGCGCCGCCCACCCCGCTGGTTGGGCCGCCCACCCCGTCGATTGAGCCTGTCGAAATCACTCCGGAGAGGTTTCGACAGGCTCAACCAGCGGGAGCGCTGCTACTTGGCGGGGTACGTGTAGAAGCCCTCGCCGGTCGACATGCCGAGCTTGCCCTGGTCGATGTAGCGCTCCTTGATCAGCGCGGCGAACTCGCGCTGCTTCGGGCCGCCGTTGGCGCTGACGTTGTAGGCGGTGGTGAGGCCGACCATGTCGTAGATCTGGAACGGGCCCATCGGGGCGCCGGTGCTGATGCGCCAGGTGTTGTCGATGTCGACGGGCTCCGCGATGCCGTCGACCAGCAGCTCGCCGGCCGCGCTGAGGAACGGCACGAGCAGCGAGTTGAGCAGGTAGCCGGCCTTCTCCTTCTTGATCTCGACCGGCACCATGCCGATCTCGGCGCCGAATTCGAGCACGGTCTGCACGACGGCCGGGTCGGTGGCGGGCGTGCCCATGACCTCGGCGATGTTGTGCACCCAGATGCGGTTGGCGAAGTGCATGGCGAGGAAGCGCTCCGGGCGGCCGGTGAAGCCGACCATGTCGCTCGGCAGCAGGGTCGAGGAGTTGGTGGCGAAGATCGTCTTGGCCGGGGCCAGCTCGGCCAGCTTGGCGTAGGTGTCGCGCTTGATCTCGAGGTTCTCCGGCACGGCCTCGATCACGATGTCGGCGTCGGCGACGGCCTCGGCCAGGTTCGAGCTCAGCGTCAGGTTGCGCAGGGCCGCGTCGGCCTTCTCGTCTGCGGCGCCGGCCACCTCGGCCTTGTAGGTCTCGGCGAGCCCGGCGAAGCGCTTCGCGGCGGCCTCGATGGCCGCATCATTGATGTCGTAGGCGGTCACCGCGAAGCCGCTGTAGGCGGCCTGGTAGGCGATCTGGGAGCCGAGAACGCCGGTTCCCAGCACGGTGACGGTGCGAATGTCAGACATGTGTATCTTCCTTACTTTGCTGAGCTAGACGGAGTCGTGCAGCTCGGATGCGCTGGTGGCATTGTGTGCCGGCGCGGGGTGAAGGTAGCCACGTGAGATCACGTCTACCTGGCTCAGGATGCCGGCGAGCTCGTGCTCGACCGACACGTCGGTGTGCGTCGCCTGGATGGACGCGAACAGCAGCACGGCGTAGATGGCGCGGGCGGCGGGCGCGGCATCCGGCGCCGGCAGGGCGGGCTGCCCGGGGGAGCCCGCGTGCTGCAGCGCCCAGCCGGTGGCGAGCACCTCGGCCACGCGCTGCTGCAGCCGATCCATCAGCTGCAGCGCCTCGGTGCGATACGGCTCGTGCGAGCTGCCGAACAGCATCGCCTGGCCATAGGCCGCGGTGTTCTCATCGTTCAGGCGACCGAAATGCACGATCGGGGTGAGCAGCGCGGCGAGCCGCTCGGCGACCTGCCCGGCCGGCGGCAGGTGCAGCTCGGCGTACTCGAGGGCGCGGCGGTAGCGCTGGTTGTGCACCATGAGGAGCAGCTCGGACTTGCTCAAGGCGTAGCGAAACACGGTGCCGGCGGCGACGTCGGCCCGCTCCGCGATCTGCTGGGTGGTGACGGCGGCGTAGCCGTGCTCGGCGAAGAGGGCGTCGGCGGCGTCGAAGATGCGCTGCTGCTTGTCGCTCTTGTTGCGCTCGCGGCGGCCGGCCGGGTTCGGTTCAGGGGCTGTTGGCATCGCTGCACCACCTCGCTCGACTGCGCGGGTCTCTCGCCCGCATCCGCTAAAAACTGAGTGAACTCATTTATGATTGTACTCCTTTTTGCGGATGCCGCGGCGGCTCGCCCGCGAGCCGCGCATCCCGGCATCCACTCGCCAGAAAACGTCCCAAAATCGGAGTTTTGGGACGTTTTCTGGCGAGTCGATTGCGCTCGCGGCGCGCAGACGGCGAAGAGACGGCGGTGCGGGGCGTGCACTCGCCGCACGCCCCGCACCGCCGCATCTGCCGCGCTCAGTACCCCATGTAGGCGCGCTGGTTGGCGCGGTCTGCCAGCCACAGCCAGCGCCGGACGGCGTCGCCGGACTGGCTGCTCGCCGCGTCGACGGCCTCGGCCCGGATCGACAGCAGGCGCCGGGGGTCGAGGGCTGGTTGGGCGTCCAGCTCCTGCATGAGGCCGATGAACGACTCCGCTGCAGCGGCGCCGCCCACGCGAGATGCGACATCCGTTGCGACGAACTGCTCCCAGGTGAGCGAGGGGTCGTAGCTGAAGCGGCCGAATGCCAGGTAGCTCAGTTCCGTCGAGACGTGGAACGGCGATGGCTCGCCCCACACGGTGAGCCCCTGCATGTTGACCTCGGCGGCCTTCTGGGCGAGTTCGGCGAAGACCGGCGCGTTGAACGCATAGCGCTCGGTGCGTTCGTCGCCGTTCCACTGGCAGGCGAACTGGCTTCGGATGACGTTGTTCGTCGTCGGGAGTGCTGCGATGTGTTCGGGCGTCAACTCGCTCTTCGCCCGGTCCCAGTAGCCGCGATTGAAGGTGTGCTGATAGATCCCGCCGACCGGCAGCGACTCCAGCGGCGCGTGCGCCGCGGGGTCGAGCAGGTTGTCCCACTGCAGCTCGCAGTACAGCCAGAGGTCGTCGCCAGCGGAGCGGGCTGCGTCGAAGAGGCGAGGGAAGTTGTCAGCCATGTCGGCGTGCGACCAGAACTCGGCATCGTCGTCACGCCGGCTCGCCGCCTCTCGCTCGCCGCGCCGGGCCACGCAGCGCGGGCAGCCGCACACCCCGTAATCCCCGCCCTCGATGTTGATGCCGCCGGGGTCGACGGTCTCGACGAGCCAGGAGAGGGCGTCCGCCATCCACTCGATGTTCGCTGGCTCGGAGGGGCAGGCCGTCCGGGTGTAGTCGCTGCGCGGGAAGTTGAGCGGGAAGCTGAGGTCTTGCAGCTGGAAGCCGACCCCGCGCTCCATGTCTGCCGCGAAGCCGGGGTTCTTGTTGAGCCAGGTTGCCAGGTTGTACTGGTTGTTCCCTTCCCAGTAGACACCGCCGTATGCCCCGATTGCGACGCCGGGCAGAATGCGCACACCGCGCTCCTTGGCGTAGCGGGTGAGCTCCTGCGCGGCCTCGACCCCGCCGTGTGAATCTCGGAAGAAGCCATAGATCACGATGGCCGCGATCTGGTTCTGGCTGCAGAAGTCCACCATTCGCTTGTAGTCCTTGAGGAAGCCGCCCGGCGGCTTGCCGTACGGGTTGAACACCCCGATCTCTTGGTGGCCGATCTGATTGAGTTCCCAGTTGGTTGAGTGGTCCCAGGTCCAGAAGGTGCGGTAGGCCAGCTTCGGCCGGCGCTCGAGGCTGGTCACGGGAACGCGGACGCCGCCCGGCTCTGATACGCCGAGGCGCTGCACGAGCTCCTCGACGCCGTAGATCACGCCGGAGTACGGACCGCCCAGGACGCGGATCCGCGGCGCCGCGGCCGCATCCACTTCGATCCGGAATGCGCCCTCCGGCAGGGCGGGGCTTGCACGCAGCTCGACCGTCGGCATCGTGTCGGGCACAGGCGCTCCCGCCGGTGCCGGGATCCACTCCAGCTGGGGCCACTGCTCGGCCAGGCGCGATGCGGCGTGCGGGTGCTGATCCGCGCCGAGCACGGTAACTCGACCGCTCACGGTGGTGTGACTACGTTGTGACATCAATCGTCTCCTCGAAATGGCCGGGAATCCGGCAAAACAGATCGATCGGTAGAGCGAACGGTTGATGGATATGTAATATAGCCGACACTATGAATGAAAGCCAGCCTTCTTCACCGCTCGCGAACAACATCCGAACGTGGCGCGAGCGGCGGGGGATGAGTGTCTCCGCCCTCGCCCGCGAAGCCGGCATCTCCAAGTCGACGGTGTCGGAGCTGGAGCGCGGCAACGGCAACCCCTCGCTCGACACCCTGTGGGCCCTGGCGAAGACGCTCCACGTCTCGCTCGGTGGGTTGTTCATCGGGCAGGCCGGCGTCGGTGAGACGGAGTTCAAGCGCCTGGTCGAGGCTCCTGTGATTGCCAGGGAGGGCGATGCCTTCATCGCCCAGCTCATGGCGGGCTGGCGGAACTCGGGCGAGGTGGAGGTGTCGATCGTCACGCTCGCGGCCAACGCCCACCGTGATTCGCGCGGCAATGCGCCCGGCGTGGTTGAGCGCGTGATCTGCGTGGAGGGTCTCGTGGAGGTTGGCCCGGATGGCGCGGCGGTGCTGCTCGCGCCCGGCGACATGCTGACGTTCAGGGCTGATCAGGCGCACCTCTACCACGCGCGTGAGAACGGCGGCAGGCTCGTCGTCATCCAGCAGTACCCCAGCGCCGTCTGAGGTCGTGCCGGCCGATTCGTTTACGCGAACGTAACAAGGATTCGGCAAAAGGCCATTGACCAGACATCCAACGTCTGCTTAGCTAATCTCGTTCGGTAGAGCGAACGGTGTGTAAGTAGAACGAACGAAGATGTTAGTCAATTGGAGACTGCTATGGATTCCGGCTTCCCCCCGGCGGAACACAGCGCGGGCATCATGCCCGTCATTGAAACCCGCGGCATCACGAAGAGCTTTGGCCATGTCCAGGCGCTCCGTGGAGCGTCGCTTCGTGCCTACCCCGGCGAGGTCCTAGCGCTCATCGGCGACAACGGTGCAGGTAAGTCGACCCTCTCGAATGTGATCGCCGGAGTGCACTCCGCGGATGCCGGCGAGCTCATCCTGCGCGGTGAGAGCGTCAACGTGAGCTCGGTGCGTCACGCCCGCGAACTCGGCATCGAGATCGTCTACCAAGACCTCGCACAGGCGCCGGACCTCTCCGTCGTCCAGAACTTCTTCTTCGGCCGCGAGCTGCTCGTCAAGGGTCCCGGCCGTCTCATCGGCCAGGTGGACGAGGCGGCGATGCGCGAGCGTACCAAGGAGGCCATGAGCCTGCTCGGCGCTCAGGTCCCCTCCCTGACCGCCCCCGTTAGCGCCCTCTCCGGCGGCCAGCGCCAGGCCATCGCGGTGGCCCGCGCCGTGATGTGGGCGACGGCCGCGATCGTCATGGATGAGCCGACCGCTGCGCTCGGAACCAAGCAGACGAAGATGGTCTACGACGCGGTGCGTGCGGCCGCCGACCGCGACCTCGCCGTCATCTTCGTCTCCCACGACATTCCCAAGATGCTCGACTTCGCCGACCGCATCGCGATCATGCGGCACGGCCAGGTCGTCGCCCAGATGCCGACGGCCGGGCTTCAGCTCGTCGACGTGCTCACGACCATGCTCTCTGCCCAGGCAGACGCCTCAGAAGGAGAAGCCGCATGACCCAGACCCAGACACCCCCGGGCGCTGTCACCTTCGACAGCAGCGAACCGAGCGCGACGCGTCGGGTCGTGACGTCGACGGCGTTCATGATCGCCATCGTCGTGACCGTCCTCATCCTCCTCTTCGGCGTGCTCTCGCCGAACGGCGTCTTCCTGAGCGCCGGCAACTTCCGCAACCTCGCGCTGGACTCTGCGCAACTGATCCTGCTCGCGGTCGGCATGACGTTCCTCGTCGGGGCCGGTGAACTCGACCTCTCGATCGGCGCGAACGTCATTCTCTCCTCCGTCGTGGCCGCGAAGGTGATCACCTTCGTCGGCGGCACCCCGGAAGAGATCCTGGCCGGCGACTACAGCAACGCCGCGACGGCGATCCTTCTCGGCTTCCTCGCCGCGGTCGTCACCGGGGTTCTCTTCGGAATCGTGAACGCCGCGCTGGTCAACATGTTGCGGGTGAGCTCCTTCATCGTGACGCTCGCCATGATGAGCGCCGGTAGCGGCATCGCCTACATCGTGACCGGCGGCATCAACGTGAGCTCTCTTCCGCGCGAGATGCAGAAGGGCTTCGGCTCTGCCGACCTCTTCGGCATCATCCCGATTCCGGCCGTCATCGCCGTCGTGATCGGGCTTGTCGCCTGGTTCGCGATGACGAAGCTCCGGTTCGGCGTGCACACCCTCGGCATGGGCTCCTCGCTGCGGGCGGCCGAACGCGCCGGCATCAACATCCGCCGTCAGCGCGTCAAACTCTTCGTCATCATGGGCGGCATCGCCGGACTCGTCGGCTTCATCGACATCTCGCGCTTCCTCACCACCAACATCCAGGGGCACCAGGGCGACGCGCTGGCCGCCATCGCCGCAGTCGTCATCGGCGGTACGAGCCTCTTCGGCGGCCGGGCCTCGATCCTCGGCTCCATGATCGCGGCGATCATCCCGGCGATCCTCATCAACGGCCTCGTCATCATGCGCGTCGGCTCGTTCTACCAGCTGGTCGTCACCGGCGTCATCCTGCTCATCGCCGTCGGCATCGACCAGCGCCGCAGGGCCCAGAGCAAGTAGCGGCGACCAGCCGCATCGCATCCGACCCACACGGCACACCGCTCGCGAGAGCACCTCGCGGTCGGTGCTGCCTGCACGCACCATCAGCCACCCAGCAGCACATCTAACAAGGAGGAACAGTGTCTCGCAATATGAAACTCATCAGCCGCGGAAGCGTCATCGGTGCCGCATCCGTCATCGCACTCGCTCTCACCTCATGCAGCGCGGCAGGTACAACGCCCGACGCGGGAGGAGCCGACGACGCCAAGCCGACCGTCGCCTTCGTGGCCGCCCAGATGACAGCAACCTACTTCCAGGTCATGCAGTGCGGCGCCGAGGCTGCCGCAGACAAGTACGGCGTCGACCTCGACTGGCAGGGTGACGCCAACTGGGATCTGCAGACCCAGACCCCGCTCATCAACGCGGCGGTGCAGGGATCGCCGGCCGGCCTCGTGCTGGTTCCGACCGACCCGGTGGGCTTGATCGAGACAGTCGAGAACATCGCGGGCGACGGGATTCCGGTCATCACCGTCGATGGCAGCCTCGACGAGCCGGTCGAGATGCAGAACATCCGCACCGACAACCTGAGCGCCGGCGCACTCGCCGCTGACGCCCTCGCCGCGGCGATCGGCGAGAAGGGCACGGTCCTCGTGATCGCATCCTTCCCCGGTGTCGCAGCGAACGCCGAGCGCGTCGACGGCTTTGCCGAGCGCATGGCCGAGGCCTACCCGAATGTCACCGTTCTGCCGACCGAGTACTCCGAGGCCGACCAGGCCAAGGCCTCGCAGAAGGCTGCAGCCGCGATCACGAACCCCGATCTCGTCGGCATCTACACGACGCTCGCCCCGGCCTCCGCCGGTGCCTCGGCCGCGATCCAGGCCGCCAACAAGTCCGGT
Organism: Microterricola pindariensis; assembly: GCF_002936985.1. Classification (GTDB taxonomy): domain Bacteria; phylum Actinomycetota; class Actinomycetes; order Actinomycetales; family Microbacteriaceae; genus Microterricola; species Microterricola pindariensis. The sequence goes on along the minus strand of NZ_MPZN01000011.1, from coordinate 8,660 downwards.
GTGGTCAAGCTCGTCGCCTATGACGCCGATCCCTCGCAGGTCGCCGACCTCAAGGCCGGCATCTACGACGCACTGGTGGCGCAGGACCCGTACGGTCTCGGCTACGACTCCGTCGAGCGCATCGCCAAGATCGTCGACGGAAGCCTCGACCCCGCCTCGCTGGAGTACCAGGAGTACGTGACCGCGTTCATCATCGACCGCGACAACGTCGACAGCGATGAGGCCCAGCGCTACATCTACGTGCCGACCTGCTGACCCAGCACAACACACACCACCAACACGCAACCCACCAGCGGCACTGAGAGAGACGACGCAGCATGACTGACAACGGCCACCCGCACACAACGCAGAATCGCGACGGCGTGCGAGTGGCCGTTGTCGGTGCCGGCCAGTTCGGCGAGCTCCACGCGGATGCGTACCGGGCGAACCCCGACTGCCGCCTCGTCGCCATCGTCGACCGCAACCTCGAACGGGCACGAGCGGTGGCTGCGCGCACCGGGGCACCGGCGGCGTACGCCTCGATCGAGGAGCTGCTCGCGAACGAGCAGGTCGACGGCGTCTCGATCGCCACCGCCGGCGCCCATCACCTCGCCCCGACCATCGCGGCCCTGCGCGCGGGGGCGAGCGTGCTGCTCGAGAAGCCCGTCGTGCTGCGTGCCGACGAGGCGATCACGCTGGCGGATGCCGCAGGCCAGGCGGCCGGCTTCGTTCTGCCGGCACACATCCTGCGCTTCGCCGCGCCCTACCGCGAGCTCGCCAACCGGCTCGCAGCGGGCGCCGTCGGCACACCCCGCGCGCTCTCCTTCCGCCGTCACCGCACCATCGAGCACGACAGCCTCTTCCCCGACGTGCACCCCGTGTTGATGACGATGGTGCACGACATCGACCTGGCGCTCTGGCTCGACGGCTCGAGGCCGACATCCGTCACCGCGCGCCAACTGCGCATCGCCGGGCGCGCGCAGCCAGCCGTCGTCTGGGCGGAGGTGAAGACCGACTCGGGGTCGATCTGGTCCTTCCAGGTGTCCTGGTCGCTCGCCGGTGCCGGCGGCCTGCCCGACGCGCTCGAGGTGATCGGCGACAGCGGTGCGCTCTCACTCTCGCTCGGCGCCCGCGTCTCCGACTTCGGCCCGTCAGCCGCGGCCGTGGACGACACGCTGACGCCGGGCGGCAGCCACGGCGCACTGGGTGAGGAGGTCCGTGCCTTCGTCGACGCGATCCGTTTCGGTATCGCGCCCGCCGGCCCGACACTCGGCGAGGCCATCGATGGCCTCGCGCTTGCACACCGCATCATCCAGGCGGCGGAGTCCGGCGCGACCGGGCCTGAGCCACACGGCGAAGGGTGCCCCGCATGAGCGGCCGCTTCGACGCCCACATCCACCTCTTCGAAACCGGCTACCACGGCACGCGCGAGTCGGGCGCTGAACTCGCCGACTATGAGGCGCTGCGGGCCGTGCACGGCATCGACGATGCCCTCGTCGTCGGCTACGAGGGCCAGCCGCGCTTCCACGGCAACAACGAGTACGTGCTCGGGCTGGGGCGGGAGCTTGGTTGGGTGACGCCGCTCCTTCACCTCGACCCGGAGCGCCCGCTTTCGATCGCCGCCGCCGAGGCAGCCCTGGACGCCGGCGCGGCCGGTTTCAGCATCTACCTCGGTGACGACGGCGCGCTCATCGACGCCTTCAGCGACGAGCTCTGGAGCCTGCTCGGCGCCCGGACGGCCCTGCTCAGCGTCAACGCCACCCCCGAGGGGCTGCGCGGCGCGTCCGAGCGCATCCGCGCGCTGGACACCGTGCGGGTGCTGATCAGCCACCTGGGTCTCCCGGGGGCGACGGCGGGCCGGGCCGACCAGAACGCGGCCCTGCTCGCCCTGCACACGGCCGAGTCGGTCACCGTGAAGTTCTCCGGTTTGTACGCGATCGACCCCGTCGCGCCGCACCACGGCGCGCGGGACACGGCGCTGGCCGTGCTCGACTCCTTCGGGGCCGCGCGGATGCTCTGGGGATCCGACTTCGCGCCCGGGCTCGACACGGTGCGCGCTGAGGAGCTATTCGCCGTCCCCGCGTGGCTGGCCGAGCAACTCACTCCCGCCGAGAGCGCCCAGATTCTCGGCGGCACCCTGCGAACCCTCTGCGGCAAGGACACCCCATGAACCGCTTCTGCTACACCTTCGAACTGCTGCCAGGCACGATCGCACTCTACGAGCAGGAACATGATCAGGTCTGGCCGGGGGTCGTCGACGCGATGCGCGCCGCCGGCATCCAGGACTACTCCCTCTTCCGCCGCGGTCACACCGTGATCGCATGGGGGCAGAGCACGCGCCCGCTCGACGAGGCCTTCGCCGAACTCGATGCAGACCCGGCGAACCGTCGCTGGAGCGCGCATATCCGCCGCCTCATGCACGACCCACTCGACGAGAACGGCGAGCTGTTCTTCGCGCCGGAGATCTGGCGGATGCCGTGATCCGGCCCGCCCTCGGCGCCGCCCGTCTCTGACGGCCCCCATTCACTGCCCGCAACACATCAACGTGAGGAACAACATGGAACGCTCCGGCGATCGGCCGCTGCTGGACCGAGACAGCTTCATCAATCTCGAGGCTGAGTCCTATCTCTACACCGGAGCGCACTCACCGGCGCTCGCCCGCGTCGAACGGGCCATCGTCGGCTCCTACCGGGCCAAGAGCATGGGGGAGGGCGGCCGCGAGGTGCTCTTCGCCGCCGAGGACCAGACCCGGCGGAGCATCGCGGAGCTGACTCATCGCTCGGCGAGCGAGGTCGCGCTGCTCGGCGACGCCTCGACCGCGTGGAGCGCCGTCGCCAACGGCTGGGACTGGAAGCCGGGCGACAACATCGTCGTGAATGAGTACGAACACCCCGCGGTCTTCGCGCCCTGGCTCCGGCTGCGCCAGTTCGGGCTCGAGGTGCGGGTCGTACCCCGCGCCGCCGACTGGGAGATGCCGACGGCCTCGCTGGAGGCCGCGTGTGACGAGCGCACCGTCGCCATCGCCGTGAGCCACGTGGGCTATGTGAACGGCCTCCGCCATGACCTGGACGGCATCGGCCGGTTCGCCCGCGCCGCCGGCATCCCGCTCCTCGTCGATGTCTCGCACTCCCTGGGCGTCGTCGACATGGACCTGCAGCACGCCGCGATCACCATCAGCGCTTCCTACAAGTGGACCCTCGGCCCCTACGGCGTCGGCGTCGTGATCTGGAATCAGGAGCTGCTGCCCGACTTCCGCCCCGGCAACGTCGGCTGGCGCTCCCTCGGCAACATCTTCACCGAGGACCGTTTCGAGGAACTGGACTGGAACGTCGATGCGACACGGTTCCAGATGGGCGCTCCCGCGCTCGCGGACATCGCCGGGCTCGGTGCGGGCATCGACACCATCCTCGAGCTCGGCATCGACAAGGTCGAGGCGCACGCTCTCGCCCTCGTCGCGGAGGCCCGCGCGGCGCTCGTCGAACTCGGCGCAGACGTGATCACCCCGGCAGACCCGGCACGCTCGGCCGGGAACTTGGCGTTCCTGCACCCGGCCGGCGAGCGATTCGCCGCGCGGCTGGCCGAGCGCGGCGTGCTGGTGTGGGGTGGGGACGGCCGCGTGCGCGCCTCCTTCCACGTGATGAACAGCCGGGAGGACGTCGGCCGCCTCGTCGACGGCGTTGCCGCGACGATCCACGAATTCGAGACGACGGGAGTCTGAACCATGACCGCAACGACGACGACACACACCGAGCTGATCGACGGCTATCTCGACGCCGGGCGCGACGAGCTCATTGAGCTCGTGGAGCAGCTCATCGCCATCGACAGCCAGATCCCGCCGCACGCCGACGAGCGCGCGATCGTCGCGTTCCTGAGCGAGCGGCTGACCGAGTTCGGCCTCGGAGAGCTCAGCGTGATCGGGCCGTCGGACGAACGCCCCAGCCTGTTCCTGCGGATGCGCGGGAGCGGCGGCGGGCGCACACTGATGCTGAACGGGCACACCGACACGAAGCCGGTCGGCGAGGCGCGGGGGCTCTGGACCACCGAGCCGCTGGATGCGACGCACCGAGACGGCAACATCTACGGCCTCGGCGCGACCGACATGAAGGCCGCCGTGGCGGCGATGATCTTCGCCGCCCGCGCCATCAAGGAGACGGGCACACCGCTGCGCGGCGACCTGGTCATCGGCATGATCGCCGATGAGGAGGCAGGCGCCCAGCTCGGGGCCAAGTACGTCGCGCCCTTCGTCCAGGACGTCGATGCGATCCTGATTGGCGAGCCGAGCGGCTGGGAGCACGATTGGCAGGGCATCCACCTCGTCTCGCGCGGCGTGTGCTGCTTCCGGGTCATCGTCACGGGAACGCAGATGCACTCGAGCCTCTCCGACCGGATGCCTTCGGTGAACGCCTCGCTCAAACTGGCCGAGCTGATGACCAGGATCGGATCAGAACTCCAGCTGCCGTTCACGGCGCACCCGCTCGGTGGCGTCGGCCCCACGCTGAACACCGGCGTCATGCTCGACGGCGGCACCTTCTTCGGCGTGGTCCCGGGGCGGGCCGAGTTCGCCTGTGACCTGCGCACCGTCCCCGGCATGACCAAGCAACAGGTCGCCGAGGGCATCGAGCGCTGGCTGGAGGGGTGCCGGGCCGCCGATCCCGAACTCGTCGTCGAGTACAGCTTCGAGCCGGGTCTCGACTGGATCCCATGGAGCGAGATGGATGCAGAACACCCTCTCGTCGCCGCCACCCAGGCCGCCGCCCGCGACGTGCTGGGCGAGGCGCCGCCGCTGGCGGTGTTCCCCGGTGGAACAGACGCTCCCTGGTACTCGGAGCTCGGCATCCCCACGCTGCCCTCCTTCGGGCCGGGTGTGCTCACCTGCGCCCACGGCCCGAACGAGTACGTGAGCGTCGAGAGCGTGCACCAGGCTGCCCGCATGTACGCGCGCATCGCCGTCGATTTCTGTGGCTAGAGCCACACCACCCCACGCGAGGAGAGAATCATGACCATGAAACCGTTGTTCACCGCGGAGGCCCCGGCACCCGGCGGTGCCTACTCCCAAGCCATGCTGGCCGGCGACTACATCTTCACGGCCGGGCAGGTCGGCCTGAACCCCCAGACCGGCGAGACCCCGGCCGACTTCCGCGAGGAAGTCCGACAGGCGCTGGCCAACTTGAGGAGTGTGCTCGCCGAGGGCGGGGCCGACTTCAACGACGTCGTGCGCACGATGTGCCTGCTCACCGACATCGGCAATTTCGCCGTCTTCAATGAGGAGTATGCCGCGGCGTTCGGTGAGCACCGCCCGGCGCGCAGCACCTTCGGCATTGCGCTCGCCGGTGGTTTCACCGTTGAGATCGAGGCGATCGCCTACACCGGCGAGCGCTGACAAACGCTTGGTGGCGGGGTCGGCACCTGCCACCCCGCCACTTCTTAGAGGTACCCGCTCAAACGGCCGTGCAGGGCGGTGCTGCGCTCGTCCAGGCCGGTGAAGCTGACGGATGCGGAATGCTCGGCGTACTTCTGCTGCACCGCGTCGAGCACGGCGACCGTCGAGGCATCCCAGATCTGCGCCTCGGTGAAGTCGACCGTGACCTCAGCCGGATCGGCGCCGTAGCTGAACTGTTCGACCAGGTCGTTGGAGCTGCCGAAGAACAGCGGGCCGCTCACCGTGTAGTGCGCGCGGCTGCAATCGGCGTCGAGCGAGCGCCGCACCGTCACCACGTGCGCAACCCGCCGGGCGAACAGCACCATCGCCAGGACCGCGCCGGCCGCCACCCCGATGGCGAGGTTCTGTGTCACGACGACGATGAGCACGGTGGCCAGCATGACGAGGGTCTCCGGCAGCGGCATCCGGCGCAGCGTGGCCGGGGCGACGCTGTGCCAGTTGACCGTCTTGACGGCGACGATCATCATCACGGCGGCCAGCGCCACCATCGGGATCTGCGCCATCAGGCCGCTCAACGCGGTGACGAGCACCAGCAGGGTGACGCCGGCGACGAGGGTGGAGATGCGGGTGCGGGCCCGGCCCAGCTTCACATTCACGACGGTCTGCCCGATCATGGCGCATCCGGCGATGCCGCCCCAGAGCCCGGCCAGGATGTTCGAGATGCCGAGCGCCCAGGACTCGCGGCCCTTGTTCGAGCGGGTGTCGGTCATGTCATCGACGAGCTTCGCGGTGAGCAGTGTCTCCATCAGCCCGACGAAGGCGACGCTGAGCGCGGTCGGCCAGATCAGGGCGAGCGTGTCCAGGTTCAGCGGCACGGCGAGCTCGGTGAGGCCGGGCAGTGCGCCGCCGATTGCGCCCTCGTCGCCGACGGTCGGCACCGACAGGTGGGCGATGATCGTGATCGCGGTCACGGTGACGATCGCCACCAGCGGGGCGGGGACGGCCGTCGTGATGCGGGGCAGCCCGAGCACGATCAGCACCGTCAGGGCGAACAGCGGGTAGACCAGCCAGGGAACGTCGAGCAGGTGCGGCACCTGGGCGACGAAGATGAGGATGCCGAGGGCGTTCACGAAGCCGAGCATCACCGAGCGCGGGATGAAGCGCATGATCCGGGCGAGGCCCGAGACGCCGAACAGGATCTGCACGATTCCGGCCAGGATCACGGTGGGCAGCAGGTACTCGACGCCGTGCTCCTTGACGAGCGGGCCCACCACGAGGGCGACGGCGCCGGCCGCGGCGGTGACCATCGCCGGGCGGCCGCCGAGGAACGACATCGATATCACCAGCACGACGGATGCCAGCAGGCTGACCTGCGGGTCGACGCCGGCGATCACCGAGAAGGAGATGATCTCGGGAATCAGCGCCAGCGTCGTGACGACGCCGGCCAGCACCTCCACGCTGAGCGCGCGCGGGTTGCGGAGCACCTCGCGCACGGTCTGCGGAGCGGCGGCGGGGCTGCCTGATGCGTGTGTGGTGGGGGGATTCGGCACGCGTTCCAGCGTAGGCGCTCGGCTCCGGCTCTCCGGCGAGCTCTCCTCGGGGTGCGGGCTGTGGTTCTTGGGGGCTGTTGTGCACAGGCCGGGCGGATGCCGCAGTTCTCCACCGTCTCGAGAGCGCCCGGTCAGGCATCGCCTCGGGCGCGCAGCATGGGGGAATGAGCGCGCACGAAGCCGATGAGCTGCAACAGATCCCCCTCGATAGCGACGCCGCCGTGCAGGAGCGGGTGGAGTTGTTGATCGGGGTCGCCTGCCGAAGACAGTGGTGGATGCTTCTGCTGGATGATGCCGGGCGACAGCTGCCGATCATCATCCCGATGGCGGACTACCCGACCACCCCGAACGGCGGTGCCGCCGAGACCCTCGCCGAGCGCATCGGCGACACGGTCGAGCTCAGCGGCGCGGCCCAGGTCGTCTTCGTCTGGGAGCGTCCGGGCGGCCGGCGCCTCACCCATCTGGACCGCAGCTGGGCCAGGGCGCTCGGCGCCAGCTGCGCGGCCGCGGGCATCGCGGTGCGCGCCCAGCTGATCAGTCACGACCGCGGCGTGCGCTGGGTGGCCCCCGATGACCTCCTCTGAGCGGCAGCGGCCACTCGCTCCGGCGTAAAAGGCTGGCCCGCCACAAGCGCACCGGCTATGGTGAATCCGATTCCCGGCTTCGATCACATCGCCCACCGGCCAGCGGATGGAGGGCAGTCGAGCATGACCCCCGCAGCGCGAGAGCCCCGTCTGCTGCTGCGCGTGCTGCTGCTCACCGTCGTCGCGGGCCTGCTGCTCGCCTTCGTCAGCGATGCCGCAACGCTGGTGCGGCGGCTGGAGGCCGGCGCGGCCGAGCAGCGCGGCGAACCGGCGTTCTACGACCACCCCGCCACCGTGCGTTCTGCGGCACCGGGAACCCTTGTGCGCAGCGAGGAACTGGCGAGCGCGCCGGACGGGATGCGCGGCTGGCGCGTGCTGTACCACTCGACCGACCGGGCCGGCGCCGACATCCTCGTCTCCGGGATCATCGCGGCCCCCGACACCGCCTCACCGCCGGCCGGGCGAACGGTCGTGGCATGGGGTCATCCGACGACGGGCACAGCCCCGCGCTGCGCCCCCTCAAGTGGAATCGACCCCTTCGACGTGATCGAGGGCCTGCGCGACCTCGTGCACGCCGGCTATGTCGTCGCGGCCAGCGACTATTCCGGCATGGGCTCGGCCGGGCCGGCATCCTTCCTCATCGGAACGACGGAAGGGCACAACGTGTTGGACTCCGCCCGGGCTGCCAGGCAGCTTGTCGCGGCCGGTGCAAGCGACAGGCTCGCGCTCTGGGGTCATTCGCAAGGCGGCCACGCTGCGCTGTTCGCCGCCCAACTCGCCGCGAGCTATGCGCCGGAGCTGCGCCTGCAGGCTGTGGCCGTCGCTGCCCCGGCGACCGAGCTCGGGGGCCTGTTGACCGCGGATATCGGCGACGTGTCAGGGGTGACGATCGGCGCGTATGCCTTCGACGCATACTCGGCCGCCTATGCGGCCAGCCGGCCAGGCCTCCGACTCGAGGCGATCCTGACACCGGCGGGTGTCGCCGCGCTCCCGGAGATGGCCGCGCTGTGCCTGCTCGGCCAGAACTCTGCCCTGCACGTCATCGCCCGCCCCCTGATCGGCGGGTTCCTCGCGCACGACCCCACCACGACGGAGCCGTGGGCCTCGCTCCTCGCCGAGAACACCCCGGGCGCCGCGGCCATGCCCGTTCCGCTCTTCGTCGCCCAA
>NZ_MPZN01000010.1 GCF_002936985.1 Microterricola pindariensis | reverse complement strand
AGCCCTTCATCTGCGCGGGGAAGCAGCGGGCCAGCCCGGCCGGCGCCGGCGCGCGGCGGGTCGAGCACGACCGTCGCGGCCTGCAGGCGGGCGCGCTCTGCCGCGCTGGCGTCGCGGTTGACCCGGGCCAGGTAGCGGTCGACCCGGTCGGTGATGGCGGCGGCGGGCGCCGGGCGCGAGCGGGCGGGCGGGAGCGGCACCCTCGCGTGCTCGAGAACGGATGCCGGCGCAGCCGGTGCCCGCCCGGTGCAGGCAGCGGGCGGGCACCGGCGGGCTAGCCGGCGAGCTCCTCGAGCACAGCGCGCAGCTGCTCCACCGCCCAGTCGAGGTCGTCGCCGGAGACAACGATCGGCGGCGCGAGGCGGATCGTGGAGCCGTGGGTGTCCTTGGCGAGCACGCCGCGCTCCATCAGCGACTCGCAGACGGCGCGGCCGCTGGCCAGGGCCGGGTCGATGTCGATGCCGGCCCAGAGGCCGGCGCCGCGCACCGCGAGGACACCGTGCCCGATGAGCTCGGACAGCCCGGCCTGCAGCCGCTCGCCGAGCAGGCCGGCGCGCTCCTGCATCTCGCCGGTGGCGAGGAGCCGCACGACGGCGAGGCCGACGGCGGCCGCGAGTGGGTTGCCGCCGAAGGTGGAGCCGTGCTGGCCGGGCTCCAGCACGCCGAGCACATCGCGGTTGCCGACGACGGCCGAGACGGGCACGATGCCACCGCCGAGCGCCTTGCCGAGCAGGTACAGGTCGGGCACGACGCCGACCAGGTCGCAGGCGAACGTCGCCCCGGTGCGGCCGAGGCCGGACTGGATCTCGTCGGCGATGAACAGCACGTTGTGGCGCGCGGTGATCTCGCGCACGGCGGGCAGGAACCCGGCCGGCGGCACGATGATGCCGGCCTCGCCCTGGATCGGCTCGAGCAGCACGGCGACCGTGTTCTCGTCGATGGCCGCCTCGAGCGCGGCAGCGTCGCCGTAGGGCACCGTGCGGAATCCCGGCGTGAAGGGGCCGAAGTCGGCGCGCGCCTCCTCGTCATCGCTGAAGCTGATGATCGTCGTGGTGCGGCCGTGGAAGTTGCCGGCCATCACGATGATGTTGGCGGCATCCGGCGCGACGCCCTTGACCCGGTAGCCCCAGGCGCGGGCCACCTTGATGCCGGACTCGACGGCCTCGGCACCGGTGTTCATCGGCAGGACCATGTCCTTGCCCGCCAGCGTCGCGAGCTCGGTGACGAACGGGCCGAGCTGGTCGTTGTGGAAGGCGCGGCTGGTGAGCGTGATGCGGCCGAGCTGGGCTCGGGCGGCATCCAGCAGCACCGGGTTGGAGTGGCCGAAGTTCACGGCCGAGTAGGCCGCGAGGCAGTCGAGGTAGCGCCGGCCGTCGACGTCGGTGACCCAGGCGCCGTCCCCGGATGCCACCACGACGGGCAGCGGGTGGTAGTTGTGTGCGGCGTGCTCCTCTTCGAGCACGATGGCCGCGAACTGACGCGGAGTCGTTGAGGTGGTTGAGAGAGTCATCGTCGCAGCTCCAGGGTGCAGCACTTGACGCCGCCGCCGCCGAGCAGCAGCTCGGAGAGGTCGACGCCGATGGGGTTGTAGCCGTGCTCGATCAGCTGGCGCTCGAAGTCCTTGGCGCGGCTGGCGATCACGACGTTGAGGCCGTCGCTGTAGGAGTTCAGGCCGAGGATGGCGGCATCCGTCTCGGTGACGATGATGGCGTCGGGGTAGCGCTCGGCCAGGATGGCGAGGCTGGCCTCGTCGAAGGCGCTCGGCAGGTAGGCGATGTGCTCCTGGCCGGGCGTCGAGTCGAGCACGGCGAGCGCGGTGTCGAGGTGGTAGAAGCTCGGGTTGATGAGCGTGAGGGTCACGACCTCGCGGTTGTAGACCCGCCCCAACTCCTGGTGCGAGCGGGAGTCGCTGCGGAACCCGGTGCCGGCCAGGATCGTGTCGCCGACGAGCAGGAAGTCGCCCTCGCCCTCGTTGATCTCCTCGGGCACGGCGACCTCGAAGCCGTTGTCGGCGAACCACTCCATGTAGGCGGGGCCCTCCGGCTGGCGCTCTGGATGGGTGAAGCTGGCGCCGTAGGCGATGCCGTCGATCACCATGCCGCCGTTGGCCGCGTAGACCATGTCGGGCAGGCCGTCGATCGGGTCGATCAGCTGCACGTCGAAGCCGAGGCTGATGTAGACGTCGTAGAGGGTCTGCCACTGGCGCACCGCGAGGCTGGTGTCGGTGGGCAGCGCCGGGTCCATCCACGGGTTGATCCGGTAGACGACGGTGAAGTACTCCGGCTTGCACATGAGCACGGAGCGGGCGACGGCCTTGCGCTGCACGGGCACGGCGCTGGTCTCGCGGGCGGTGGCGGATGCCGGTGCGGCCGGCGCGGTGGCGATCGGTGTGGTGGCGATATCGGGCATGTGGGGCCTCCCTGTTCAACGGTGAGCAGAGCCCGCGGTGCGCGAAACGGCCACCGCGAGATCCAGAGATACTACGGATGGCGGACCAGGTCACTCGTTGAGCCTGCGGCGATCGACCAGGGTCGCTCGCTCCAGACGCCACCCTCAGTTTCACACGGCGTGAAGCTGCGATACTCGCCGCAATGCGCCGAATTTCTGCGCATATCTGCCGGTCAGCGCAATGAATCCGCGTAGAGTGACGGGATGGACAATCTGGACCGCGGCATCCTCGATCTCCTCCGCCAGAACGCCCGAGCGGGCTACGGCGACATCGGCTCGGTCGTCGGGCTGTCGGCATCCGCCGTCAAACGCCGCGTCGACCGCCTCGTCGCCGACGGCACGATCCGCGCCTTCACCATCCAGGTCGACCCGGCCGTCGACGGCATGAGCACCGAGGCCTACGTGGAGCTGTTCTGCCGCGGAACGGTGGCCCCCGACGAACTGCGCCGAATCCTCTCCGCCGTGCCGGAGGTCGTCGATGCCGGCACCGTCACCGGCAGCGCCGATGCCATCGTGCACCTGCGCTCCCGTGACATCCCGAGCCTCGAGGACGCCCTGGAGCGCCTGCGCATCGCCCCCAACGTCGACCACACCCGCAGCGCCATCGTGCTCTCGCGGCTGGTGCAGCGCAGCGGCGACTAGCCCAGCGGCGACTAGCCCGCAGCGCCATCCCGCGCCTCCCTCGCGGAGCCACAACGCGCCCTAGCCGTCAGCGGCCGGTCGGCGCAGACTGGTGGAACCGTGTTCCCGAGGGAAGGTAAGCGCAGAAATGTATTACAGCAACGGAAACTACGAGGCGTTTGCGAGGCCCAAGAAGCCGGACGGCGTCGACAGCAAGTCCGCTTACCTCGTGGGGGCCGGCCTCTCCTCGCTCGCCGCGGCGGCGTTCCTGATCCGGGACGGCCAGATGAAGGGCGAACGCATCACCGTGCTCGAAGCCTCCTCGGTCGACGGCGGGGCGCTCGACGGGGCGGGCAACGCCGAGACGGGCTGGCTGATTCGCGGCGGCCGCGAGATGGAGGACCACTTCGAGTGCCTGTGGGACCTCTACCGCTCGATCCCGTCGCTCGAGGTCGACGGCTCGGTGCTCGACGAGTTCTACTGGCTGAACAAGGAGGACCCGAACTTCTCGCTGCAGCGCGCGACGATCAACCAGGGACAGGACGCCCGCACCGGCATGAACTTCACGCTCGGCGCCCGGGCGACCAAGGAGCTGACCGACCTCGTGCTGGCCACGCACGAGCAGCTCTACGACAAGCGCATCAACGAGGTGATGGGCCAGCAGTTCTTCGACTCGAACTTCTGGCTGTACTGGCGCACGATGTTCGCCTTCGAGGAGTGGCACAGCGCACTCGAGATGAAGCTCTACGTCGAGAGGTTCATCCACCACATCGACGGGCTGCCCGACTTCAGCGCGCTCAAGTTCACCAAGTACAACCAGTACGAATCCCTCGTGATGCCGCTGGTCGCCTGGCTGCGCGGGCAGGGGGTGAAGCTGCAGAACAACACCAGGGTGATGGATGTCACCTTCGACATCTCCGGCCCGAGGAATGATGCGAAGAAGGTGGCCAAGCGCATCGCCTGGATCAGGGACGGCGTCGAGGGTGGGCTGGACCTCACCGAGGACGACCTGGTCTTCGTCACCAACGGCTCCCTCGTCGAGAACTCGCAGTGGGGAGACCACAAGACCGCGGCGGCCTTCGACCCGGTCGTGCACGACGGCGGCAGCTGGCACCTCTGGCGCAACATCGCCGCACAACACCCCTCCTTCGGTCGGCCAGACAAGTTCTGCACCAGCCCGGAGGAGTCGCAGTGGGAGTCGGCGAGCATCACGACGCTGGACGAGCGCATCCCCGCCTACATCGAGAAGATCGCCAAGCGGCCCACCCGCTCCGGCAAGGTCGTCACGGGCGGCATCGTCTCGGCCCGCGACTCCGCCTGGCTGCTGTCCTGGACGGTGAACCGGCAGCCGCACTTCAAGGCGCAGCCGGACGACCAGACCGTTGTCTGGTTCTACGGGCTCTTCACCGACGTCGACGGCGACTATGTGAAGAAGCCGATGCGGGACTGCACCGGCGAGGAGATCACCAGGGAGTGGCTCTTCCACCTCGGCGTTCCTATCGACCAGATCGACGAGCTGGCCGCGACCGGCGCCGTCACGAGGCCGTGCATGATGCCGTTCATCACCGCGTTCTTCCTGCCCCGCACCGCCGGCGACCGGCCGGAGGTGGTGCCGGAGGGCGTGGTCAACTTTGCTTTCATCGGCCAGTTCGCCGAGTCGACGCGCGACTGCATCTTCACGACCGAATACTCGGTGCGCACCGGGATGGAGGCGGTCTACCAACTGCTCGGCGTCGACCGTGGCGTGCCGGAGGTGTTCGGCTCGATCTACGACGTGCGCCAGGTCATGAAGTCGGTGCACTACCTGCGCGACGGCAAGAACGTCCCGGTGCCCGGCTTCGCCAAGCACTACGTCGAGAAGACGATGATTGGCCAGCTGCTGGAGCAGTACAAGGTGATCTGAGCCGCTCAGCCCCGGTGCGGCACCGGCTTCTGCCGCACCGGGCCGAGCGCGCTCACCAGGGTGACGGCGACGATCGCCCCGGCGGCCAGCACGGAGGCCAGCACGACGATCTGGAAGCGACCGGCCTCCAATGGGGAGAGCCCACCGAAGATGGCGCCGACGAAGGCGCCGGGCAGCGTGACCAGGCCGGTGGTCTTGGTCTGGTCGATCGCGGGCACCAAGGCGAAGTGGGCGGCCCGCCTCGCCAGCGTCAGGGTGGACTGCCGGGGCGTCGCCCCCAGCGCCAGCCAGCCCTCGACCTCGTCCCAGTGATCGATCACGGCCTCGCCAAAGCGGCGGCCGGTGAGCGTGGCCACGGTCATCGCGTTGCCGATGACAATGCCGCCGACGGCGAAGACGTAGCGCGGGGTGAACTCGATCGCCCCGGTCGCGAAGACCACGACGAGCGCGGTGGCGACGCCGATCCCCATCGCCAGGCCGACGTCGGCGAGGTGCCGCCGGGTGAAGCCGATGCGCCGGGTGCTGGTGGCCACCGCGGCGATGAACATGACGGCGAGGCCGGCCGCCACCCAGAGCGGGTTGCCGATCACGCCGGTGAGGATGAGGCTGACGGCGGCCAGCTGGGCGGCGCCGCGCAGCACGGCCAGCACGGGCGCGAACGGGGCGGGCAGGCGGAAGCGCCACGCCACCACGGTGGTGATCAGCACGAGCAGCCCGACGCCGAGCAGCGTCGGGGCAAGCTCCCTCAACCAGTCCACGCACCGAGCGTAGCCGGGGTGCGGGCGTTCGCGCCGGTAGCCTTGGCCTGAACGCGCCGCAGGCGCCCGAGCAAGGAGCCGCGATGGAGCTGCCGCTGAAGATCGACAAGGCCGGGTCGACGCCGCCGTTCGAACAGCTGCGGATGCAACTTCTCGCCGCAGTGCAGAACGGAGCACTGCCCGCCGGCACCCGCCTGCCCACCGTGCGCGCCCTGGCCGGCCAGCTCGAGATCGCCGTGAACACGGTCGCCTCGAGCTACCGCGCACTCGAGAAGGACGGCGTGATCGAGACCCGCGGCCGCTCCGGCAGCTTCGTCGCGGCCACCGGAGACCCGACCACGGCGCAGCTGCAGCTGGCCGCGCGGGCGTTCGCCGAGCGCGCCGGGCAGCTGGGCGTCGCCCCCCGCGACGCGCTGGCGGCGGTGCGCGCCGCCCTCGACGCCGGCTGAGGCCGCGCACCGGCATGAAAACAGGATGAGAGCGGTGCGGGCCCTCCCTACAGGGCCCGCGCCACTCTCATCCTGGGTTTTCTCCGACTAACAGCCTAGATGACACCCTCGCTGAGGGTGCTGGGATTGCCGAAGCGGTGCGCGGTGATCGAGATCGCCTGCTCGCGCAAGAACGGCAGCAGTTCGACCCGACCGGCCTGGGTGACCTCGTGGTCGTAGATCGCGACGTCGGGGCTGCCGCCGAGCGCGGCGGAGAGGGCCGCGGAGGCGCCGCCGCCGATCGCGTCGACCAGGCGCACCCGCTCGGTGCCGATGCCGGCGGATGCCGCGCGCTCCAGCCAGGCGGCATCCGACTCGACCGCCACCGTCACGCTGCGCGACTCCAGCAGTGCGAGCACGCCGGCCGGCAGCGCGTGCGCCGTCGACACCTCGAAGCGCGAGCGGGAGAGGACGCCGGCCGCCATGACGCGCAGGGCGTGGCCGAGGCTGGCGCCTTCAGAGACGCGCACCGTGATGGGCAGCGCCCGGTAGCGGAACACGTTGCGCTCCAGGCCGAGGGCCGAGACGTCCTTCGCCGTGCTGAACTCGTCGGCCCACGCGATGGCGTCGCTGAGCGCGGCGCGGCGCAGCACGTCGAACTCCTCGTAGCCGAGCACGGGCTGCGAGGCCTCGATGAGGGTGGTCACCCACTGGTCCAGCCCGCGCAGGTGCAGCGTCTGGCTGGTCGTGCCCGGGTCGTTGACCCAGGTGCCGAGCCCGAACAGGTAGTTCGGGCCGCCGGCCTTGGTGCCGGCGCCAACGGAAGAGCGCTTCCAGCCGCCGAAGGGCTGGCGCTGCACGATCGCCCCGGTGATGCCGCGGTTCACGTACAGGTTGCCGGCCTCGACGGTGTCGAGCCAGATCGCGAGCTCCTCGGCGTCCAGGGAGTGCAGGCCGGCAGTCAGGCCGTAGTCGACGGCGTTCTGCATCCGGATCGCCTCCTCCAGTGTGCGGGCGTGCATCACGCCGAGCACCGGCCCGAAGAACTCGGTGAGGTGGAAGTAGGAGCCGGCCGCGACGCCGGTGCGGATGCCGGGCGACCAGAGCTGGCCGCTGTCGTCGAGCTGCTTGGGCTCGACCAGCCAGCTCTCATCGGCGCCGAGCTGGGTCAGCGCGTGCAGCAGCTTGCCGGACGCCGGCTCGATGATCGGCCCCATCTGGGTCTCCGGGTTCGAGGGGTAGCCGACCTGCAGCGAGCTGGCGGCATCGACCAGCTGGCTCTCGAAGCGGCGCGAGCGGGCGACGGAGCCGACCACGATCACGAGGCTCGCGGCCGAGCACTTCTGGCCGGCGTGGCCGAAGGCGCTCTTGATGACATCGGATGCCGCGAGGTCGAGGTCGGCGCTCGGGGTGACGATCACGGCGTTCTTGCCGCTGGTCTCGGCCAGCAGCGGCAGGTCGGGGCGGAAGGAGCGGAACAGCTGCGCGGTCTCGTAGCCGCCGGTCAGGATGACGCGGTCGACGGACGGGTGCGACACCAGCTGGCGGCCGAGCTCGTGCCGGGCCTCGCCGGCGAAGTCGACGAGGGCGAGCAGCTCGCGCGGCACACCGGCCTGCCAGAGCGCCTCGACCATGATCGCGCCGGAGCGGCGGGCCAGCTTGGCTGGCTTGATGATGACGCCGGAGCCGGAGGCGAGCGCGGAGAGCACCGAGCCGGCCGGGATGGCGACGGGGAAGTTCCACGGCGGGGTGACCACGGTGAGCTTGGACGGCACGAAGCGCGCGCCCTGCACGGCGTCGAGCTCCTTGGCGCGCTCGGCGTAGTAGTGGGCGAAGTCGATCGCCTCGCTGATCTCGGGGTCGGCCTCCGCGATCGTCTTGCCGGTCTCGGATGCCATCACCTCGATGAGACGGCCGCGGTTGGCGGCCAGCGCCAGCCCGGCCCGGTGCAGCACGGCTGCGCGCTCGGCGCCGCTGCGCTTGCCCCACTCGGCGCCGGTGTGGGCGACGGTGTCGATCACGCGCTCGAGCACGGCGGCGTCGCCGATCTGGGCGGCGTCGATGACGTCGGTGCCGAGGGTCGAGCCCTCGATCCTCGTCAGGATCGCGCGGCCCCAGGCCCGGTTGGCTGGCAGGGCCGGGTCGGTGTCCGGCTCGTTGCGGAAGCCGGTGTGCGCGGCGGCTTCCGGGGCAACGGCGGCGGCGACGGCGTGGGCGGCGGCCGTGACGGCCTCCGGCTCGTACGCGTCGATGGCCGCGGCCATCTCACCCCGGCTGAGGCCGAGCACGACCTCGGTCAGGTTCGGGTCGGCCGACTCACCGGGCTCGACGTTGGCGGGCGGGCGCAGCGCGTCGACCAGCTCGTAGCCGGCGGGGCCGGCCTTCTCGGTGGCGCGGTTCTGCAAGCGGTTCGGGCCGGGCACGACGGTGTCCAGCTCGGCCAGCGACGCCTGGAAGCGCGCGGTCTCGCGCTGCAGCAGCGCGGCGGAGGTGTTCAGCTCGAACACGGCCGACATGAAGTTCTCCTGGCTGGCGTTCTCCTCCAGGCGGCGGATCAGGTAGGCGATCGCCACGTCGAACTCGGCCGGGTTCACGACCGGCGTGTAGAGCAGCAGCTCGCCGACGTCCTTCTTCACGGCCTCGGCCTGGCCGGTGGCCATGCCGAGAAGCATCTCGAACTCGATGTTGCTCTGCACGCCGCGCTGGCCGGCCAGCAGCCAGGCGAAGGCGACGTCGAACAGGTTGTGCCCGGCGACACCGATGCGCACGGCATCCGTGTTCTCGTAGGTGAGCGCCCAGTTGAGCACGCGCTTGTAGTTGGTGTCGCTGTCCTGCTTGGTGGAGTAGGTGGCGAGCGGCCACTCGTGCACGGCGGCGTCGACGTGCTCCATGGCCAGGTTGGCGCCCTTGACCAGTCGCACCTTGATCGGGGCGCCGCCGCGGGCCCGGCGGCGCTTGGACCACTCGGTCAGCCCCTGCAGGGCGCGGAGCGCGTCGGGCAGGTAGGCCTGCAGCACGATGCCGGCCTCGAGCTCCAGCAGCTGGGGCTGGTCGAGGATCCGCTCGAACACCGCGATTGTGAGGTCGAGGTCGCGGTACTCCTCCATGTCGAGGTTGATGAACTTGGTGCGGCCGTTGACCGGCGCCGAGTTCGCCGCCAGTTCGTAGAGCGGGGTGAGCCGCTCGACGGTGCGCTCAACCTCCTCGTCGAATGACCACATGGAGAGCTGGCTGGAGACCGCGCTGACCTTGATCGAGACGTAGTCGACGTCGGGGCGGGCCAGCAGCTCGCGGGTGCCCGCGAGGCGGCGGTCGGCCTCCTTCTGGCCGAGAACGGCCTCGCCGAGCAGGTTGAGGTTGAGGCGGTTGCCGCCGGCGCGCAGCTGCTCGATCACGGGGCCGAGCTTCTCCGGCGTCGCGTCGACGACGAGGTGGCCGACCATCTCGCGGAGCACGCGGCGAGCGGCGGGGATGACGACCCAGGGCAGCACCGGGCCGAGGATGCCGCCGAGGCCGACGGCTCCACGCATGTACCACGGCAGGAAGCGCGGCGTCTTGCCTGCGACGGCCTGCAGGTTGTGCCCGGCGACCATGAGGTCCTCCGGCCGCATCACGCCGTCGACGAAGCCGACCGTGAAGTCGAGGCCGTTGGGGTCTTTCAGCACGCCGGCCAGGCGCTCGGCGGCCGGGTCGGCCGGGGCGTTGGCGCTGTCGGCCAGCCACTTCTTCACGAGCGCGATGGTCGCCGTCTCGAGTTCGCGGGCGTCGGGGCCATCAGCCTGGAGTTCGGTGCTGGAGGAGTGCGGCATGGTCACGAGACTAGTTCTTTCGACGAAGGGTCAGAGCGGGCGCCGGGGCGCGCTGGCTGCAGATCTGCTGCGGGTTTCTCCAGTGTGGGGCCGCGAAACACTTCGGTAAAGCAAATGTTTCTGACGATTATTAGTAAGTAGAATCGATACATTGAACGGATGCCGCGGCATCCGCCCGGCGACTGCCCAACACCCGCCCAACGACTGCCCAGTTGCCGAATTTCGCGGGTGCGTCGGCTGGCGCACCCCCGAAATTCGGCAACTGGGTGGGCGGGGCGCGGGGCGAGAGGAGAGCGCATGCTGGACGTGAGGCGGCTGAGGCTGCTGCGGGAAGTGAAGTTGCGCGGCACGCTCGCGGCCGTGGCCGAGGCGCTCGCCTACAGCCCCTCCTCGGTGTCGCAGCAGCTCACCCTGCTCGAGAAGGAGGTCGGCGTTCCGCTGCTGGCCAAGGCCGGGCGACGCGTGCTGCTCACCCCGCAGGCCGAGCTGCTCGTCGCCCGCGCGGCGGAGGTGCTCGACACGCTGGAGCGGGCCGAGGGCGAGCTCGCGGCCTCGCTCACGACCGTCAGCGGCACCGTGCGCCTGGCCGTGTTCCAGTCGGCGGCCCACGCCGTGATCCCCGAGGCGCTGACGATCCTGGCCGCCGAATACCCCGAGCTTCGGGTCGAGGTGACCGAGCGCGAGCCGGATGCCGGCCTGTTCGACGTCTCCGCGCGCGACTTCGACCTCGTGGTCGCCGAGCAGTATCCGGGCCACACCCGCGAACACCGGCCGGACCTGGACCGGGTGCACCTCGTCACCGATGTGATCCGGCTGGCGACCGGTCCGGCGGCATCCCCCGGCCCGCGCAGCGGCGCCGTGCCGGGCAGGCCTGCCGGGACCCGCATCGCTACGCTGGCGGACGCCGCGTCGCGGCCGTGGGTGATGGAGCCGAAGGGCACCGCCGCCCGGCTCTGGGCGACCCAGCTCTGCCGGGCGGCCGGGTTCGAGCCGGATGTGCGCTTCGAGACGGCCGACCTGATGACGCACATCCGGCTGATCCGCTCCGGCAACGCGGTCGGGCTGCTGCCAGACCTCGTCTGGGCCGGGGAGGCGCCGAGCGTCGAGTTGGTCGAGCTGGCCGGCAACCCGCACCGCGACGTATTCACCTCCGCGCGCCGTTCCAGCGCCGGCCGGCCGGGCGTCGCCGCCTGCCGCGCGGCGCTCGCCCGCGCGATCGCCGGCACCGCGCACCCCTGAGCCCGGGCACCTGCGCATCGCGCGGGAAGCGGGAGGCGGATCGGGAGGCAAACGGGAGATCGGGCGGCAGCTGCCCGCGCATTCCGGCCTCCCGATCCGCCGTCGGCCTCCGAAACGGATGCCGGGGCCGGGGGCTGGGCCGGGTTCCGCGGCCGGAGTCCGCGCTAGCCGATCGGCAGCGCGGCGGCGCTGCGCTTCTTCTCGACGCCCTTCTTCAGGAACACCATCGGCAGGAAGAATGTCGCCAGCGCAGTGACCAACCAGACCAGCACGGGTGCCAGGACCCAGGTGCGCCATCCGTCGATGGTGAGGCCGCCGGGGAAGAGCGACGCCACGAACAGCGCGACGAAGGTCGAGATGATGCCGATCCCGCCGAGGAAAGCGGGCGCGTTGCGGGCCGCCACCTTGAGCAGGAACGGGCTGATCACGCTCTGGATGACGGCGAACACCAGCACCGCCACGATGCCGCCGCTCCAGCTGAGGGTGAACTCGGGCAGCAGCCACATCGCCACGAGCAGACCGAGCGCGGCGGAGACGACGAAGATACCGGACCGAATCAGAAAGCGGATCATGTGCTCATCGTAGGGGCGCTGCCGCGGCATCCGGGTCACTGACGCGCAACGAAACGCCCGGCCGCGGCTCGGAACGGCCCGCTCGGCTCAGAACGGCCAGATCAGCGGCACGTAGAAGGTCGCGACGGCCAGGAAGAAGAGGAGCAGCGGCAGGCCGAGCTTCCAGTAGTCGGTGAACTTGAAGCCGGCCGGCCCCATCACCATCATGTTCGCCGGGGTGGCGATCGGGGTGAGGAAAGAGGCGGCGCCGGCGACCGTCAGCGCCATCAGGAACGGCAGCACCGAGACGTCCTTCGTCGCGGCCACCGAGAGGGCCACCGGGATGACGATCAGCACCGTGGCCGTGTTGCTGATGAGCTGGCCGAGCACGACGGTGATCAGGCAGAGCGCGAACAGCGCCACCTGCGGGCCCGCGTCACCGACCATGCCGAGCAGCCCGTCGGCGATGAGGTCGGCCGCGCCGGTCTGCATGAACGCGGTCGAGAGCGGGATCATTCCGGCCACGAGCACGACCGTCGTCCACGAGATGCTGCGGTAGGCCTGTGTCACCGACACGGCGCGGGTGAGCACCATGGCCATCGCCGCCACGAGGCCAGCGATGACCGCCGGCACGAGGCCCGTCGCCAGCACGGCGATCATGACGGCCAGGATGCCGATGGCCCAGCCGGCGCGCGGGCCGAGCGGCACGGTGCGGCGCAGCACATCGGGCGGGTCGACGACGAGGACATCGGGGTCGGCGGTGTGCTCGTCGAGCGCATCCCAGCTGCCCTCGAGCAGCAGGGTGTCGCCGGCGGCCAGCGTCGCATCCGGCCCCTCGAGATGCTCGCCCCCGCGCTGCACGGCCAGGATGACCAGGGAGCCGCTCGGCGTGCACATGCCCGGGAAGACCGTGAGGCCGATCAGGCTGGACCGCGGCGGGATGACGACCTCGGCGATGCCGCCCTCGGCGTCGATCAGCTCGTTCGGCGGCGTGGCGAGCTCGTACTGCGCGCGCAGCACGCGGGCGTGGTCGCTCAGGTCGCGCGGCATGACGCTGGCCGCGCGCACGGGGACGAGCCTTCTGCCGAGGAGCATCGTGATCAGCAGAGTGCCGACGACGAGCGGCACCCCGACGAGGCCGAACTCGAAGAAGCCGAACGCGCGATCGCCGGCCTCGACGGCCGCCTCGGAGACGATGATGTTGACCGGGGTGCCGGTGAGGGCGAGCAGCGAGCCCGCGTGCGCGGCGAAGGCCAACGGCAGCAGCAGCCGCGAGGGGGCGAGGCCGGCGCGCACCGCGACGACCACGACGACGGGCAGTAGCGCGGCGACGGCGCCATTCACGCTGATCAGCGCGGTGAGCACCGCGACCAGAAGCATGATGTAGACGAGCAGCTTGCGGGTGCTCGTGCCCGCCGCGCCGATCACCTTCTGGCCGGCCCAGGTCGTCACGCCGGTGGCGTCCAGCGCCTCGCTCACCACGAACAGCGAGGCGATGAACAACACGGTCGGGTCGGCGAAGCCGGCGAGCGCCTCACCCAGGGTGAGGATGCCCGTCGCCCAGAGCGAGATGGCCACGGCGAGCGCGACGAGCCCGACCGGAATCCGGTTCGACATGAAGGCGATGACGGCAACCAGCAGGATGGCCAGCGTGATCGCGATGGGGTCCATGGCTAGAGAGTAGTGCTGGCGCTAACGTTTTGATCCCATTGCTCGCATACCCGCTGCGCACGGGCTACCGTGGAGCCCATCGGGCCCGGCCACGGCCGGCACACATCGCGAACGGATGCCACAGATGACGAGTACCCTCCCCCGCCACAGCTCAGGCCGACGCACCGTTGGCGCCCGCGCCGGCCGCACCCGCGCGTCGGTTGCCATTGCCGTCGCGGCCGTCGCGGCCCTCGGGCTCTCCGGCTGCGCGAACAGCGGCGCCGGCACGCCCGGCGGCCCGGACCCGGTCGGCACCTGGGGCACCGTCGACACGACGGGCGTTCCGTTCCTGACCTTCTCGGATGACGGCAGCTTCACCGGCTCCGACGGCTGCAACACCTTGAACGGTGGATGGCAGCTGGACGGCACCACGATCGACTTCGAGAACGTCGCGTCGACGCTGATGGCCTGCGAGGGCGTTGACACCTGGCTGTCCGCGCTGAACACGGCGACGATCGAGGGCACGACGATGACGGTCTTCAACGACGCGGACACCGAGATCGGAACCCTGGACAACGCCGACTCCAGCAACGGCGGATACTGAGCCGCCCGGGGCCGGGCAGGGGCGGCATCCGCAGCCTCTAGGCTCGATCCATGACTGAAGCTACTCACGACGTTGTGATTGTCGGCGGCGGGCACAACGGACTCGTTGCGGCCGCCTACCTCGCCAAGGCGGGAAAGAGCGTGCTCCTGCTCGAGCGCGAGGAGCGGCTGGGCGGCGCGGCCGTCTCGGCCGCGGCGTTCGAGGGCGTCGACGCCCGGCTCTCGCGCTACTCCTACCTGGTGAGCCTACTGCCGAAGCGCATCATCGACGAGCTCGGCCTCGACATCCGCCTGGCCCACCGCCGCTTCAGCTCGTACACCCCGAACCCGGCCGACACCGAGACCGGCCTGCTCGTCGACAACAGCAACCGCCGGGCCACCCGCGCCTCCTTCGCCCGGGTCGGCGCCGCCGGAGACTTCGCCGCCTGGAACGACTTCTACGCCGACACCGCGCGCGTGGCGGAGGCCCTGTTCCCGACCGTGTGCGAGCCGCTGCCGACGCGCAGCGAGGTGCGCCGCCTGGTCGACGACGACGCCCTCTGGGCCAGCTTCTTCGAGCGCCCGCTCGGCCAGGTGATCACCGAGCGCTTCGACAGCGACCTCGTGCGCGGCGTCGTCGCCACCGACGGGCTGATCGGGACCTTCACCTCGAGCGACGACCCCTCGCTGGACGCCAACCGGTGCTTCCTCTACCACGTGATCGGCAACGAGACCGGGGACTGGCACGTGCCGATCGGCGGCATGGGCGCCGTCTCTGGCGAGATCGAGCGCGCCGCCCGACTCGCCGGGGCGCGGATCGTCACCGGCGCCGACGTGGTCAGCCTCACCGCCGACGGCGCCGTGCGCTACCTGCGCAACGGCCACGAGCGGGTCGCCGTCGGCACCACGGTGCTCGCGAACGTCTCCCCCTACGTGCTGGACCAGCTGCTGGCCGCCGGCGGGGCATCGAGCGCCCGCGTCGGGGTGCCGGCCGACGCCCCGGCGGATGCCGTCGCCGCCCGCCCGGAGGGTGCGCAGGTCAAGGTGAACCTCATGCTGAAGCGGCTGCCGAAGCTGCGCGACACCACCGTCACGCCCGAGGCGGCCTTCGGCGGCACCTTCCACATCAACGAGCTGTACAGCCAGCTGGAGGGCACGTACGCCGAGGCCGCGCGCGGCGAGATCCCCGACATCCTGCCGTGCGAGATCTACTGCCACACGCTGGCCGACCCGACGATCCTCGGGCCGGAGCTCGCGGAATCCGGGGCGCACACGCTCACCATCTTCGCCCTGCACGCGCCGGACCGCTGGCTGACCGAGGAGAACAACGACGCCACCCGCGCGCGCCTGCAGGCGGCCGTGCTGGCCTCGCTGAACTCGGTGCTGGCCGAGCCGATCAAGGACGTCGTGATGCTGGATGCCGCCGGCAACCCGTGCATCGAGACGAAGACGACCCTCGACCTCGAGCACGCGCTGAACCTCTCAGGCGGCAACATCTTCCACGGCCCGCTGTCCTGGCCGTTCCTGGAGGACGACGCGCCCCGCGATACAGCGGCCGAGCGCTGGGGCGTCGCGACGGCGCACCCGCGCGTGCTGATCTGCGGCTCCGGCGCGGTGCGCGGCGGGGCAGTCAGCGGGCTGGGCGGGCACAATGCCGCCATGGCGGTGTTGGAGGAGTCGCTCTAGGGCATCTCCGCGGATACCGCGGGGGCCTGGGGGTCGGCTCCTCAGCTCAAACAATGACGGTTTCGCCCGGGCCCCTTTTTCGAGAGTGGGTTGCGGTTGGGTGCGAGGCGGGCCCGGCCGAAACCGTCATAACTCGACACCCCGCCGACCCCCAGACCCCCGCTGGCGTGGAGAAGCGCAGTCGCGGCTCCTCGTGGGGGTTCTTCGGGACGGGCGCTGTCGGCTTCGGTCGCTGGCGCTCCCTCGAGCCAACGGGGAAGGCGCACCCCACCGCTGGTCGAGTAGCGAGGAACGAGCGTATCGAGACCCCGCACCCGACACCGTTTCACGCCCTGCCAGGGTCTCGATACGGCCCTGGCGGGCCTACTCGACCAGCGGGAGAGCCACGTCGGCTCGAGGGGGCCGCGCCGCGACGAAGGAGCAGCGCAGCCCCCGAAGCCGACGCGAGGCGGGCAGCACGTGTTGGCTTCGGCCGCCGGCGCTCCCCGAACGACACGGGAGTCGCACCCCACCGCTGGTCGAGTAGCGAGGAACGAGCGTATCGAGACCCCGCACCCGACACCGTTTCACGCCCTGCCAGGGTCTCGATACGGCCCTGGCGGGCCTACTCGACCAACGGGATCCCCACTGGAAGCCGGGTCTCGATACGGCCCAAGGGCCTCCCTCCCAACGGGAGCACCGCCGGCAACGGCGCTACTGAACGGGGGTGAAGTTCAGCGCGAAATCGGCGAGCAGGCGCGCGCCGTAGCCGGTCGCCCCCGCCGAGCGCCACGCGTCGTCGGAGTCGGACTGCATCGTTCCGGCGATGTCCAGGTGCGCCCAGGGCAGGCCGTCCACGAACTCGTTGAGGAACAGTGCAGCGGTCGTCGCACCGGCGAAGCGGCCGCCGATGTTGCCGAGGTCGGCGATGTCGGAGTCCAGCTGCTTGCGGTACTTCTTCTCCAGCGGCAGCTGCCAGGCCGGCTCGTCGACGGTGGCCGCCGCATCCAGCAGCTGGTCGACGACGTCCTGGTTGTTGCCGATCACGCCGGCCGTCGCCTGGCCGAGCGCCATCAGCACGGCGCCGGTGAGCGTGGCGATGTCGACGATCGCGTCGGGCTTCTCCTCGGCGGCGAGCGCGAGGGCGTCCATCATGACCAGGCGGCCCTCGGCATCCGTGTTCTTCACCTCCACGGTGGTGCCGTTGCGGGCGATCAGCACGTCGCCGAGCTTGGTCGCCGTGCCGGAGGGCATGTTGTCGGTGCACATCAGGAAGCCGGTGACCTCGGTCTCCACGCCGAGGTCGCGGAGCGCGGTGAACGCGCCGAGCACGGCCGCCGCGCCGCCCATGTCCATCTTCATCAGCAGGTGCATGGGATCGGAGGGCTTGAGGCTGATTCCGCCAGAGTCGTACATGATGCCCTTGCCGACGAGGGCCAGGTGGCCGCGCTCGGCGGGGGCACCGGATGCCGGCGTGTAGTGCAGCTTGACCATGCGCGGCTCTTCGTGGCTGCCGGCGTTGACGCCGAGCAGGCCGCCGCAGCCGAGCTCGATCAGCGCCTGCTTGTCGAACACCTCGGCGCTGAAGCCGTGCTGGGCGGCCAGCTCGACGGCGAGGTCGGCGATGTTCGTGGCGGTCAGGTGGCCGGGAGGGTTGTTGCAGAGGTCGCGCGCGACGTTGGCGGCGCGGGCGCCGATCACGGCGTGGCGCACGGCCTCGGCGGCGCCGTCGATGTGGGCAGCGTCGCGCAGCTCGAGCGTCTCCAGCGCGGTGCCCTTCGGCTTCGCCTTGAGGGCGTTGAAGCGGTAGCGGGCCAGCAGCACGCCCTCGACGAGTGCGTCGACGCCGGCGGCGTCGAGCGCGGCGGAGGATCCGAGCGCGCTGATAGAGGCGAGGTCCAGCCCGATGCGGGCGTGGCTGGCTGCGGCGCGCGCGAAGGCGGCGCCGGCGTCGCGCAGGGCGTTCGCGGCGGCATCCGCTGCATCGGCGTCGACCTGCTCGCCCTCCAGCGCGGCCAGCTCGAGGCTGCCGAGCCCGACCGCGATCGCCAGGGCGCCGGATGCCGTGAGCACGGTCTGCGTCTGGCCGGCCTTGCCCTCGAAGCCGAGCTTCGCCAGCTGCTCGCGGGTGGCGCCGAGCTGCGGGGCGACGTCGCCCTCGGCGGCGACAAAGTAGCCCGTGGCGTCCAGCTCCGGCGAGAACTCGTCGACGAAGACCACCGTGGCGGGCGCCGCCTGGGAGGGCAGCCGGGCGAAGTCGCCCGGGATGAGGGTGTGGTCGAGTTCGGGCATTGGCGTCTCCTCGGTTCGGCGCGGTTCTTGTGCGCAGTTGTTCGGCGCAATTGTTCGGCGCGGTTGTTCAGCGCAGTTGTTCTGCGCGGTGTCTCAGCGTGGCACGTGCGGGCGGAGGCGTGAGCCTGGCCCGCACTCCTCAGGCTAACGTTGCGGCTAGCGCGCGTCCGCTTCGGCCGCGGCAATCTCCGCGTCGTCCCGCTCCTCGTCGCCGCGCCGCGGGTTGGTCTCCAGCAGCTCCGGCAGGTCGCCGGGCAGGCGGTTCGGCATCCGCCCCGCCGGCACGATCGCGAGCAGCGCGATGCCGGCCAGGCCGAGCAGCGAGATCTGCAGCGCGCGCAGGCGCGCGTCGGCGTTGATCTCGAACGCGGCATCCGCCTGGACCTGGTCGGCGGTCGTCGCATCGAGCACAACGGCCAGCTGCTCGTTGGTGAGGAAGTTGACGTTGTTCATGTCGACCTGTTCGATCAGCGAGGAGGGGATCTCCGGGTGGTCGTCTGCGGCGGTCTGGATGAGGGTGCCGAGCAGGGTCACGGCGAAGACGCTCGCGACGGCGATGCCGACGGAGCCGGACATGTTGTGCACGAGACCGCGCCAGGCGCCGACGTCGCCGGCGAGGCGTTTGGGGGCGGCCGAGAGCAGCGTGTTGAAGACGAGGGCGACGATCGAGCCCTGGCCGAGGCCGAGCGTGATGAGGCCGATCACCACGAACGCCTGACCCCAGCCGTACTGGATGGTGAAGGCGAGCAGGATCAGGCCGAAGGCCACGACGACGAAGCCGGCGCGGGCGATCTGCCGCGGCGGGAAGCGCTTGTACAGGCTGGCGACGAAGGTGCTGGCCAGGAAGATGGACAGCGTGTAGGGGATGATCGCGAGCGAGGTCTCGAAGCTGGTGCGGCCCTGCACCACCTGCAGGTACAGCGGGATGAGGAAGTTCGCGGCGGTGCCGACGAAGAGCATCATCGCCATGCAGGCGGTGATCGCCTTCTCCTTGCTGCTCTTCAGCACGGCCAGGTCGAAGATGCGCGGCTTGCCGGCCTTCTGCTGCTTGCGGATCCAGGAGAAGAACAGCTGACCGACGATGATGCCGGCCACGATCAGCACCGGGGCCGGGGAGACCCCGAGAACGTTGAACGGCGCGTCATCCGTCGCCAGCACGGCGCCCCAGCTGGCCAGGCCACTGAAGCCGAAGCTGAGCAGGATCACCGACACGGCGGCGTAGAGCGCGCCCACCCAGTCGATGAGCAGGTCCTTCTGCGGCTCGATCTTCTTCAGCCGGAAGCTGAGCAGGAGGTTGATGACGGCGAGGCCGACGATGAGGGCGAACGACCAGCGCCAGCCGATCGTCGACGCGAAGGCGCCGGCGATGAGCAGCGCGAGCACGCCGGCCGCCGGGATGGCGGCGGCGAGCAGGCCGATCGAGCGGGCCTGCTGATCGCCCTTGAAGTTGCTGGCGATGAACACGGTCAGGGCGGGCGCGATCAGGGCGATGACGGCGCCGGATGCCGCCTGCGCCACGAACAGCATGGCCGGCGTCTGGGCGAGCGCCACGACCGCCATGGCCAGTCCGTGGATGACGACGGCGATCTGGAACACCAGGCGGGTGCCGAAGCGGGCGCCGATCTTGGCGCCGAGCAGGATGAACGCCGCCATGGCGAAGGTGCCCGCCGTGATCGCGGTGCCGACCGATGTGGCCGGCGTGTGCAGGTCGCTCGTGATGCCGGCCATCGACACGGTGAGCGCGTTCACGGCGAAGGACGCCTGGATCTGGGTGAGGACAACGACGATCAGGGGCAGCCAAGAGGCTTTCGCCGCCACGTCGACGGCTGCACTGGACTTCGTGGACATTCGTTCCCCTCACTCATGGTCGGTGCGCCGTGACAGTGCACCGGAGCATCGCTGGCCCCTGATTACTCGCGATGCTAGCGCAGACGATACGCCGCGTCTCGCACGCCCCGCCGCGCCCCGCAGGCCGTTCCTAGACGAGCCAGAGCACCCCGACGGCCAGTGCGAAGACGGCGAGCACGCCATTGATCGGCAGCGAGGAGAACTCCCGGCGGCGCACGTGCACGACGGCGGCCACGATCTGCACGAGGACGAGCGCGAAGGCGGCGACGACCGTGAGCCACGGCAGGATCCCGGTTGCCTGCGGCAGGACGAGGCCCAGCCCGCCAAGGACCTCGAGCACGCCGATGGTCTTCACCTGGCTCGGCTTGAAGCTGTTCACCCACGGCATCTTCGTGCCGATCGTCTCGTAGGGCGTCGTGGCCTTCATGAACCCGGCCAGCAGGTAGAGGGCGGCGAGGACGCCGGTGGCGATCCAGAGTGCGATGGTCATGTGTTCTCCCAGAGTCGGTGGATGCGGGCATCCGATGGTTACGATTAGTGAGTAACGCACGGACAGTCAGTCATCATTCCGCACTGGGGCCCTGCACTTCTCGGTGCGTCACGCACCAAAAAGTAAGAAACGGAGGCGTGCCACATGGCTGAGACGGGCACCGATGTGACCCTGGAGGACCGCGGGCCGTGCAGCGCCGGCCATTCGGACAGCGGCCTGATCAAGGACGTGCTGGCCCGCATCGGCGACAAGTGGAGCCTGCTCGTCATCGGCATGCTCGACGCCGGCCCGCAGCGCTTCACCGCGCTGCACCGCAACGTGACCGGCATCTCGCACCGCATGCTCACCCACACCTTGCGCCAGCTGCAGCGCGACGGGCTCGTCTCGCGCACCAGCTACCCCGAGATTCCGCCGCGCGTCGAGTACGAGGTCACGCCGCTCGGACGCACCTTGATCGCGCCGGTGCTCGGCCTCGTGCGCTGGGCGGATGCCAACCACGACGAGATTCAGCGGAGCAGGGCGGCGTACGACGCGGAGCGCTGAGCGCTCGCCCGGCGCCGGGCGAATTATTCCTTGCCCCTCGCCAGCATCGTGGGGGTAGCCTGAAGCAAAGAATGACTCGGTGGGGTGTTGTTCCCCCGGGCCTGGCAACTGCAGCACGCGGAGGTCGACATGTCACCCAAGCCCACCGGACGATTCGCCCACCGCGATGACGGCCTCTACCTGCTGCTGGACCGGCTCTTCGCCGCACCGATCGCGGACGTCTGGTTCAGCCTGACGAACCCGCACGAGATGGAGAAGTGGATCGGCACCTATACCGGGCAGCCGTACACGGGCGGGGTCAAGTTCCGCATGACCAGCGAGCCGGAGGCCGAGTGGGAGTACGTGAGCATCCTGGAGTGCCACGCCCCGCACAGCTTCCTGGCCGAGTCGCGGGAGGGGCCAGACAAGATGCGCGTGTTCTGCCACCTCACCGAGGCCGGCGGCCTGACCACGCTGACCCTCGGCCAGCGCCTGCACAATCCCGCTGAGGCCGCGACGATGGGCCCCGGCTGGGACTACTACCTCGACCGGCTGATCGCCGCCCGCGCGGGCAAGACGCTGCCGGAGTGGGAGCACTACTACCCCGCGCACGCCAGCTATTACAAGGAGCTGGTGGTTCCCGGCAAGGGCGCGTAGGCGCGTCAACGCGGCATCCGCTCGCCCGGCAGGACATACTGTTGGCAACGAGTCGGCGGCCACGAGGCTGCCACAACGAGGGGGCCACCCATGCCACGCGGAACGATCGTGCACCGCGCACGCGCAGAGCAGCACAATCCGAAGCCGAGCATGTTCCACGAGCACCCGCTGCGCTGGGGCTTCACGGTGACGATCGGCGTGCTCATCGCGCTGGTGCTCGCGCTCACGCTGTTCAACCTCAGCTCGGTGCTGATCTCGGTTTTCGCCGCGCTGTTCATCGCCCTCGGGCTCGACCCGCTGCTGCGCTGGTTCCAGAAGCTCGGGCTGCCGCGGGGCTGGGCGATCGTCACCGTGATCGCGCTCATCGTCGGCCTGATCGCCACGATCTTGCTCATCGTGATCCCGTTCCTGGTCGGTCAGATCCAGGAATTCGTGCGCTCGGTGCCCGCGCAGTTCGCTGCGCTGGAGTCGAGCGGCTGGTTCGCCCAGCTCGACGAGCGCACCGGCGGCATCATCGGCAACATCACCGACTGGGCCCAGAAGACGATCTCCGACCCGAAGTTCTGGGCGACGATCGGCGGCGGGGCGGTGCAGGTGGGCGTCGCCGTGACGGATGCCGTGAGCAGCGCCTTCTTCGTCGCGGTGCTCACCATCTGGTTCGTGGCGGGCCTCGACACCATGAAGACCGCCGCCTACTCGCTCGTCGCGGCATCCCACCGTGAGGTGTTCAGCGGGTACGCCAACAGGATCTTGGACTCCGTCGGACGCTACCTGAGCGGCATGGTCGTGCTGGCGTTCATCAACTCGGTGTTCAGCGTGATCGTGCTCACCCTGGTCGGCGTGAGCTTCGCGTTCATCGTCGGCGTCATCGTGTTCTTCATCACGCTGATCCCGCTCATCGGTACCGTCATCACGACGGCGTTCATGACGGTTATCGCGCTCTTCGTCTCACCGACGGCCGCACTGATCACCCTGATCTCGATGCTGATCTACATGCAGGTGGAGGCGTACATCCTCACCCCGCGCGTGATGAGCAAGGCGGTGCAGGTGCCCGGTTCGATCGTGCTGATTTCGGCCCTCGCCGGCGGCACACTGGCCGGCCTCGGCGGCGCGCTCGTCGCGATCCCGATCTCGGCCGGCATCATCCTGCTGATCCGCGAGGTGCTAATCCCGGCGAAGGCCCGCAGCTAGGGCGTCCGGCTCCGCCCGCCGGTGTCGCGGAGCCCGCGCGACCGCGCTACTCCAGACCCGCTGGTCGAGTAGCGAGGGACGAGCGTATCGAGACCCCGCACGAGAGACGGCCTCCCGCCGGAAACCGGTTCTCGATACGGCCCTGGCGGGCCTACTCGACCAACGGGAGATCCGCACGTCGGCTCGAGGGCGCCGGTCTCGCGCGGTTGGCTTCGGTCGCTGGCGCTCCCTCGAGCCAACGGGAACACCCACGTCGGCTGGAGGGAGCGAGGAACGAGCGACCGAAGCCCCGGAGCCCGCGCGACCGCGCTGCTCCCGACCCGCTGGTCGAGTAGCGAGGAACGAGCGTATCGAGACCCCGCACGAAAGACGACCTCCCGCCGGAAACCGGGTCTCGATACGGCCCTGGCGGGCCGACTCGACCAACGGGAGATCCGCACGTCGGCCCGAGGGCGCCGGTCTCGCGCGGTTGGCTTCGGTCGCTGGCGCTCCCTCGAGCCAACGGGAGATCTGCACGTCGGCTCGAGGGCGCCGCGCCGCGACGAAGGAGCAGCGCAGCGCCCGAAGCCCTGAGCGGATCCGCGGACACTGCAGCCTGCGGCGTCCGCGCGATCAGGCGACCGGCGCCTTCTGCCCGCGCACGGCCGGGGCGAGGCGCGCGGGGTCGAGGTCGATGCGGCGCAGCAGCTGGGCGTTCAGCGCGACGACGATCGTCGAGAGCGACATCAGCACGGCGCCTGCCGCGGGCGAGAGCACGAAGCCGACTCCGGCCAGCACTCCGGCGGCCAGCGGCACCGAGATGACGTTGTAGCCGGCCGCCCAGACCAGGTTCTGGATCATCTTGCGGTAGCTCGCGTGCGAGAGCTCGATGATCGAGAGCACGGCCCGCGGGTCGTTGGCGGCCAGCACGACGCCGGCCGACTCGACGGCGACGTCGGTTCCGGCGCCGATCGCGATGCCGATGTCGGCGCGGGCCAGCGCGGGGGCGTCGTTCACGCCGTCGCCGACCATCGCCACCGTGAGTCCGCGCGCCTGCAGCGCGGCCACCTGCGCGGCCTTGTCGCCGGGCAACACCTCGGCGAACACCTCGTCGATGTCGAGGTCGGCGCCGACGGCATCCGCCACCTGCTTGGCGTCACCCGTGATCATGGCGACCCGGATGCCGCGCGCGTGCAGTGCCGCGATCGCCGCGCGCGACTCGGCGCGCACCTCGTCTTGCAGGGCGAAGGCGCCCAGCACAATCGCCGCGGGCACGGCTGCCGCGGCGGAGCCGGCGCGCACGAGGTACAGCACGGAGGCGCCGCGGGCCTTCCACCCGTCGACCTCCCGCTGCATCTCGGCCGGCACCTCGAGGTTCTCGTCCGCCAGCAGGCGAGGGCCGCCGACCGCGTACTCGACGCCGTCGACGACGGCGCGCACGCCGATGCCCGTGAGGGAACGGAAGTCTGCGACGTGGCCGAAGCGCGCCTCGTCCTCTGGCGCGCCGGCGGCATCCGCCTGCCGGGCGGCCTCGGCGAGCGCGGCGGCCACGATGGCGCGGGCCACCGGGTGCTCGCTCGACTGCTCGGTCGCGGCGGCCAGACGCAGCACCTCGCCGCGCTGCTGACCGCCGGCGACGGCGACATCCGTCACCGCGTGCTCGCCCTTGGTGAGGGTGCCGGTCTTGTCGAACAGCACGACCTCGACATGGCGCATGCGCTCGAGGGCGAGGCGGTTCTTCACCAGCACGCCGGCGCGGGCCGCGCGCTCGGTCGAGATCGCGATGACCAGCGGGATCGCCAGGCCGAGGGCGTGCGGGCAGGCGATCACGAGAACTGTGACGGTGCGCGTGATGGCGTCGTCGACGCTGCCGAGCAGCATCCAGGCGATGAAGGTGAGGACACCGGCCCCGGCGGCGAAGTAGAACAGCAGGGCCGCGGCGCGGTCGGCGAGCGCCTGGGCGCGCGAGCTGGAGGCCTGGGCCTCGGCGACGAGGCGCTGGATGCCGGCGAGCGCGGTCTGGTCGCCGACGGCGGTCACGCGCACCCGGATGGCGCTGTCGGTGGCGACGGTGCCGGCCACGACGGTGTCGCCGAGGGCGCGCGGCACGGCGGCGGACTCCCCCGTGATCATCGACTCGTCGAGCTCGGCGGCGCCGTCGACGATCACGCCGTCGGCCGGGACGCGGGCACCGGAGCGCACGAGCACGACGTCGCCGGCGGTGAGCTCGCCGATCGGCACCTCAGCGATGTCGTTGCCGGTGGCGGCGCCGTTGACTCTCTCGGCGGTGTCCGGCAGCAGGGCCGCGAGGGCGTCGAGGGCCCCGGATGCCGCGCCGAGCGCCCGCATCTCGATCCAGTGGCCGAGCAGCATGATGACGATGAGGAGCGCGAGCTCCCACCAGAAGTCGAGGTCGAGCCCCCAGCCGAGGCTCGTCGCCCAGGAGGCGATGAAGGCGACCGAGATCGCCATCGAGATGAGCGTCATCATGCCGGGCTGGCGGCTCTTCAGCTCGCGCACCGCGCCCTGCAGGAAGGGCAGGCCGCCGTAGAAGAAGATGACGGTGCCGAGCACCGGGGCGATCCAGGTGGAGCCGGGGAACTCGGGCAGGTGGTAGCCGAGCAGGTGCGCGACCATCGGGCTGAAGATGACGACGGGGATCGAGAGCACGAGGCTCCACCAGAACTTGTCGCGGAACATCGCCACGCTGTGCCCGGCGTGCTCGCCGTGCAAGTGCACGGCGTGGTCGTCCATGTCGTGGCCTGCGTGGTCGTCCATGTCGTGGCCGGCGTGCTCGTGGGCGGCCATGTCGTGCGCACCGTGCTCGTGCGAGCTCGGTGCGTGGCCGGTCATCTCGTGGCCGGCATGCCCCGCGTGCGCGTCATCCGCCCCGTGTCGAGTCTCGTTCTGCATGGCGCATTCCCTCCGTCAGACACTTCAACCCTATACCCCCTAGGGGTATTCCGAGCCGGCTGGGTGGCGCGGTGGGCCAGAACTGGCGCAGAGCGGATGCCGCTCAGCCGCGTCGCGGTCCGAGCGCACGGGCCCGGTTCAATAGCAGGGCGCGGTCTCGCTCGTTGCCGGCGAGCGCCGCCGCGCGCTCGTACTCCTCCCGAGCCTCCTCCCGCCGACCCAGTTTCTGCAAGAGGTCGGCGCGCACGCTCGGCAGCAGGTGGTAGCCGGCGAGCCGGCCCTCGGCGACGAGCGCGTCCACCAGCACGAGCCCGATGGCCGGCCCGCGCGCCATCGCGAGCGCGACCGCGCGGTTGAGGTCGACGACGGGCGAGGGCACCCGCCGGGCCAGCCGCGCGTAGATGTCGGCGATTTGCGCCCAGTCGGTGGCATCCGCCGTCAGTGCGCGGGCATGGCAGGCGGCGATCTCGGCCTGCAGTTGGTAGTTCCCGGGCTCGGCCCCGCGGGCGGCCGCGCAGCGCTCCGCCCGCTCGAGGGCGGCGAGGCCGCGCCGGATCAGCAGCTGGTTCCAGCGGCCGCGGTCCTGTTCGAGCAGCAGGATCGGCTCGCCCTCCCGCGTGGTGCGCGCGCCCAGCCGCGAGGACTGGATCTCCATCAGCGCGACGAGCCCGTGCACCTCGGGCTCCCGCGGCAGCAGCTCGGCGAGCACGCGGCCGAGCCGCAGAGCCTCCCGACCGAGCTCCGGCCGCATCCAGTCGTCGCCGGAGCTGGCCGAGTAGCCCTCGTTGTAGATGAGGTAGACCACGGCGAGCACCGAGTCGAGCCGGGCGGCGAACTCCGCCCGCTCCGGCACCTCGAACGGCACTCCGGCGGCGGCCAGCGCCTTCTTGGCGCGCACGATGCGCTGCTGCATGGTCGCGGTCGGCACGACGAAGGCTCGGGCGATCTGCTCGGCCGTGAGCCCGCCGAGCAGGCGCAGGGTGAGCGCGACCCGGGCGTCGCGGCCGAGCACCGGGTGGCAGGCGATGAAGATCAGCCGCAGCAGCTCGTCGTCGATCGGCTGCAGCACGGCGAGGTCCGGCCGGGTCTGCACCGACAGCGGGGCACCGGCCAGCGCGCTCGAGGCGGCGGCGGCCGGCGCGGTTCCGGATGCCGCGGCGGCGGCCTCGGCCGCGGCATCCGCGACCCGCAGCTCCTCGGCGAGCGCCGCCGCCCGGTGCTCGAACGCGGCCTGCCGGCGCCACTGGTCGATCGCCCGGCGCTTGGCGACGGTGGTGAGCCAGGCCCCCGGGTTGCGCGGGACGCCGGAGCGCGGCCACTGCTCGAGCGCGGCGACGAGGGCATCCTGGGCCAGTTCCTCGGCCTGGCCGACGTCACCGGTGAAGCGCACCAGCGTGGCGATCAGGCGGGCGGACTCGATCCGCCACACGGCCTCGACCGCGCGCCGCGCGGCGCCCGCGGCGCCCGCGGCGTCCGTCATCCGGCACCCCTGCCGCTGTGCACGCGCGTGCCGCCCTGCACCAGTTCGCAGGCCTCCGCGCCACATGGTGTGGCGCGGAGCGCCACGAACTGGCGCAGGGCGGCGGCGTGGCTCACGCGGTGCGCGACGTGCCCATCTCCTCGCGCCAGACCTTCTCCTTCTGCACGTACTCGTTGCTCTGGTCGAAGTCGGCGAGCTCGAACACCTGGCGCACCTCCACCTGGCCCTCCGGCAGCGGGATGCGCTTGGCCCACTCGATCGCCTCCTCCTTGGAGGCGACGTCGATGATCCAGAAGCCGGCCAGCAGCTCCTTCGACTCGGTGAACGGGCCGTCGACCACGGTGCGGTCGTCGCCGTCGTACGTCAGGCGCACGCCCTCCGACGTCGGGTGCAGGCCCTCGCCGGCCAGGATCACGCCGGCCTTGATGAGCTCCTCGTTGTACGCGCCCATCCGGTTGAGTGCCTCCTCCTCCGGGCCATTGGTGACGGAGTTGGACTCGTCGGACTGCAGCAGCATCATGAACTTCATGGTCGTACCCTCTCGATCGGCGTGAGGCAGAACCGCCTCATACCCAGACGTCGAACGGGCGGGGCTCCGATCGACACGGCATCCGAAATTCTCCGAAAAGTTTCCGGTTGGCTCCACAGTACGAGCCCGGATGCCGCGGCAACAGTGCCCCGACAACACTGCGCCGGCAACACTGCGCCGGCTACTCCCGGTGCCGCTCCGCACCCGCCTCGGCGGGTGCGGCGGCCTCCGCGGCGGCCTTGATCGCGGCGAGCCGCTCGTCCCAGCCGCTGGCCACCCGCTCGAGCCGCCGTGCGGCCTCGCCGAGCGCGGCGCCGATGGCCCGGTAGCGCAGCTCGCGGCCGTGCCGCTCGGCCTCGACCAGGCCGGCTCCGCGCAGCACCTCGAGCTGCTTGGCGAGGGCCTGCCTGCTGATCGGGAACTCCGTGCTCAGCGCCGACGCCGAGGCCGGCTCCGCGCCCAGTCGCACCAGGATCTGCCAGCGGGTGTCGTCGCCGAGGGCGGCGAAGACGGCGGTCAGCGGGGCCGGCCGGGCCTCAGACGGCGCAGCACTCATGCCGCGGCCGCTTCGAGGTGGGCCTTGGCCGCGTCGAGCTCGACCTCCCAGCCCTCCGTGTTGTTCTCGAGGGCGGCGCGGCGCTTGGCCGCGTCGACGGGGAGCGCGGCGAACCCGGTCTCCAGCACGCGCAGGGTGACGCCGCCCGGCCGCTCGCTGATCCAGAACTCGACGAGGGTCGTCGCCTCCGTGGCATCCGAGCCCGAGCGGTCGACGCCCTCGAGGTTGAACCAGCGGAAGGCGGCGTAGCGCGGGGGCTCAAGGGCGACGGTGCGCAGCGGGAACTCGCCGTAGGTCGGGTCGATCACCACGACGTAGCCGTCCTCCTGGCGGATCTCGTGCTCGATGACGGTGCCGGTGTTGATGTACCAGCCCGGCTCCGCGATCAGCTCCCAGACCCTCTCGGCACTGGCGTCAATCTCGATGCTGCGCTCGATGCTGTCCAGCTCGTCGCGCTCCGCTGTCTCGGTCATGGTGGATCCCTTCCTCGATCTGCAACCACATAATTGCACGACGAAACGCGTCCTGCAACCGTTTGTTTGCACTTCTGTGTGCGGCGGCATCCGCCGGGCCGGCGCGCTGCCACCGCCGCTAGGCTCTGGCCATGAGCGCGCAGGAGGATCTGTTCGACGGCCCGGCCGTGCCGATGCCCGCACCCGGTGGCGGCAGCTTCGGCTGGGAGGTCTTCAGTGCCGAGGCGGATGCCGCACCCGTCGCCGCCCCGGCCCCGGTTCGCCACGTCGAGGGCTACGCGCCCTTCCTCGCCTTCGCACGGGAACGCGGCGCCAGCCCCGCCGATCTCGCCGGCGACCCGCTCACCCTGCTGCGCTTCGCCCTGCTGCACGCCGCCGCGCTGAACGAGGACGCCCGGCTGCGCGCTGCGGCGACGGTCTTCCTCGGCAACGCCATCGTCGCACTGCGGACAGATGCGAACTGGCGCGCGATCGGGGCGGGGCGGCCGGCCGAGGTCGGTGCCGGGCGGATGAGCTTCGACGTCGGGAGCATTCTCGAT
This sequence comes from Microterricola pindariensis, assembly GCF_002936985.1. Lineage (GTDB taxonomy): Bacteria > Actinomycetota > Actinomycetes > Actinomycetales > Microbacteriaceae > Microterricola > Microterricola pindariensis. The sequence continues at coordinate 48,299 of NZ_MPZN01000010.1, read as the reverse complement.
GCGATCACCGCGATACCGCCGAACAGCGCCGGCACGGGCGCGGGCTCCGGCACGGTCGCGGGCTCCGGCGCGGTCGCGGGCTCCGGCACCCCGCCCCCAGAGGGCGCCGCCGCGATGCTCGCTGAATGGGCCGCCGCAGAACAGGACGACGCGCGTGACGCCGCAGAGCAGGAGCGCCGGCTTGAGCGGATGCGCGCCTGGCCGGCGCCGCAGCCTGCGCCATCCGGGGCCCCGCGCTACACCCGGCCCGCCCTGCCCGCATCCGACTACTCCGATGCCGCTGGGCAGCCGATCCCCTATGGCAACCGCTGGGGCGCGGACGGCCCGGACCCCGACAGCTACAGCCGGGTCAGCCACCCCGAGCGCTTCGCCGGGCTGCACACCGTCGCGAACGCCCTGATCGACTATCTCGAGCAGGCCTACGCGGTGAGCGTGTGGCGCGAGAGCGCGGTGCCCGACGCCCCCGGCGGCGGCTTCGATCCACCGCTGCTGCACGCGCAGGACGACGTGGTCGAGGTGGTGCGGGTCGTTCCAGAGAGCCCGGATGCCGCATCGCTCAGTTTCGCGTTCACCGCGTTCCCCGGCGTCTTCGTCGAGGCCGGCGTGCTGCACACCTTCCCGCACCCGATCTGCGGCTGCGACGCCTGCGACGACACCGCCGAGGCGCAGGCCGTCGAGCTCGAGGAGCTCGTGCTGGCGGTGGTGAACGGCGCCTACACGGAGGAACTGGGCTCCGGGCCGGGCGCCGAGGTGAGCCACAGCCTCGTGTTCTTCGACGAGAACGGGGCGCAGACCGGCTCCCGCAGCGGCAGCGGGGGCGCCCCGACGACGGTGTCGGCCGAGCGGCTGGCCGCGGCATCCGCCACCCTCGCCGCGCTCCCCCACGGCTGGCGGGCCTGGCCGCGGCGCGGCTGAACCCTCCTACGCCAGTTCAGCCGGAACCGCGCCAGCTCAGCTGGCGCGATCCGTGCTGAACTGGCGTAGGCGACGGGCCGTGCGGGCCGTGCGGACCGCCTAGGCGGCGGGCTCGGCCGCCCGCAGCCCGGCCGGCACCGGCTGGCTATGGTGCGGCTCGTCGCCGAGCGACGCCTGCAACTGCCACAGCTGCACGGTCAGCTCGTCGATCACGTGCGCGTACTCGGCCGAGTGGTAGACATTCACCAGCTCCTCCGGGTCGAGCTGCATGTCGTAGAGCTCCCACTCCGGCGGGTAGACGTGCTCGGAGCTGCCGGGCAGCCCCATTCCGTCGTTGTAGAAGTAGATCAGCTTGTACCGCTCGGTGCGGATGCCGTAGTGCGCCAGCGCGTGGTGGTGCTGGTCGTCGTTCTCGTAGTACCGGTAGTACACCCCGTCCCGGGTGGGCGCGTCCGGCGAGTGCGTCAGCTGCGGCCAGAAGCTCACCCCCTGCATCCGCTCGGCCGGCTCCACCCCGGCCGCCTCCAGGATCGTCTGGGCGAAGTCGACGTTCGTCACCATCTGCTCCAGCGGCACGCCCGGCTCGATCGCGTTCGGGTAGCTCAGCACCAGCGGCATCAGGATCGACTCCTCGTACATGAACCGCTTGTCGAACCAGCCGTGGTCGCCGAGGAAGAAGCCCTGGTCCGAGGTGTACATCAGCAGCGTGTCGTCGAAGTCGCCGCGCTCCCGCAGCCAGTCGGTGACACGGCCGACGTTGTCGTCGACCGAGGCCACGCAGGCCAGGTAGTCCTCCATGTAGCGCTGGTACTTCCACAGCGCCAACTCCTCCGGGGTCAGCCCCTCCGGCGGCGCGACCTTGAGGTCCTTCATGGTCAGGTATTCGGCGACCCGCATCGTGGCGTGCTTGGCGGCGCTGGAACGGCCGGCGTAGTCGTCATCGAACGTGGCCGGCACCGGGATCCGCTGGCCGGCGTACATGCCCTGGTGCTTCTCGTCCGGCTCCCACGAGCGGTGCGGCGCCTTGTGGTGGATGAGCAGGCACCACGGCTCCTCCCCCTCCAGGGAGTTGACCCAGTCGATCGACAGGTCGGTGATGATGTCCGTGGCGTAGCCCGGCTCGATCCGGACGCCGTCGGCGCTGAGGATCTGCGGGTTGAAGTACTCGCCCTGCTCGCGCAGCACCGCCCAGTAGTCGAAGTCCTGCGGGTCGTGCCCCTCGCCCTCGCCCATGTGCCACTTGCCGACGATGCCCGTGCGATAGCCCTGCGCCTTCAGCAGCGACACGAACGTCGTCTGCGAGGCGTCGATCGGGGTGTCCAGCGTCGTCACCCCGTTGACGTGGCTGTGCGTGCCGGTCAGGATCGACGCCCGGCTCGGCGTGCACAACGCGTTGGTGCAGTAGCAGTGGTCGATGCGGCGCCCCAACGCGGCGATCTCATCGATGCGCGGCGTTTGGTTGACGACCGAGCCGTACGCGCTGATCGCGTGCGCGGCGTGGTCGTCGGTCAGGATCAGCACAATGTTGGGGCGCTTGCGGGGTGTCTTCATCGGTTCTCGTCCTGTTGTGAAGCGGTGTTGCGGTGTGGTGGTGACGGTGTGAGTGCGGATGCCGCGGCGCCAGTGCGTACTGGCGCCGCGGCATCCGGTGCCCGCCGGGGCGGGCGGGTGCTGCGTTACTTCGTGCCGGCGGCGAGGAACAGCTCGCTGGTGAAGTAGGTGGCGGGGTCGGCCGGGTCGGTGACCTTGCCTGCGCCCACGAAGTAGTTGTTCATGCCGGTGAGCCAGCTGTGGACGGTGCCGTCCTCGATCAGGGCGTCGAGCTCAGCCGAGTCGAAGTAGGTGACGTTGCCCGCGTCGGTCTTGACGACCTCGGGGTCGAGCTTCATCATCTTCGCGGTGAGCTCGATGACCTCGTCGAGGTTAGCCTTGCGGTAGTCGAGGGCCTCGCGCACGACCTGCAGCACCTTGGTGGTGGCCTCGGGGTTCTCGGCGACGAAGTCGTTGGCGCCTACGAAGCCGGAGGCGAACGCGACGGTGTCCTTGAAGTCCTCGTTGGAGGCGAGGATCTCCAGGTCGGGAACCTGGGTCTCGATGGTGCTGATCAGCGGGTACCAGAGGCCGGCGGCATCGACCTGGCCGGAGGCGAAGGCGGCGACGGCCGTGGCCGGGTCCATGACGACCTTCTCGACGTCGGCGATGGTCATGCCGGCCGACTCGAGGGCGAGGTTGAGGATCATGTCGCCGGAGGTGCCCTCTGGAACGGCGACCGTCTTGCCCTTGAGGTCCTTGATCGACTCGATGCCGGGCTGCGCGATCACGCGGTCGCCGTTGCCGGTGGCGTTGACGGAGATGACCTGGGCCTGGCCGGAGGCCGGCAGCCACATGGCGCCCGGGCCGACGTAGCCGAAGTCGAGGTCGCCGGTGCCGAGGGCCTGGATCTGCAGCGGGCCGTTGGTGAAGACCGGGGTCTCTGCCTTGAGGCCGTACTTCTCCCACAGGCCGAGCTCCGCGGCGATCGCGTGGACGCTGGCGCCGTTGAAGTCGGCGATGTAGCCGAAGGTGATCTCGATGGGCTTCTCGGCGGGAGCGGCGCTCTCGGCACCGCCCGCTGCGGGGGTGTCGCCGGCGGCGCAGCCGGTGAGAACGAGGGCGGCTGCCGCGAACGCTGCGACCATTCCGCGCTTGATTGCAGTGTGCTTCATTGCTTCTCCTGTGGTTCGGGCCGTCGCTGTTGACGGCGCGGTGGTGGGCGGATGCCGGCAGACGCTGTTGTCTGCTGCGCCCGTCGGTGCTGCTGGGGTGGTGGGGTTAGTGGTTGCCGTCCTGGTGGTACACCGCGTGCCAGACGCGGTTGCGCAGGGCGGTGAACTCGGGGCTGAGGCGCATGTCCTCCGTGCGCGGGTAGGGCAGGTCGACGTCGATGACCTCGTGGATGCGGCCGGGGCGGGCCGCCATCACGACGACGCGGTTGGCGAGGTAGACGGCCTCGTCGACGTCGTGGGTGATGAACACGACGGTGCGCTTCTCCTGGCTCCACGTCTCGAGCAGCTGCTCCTGCAGCTTGACCCGGGTGAGGGCGTCGAGGGCGCCGAACGGCTCGTCCATCAGCAGGATCGAGGGGTTCACGGCGTAGGCGCGGGCGATGGCGCAGCGCTGCTTCATGCCGCCGGAGAGCATCTTCGGCAGGGCGTCGGCGAACTGGCTGAGCCCGACCAGGTTGATGAAGTGCTCTGCCCGCTCCCGGCGCTCCGCGCGCGGGACCTTGGCGGTCTTCAGCCCGAACTCGACGTTCTTGCGCACGGTGAGCCAGGGGAAGAGCGCGTACTGCTGGAAGATCACGCCGCGCTCCGGGCCGGGGCCGTCGACGGCGATGCCGTCGACGAGCGCCTGGCCGGTGCTGACCGTCTCGAGGCCGGCGAGCACGTTCATCATGGTGGACTTGCCGCAGCCGGAGGGGCCGACGATCGTGACGAACTCGTTGTCGGCGACGTCGAGAGACACGTTGTCGAGGGCGGTGAACACCTCGTTGCCGAGCGGGAACGTCTTGGTGACGCCGCGCACGGAGATCTTGGCGGCGGCCGTTGCGGGCTGAAGGGTGCTGGTGGTCATCGACGTTCCTGCCATCCGGTGAGCTTGATTTCGGCGAACAGCAGGATGCGGTCCATGAGGAGGCCGAAGATTCCAATGGTGATCAGCCCGACGAAGATCGTGGGCAGGTCGTAGTACATCTGCGCGGCCTGCATGCGGGCACCGAGGCCGACCTGGGCGGCGATGAGCTCGGCCGCGACGACCGTTGCCCACGCGGCTCCGAGGCCGACGCGCATGCCCACCAGGATGAACGGGGTGGATGCCGGCACGACGACGCGGGCGAAGATCGCCGGGTCCTTTGCACCCAGCACCCTGGCCGCGTTGATGAGGGTGCGGTCGACGCTCACGACGCCCTGGTAGGTCGAGATCACGCTGGAGAGGAACGCGGCGAGGAAGATCACGAAGATCTTGGGCTGCTCGCCGATGCCCATCAGCACGATCACGAGCGGGATGATCGCGAGCGGCGGGATGGTGCGGAAGAACTGGATCCACGGCTCCATCAGCCCGCGCGCGACCCAGTACCAGCCCATGAGGAAGCCGACCGGGATGGCGAGCGCGGTGCCGAGGGCGAAGCCGGCGAGCACGCGGCCGAGGCTGGCCCCGGCATCCACGAACAGGGTGCCGTCGACGGTCAGCTGGATGGCGCGCTCGAGCACCTGCGGCGGCGTCGGCAGGCGGAAGCCCGAGACCGAGAGCACCCACCAGATGCCGATGCCGGCCACGACCGAGAACACGTTGAGGGCGAGCATCGTGCGCGAGCGCTTCGAGCGGCGCTTCTTCTCGGCGCGCGCACCCTGGGGCGAGACGGTCGCCGTCAGGGTGGTCGCCGTTTCGGGCGCCTGGTGCTTGCCGGGCGTAGCCGTGCCGGCGGCGGCTGTAGCCGTCATCGCGCGCACCTCGCCTTCTTCTCTGCGCGGGGTGCGTTGCGGCCGATCATGTGGTGCTCCTTTGCAATGAAACTGGCGACTGAGAATCTGTGGGGGCGGATGCCGGGGCGCTCTGGTAGCGCTCGAGCAGCGACGACCGGCGCAGCACCGCTGCGACGGCGCCGCGGGCCCCGTCGTCGGAGCCGAGGGTCGCCGCGCGCACGACCGGTTCGGCCTGCGGGATGGGGAGAAGCTCGTAGGCGATGGAGGCGCGCGCCTGGTCGACGATCATCGGGGCGGCGAGCGCGAGCGGCCCGCCGATCACGATCTCGGCCGGGTCGAGCGCAGTGGCGAGGCCGCCCAGCACGCGGCCGACGGCGACGCCGACCTCGCGCAGCACGGCGGTGGCGATGGGGTCGCCGTTCTCGGCCGCGCCCTGCAGGGCGTCCAGGTCGGGGAGGGTGGCCCCGCGGCGGGCGCACTCGGCGAGCACGGCGGGGATCGAGGCGATGGTCTCCAGGCAGCCGCGCTTGCCGCAGCGGCAGTCCAGGCCGTCGACGGCGACCGTGATGTGGCCGATCTCGCCGGCGTAGCCGGACGCGCCCGTCTCCAGGGTGCCGCCGAGCACCAGGCCGCCGCCGAGGCCCTGCGAGAGTCGCAGGTAGAGCAGGCTGGACGAGGGCGTCTGGCCGCCCCAGATCGCCTCGGCGAGGCCGGCGAGGCGGGCGTTGTTGTCGATGTGCACGGGGGCGGCGAAGCGCTCGGTGAAGCACTGCAGCAGCTCGCGGGCGCCGTCCACGGCGGAGGTGTCGCGGCGGTCGCGGCCGAGGGCCAGGCGGGCGCCGTTGGCCGAGAAGGGGCCGGGGAAGCCGAGGCCGATGCCCTGGAGGGCGCCGTAGTGCACCTCGTGCTGGGACTTCAGCCGGTCGAGCAGGGCGAAGGCGATCTCGGCGCGCTCGGTCCAGGCGGAGCCGGTGCCGTAGTCGGCGACGCCGGCGGCGATGATCTGCTGGCTCGCGTCGACGACGACGGCGTACACGCGGCCGTGGCTGAAGTCGATGCCGATGACCTGGCCAGCCCCGGGGTCGAGCACGAGGCGCTCGGCGGGGCGCCCGCGGCCGGCGCGCTCCGCGGCATCCGGGGCCACGACGACGATCGCGCGGCGCTGGATGAGCTCGGCCGTGATCTCGGAGGTGGTGGTGCGGGAGAGGCCGACGCGCTCGGAGATCTCGGCCCGACTGAGGGCGCCGAGCTCGCGCAGGGCACGCAGAACGCGCTCCTCGTGGGTCCTCCGCACGAGGGCATGCGCACCTTCGAGCTCAGCCATGCCTGAAACCCTAAGTGAGCTTATTTTTTCCGTAAACACTCCGGCAAAATTACACGGTCTTTTTGTTACCGTTTCGTCATAAATGCCGGCGGAGAACGGCAGGTTGCGCCAGTTCGGCCGGGTCTGCGCCAGCTCAGCTGGCGCAGACCCGGCCGAACTGGCGTGGACGGATCGGAGCGGGGTTCGCCTAGCTCCAGACGGAGGGCGCCTCGGCACGGGTGGCCGGCAGGGCGACATCCGGGGCCCAGCGCAGCAGCCACTCGGGCAGCTCCATCTCCTCCGGCACGGCACCGACGGCCTCGAGCAGATCCTCGATCGCCACGACGCCGCCGCTGCGCTTGAGGAAGCGGCCGCGGATGAAGCCCTGGGCGTAGATCTCGGGGTTGCCGTCGGCATCGGGGCGCACGAAGCGCTGCTCGACGTAGACGGCCTTGTCGTCGAAGCCGAGGATGCGCGACTCGATCGTGAAGCGCTGCCACGGCTCGAGCGACTTGCGGAAGCTGATCGTCTCGGCGACGACGACCGGGTACCAGCCGCGTTCCTTGAAGATCGCCCAGACGCCGTTGCGCACGAGCATGTCGAAGCGGGCGACGTCCATGATCGACAGGTAGACGCCGTTGTTCATGTGGTTCAGGATGTCGAGGTCGGTCGGCAGCACCCGGAAGTTGGTGTGGGCGACGTCGTAGTGGCCGAGGCGCGGCTTGCGCCGCGAGAACACCAGCATGTGCATCATCGTGCGGAAGAACATGTGCATGGGCCTCACGCTATCTGCGAGGTGCGGATGCAACGGAATCTGTTGTGCGAATCCTCAAAGCCCGCGCGCTCCCGTCGATTGAGCAGGCCGTCTACGGCCGTATCGAAATCACGCTCCCGCGAGAGCATCCACGCGCGAGGTCTCGACACGCTCGTTCCTCGCTACTCGACCAGCGGAGGTGGAGCCAGCTCACGCGGGCAGCTCCCGCTGGTCGACGCCGTTGTACACCGAGAGCGGCCGGATCAGCGCGTTGGACGCGAGCTGCTCCATCACGTGCGCGGTCCAGCCGACGACGCGGGCGGCCACGAAGATCGGCGTGAACGTCTCGGTGTCGAAGCCCATCAGGTGGTACGTCGGGCCGGCCGGGTAGTCGAGGTTCGGCTTGATGTTCTTGCGCGACACCATCGCGGTCTCCAGCGCCTCGTAGAGCTCGAGCATGTCCGGCCGCTCGTAGTGCGCGGCCATCGCCTCCAGCGCGGTGCGCATCGTCGGAACGCGGGAGTCGCCGTTCTTGTAGACGCGGTGCCCGAAGCCCATGATCTTGGCCTTGCGGGCGAGGGCCTCCTCGAGCCACGCCTCGGCCTTGTCGGCGGAGCCGATCTCGTCGAAGGTGTGCATGACGGCCTCGTTCGCCCCGCCGTGCAGCGGCCCCTTGAGCGCGCCGATCGCGCCGGTCACAGCCGAGTAGATGTCGGAGAGCGTCGAGGCGATCACGCGCGCCGTGAAGGTGGAGGCGTTGAACGAGTGCTCGGCGTAGAGCACCAGCGACACCCGGAAAGCGTCTACGACGGCCGGGTCGGCCTCCTCGCCGAACGTCATCCAGAGGAAGTTCTGCGAGTAGTCGAGGTCGGCGCGCGGCTCGACGAGCTCCTGCCCGTGGCGGCGGCGCTGGTCGTACGCGACGATCGCCGGCAGCTGGGCGAACAGGTGCTTCGCCTTGCGCAGGTTCTGCTCCGGCGCGTTGTCCTCGGCATCCGGGTCGTTGGCCCCGATGATGCTGACGGCGGTGCGGCAGACGTCCATCGGGTGCGTGCTGAGCGGCAGGTCGTCGATCGCGCGACGCACGTTCGGGGCGAGTGTGCGCGAGGCCCGCTCCTCCGCCATGAAGCCGTCCAGCTCGGCGCGGGTCGGCAGCTCGCCGTACCAGAGCAGCCAGGCGACCTCCTCGTAGCTGCACATTGAGGCCAGCTCCTGCACCGGGTAGCCGCGGTAGAGCAGCGAGTTGGTGTCCGGATTCACCTTGGAGATCGCGGTGAAGTCCACAGGCACCCCGGCCAGGCCCTTGAAGATGGTGGGAGTCTCGTCAGTCATCGTCGTCTGATTCCTTTGCTCGTGGTGCGGGGGTGGTGCGGATGCCGCGGCCGGATTCACGCCGGCCCGCAACACACTATTTCGTGACAGTGAAGTTGAACACTCCGGAGTCGAAGTGGTTGTAGCCCTCGTAGTCGATCAGCTCGTAGAGGTCTGCCCGGTGCTGCATCTCGCCGAGCAGGGGCTCGAGCGTGCCGGCATCCGTCAGCGAGTCGAGGCCGCGCGCGGTGGCTCCCATCGCCAGGCGCAGCATCGACACCGGCCAGATGACCATGTTCATGCCGATGCCCTGCAGCTGCTCGACGGTGAAGAGCTCGCTCTTGCCGAACTCGGTCATGTTGGCCAGCAGCGGCACGTCCACGGCCGCGCGCATCGCCGCGAACTCCTCGAGCGAGCGCATCGCCTCGGGGAAGATGGCGTCGGCGCCGGCGTCGACGAGGCGCTTGGCCCGGTCGATCGCGGCCTCCAGGCCGTCGACGGCTGCGATGTCGGTGCGCGCCATGATGAGGAAGTTCGGGTCGCGGCGGGCGTCGACGGCGGCGCGGATGCGCTTGATTGCCGTGTCGGAGTCGACGACCTGCTTGCCGTCGAGGTGGCCGCAGCGCTTCGGGTTGATCTGGTCCTCGATGTGCATGCCGGCCAGGCCGGCATCCTCCATCTCCTGCACGGTGCGGGCGACGTTCATCGGCTCGCCGAAGCCGGTGTCGGCGTCGACGATCGCGGGCAGCTCGGTCATCCGGGCAATCTGCTTGGCCCGGCCGGCCACCTCGGTGAGCGTGGTCAGGCCGATGTCGGGCAGGCCGAGGTCGGCGCTCAGCACGGCGCCGGAGATGTAGACGCCGTCGAAGCCTTTCTTCTCGATCAGTCGGGCCGAGAGCGGGTTGAACGCGCCGGGGAAGCGCAGCAGCTCTCCGCTGGCGAGGCCGGCACGGAACGCGATGCGCTTCTCGGCCGGGGTGGTCTGGGCGTACAGCATTAGAAGATCCCCTCCGGGGTGGCGACCGAGGAGAGCACGCCGGGGGTCGCCTGGAAGGTGAGCCCGCCGAGCTCGGCCGGGCCGAGCTCTGGCAGGCGCTCGGCCAGGGCGATGAAGCGGTCGATCTCGGCGCCGGAGAGCACCGGCTCGGCCAGCATCCGGAACTTGTTGATGTAGTCGGCGCGGGCGAAGGGGCGGGCGCCGAGCGGGTGGGCGTCGGCGACGGCGATCTCGTCGACGATGGTGCTGCCGTCGGTCAGGGTGATGACGACCTTGCCGCCGAAGGCCTTCTCGTTCACGTCGAGTGAGTGGTAGCGGCGGGTCCACTCCGGGTCCTCGACGGTGCTGAACTTGTTCCACAGCGCGACCGTGTCCGGGCGCTGGGCGCGGGCCGGGGCGTAGGAATCGACGTGGTGCCAGCTACCGTCCTGCAGGGCGACGGTGAAGATGTACGGGATCGAGTGGTCCAGCGTCTCGCGGCTGGCCGTCGGGTCGTACTTCTGCGGGTCGTTGGCACCGGAGCCGATCACGTAGTGCGTGTGGTGCGAGGTGTGCAGCACGACGCTTGCGATGTTCTCGACGTTGTCGAGGATCAGCGGGTAGTCGTTGTGCAGGCGGCGGGCCAGGTCGATGATGGCCTGCGCCTGGTACTCGGCCGAGTGCTCCTTGGTGTAGCTGTCGAGGATGGCGCGCTTGGCCTCGCCGCGCTCGGGCAGCGACACCTCGTAGGCGGCATCCGGGCCGTCGAGCAGCCAGGCGATGACGCCGTCCTCGCCCTCGTAGATGGGGGTCGGGCTGGTCTCGCCGCGCATCGCGCGGTCGACGGCCTCGACGGCCATCTTGCCGGCGAAGGCCGGGGCGTGCGCCTTCCAGGAGGAGATCTCGCCCTTCCGCGACTGGCGGGTGGCCGTCGTGGTGTGCAGCGCCTGGCCGATGGACTGGAAGATCGTGTCGACGTCGAGGCCGAGCAGGGTGCCGATGCCGGCGGCGGCGCTCGGGCCGAGGTGGGCGACGTGGTCGATCTTGTGCTTGTGCAGGCTGATCGCCTTGACCAGGTCGATCTGGATCTCGTAGCCGGTGGCGATGCCGCGCACCAGCTCGCGGCCGCTGAGCTCGCGCTTCTCGGCGAGGTGCTGGGCGACGGCGAGGATCGCCGGGATGTTGTCGCCGGGGTGCGAGTACTCGGCGGCCAGGAAGGTGTCGTGGTAGTCGAGCTCGCGCACGGCGACGCCGTTGGCCCAGGCCGCCCACTCTGGACTGGTGCGCCGGGCCGGGTCGAGGCCGAAGACGTTGGCGCCGGCGCCGTGCACCGAGACGGGGTGCGAGGTGGCCTGCGAGCGGGCCGAGACGACGGGCGCGCGGGTGAGCGATGCCGCGGCGACGGCGGCGTTGTCGATCACGCGGTTGATCACCATCTCGGTGACCTCCTCGCTCACCTCGACGGGGTCGGCGGCGAGCTCGGCGAGCTTGTAGGCCAGCTGGCCCTCGCGGGCGAGGTTCTCGTCGCTGCGGTGCACTCGAAGGTGGTGAGTCTGCACGGATGGTCCTTTCGTCGTGCTGCGGGGTGCGTGTCTAAACGGTGTTGCTGGCGGTGCTCGTCGCTTCACTCTCGGCGCTGGAGAGGGCGTTGGTCAAGCTCTTGTGCAGGTGCACGTGGGTGGCGTGGCTGGCGAGGGACGCGTCGCCGGCCAGGATCGCCTCGACGATCAGGAGGTGCTCGGATGCCGCCTGCCGGAGGCGGTCGTGGTCGTGGCTGGCGAGCCTGCGGATGCGGCTGGAGTGCAGCCGCACGCTCTGCAGGGCGGCGACGAGGTAGTCGTTGTCGACGGCCTCGTCGATGGCCTGGTCGATGTCGTCGACGAGGGCGAAGTACTCGCGGAGGCCTTCATCGCCCTGCTCGAGGAGGGTCGGGGCGCTGCCGAGTCGGCGCTGCAACTGGCGGAAGGCGACGTCGTCGCGGCGGCGGGCGGCGAGCATGGCCGCCTGGCCCTCCAGCGCCTGGCGCAGCTCGTACAGCCCGACGATGTTGTCCGGGGAGATCTCGCTGACGACGAGGCCGCGCCCGGAGAGCGCGGTGACCAGCCGGTCGGCGGTCAGCCGGGTGAGGGCCTCGCGCACGGGGGTGCGGGAGACGCCGAGCCGGATGGACTGCTCCACCTCGGCGAGCACGGTGCCCGGGCGCAGAACGCCGTCGAGGATCTCGGTGCGGAGGGTTTCGTATGCCCGGTCTCCAGCGCGCATGTCGCCCCCTTTGTGTGTCCGTGTGGCGGCCGTGAAGCCCACTATGTATACATAGTAGGGGTCGACGTGGGGATAATGCCAGTCGGGGGCGAACTTTTGACACCGAATGTATACAGGAACGCTGCAGAGCGCGGCCGAGACCAGTGCGCGGGGCGGCATCCGGGCAGCGGGCCTCGCATTGAGTCCCGGGCGGGTGAGCCGCTAGCATTTTTGCTGAGGTCGCACCGGCCATCCACCCCTTCACCGATGGAGCCCCATGCCCGACTACGCGTCACTGTCCCCATGGAAGCGATTCTGGGAACGCGGAGGGTGGTGGAAGGCGGTCATCCTCGCCGCCGCCTACTTCGCACTCTACGAGCTCGGCTCGCTCCTCTTCGTGCCGCTGGCTGTAGGTGTCGACCAGGACAGCGCCGCCTTCGTCCTCATCGCGTATGCGCTTCCGATCATGCTCGGCAGTGTGATCCTGGTGCTCTTCGGGCTGTCGCTGGGTTGGCTCCGCGAACTGTTCGGCCGCCAGCCCATCCGCGGCAGCTGGTGGATGTGGATCGCCGTCGCGGCGGTGCTCCTCTTCAACATCCTGCGCTTCGCGACCCTCGACTACGAGGCGGCCGGGTTTGACCTGGTTGCGGCCTGGCTGATTGCGGCCCTGTTCGTCGGCTTCGCGGAAGAGGTGCTCACCCGCGGCTACGTCGTGAACATCATGCGCAAGGCCGGGCACTCGGAGATGGCGGTGGCGCTCGTCTCGGCAGCCATCTTCTCTGCGCTGCACGCCGGCAACCTGCTCGGCGGCCAGGACCTGTTCCCGACGCTGGTTCAGCTCGTCTACACCTTCGCGTTCGGCATCTGCATGTACCTCACGCTCCGCGTGACCGGCAACATCATCTGGCCGATCCTGCTGCACGCCAGCACCGACTCGAGCATCTTCCTGCAGACCGCGCACCCGACGGACGGCCCGCTCGCCACGATCGCGGGCCTCGGCAACATCGTGGTGATCATCACCGGCCTCGTGCTCGTCTTCTTCATCCGGGGCCGCATCGCCGCCCGCGAGGGTGATCCCGCGCTCGCTTCGGCACGGGCGCCGCTGGCCTAGCGGCCGGCAGCCGCGGAGGTGCTTCGCGGCGCCGCCCGCTCCGTCGACCGCGTTGTGAGGAGGCCTCGGCCTACCAGAGCGGCTCGGCCGGGCGGTGCGCGAGGGCGGACGCCGCGGCATCCGCGTGCAGCGCGGCCAGGGTCGCCGGCTCCCAGCGGGGGCTGCGATCCTTATCGATCAGCAGGGCGCGCACGCCCTCGGCGAAGTCGGGCTGCTCGAGCAGCCACGCGCCGACGCGGTACTCCTGCTCGAGGGCCGCGCGCAGGCTCGGCAGCCGGCGCGCAGCGCGTAGCGCCGCCAGCGTCACGGCAAGCGCCGTCGGCGAGAGCCGCCCGAGTTCCTCGGCGGCCTGTGCCGCCTCGGCCTCGGGCCGGGCGCGCAGGCGCTCGAGGATCCCGGGAACGGTGTCAGCCGAGTAGCAGGCGTCGATCCACTCACGGCGCGAATGCAGTGACTGAAACGTTTCGCCGTCGGCGACCAGCGGTTCCGGCGTCTCGTCGAAGAGCATCGCGATCTCGGCCGGAGAGCCCGGGTCCGCGCGCTCGGCGAGCGCCTGGAGCAGGTGCGGCAGCAGCTCGCTGGGCAGGTAGAAGTCGGCGAAGCCGGTGTCGATGGCATCCGCCGCCGCCATGCTCGCCGAGCTCAGCGCGAGGTAGGTGCCGAGCTCCCCCGGCGCCCGGGCAAGCAGCCAGCTGCCGCCGACGTCGGGGGTGAAGCCGATGCGCGTCTCGGGCATCGCCAGGCGGGAGCGCTCGGTGACGATGCGGATCGCGGCGTGCCCGGCCAGGCCGATGCCGCCGCCCATCGTGATGCCGTCCATCAGAGCGACGACGGGCTTGGGGTACTCGGCGATCATGGCATTCAGCCGGTACTCGGCGCGGAAGAACTCCCGGGCGCCCGCGTGCTTGCCCGCCGCCGTGTTCTCGGCCAGCTCGCGGATGTCGCCGCCGGCGCAGAAGCCGCGCTCGCCCGCGCCGTCGAGCACGACCACGGACACCTCGCTGTCGCCCGCCCACCCCTGCAGCACCTCGGTCAGGGTGTCGACCATCCCGGCGTTCAACGCGTTGAGCACCCGTGGGCGGTTGAGCGTGAGCCGGCCGACCCCGTCGGCAACCCGGACCAGTACCTGCGGTTCATCGCTCATCCCCTCACGCTATCGCGCTGCCCGCCCAGCCCCCGGCATCGAGATGACGGTTGAACGTCTTCGCTGGGCCAGGGAACACGCCGAAGTGTCATCTCGGCGAGCGCGCCAGGCGGATGGCGCTGGAGTAGCATTCCGGCATGGTTCCGTGGCCCAACCTGCTCGCCTTCGCGCTGGCGTCGATCGCGCTCATCGCCCTGCCAGGCCCGAGCGTGCTGTTCGTCATCGGCCGCACGCTGACCCTCGGCCGCACCGGCGGCCTGCTCAGCGTGCTCGGCAACTCGCTCGGAGCCCTGCCCGCCCTCGTGCTCGTCGCACTCGGCGTCGGCACCATCGTGGCGCAGTCGGCGACGCTGTTCACGGTCATCAAGTTCGCCGGCGCCGGCTACCTCGTCTACCTCGGCGTGCAGGCGATCCGGCACCGCAAGGATGCCTCGAGCTCTGCCTCCGCAGAGGAGATGCCGGCTGGCATCACGCCGTCCGAGGCGCCACAGAGCCGCGGCGCCCGCTTCGGCCGCGCCTTCCGGCACCCCACCACCCGCATCCTCGGCGAGGCGTTCCTCGTCGGCCTCACCAACCCCAAGACGATCGTGTTCTTCGTGGCGGTGCTCCCCCAGTTCGTCGACTACGGCGCGGGCATGATCCCTGTGCAGCTGGCCGAGCTCGGCCTCGTCTTCATCGTGCTCGCCCTCATCGGCGACAGCCTGTGGGCGCTCACCGCAGGCGCCGCCCGCGACTGGTTCGCGCAGAGCCCGAAACGGCTCGAGCGCCTCGCCGGGGCCGGCGGCGCCATGATGATCGGCCTGGGCGGGGTGCTCGCCCTCACCGGCAACAAGAGCTGACGGCATCCGCTGCACTCGACCACCGGCGGATGCCGCCTAGTCGGTCGTCGCGGTTCCGGTGAGCGTGCCGCGGGCCAGCGTGTGGAAGTGCAGGTTGAAGCCGAGGACAGCTGGGGTCGACTGCGGGTCGAGCTCGAGCCTGGCCACATCGACCGCGTGCACGGCGAAGATGTAGCGGTGCACGCCCGTCGTCGGCGGCGGGCCGGCGCCGACGAAGGAGGTCAGCCGGCGCTCGTTCGGCAGGGTGAGGCTGCCGGCCGGCAGCAGGACGCCGCCCGGCGCCCCGGCGTTCTCGGCCAGCGACGTGACGCTCGCCGGGATGTTGCAGACCGCCCAGTGCCAGAAGCCGGAGCCGGTCGGGGCGTCCGGGTCGAAGCAGGTGACGGCGTAGCTCAGCGTGCCGGCCGGGCCCGCGCTCCAACTCAGCTGCGGCGACGTGTCGCTGCCCGCACCGCCGGGGCCGCCGCCCGCGCCCCACTGGGCGGGCGCCAACGGCTGGCCGTCGCGCAGCTGCTCGCTCGTGACGGTGAGCGGCGCGAACTGCTTGAGCGTGGCCAACTCGGCATAGGGATCGTAGCTGAACATCGTCGTTCTCCATTCAGGGCGGGGCGGCTGCGCCGCGACATCCGGATGCCGCCAGCCTACGTCGCAACGGGCGGCGGCACCCGGTAGGCACCCGGTCTTCCCTCGTTCCCCGCTCAGCCGCCGTGGAGGGCGCAGTCCGTAAACTTGGCTCGTGGCCACAGCCAAAATCCTCCTCTATTACGCATTCACGCCCCTCGCCGACCCCGAGGCCGTGCGCCTCTGGCAGCGCGACCTCGCCGAGTCGCTGGGCCTGCGCGGCCGCATCCTGCTCTCCGGGCACGGCATCAACGGCACCCTCGGCGGCGACATGGCGGCGCTCAAGCGCTACGTCCGCAAGACCAGGGACTACGCGCCGTTCAAGGGCATCGACTTCAAGTGGAGCGAGGGCACCGGCCTCGACGAGACCGGGGCGAGCCTCGACTTCCCGCGGCTCAGCGTGAAGGTGCGCGACGAGATCGTCAGCTTCGGCGCGCCCGGCGAGCTCGCGGTGGATGCCGACGGCGTGGTCGGCGGCGGCACCAAGCTGGCGCCGCGCGAGCTGAACGCCCTGGTCGCCGAGCATGCGGCATCCGGCACCGAGGTCGTCTTCTTCGACGGCCGCAACGCCTTCGAGGCCGAGATCGGGCGCTTCAAGAATGCGATCGTGCCGGATGTCGCCACCACCCGCGACTTCGTCAGCGAGCTGGACAGCGGCAAGTACGACCACCTCAAGGACACCCCGATCGTCACCTACTGCACGGGCGGCATCCGCTGCGAGGTGCTCTCCGGCCTGATGAAGAGCCGCGGCTTTGAGAACGTCTACCAACTCGACGGCGGCATCGTGCGCTACGGCGAGGCCTTCGGCGACTCCGGCCTCTGGGACGGCTCGCTCTACGTCTTCGACCAGCGCGGCTCGGTCGACTTCGGCGCGAACACGGCCGTCATCGGCGCCTGCGTGCGCTGCGGCGCGGCCAGCAAGCGCATGCAGAACTGCAACGACCTCTCCTGCCGCGAGCAGATGGTGGTCTGCGCCGACTGCGCGGCCGAGTCGGAGACCTTCTGCGGGGAACACGCCCTCACCGCCCAGTAGCTCCCACCCGCACCCCACCCCCGCCCAGTTGCCACAAATCGGGGGTAGGCGCCCCGCGCACCCGTGAATTTCGGCAACTGGGTGGGGTTAGGGGGCGAGGGTGGGCGCGGGGTCGTTGCGCCGCGCGAACGCGCGCGCGGCCCGGCTGGAGAGCGCCAGCAGGATCAGGATGTCGAGCGCCAGGCTGGGCAGCGTCGTGCGCAGGGTGATCTCCAGACCGGACTGCCACCACTCGAAGAACGACACCAGGATGCTCACCGTGGCGAACAGCATCGCGGCGACGCGCGCCCAGTTGACCCCGCGCAGCACCAGCCAGGACAGGACGAGGTAGAACAGCAGCCACGCGCCGTAGCCGATCATGAGGACGTCGACGAAGGCGCTGGCCGCGGCCTGCTCCTCGGCGGTCGCCTTCGCGCCCTCGAAGATGACGTCGTTGAGGAAGTCCTCCCTGTCTCCGAACGCGACCGCGATGACGAGCACGCCCGCGAGGGCCCGCAGGCACATGAGCACCGCCCCCATCGTGGTGGGCGCCGGCCGCCTCTTGCCGGACGCGGCGCTCACGACAGCCCCCGCAGCTCGGTCGTGCGCGGCTCGTCGCCGGCGACCTCGCCGGCGGCCTCGCCGGCATCCGCGCCCGCGCCCGCGGCGAGCGCGACCCGGCGCAGGTCGATCACGGGCAGGTCGCCGTCGGTGTGAATCGAGTCGCCGCCGCCGTTGCGGGCGTGATAGCCGGTCGAGAAGTCCCGGATGACCACGAAGCGCGCCTTCGGCTCGGCCTCGCGCACCGTCGCGACGATGTGGTCGCGCTCGATGTCGGTGTTCGCGTCGATCTTGTGCGTGACCTGCAGGGTGAAGAGCGAGAAGCCGACGGCCCGGTCGAAGGTGCCGGCCGCCAGCCAGTCGACGCGGTGGCCTCCCGGCAGCATCCAGCCCTCCGGGCACTTCCAGAAGCGCACGTGGTGGCGCTTGGACGGGTTGCCCTCGACCTCCTGCTGGTAGGCGAAGTCCTGCTGCCGGCCGAAGAGGAACAGCGGGCTCACGGGCGCCTCGTCATAGCTCTGCCGCGTCAGCGTGGAGGTGATGATGCGCCTGCTCGATGCGCCCGTCACCTGGTCGGCGCGCGTCCAGCCCGCGGCATCCATCGTCTGCTCCAGCTGTTCGGAATCCCCGAGCAGCGCCAGGTTGACCGGGTCGCCGAGCAGCCCGTCGCTCGTGCGGGCCCGCCCGATGAAGTAGTTGGGCACGTAGAGCTGGGTGAGGATGCGGTGCAGCCGCGGCAGAACCAGGTAGGCCAGCAGCAGCCAGAACGCCAGCGCGAACCAGATCGCTCCCCAGCCCCACTCCAGGCTGTCGGAGGCCAGCAGCACGGCGAGCCACACGGCGGCGAGCCCACCGAAGACGAAGAAGAAGTTGTCGAGCGCCGCGCTCAGCGAGCGGCGCTTGGTGCGCGTCGGCCTCGTGTGCTGCGTCGCCGTGGCAGGCATGACGCCATGCTAACCGCTGGCCCCCTCCGCCGTCGGTTACGGCCGCACGATCACGTTGCCGACCTTGCGGCCCGTGTCCACTCGCGCGTGCGCGGCGGCGATGTCCTCCAGCGGGGCGACGAGGTCGGTCACCGAGACGAGCTCGCCCGCGGCGAGCATCTGCAGCAGCAGCGCGACGTCCTCCGGTCGCTCCGGCGCAGTGCCCGACTTGACGTTGCCGTGGGCGCCGAGGATCTGCCAGAGGTCGGCCACCGCCAGCAGCAGCACGCCTCGCTCGGTCAGGAGCCGGCGGCCGGATGCCGGCGACAGCACGCCAACGGTGTCGAGCACGACGTCGTAGCGCCCGTCGTGCTCTGCCCACTCGGTGCCGGCGCGGTCGATCGTGCGCTCGGCGCCGAGCCCGGCGACGAGGGCGCGGTTTCCGGCACTGCAGACGCCGGTGACGCGGGCGCCGGCCCGTGCGGCGAGCTGGACGGCGTTGGTGCCGATCGCCCCGGAGGCCCCGATGACGAGCACGGAGGTTCCCGGCGCGACGTCCGCCTTCTTGCGCAGGAAGTACAGGGCGGTGCTGCCGCCGAAGAGCACCCCGGCCGCATCCTCGTGGCTCACCGCGGCGGGCTTCGGAACGGCGCGGGAGGCCGCGATGCAGAGGTATTCGGCGTGCGCGCCCATCGGGCTGCCCGTCATACCGGACACCTCGTCGCCGGGGGCGAAGCCGCCCGCGTCCGAGCCCCGCGCGGCCGGGCCGACCGCCTCGACCACGCCGGAGAAGGCGCTGCCGAGCACCTGCCGCCGGGGCCGCCGCACCCCGAACATGAGCCGGGCCATCGGGGCAAAGCCGCGCGGGAAGCGGGCCGCCCGGATGCGTGCATCGGCGCTCGTGACGGCGGCGGCGTGCACCCGCACCAACAGTTCGCCCGCGCCCGGCACCGGCACGGGCAGCTCGGCGATGCGCACCCGCTCCGGCGCACCGTAGTTCTCGACAATTGCGGCTCTCATCGGATTCTCCCTTACATGCGTAAGCCGGCCAGCGCTGCTACTGTAGCCTTACGGTCGTAAGTCCACAAGGGCCGAGCCGCTCCACCTTCCCGGAGGCCGAATGACCCCCCGCACGCCCCTCACCCGCCCGCTCATCGCCGATGCGGCCGCCCGGGTCGCGGATGCCGGCGGGCTCGCCGCCGTGAGCATGCGCAACGTCGGCAAGCAGCTCGGCGTCGAGGCGATGTCGCTCTACCACCACGTGCCGAACAAGGAGGCACTGCTCGACGACCTCGCCGACTGGGTGTTCGCCCGGATCGAGCTGCCGGCCCCCGGCCAGCCGTGGCGGCCGGCGATGGCCGAGCGGGCGGCGTCGGCCCGGAGCGTGCTGGCGCGGCATCCGTGGGCCCTCGGCCTCGTCGAGTCGCGCCGCGCCCCCGGCCCGGCATTGCTGCACCACCACGACTCGGTGCTCGGCTGCCTGCGCGCGGGCGGCTTCAGCGTGGCCCTCGCCGCGCACGCCTTCTCGGTGATCGACGCCTACGTCTACGGCTTCGTGCTCACCGAGCAGAATCTGCCCTTCGACGACGATGACGACGCGGGCACCGACGAGCTGATGGCGAGCTTCCTGGCGATGGCGGAGAACTATCCGCACCTCGCCG
Organism: Microterricola pindariensis; assembly: GCF_002936985.1. Taxonomy (GTDB): domain Bacteria; phylum Actinomycetota; class Actinomycetes; order Actinomycetales; family Microbacteriaceae; genus Microterricola; species Microterricola pindariensis. The sequence continues at coordinate 28,467 of NZ_MPZN01000010.1, read as the reverse complement.
AGCTCAACGCGACCCTCTCCCGGGGTGAGACCTACAGCTACGCCGTCGAGTTCGGCTACGGCCTCGAGCTCATCCTCGACGGGCTCGAACGGCGGATGCCGCTGGGCTGAGCCCGCTCAGCTGTAGTAGTAGCCGATGCGCTGGCCGGCGATCTCGCAGACGTCGATCGGCATGCCGTAGATGTTCGCGAGCACCGCGTTCTGCATGATGTCGTCGATGCCGCCGTGCGCGAGCACGCGCCCCTTCTGCATGGCGATGATCTCGTCGGAGTACACCGACGCGAAGTTGATGTCGTGCAGCACGATCACGATGCGCTTGTCCATCTCGTCGGCGACGCGGCGCAGCAGGCGCATGATCTCGACGGCATGGCGCAGGTCGAGGTTGTTCAGCGGCTCGTCGAGCAGCACGTACTTCGTGTCCTGGGCGAGCACCATGGCGATGAAGGCGCGCTGCCGCTGGCCACCGGAGAGCTCGTCCAGGTAGCGGCCCTCGAGGCCGCCGAGGTCGAGGAACTCGAGGGCGTTCTCGATGTGCTCCCGGTCGAGCACCGTGAGCCGGCCCTTGGAGTGCGGGTAGCGCCCGAAGGCCACAAGCTCGCGCACGGTCAGGCGCGCGGCCAGGTGGTTGTCCTGGCGCAGCACCGCGAGGCGGGTGGCGAGCTGCGAGCCGGCCGTCTTGACGACGTCGAGCCCGTCGACGGTGATGGTGCCCTCATCCATCGGCAGGAGCCGCGCAATCATCGACAGCAGCGTCGACTTGCCCGCGCCGTTCGGCCCGATCAACGAGGTGATGCCGGAGCCGCCGAGCTCGAGTGAGACGTCGTCGACGACGGCGGTGCGCCCGTAGCGCTTGGTGACTCCGCTGATGCTGATCATCGAATGCCCTTTCTGAGAAGCAGGACGATAAAGAGGATGCCGCCGACGAACTCGATCACGACGCTCAACACCGTGCCGAGGCCGAAGACCTGTTCGAGCACGAACTGGCCGCCGACGAGGCAGATCACGCCGAGGAAGATCGTGGCGGGCAGCACAAGGGCGTGCCGGCTGCTGCCGACGATCAGGTACGCGAGATTGGCCACGATCAGCCCGAAGAAGGTGATGGGGCCCACCAGCGAGGTCGACACGGCCACCAGGATCGTGATCAGCACGAGCAGGATCGTGACGGTGCGGCGGTGGTTGACGCCCAGCGCGATGGCCTGTTCCTCGCCCAGGTTGAGCACGTCCAGCACGGGCAGCAGGCGCAGCGCCACGACGCACACGGCGATGACCGCGATCGCCGAGAGCCAGAGCTGCGCCGGGTCGACCGCGTTGAACGTGGCGAAGAAGCTGTCTTGCAGCACGGCGAAAGCGGCGGGGTCGAGCATGCGCTGCATCATGCTGGCCAGGCTGCGGAAGAACACGCCGAAGACGATGCCGACCAGCACGAGGAGGTAGATGCTGCGCTTGGCGCCGACGAACAGCCAGCGGAACAGCAGCCCGGCGAACCCCACCATCAGCGCCACTTCGCCCAGCCAGACGAGGCGCGAGTCGACGCTGGTGAAGGCCGACACCCCGAACACGAACATCAGCGTCGTCTGCACGAGCAGGTACAGCGCGTCAAACCCCATGATCGACGGCGTCAGGATCCGGTTGGCGGTGATCGTTTGGAACAGCACGGTCGACACGCCGATCGCCACGGCCACCAGCACCATGGCCGCCACCTTGCGCCCCCGGAACGGGATCGCGAAGTCCCAGCTGCCGGTGATGCCCACGAACAGGAACAGGGCGATGGATGCCAGGGCTGCCAGCGCCAGCAGTGCAACGCGCACCCGCGGCGAACCCAGCACCAGGGCCAGGGACGCACGGGCGCGGGCGGCGCGCGACGACGCCGGCGACGCGGCATCCGCCCCGCGCTGAAGAAGTGGTGGACTAGTGGGCATGGCTCGACCTTCTGAGCAGGAGGTAGAGGAAGAGGGCAGCGCCGACGACGCCCACGACGATGCCGAGCGGAATCTCGTAGGGGTAGCGCAGCACGCGACCCAGGATGTCGCAGGCCACAACGAAGATGGCGCCGATCAGCGCGACCCACGGCAGCGTGCGGCGCATGTTGTCGCCGAAGATGATGCTGACGACGTTGGGCACGACGAGGCCGAGGAACGGGATGACCCCGGCGGTCACCACGACGATGGCGGTCACGATCGAGACGATCACGAGGCCGAGCGTGAGAACGCGGCCGTAGTTGAGGCCGAGGTTCGTCGTGAACTCCTGGCCGAGACCGGCGACGGTGAACCGGTCGGCGGCGAGCCAGGCGATCAGCGTCATCGCGAACGCCAGCCAGAGCAGCTCGTAGCGGCCGCGCAGCACGCCGGAGAAGTCGCCCGTCATCCATGTGTTGAGGCTCTGCAGCAGGTCAAGGCGGTAGGCGAAGAAGGTGGTGACCGCGGCGATGATGCCGCCGAGCATCATGCCGACGAGCGGCACCAGGACGATCGAGCGCACCGGGATGCGCCGCAGGATCAGCAGGAAGAGGCCGGTTCCGGCGAGCGCGAACACGGCCGCGACCCCCATCTTGCCGAGCAGGCCCATCGACGGGGCGAAGATCGTGACCACGAGCAGGCCGAGCATGGCCGACTCGGTGGTGCCCGCCGTGCTCGGCTCGACGAATTTGTTGCGCACGAGCAGCTGCATGAGCATGCCCACGATGGCCATCGATGCCCCGGTGAGAACGAGCGCCAGGGTGCGCGGCAGGCGGCTGGCCAGCAGCAGCTGCATGGCCTCGCCGTCGATGCCGCCAGCCAGGAGCGACGCGGGTGTGACATCGCTGACGCCGATGAACGTGCTGACGACGGCGAGCAGCACGAGCAGGGCGCCGGCGCCGATGAGCAGCCACGGCGAGCGGGCGCGGTCGGCTGGGTGTGCCGCGGGCGGCCGGCCGGCCGCCGTCGGGGTGCGCAACGCACCGCCCCGCGTGGCGCGGGGCGGTGTGTCGGCAGTTTCAGAGCTCACGATGCGGGGAGAGCGACGGCCTAGGCCAGCGCGTCGGCAACCTCGTCGATCATCGTGTTGATGGCGGTGAGGCCGGAGATCACGATGTACCAGGCGGTGCCGTCGAGCTGCACAACCTGGTCCTGCTGCCATGCGGTCGTGCCGGAGACAACCTCGTTGTCGAGCACGGTGAGCGCCGCGGCTCCGCCGGACTCGCCGACGGCGACATCGCGGTCGACGACGAAGAGCCAGTCGGGGTTGGCCTCGCGGATGAACTCGAACGAGATCGGGTCGCCGTGCGTGGAGGCGTCGACGTCGGGCACGGCGGCCGTGAGGCCGAGTTCGGTGTGCAGCCAGCCGAAGCGCGAGCCGGGGCCGAAGGCGGTGACCTCACCGGCGTTGGTCATGACGATGAGGCCGGTCCCGGCATCCGGGGTCAGCTTCTGCACGGCGGCGATCTTCTCGTCGATGGCCGCGAAGGCGGTGTCGACCTCGTCCTGCTTCTCGAAGATCTCGCCCAGCGTCTCGGCGTTGGCGCGGAAGCTCTCGAGGTAGTCGGCCGGGTCGGTGGTGAGGTCGATGGTCGGCGCGATGGCGCTGAGCTCGGGAAGGGCGGATGCCGAGCGCTGCGCGACGATGATGAGATCGGGGGCGGCGGCGTTGACGGCCTCGTAGTTGGGCTCCTTGAGCGAGCCGAGGTCAACGTAGTCGTCGCTCGCGTAGCTCGTGAGGTACTTCGGCAGGTTCTGCTTGGGCACGCCGGCAACATCGACATCGAGGGCGTCGAGGGTGTCGAGAACGCCGAAGTCGAGCACGAGAACGGTCTGCGGGTTGACCGGGACGACGGTCTCGCCCTGCGCGTGCGTGACCGTGATCTCGCTCGCAGCCTTCTCGGTTGCCTGCGGAGGCGTCCCGGCCTCGCCCTGCGGGCTGGCGCAGCCGGCGAAGAGCAGAGCGCCGGCCGCGGCGAGCGCGAGGGCGCCAAGAGGTCGAATCTGGGCGTGCGTCATGAGGGTGCTCCAATGCGGTGGGGTTCCTGGCGGCTGCAGTGCGCAACGCCGACGTGCCGCGGGGCGGGTGAACCAGGAGCGGGCCGAAGCCGTCGCCAGGCAATCCGAGACAACATTGGATAGGCTAACCTAACTCTCCAACGACTGTCGAACCGACTCGGCTCCTTCCCTGCCTTTTACCCTACGCCGCCGGAGCGCCGAGCTGCGCGGCTTCGCCTCGGCCGGCGACGGTGAGGTCCGTTTCCCGCCGACCGCGCGGCGGGTGCCGCGGCTACGGTGAGGGGCATGACCGACATCGACACCGCCGCCACCGCCGCCCGCGCCACCGACCTCCTCCGCCTGCACGAGACACCGGAGCTGCTGCAGCTCGTCAACGTCTGGGACGTGGTGAGCGCCCGCGCCGTCGCGGCCCTGCCGGAGACCCGCGCCCTGGCCACCGCGAGCCACTCGATCGCGGCGAGCTTCGGCTACCCGGACGGCGAGGCCATCCCCCGCGAGCTCATGCTGGACATGGTCGGCCGCATCGCGGCGAGCACCGAGCTGCCGGTGACCGCCGACCTCGAGGCCGGCTACGGCGACGCCGGTGACACCACCCGCCGCGCGATCGCCCTCGGCGTCGTCGGCGCGAACATCGAGGACGAGCTGAAGCCCCTCGCCGAGTCCGCCGCGACCATGGCCGCCGTGGTCGCCGCCGGCGCGGCCGAGGGCGTCCCGTTCGTGCTGAACGCGCGCACCGACGCGTTCCTGCGCGGCGGCGACCGCCCGCTCGGGGCCATCGTCGCTGACGCCATCGAGCGCGGTCGCGCCTACTTGGACGCCGGCGCCGCCTGTGTCTTCGTGCCGGGAAACTTCGGCGAGGACGTCGTCGCAGAGCTCGTCGAGGCCTTCGGGGTGCGCCGCCTCAGCGTGATCGGGCTGCCGCTGCTGCCCTCCCCCGCCCGCCTGGCCGAGCTGGGCGTCGCCCGCGTCTCCTACGGGCCGTACGTGCAGCGCGTCGCCCTGACCGCGCTGCAGGATGTCGCGGGCGCCCTCTACGCCGGCGGCGAGATCCCGGCCGACACCCGCGCCCTCAACTAGCCCCAGCGCCCGCCGCCGCGCGGACGCCCGCTGCGGAGCGCGAGTAGGCTGGATTCTCGTGCTTAGAACCATGCTCAGCGGCAAGATCCACCGCGCGACCGTCACCCACGCAGACCTCGACTATGTCGGCTCGATCACGATCGACCGCGATCTGCTCGAGGCGGCCGGCATCCTGCCCGGCGAGCAGGTCGCCGTCGTCGACGTCACGAACGGCGCCCGCCTCGAGACGTACACGATCGCCGGCGAGCGCGGCAGCGGCGTGGTCGGCATCAACGGCGCGGCCGCGCACCTCGTGCACCCGGGCGATGTGGTCATCATCATCGCCTACGGCCTCATGCCGAGCGACGAGGCCATCGCGTTCACCCCGCGCGTCGTGCACGTCGGCGCAGCCAACGAGATCATCCATCTGGGCACGGATGCCGCGGAGTCGGTCGTGGCCGGGCTGCAGCGCCCGCCGCACGCGTAGCCCGTTCGACGGGCACAGAATCCCCCACGCGGCGGATGCGGCAGAGGCTGCGCCCTCAATAGGGTGAGGGCGTGGCGGGGATCCCTGCCGAGCACACAGCAGAGAGGATTCCATGCCCATCGGAGTGCCCATCGAGTTCGCCGGGGTGACGAAGCGCTTCGGCGCCGTCAACGCCGTCAACGACCTCTCCTTCACCGTGGAGCCGGGCCGGGTCACCGGCTTCCTCGGCCCGAACGGCGCAGGCAAGACCACGAGCCTGCGCATGCTGCTCGGCCTCGTGCGACCCACCAGCGGAACTGCCACCTTCGGCGGAGTTCCCTACCGCCAGCTGCCGAACCCGCTCACCGCGGTCGGCGCGGCCCTCGAGGCGGCCAGCTTTCACCCGGGGCGCACCGCCCGCAACCACCTCGGCGTCTACGCCGCCGCGGCCGGCCTCGACAAGGCCAGGGTCGACATCGTGCTCGGCAAGGTCGGGCTCAGCGAATACGCCGATCGCCGCGTCGGCGGCTACTCGCTTGGCATGCGCCAGCGCCTCGGCCTGGCTGGCACCCTGCTCGGCGACCCGGGCGTGCTCGTGTTGGACGAGCCGATCAACGGCCTGGACCCTGAGGGCATCAAGTGGATCCGGCTGTTCCTGCGCGAGCTGGCGGCCGAGGGCCGCACCGTGCTGGTGAGCTCGCACCTGCTCAGCGAGGTGCAGCAGAGCGTCGACGACGTCGTCATCATCGCCAGGGGCCAGCTCGTGCACCGCGGTCCGCTCTCCAGCCTCGACACCGAGGCCACCCCGCACGTCATCGTCAACTCCCCCACCCCCGAGGCACTCGCCGCCGCGCTCACGGCGGCCGGCCTCAGCCACGCCCCGGCCCGGGCCGGGCTGCTCGTGGCGGCATCCGACCCCGCCCAGATCGGACACGTCGCGTTCGCGGCCGGCGTCGAGATCAGCGTTCTGCACCGACAGGAGACCGGCTTGGAAGACTCCTTCCTCAGCTTGATCGCGGGAGGTGGCGAGCGATGACGTTCACCCGCGCCCTCTCGGCCGAGTTCCTCAAGCTGTTCAGCACCCGCCTCTGGTGGATCCTGGCGCTCGTCCTGTTCCTCTACGTCGGCGTGATGGCCGGCGGGCTCGGCGCGCTGTTCGGCTGGGCCGCCACCGGCGGCGACGCCTCGGCCGCCGGTGTCAGCCCACTCCCGCCCGGGATGAACCTGCACGCCGTGATCTACAGCATGGCCTCCTCGATCGGCTACGTGTTCCCTGTGCTGCTCGGCGCCTTCGCCGTCACGGGCGAATTCCGGCACCAGACGCTCACCCCGACGTTCCTGGCCACCCCGCGGCGCGGCATCGTGCTGAGCGCCAAGGTCGTCGCGATGCTGCTCGTCGGCGCCCTGTTCGGCGTCATCGCCTGGGCATCGACAGTCGGCCTCGGGGCCGCGGCACTCGGTGCCTTCAACCTCGACACGGCGCTCGACAGTTCAGACACCTGGGCGATGGTCGGCCGCGGGGTGCTGGCGATGGCGCTCTGGGCGGCGGTCGGCGTCGGGCTCGGTGCGCTCGTGCCGAGCCAGGTCGCTGCGCTGATCATCGTGATCGCGTTCACCCAGTTCCTCGAGCCGGTGCTGCGCCTGGTCTCCTCCTTCAACGAGGTCACCGCCAACATCGCGCGCTTCCTGCCCGGCGCGGCGAGCGACTCCCTCGTCGGCGCGAGCTTCTACTCGGTCGCCATGCCCGGCGGCTCCGCCGAGACGCTGTTCTGGTGGCAGGGCGGCCTCGTGCTGCTGGCCATCGCCGTCGTCACGACCGTCGCCGGCTACTTCACCAGCTGGCGCCGCGACGTCACGTGATCGGATCGCCCATGCCCCCGGCTCGAACGGGCCCCGCTGATTAGGCTGGGGGCATGAGCGATCAGTTCCGGGCCATCGTCGTCGATTCCGTGGCGGACGCCGCGGGCACGGGCCCCCGGCAGCGCGGCGCACTGCGCACCATCGACGAGGGCTTCTTCACCGCCGGCAGCGACGAGCACCCGGCCGCGCTCACCCTCGAGAGCGGCGTCGCCCTCGACGTCGAATACTCGGGCGTCAACTACAAGGACGGCCTGGCCGTCGCCGGCCGGCCGGGCGTCGTGCGGCGCACCCCGCTGATCGCCGGCATCGACGTCGTCGGCACGGTGCGCTCCAGCCCCGACGCGCGCTGGGCCGCGGGCGAGCGCGTCGTGCTGAATGGCGCCGGCCTCGGCGAGGGCCTGCACGGCGGGCTCAGCGAGCGCGCCCTCGTCAGTCCGGACTCCCTGGTGCGCCTGCCCAGCGCGATCAGCGCCCGCCGGGCAGCCGCCATCGGAACGGCCGGCTTCACCGCGATGCTCTCGCTGATGGCGCTGGAGAAGCAGGGCATCGGCCCGCGCTCCGGCGAGATCCTGGTGACCGGCGCCGCCGGCGGCGTCGGCTCGGTGGCCATCATGCTGCTGGCCCGCGCCGGGTACAGCGTGACGGCGGCATCCGGCCGGGCGGAGTCAGAGGCCGACTACCTCCGTGGCCTCGGCGCGAGCAGCGTCATCGACCGGGCAGAGCTCTCCGAGCCCGGCCGCCCGATGCAGAGCACCCGCTGGGCGGGCGCCATCGACTCCGTCGGCGGCACGATCCTCGCCAACGTGATCGCCCAGACCGGCTATGGCGGATCCGTCACCAGCTGTGGCCTGGCCGCCGGCGTCGAGCTGCCGAGCACGGTGCTGCCGTTCATCCTGCGCGGTGTGAACCTGCTCGGCGTGAACTCGGTCGACGCCCCGCTCGCCTTGCGCGAGGCGGCCTGGATGCGGCTGGCCGCCGAGACGCGCTTCGAGCTGCTTGACGAGCTCAGCACCGAGATCGGCCTTGCAGCCGTTCCGGAGACGGCGGACGCGATCCTCGCCGGCACCGTGCGCGGGCGCACCGTCGTCAACGTCCGCGCGTAGGGTCCGGCCGGCGTGCCGGCAGGCGAGAGCACGCTTCCGCGGCGGGTCGATCTCGTGCAGGGATACGGCGAGTACGTGATGTCGTACACGCCCAGCAAGACGCTCATGCAGTTATCGGAATATGAGTTCACCGGCGGCACGCTGCTGCACACCGTGCTGATCGACGGCATCATGGCCGCGCACTGGAAGCACGTGCTGCGGACTCGCGACGCGACGGTCGCGATCGACCGCCTGCGGTCGATATCGGCTTCAGAGCGCGCCGCGGGCGCACGGCCGGCGATCGCGTACGGCCGCCACCTCGGCGTGCCGGTGCAGGTGGAGTGGCTGTGAGAACCCGGTCGTAACCGGTTCGACCAGTTATGAGTTCTCGGTGCCGTCGGCCACCGCGCTCTTCGCGTCGGCATCCGCGGCCTCGGTGCCCGCAGGCTCGGAACTCGCCGGGTCAGCGCTCTGCGCGTCAGCGTTCTGCGCGTCAGCGTTCTGCGCGTTGGGGGCCTTCGCCTTGGCAGCGCGGGTGAGGCGCGGCAGCCGCACGGCGCGGGCCTTCGGGTCTTTCGCGGGCGCAGCCCCCTCGGCGCCCGCGCCGGCTGCCGCCTGCGCGGCGGCCGCGGCCAGGGCAGCGGTCTCGGCGTCGCCGGGGCTCACGTTCAGGGCCCGCACCAGCTCCGCGGCGTGGTTGGTGCTGACGATGTGGCGGGCATATTCCCCATCGGCAATATCAATGATGACGGCCTGGCGCTTGTTCTTGATGACGAGGAAATCCTTGCCACCGTGGAACTTCCAGGTGCCGACGGCGAGCACCAGCGGAACGAGCGAACCGGGCGCCCGAATCCCGCGGATCCAGATCCACGGGTCATCGGTGATTGTGACAGAGCGGATGGCCGACCGCGGGACCGAGATCTCTTCCCGGCGCAGCGCAAGCGCCTTCTCGGCGGGGGTGAGTTGAATCTCAAGCCGGTCGGGGTGCACACGCAATGAAGCCATGCCCCTAGTCTGCCAAGAGCTACCGACATTCGCCTTGTGCGAAACCTCACAATGCGGTGACGATGCACTGTGTGGCAGCGCCGTTCAGCAAAACTGACGGGCGGCGCCGTCGGGCGCCGCCCCTGCTGATCGGCTCCGAGGCTACTCCGGCTGTGCGGCGGCCGCCGCCTTGGCCGCATCCGGCAGCGCCTCGCGGATGCGCGCGATCACGGTGTCGTCGTGCGCAGCCGTGACAAACCAGGCCTCGAACACCGACGGCGGCAGCGAGATGCCGCTGGCCAGCATCGACTGGAAGAACGCCGGGTAGCGGTACGCCTCCTGGGTGAGCACCTCCGCGTAGGAGCGGGCGCCGGATACCAGGTGCTCGCCGAACACGAAGCTGAACAGGTTGCCCGCCCGCTGCACGTGGTGGGCGACGCCCTCCGCGGTGAGTGCGGCCGAGACGGCCTCGGAGATGAGCAGCGCGCTCGCGTTGAGCCGGGCGTAGAGCGCGTCGTCGGCCAGGCGCAGGGTCTCCAGACCGGCGGCCACAGCGACCGGGTTGCCGGAGAGCGTGCCGGCTTGGTAGACCGGGCCGAGGGGGGCGAGGTAGTCCATCACCTCGGCGCGGCCACCGAGCGCGGCGACGGGGAGGCCGCCGCCGATGACCTTGCCGAAGGTGAAGAGGTCCGGCGCGTAGCTCTGGCCGTGCGCATTCTCCAGGCCCCAGTAGCCGGCCGAGCCGACGCGGAAGCCGGTGAGCACCTCGTCCATGATCAGCAGCGCGCCGTGGGAGTGCACGATGTCGGCGAGGGCCGCGTTGAAGCCGGGGTCGGGCGCGACGACGCCCATGTTGGCGGCGGCGGCCTCGGTGATGACGGCCGCGATGTTGTCGCCGTGCTCGGCGAATGCGGCGCGCACGGCGTCGAGGTCGTTGTAGGGCAACACGAGCGTCTGCGCCGCCGTCGCGGCGGTCACCCCGGCGGAGCCCGGCAGCGCGAGCGTGGCGAGGCCGGATCCGGCTGCGGCCAGCAGGCCGTCGGAGTGGCCGTGGTAGTGCCCGGCGAACTTCACCAACAGCTCGCGGCCGGTGAATCCACGGGCGAGGCGGATCGCGGTCATCGTCGCCTCGGTGCCGGTCGAGACCAGGCGCACCTTCTCGACGGGGGCGACGCGCTCGGCGATCAGCTCGGCCAGCTCGGTCTCGGCCGGCGTGCTGGCGCCGAAGGAGAGGCCGCGGGCTGCCGCGTCCTGCACCACCTTGACAACCTGCGGGTGGGCGTGGCCGAGGATGGCGGGGCCCCAGCTGGCGACGAGGTCCACGTAGCGGCGGCCGGCCGTGTCGGTGACGTACGCCCCGGAGGCCTCGACGAGGAACAGCGGCGTGCCCCCGACGGAGCGGAAGGCGCGCACCGGCGAGTTCACGCCGCCGGGGATGGCGGCCTGGGCGCGCTCGAAGAGGTTCTCGTTGGTGCTCATGCGAAGTCTCCATTGTTCAGCCAGCCGGCGAGTTCGGTGGCCCAGTAGGTGAGCACGACGTCGGCGCCGGCCCGGTGAATGCCGAGCACCGATTCGTGCACGGCGCGCTTGCGGTCGATCCAGCCCTGCATGGCGGCGGCCTCAATCATCGAGTACTCGCCGGACACCTGATATGCCCAAACTGGAATATCACTGGCGGCTGCGACGTCGGCGAGCACGTCGAGGTAGCTGCCTGCCGGCTTCACCATGACGACGTCGGCGCCCTCCTCGATGTCGAGGATGGCCTCGCGCAGGCCCTCGCGCCGGTTGCCGGGGTCGAGCTGGTAGCTGCGGCGGTCGCCGTCCAGCGTCGACTCGACGGCATCCCGGAACGGGCCGTAGAACGCCGAGGCGTACTTGGCCGAGTAAGCGAGGATGGCGGTGTCGACGAATCCGGCCCCGTCGAGCGTCTCGCGCACGGCGGCCACCTGGCCGTCCATCATGCCGGAGAGGCCGAGCAGCGCCGAGCCGGATGCCGCCTGCACCAGCGCCATCTCGCGGTAGCGCTCGAGCGTCGCGTCGTTGTCGACCCGGCCGAGGGTGTCCAACACCCCGCAGTGGCCGTGGTCGGTGAACTCGTCCAGGCAGAGGTCGGTCTGCACGACGAGGGCGTCGCCGACCTCGTCTCCGACCACCCGGGTGGCGCGGTTGAGGATGCCGTCCGGGTGCGTGGCGCCGCTGCCCGTCGCATCGCGCACGCTGGGCACGCCGAAGAGCATCACGCCGCCGATGCCGGCAGCCGCGGCATTCTGAACAGCCCCCTTCACGCTGTCGAGCGTGTGTTGCACGACGCCCGGCATCGAGGCGATCGGCATCGGGCCACCCTCCTCACGAACGAAGAGCGGGAGCACCAGCTGGGCCGGGTGGAGGCGCGTCTCTGAGGCGAGGCGGCGGATCCCGGGATTGGCGCGCAGACGACGGGGGCGAATACGGGGGTTTGCGGTCACCCGAACAGACTACGTGTATCAACTGCGCTGAAGATGAGAAGCAGCGTCGCGAGGAACCCGACCGCGTAGTTGACCCAGAGGAAGTGCCGCCAGCCGCCGGTGGCCGCCGCCGAGTCGGCGTCGCTCACCGAGCGGTACGGCCAGGCCAGCACTAGGTAGGGCACGACGAGCAGGGCTGCGAGGGCGCCGGGCCAGCCGTAACCCAGCGGAATCAGCAGGAGGAGCACCAACCCCGCCACCGCCCAGCAGGCGAGCGCCACGCGAACAGTGGCCGCCGCGCCGAGCGCCGTCGCGATCGAACCGATGCCCGCCGCCCGGTCAGGCTGCACGTCTTGCACGGCGCCGAAGGCGTGGCTCGCGACGCCCCAGAGGAAGAAGGCGAGCAGCACGATGACGGCAACCGGGCCGAACGGAACGCCGGCGAGCACGATCCCGTAGACGGCGGGCGAAACGAAGTGGGTGCTCGAGGTGAGCGAGTCCAGAACCGGGATCTCCTTGAATCGCAGCCCGGGCACCGAGTAGGCGGCCACCGCGAACAGGCTCACCGCGAGCACCAGCCAGGAGGCCGGCGAGCCGAGCAGCACCAGCGCCAGCACGAACGGGGCGCAGAGCAGCACGGCGGCCAGCAGCGTCGCCCGGTGCAGCGGAGGTGCCAGCAGCGCGCCGTGGGCGCCGCCCTTGCGTGGGTTGGCCACGTCGGAGGCGTAGTCGAACACGTCGTTCACGCCGTACATGGCCAGGTTGTACGGCACCAGGAAGAACAGCGTGCCAATGACGAGGGCCGCGTCGATCCGACCGGTGCTCAACAGGTAGGCCGCGGCGAACGGGAAGGCTGTGTTGATCCAGCTCAGCGGCCGGGAGGCCAGCAGCAGCTGGCGAGGCAGGCTCTGGCTGGGCGGGCTCTGCCTCGTGCTGCTCTCAGCCGACATCCGCGCTCTCCTTCACTATGGCCGGGCGGCGCGCGGGGCCGAGCAGCGCCCAGAGCGATGGCAGCAGGATGACGGCCGCCAGCGGGTAGGCGAAGTCCTCGATCGGGGCCAGGCCGATCGACCAGCCAAGCAGGTGTTGCCCGCTGTACTCCATCAGCCCGCCGGCGATCATCAGGCTGTCGAACAGTGCCGTGAGCACGAACAGCGCCGCGGCCGTGACGCCCGCGGACGCGAGGGCCGTGCCGAGCCGGGCCGGCCGGCGCAGCAGCAGGGCGGATGCCGCGACCAGCAGCACGACGGCGAGCATCACCAGGTTCAGCACCGTGTACGTCATGCCGGCCTCCTCGCGGTGAGCACCCGCTGCGTTCCCCGGAACAGCACCATGCTCAGGTAACAGAGGAAGACGAGGAAGACGAGCTCCTCGACCGGGAAGTGCGGCCCGAGCAGCAGGCCGGTCGAGATCTCGTTCTGCCCGCGCAGGAAGATCCCGAGGGCGATCCCGGCGATGTCCCACAGCACGAAGAAGAGGGTCCCGAGCGCGAGCACCAGGGCCGCACGCCGCGGCTCGCGCCAGAAGAACAGCGTGAAGCGGCGGTCCAGCAACACCATGCAGCCGAGCGAGGCCAGCAGGAACGCGAGGTAGAGCAGGCTCATCGCGGGGCCGCCCCGGCCGCGGTGCGCGCCGCGTGCGCGGAGAGCGGCGCGGCCAGCGGCGCCCCGCCCCGGTCGCCGCGCAGCTTCTTGATGACGAGTTCCGCGCTGATCAGGCACATCGGCAGCCCGATGCCGGGGATGGTGCTACCGCCGGCGTAGTACAGCCCGTTGACAGACGTGGAGCTGTTCCGGCCGCGGAAGAAGGCGCTCTGCCGCAGGGTGTGCGCGGGGCCGAGCGCACCGCCGCGCCAGGAGTTCAGGTCCTCGGCAAAGTCTGCCGGGCCCACAGTGCGACGCAGCACGATGCGCTGTGCCAGATCGGGGATTCCGGCCCACTGGGCGATCTGCTGGATCGCCGCGTCCGCGGCCCGCTCCACGCGCGCGGAGCCGCTGCGGCCGAGCCCTCCCGACCCGATCTCCGGGTCGGCCGGCACGGGCACCAGTACGAACAGGTTCTCGTGGTTGGGCGGTGCCGCACCGGGGTCTGTGGCGCTGGGCCGGCAGACGTAGATGGATGCCGGTTCCGGGATGAAGCTGGGGTTGCCGTAGATCGCCGAGAAGTTGTCCTCCCAGTTGTCGACGAAGAACAGGTTGTGGTGCTCGAGCTCCGGCAGCGCGCCGCGCACGCCGAGCATCACGAGAACTGCTCCCGGCCCGGGGTTTCGCTGCTCCCACCACTCCTCTGGATAGCTCCGCAGTTCCGGCGGCAACAACTCCGTCTCGGTGAAGTGGAGGTCTGCGGCCGAGACCACGATGTCGCTCCGGATCTCGTGCTCCGCACCCTGTGCGTCCCGGTAGCGCACCCCCGTCGCGGCGGCGCGTGAGCGGCGCCGGCGCCGGCCGGGCCTGGCCCGCCGTGCGGCGGCACTGCCACCAGCCGTGCTGCCGGCATCCGTCGTGATCGCGGTGACCTGCGCCCCGGTGAGCACGCGAACGCCCGCCGACTCGGCCAGCCCCGCGATGCTGTCAATGATCGTGCTGAAGCCGCCCTGCGGGTAGTAGACGCCGTCGCCGAAGTCGAGGTGGCTCATCAGGTGGTAGAGGCTCGGCACCTCGAACGGAGAGGAGCCGAGGAACACGGCCGGGTAGCCCAGCACCTGCTGCAGCCGCGGGTCGCGCACGTGCTTCTGGATCAGGCCGTGGAGCGAGCGGGCGCCCAGACCCGCGAGCGCGGGCGCGCGGCGCAGCACCTCCGGCCCGATCAGGCTGCGCGGGTCGTCGAAGGTGTTGTAGAGGAAGCGGCCGAGTGCGAGCTCGTAGGCGTCAGAGGCCGAGGCGACGTAGCGTCGCAGCTCGGCTCCCGCGCCGGGCTCGATCGATTCGAACAGGGCGACGTTGGCCTCGAAGTCGGCCACGATGTCGATCGGCGCAGCGCCGGTCTCGGCGAAGACGCGGTAGCCGGGGTCCAGCCGTTCCAACGCGAGTTGCTCGCCTGCTGAGGTGCCGAGCAGGGAGTAGAAGTGCTCGAAGACCTCCGGCATCAGGTACCACGATGGCCCGGTGTCGAAGCGGTAGCCGTCGGCCTCCCACAGTCCAGCCCGGCCGCCCAGCTCGCCACGCGCCTCGAGCAGCGTGACGTCGTAGCCGTCTGCTGCCAGCAGCGCAGCCGTCGCCAGCCCGGCGATGCCGCCGCCGATCACGCTGGCGGTTGGCGCGCTCATCGTGACCTCAGCAGCACGCCGGCCAGGATGCGCACCTTGTGCGGCCCTGGGACGCGCACCCGTTGGCCGGCAAGCGCGGCCGCGGGGGTCGCGTCGACGCGGTCGGTGAGCTCTGCGAAGAATGCGGATGCCGCGCGGATCGCCCTCCGGCAGCTGGCTGGCAGCCGCGGGATGACCGCATCGGCCGCGAACAGGTCGGCCCGGATACCGGCGACAATGTCGGCCTTCTGCTCCTCGGTGATGGCCAGCGGGTCGACGCCGGGAAAGTAGCGCCGGCCGAGGGCGGTGAAGTCGGCCGAGATGTCGCGCAGGAAGTTGATCTTCTGGAACGCGGCACCGAGCCGACGGGCGCCGTGCTCCAACCGCCTGCGCTCGTTGTCGTTGATGTACTCCCCGTTCAGAAAAACCCGCAGGCACATCAGCCCGATCACCTCGGCGGAGCCGTAGATGTAGTCGCGCAGTTCCTCCGCGCCGAACGGCGCCGGATCGAGGTCGCGGCGCATCGAGGCAAAGAAAGGGCTGAGCAGCTCCGCGGTGATGCCGGCGCGTCTCGCGCTCAGCGCGAAGGCGTGCACGACGAGGTCGCTGCTGTAGCCGCGCTGCAGTGCTCGAACGGTCTCGGCCTCCATGGCGTCGAGGCACTCCCGCTGCTGGGCGATGCTCAACCCCGCGGCGGCTGCGGTGCCGTCGACGATCTCGTCGGCCACCCGCACCAGGGCGTAGATGTTCTCGATCTCGGGCCGGATCTGCGGGGCGAGCAGCCGGCTGGCCAGGCCGAACGAGCTCGAGTACTCCCGGATGACAACGGCGGCCCCCCGGTGCGCCGCGCGCTCGTAGAGCGCCAGCTCGCGGGCTCCGGCGAGTGCGGGCATGCTCCCCCGCTCCAGTGGCCTGGTCATGAGACGCGCACCGCCGCCCGGTGGGCGAGCTCGGCGAGCTCGGTCCGGAGCCCCGCCGGCACGAGCGGCTGCTCGAGCAGCGCGAGCGCCTCCGCGACGAGGTCTGCGATCAACCGTTCCGCGTAGCCGAGTGCACCGGAGTCGAGTAGCAGCGCGCGCACCCGATCGATGTCGCCCGGCCCGCCCGGGCCGATCAGTTGTCGCAACTCGGCCCAGCTGGCCGTGGTTCGGGCAAAAGCCATCATCGCCGTCATCTTGCCCTCTCTGGCATCGCCGATCGTGCTCTTGCCGGTCAGCTGCTCGTCGCCGAAGACGCCGAGCACGTCGTCGCGCAGCTGGAAGGCCGTGCCGATGAGACCGCCGAACTGCTCCAGCAGCAGCCCCAGCTCTGCGGGCGCGCCCGCCAACACCGCCCCGGCCCGAAGCGGCGCCGCGAACGAGTAGGGGGCCGTCTTCCATCTCGTCATGTCCAGAACCGCGGGCACCTCGGGGCTCACGGCGCCCGCACTCAGCCCCACGTCGCTCAGCTCGCCGGCCGCGGAGGCGAAGACGGCGGCGTCGAGCAGGTCGAGCAGCCCGAGTCGCACGGGCTCGGGAACGGCGAGACGCGCCACCATCGACTGCGCATCATGGATCAGCAGGTCGCCGGCGAGAATGGCGGATGCCTGAGCCCAGCGTGCCGCGTTCGCCGTGGCGAGCCCCGCGGCCACGCCCTCGTCGAAGCGTTCGCCGGCGAGATTGCTCTGGCCGCGACGAACGAAATCGTTGTCGATCACGTCATCGTGCAGCAGGAAGGCGGTGTGCAGCAGTTCGAAAGCGGCGGCCAGCTCGACCGCGGCGCCCCGACGCGGCGCGGCGTCGACGCTGAGCTCTTCATACGCACAGAGCACGAGGGCGGGCCGCAGCAGCTTTCCGCCGTGGGCCGACCGCTCGATCGCCGCCCAGAGCCGGGAGTAGTCCTCGCCAAAGGCCTCGGCCGCTGCGCGGCGCTTCTGCCAATGCCCGGCCAGCACGCCCTCGATGCGGGCGGCATCCTCGACGGTCACGAAGCGAGTCATGACGATGGTCATGGCCGCATTCTCCCTTCGAGGGCGGCGGTCTGCAAGACCAGCCAGGGACTGAATGCCCACGGGGTGCTGGAGATTGACCTCGCCAGCGACTCGGGTGCCACCCACGCCAGCTCCATCACCTCGTCGGGGTTCGGGGTCGGGACCTCGTCGGTGACGGCCGTGTAGACGGGGCAGATCTCGTTCTCGACGATCCCGGCGGGGTCAACGGCCCGGTAGCGAAAGTCGGGGAGTTCGAGCGTCAGCCGGTGGCGGACCGGGTCCAGCTGCAGCCCGAGCTCGCTCTGTCCATGGCGCACCAGCGCGGCCTCGATGCTCTCGCCCGGTGCGGGGTGGCCGCAAAAGGAGTTGGTCCAGACGCCGGGCCAGCTGCGCTTGCCCAGAGCCCGGCGGGTGACGAGCAGCTCGCCGGCCGAGTTCGCGATGTGGCAGGAGAAGGCCAGGTGCAGGGGCGTCTCGGCCGTGTGCAGTGCCTCTTTGGCCGCCGTGCCCGATGGCTGCCCGTTCTCGTCCAGCAGCACGACGTACTCACCCGATGTGTCAGGAACAGGCGACGCGTTCAGACCACTCATTGAGACTCCCCACAAAATTACCTAACCAAGTTAGCTACTAGCTAAGCATGGCACACTCTGCGCAAGTACACTGATGCCATGTCCAAGGCGAATTCCACGCGCTGGGATCCGGCTGCCTCCATGCTGGATCCGCGCATCGTCGACCCGACGGGCAGTTATGTGCGCTATGCCGGGCTGCCCCCAGAGGAGCTGGACCAGGTCGTCGCCGTGCTCACCGCCATCAAGGCGTGGCGGGAGTCAGAGGATCGGACCAGCCTGGAGTCACGCAGCTACATGCGGCTGAACGAGACGGACATGCGAGCGCTGCGATTCGTGATCGCCGCGAAGAATGCCGGCGTGCTCGTCACGGCCGGAATGCTCGCCGGTCACCTGCAGATCTCGACGGCATCCATCACCAAGATGCTGGACCGGCTCGAGAAGGCGGGGCACATCACCCGCTCGCCGCATCCCGACGACCGGCGTGCCGTGGTGATTGCCGTGACACCGGCCACCCACGCAGACGCACGCGCCACGATCGGGCGCAAGCACGCGCGGCGCTTCGACGTCGCCGCGGCGCTCTCCCCGGCCGAGCGCGAGGTCGTCATCGGCTTCCTGAACAGCCTGGCGGAGCTCGAAGAGGAAGCCGAGCCGAGTGAGGAAGCAGGGTCGGCCGAGCCGACCTCACCGCAGACCGACTGATCTGCAGCGGCCAGACGCCGCGCGCCACCCAGACGCCGCGCGCCACTCAGTCGCTGCGCTTGGCCTCCGCAGCCCGCACCAGCACCTCGATGAGCGACTCCGCGGTGCGCTCGTCGGCGACCGCGTCGACGCGCAGGCCGATCGCGCCGGCGTCCTTGGCGGTCTGCGGCCCGATGCAGACGACGAGTGTGCTCTCCGGGATCGGGCCCAGCTGGTTCTGCACCTGCTCCGCGACGCTCCCCGAGGTCACGAGGACGGCCTGGAAGCGCCCGTCGGCCACCTCGGCCACGATGGACTCCTCGACGGGCACTCCGACGGTGCGGTAGGCGACGACGGCCTCGACGTGGTGGCCGATGCGAGCCAGGCCGACACTGAGCAGCGGCTTCGCGATGGCGGAGCGCAGCGCGAGGATGCGCAGCGGGATGGCGCCGTCCGTGGCCGCCGTCCACTCCTCGAGCAGGCCCCGGGCGGAGTTGTCCTCCGCGGGGACGAGGGCGACCTGGTAGCCGGCGGCGACGAGCGCCGCCGCGGTGGTCTCGCCGACGGCTGCGACCTTCGTCGTCGGCGGCACGACCGCCTGGTGCGAGAACAGCACGTCGACGGTGGTGGCGCTGGTGACGGTGAGCCAGTCGAACTCGCCGGCGGCGAGACGCTGGAGGGCGCCCTCCAGTGCGGCGGCGTCATCCGTTGGAGCAAAGTTGATCATCGGCGCCACCTTGGGCGACGCGCCGCGGGAGCGCAGGTTCGCCGCAACCCGGTCTCCCCATGGGCCGCCCCGCGGCACGAGCACGCGCCAGCCGGCGAGGGGTTTGTCGGCCTTCTCTGCCTTGCCAGCGGAGTTCGAGGTCATGGCTTTCCCTTCAACACAGCAAGGTCTGCGGCGCCATTGCCCAGAAGTTCTTCGACAACACGGGATGCCACGTCGCGGGCGGCGTCGGCCAGGTGCTCGGCTCCGTGCCCCTCCGGGGTGGCGGCGTGGGAGCTGGTCAGCGACTGCTCGCCGTCCAGGCTGTAGACCGTTGCGGTCAAGAACAGCAGCTCGCTGTCCACCTCGGCCATCGCGGCGACGGGCGCGGAGCACCCGGCCTCGAGGCCGGCCAGCACCAGGCGCTCGGCCAGCGTCGTCGCCGCCGTCGTGCCGTGGTTCACGGATTCCAGCGCCGCGCGCACGGCCCGGTCGAGCGGCTCGCCGACGCCGTCTTCGCGCACCTCGATCGCGAGTGCGCCCTGCCCGGGCGCCGTCGGCCAGCCGGACAGGTCCAGGTACTCGCTCACGTGGTCGAGCTTGCCCAGCCGGCCGAGCCCGGCGGCAGCGAGCAGGATCGCGTCCAGGCGCTGCGGGTCGTCTGCGTCGAGCTCGTCGCTGACGCGGGCCAGGCGGGAGTCGATGTTGCCGCGGATGTCGAGGATCTCGAGGTCGGGGCGGCGCTTGCGCAGTTGCGCGATGCGGCGCGGCGAGCCGGTGCCGACGCGTGCGCCCTCCGGCAGCGTGTCCAGGGTGTGCCCGTCACGGGAGCAGAGGGTGTCGCGGGCGTCGGCGCGCTTGGGCGTCGCGGCCAGGCGCAGCCCGGGGTAGCCGGCCGTCGGCAGGTCCTTCAGCGAGTGCACGATGATGTCGCACTCGCCGGCCAGCAGCGATTCGCGCAGCGCGGAGGCGAAGACGCCGGTGCCGCCGATCGTGGCCAGCGACTCCCGGGAGGTGTCGCCGTGGGTGGTGACCGGGACGATCTCGATCTCGGCCTTCGCCGCGCTGCCGATGCGGGCGGCGATGGCCTTCGTCTGCGCCATCGCCAGTGCGCTGCCGCGGGTGCCGACGCGGATCACCGTGCTCATGCCACACCACCGGGGTTGTCGAGGGTCGACTCGGGGGCGCCGACCCTGGCGTGGTCTGGCCACGGGCCGAGGGTGGTCTCGTGCGGGCGCTCGGCATCCGGCAAGTCGTTGAGCCGCTCGACGACGAGGTCGATGAGCCCGGAGACGAAGGCGGGGTGCACGCCGGGGGTCGGCACGCGCACCGCGGCCATGCCGTGGCCCTGGGCGGTGGCGACGGCCTCGTTGTCGAGGTCCCAGAGCACCTCCATGTGGTCGCTGACGAAGCCGAACGGCACGATCACGACGGCCTTGACCGAGCCGGCGACGGCGAGCTCGTCGATGGCGTCGTTGATGTCTGGCTCGAGCCAGGGCGTCTGGGGATCGCCGGAGCGCGACTGGTAGACCAGCGACCAGGCCACGCCCGGTGCCGCCTGCTCCTGCACGCGCGCCGCGACGGCCAGGTGCTGGGCCACGTAGGCGCCGCCCGGGCCGAATTCGGGGCCGGATGCCTCGGCAGCCGTGTTCGGGATGGAGTGCGTGGCGAACAAGACGTGCACGGCGTCGCTGGGGATGCCCTCGGCCTTCAACTGCTCCATGGCAGCGCCGACGCCCTCGACGAACGGGGTGACGAATCCGGGGTGGTCGAAGAACTCGCGGATGCGGTCGATCGCGACCTCGTCGCCGAGGCCGGTCGTCTCCAGCGCCCGCTCGAAGTCCTCGCGGTACTGCTCGACGCCCGAGTAGGAGGTGTACGCGCTGGTCACCAGGCCGAGCAGGCGACGGTCACCGGCGGCGTGCGCCTCGCGGACGGTGTCGGCGAAGAACGGCGCCGTGTTGCGGTTGCCCCAGTACACCGGCATATCGATGCCGCGCGCGGCCAGCTCGGCCTCGAGCGCCGCCTTGAGCGCGCGGTTCTGCGCGTTGATGGGGCTCACGCCGTTGAAGTGACGGTAGTGCGTCGCGACTTCCTCCAGCCGCTCGTCGGGGATCCCTCGGCCGGCGGTGACGTTGCGCAGGAAGGGGATGACCTCGTCCTGGCCCTCCGGACCTCCGAAGCTCGAGAGCAGGATCGCGTCGTACTGGGCCACTACTGCAGCACCTCCACAAGTTCAGCTGTTTCAATCCGGCGGCCCGTGTAGAACGGGACCTCCTCGCGCACGTGCATGCGGGCGTCGGTCGCGCGCAGCTCGCGCATCAGGTCGACGAGCTCGGTCAGCTCGTCGCTCTCGATCGGCAGCAGCCATTCGTAGTCGCCGAGCGCGAACGAGGCGACCGTGTTGGCGATGGCCCCGCGGAACGCGGCGCCCTTGCGGCCGTGGTCGGCGAGCATGGCGGAGCGCTCCTCCTCCGGCAGCAGGTACCACTCGTAGCTGCGCACGAACGGGTACACCGTCATCCAGCCCTTGGGCTCGATGCCGCGCAGGAAGCCGGGAACGTGGCTCTTGTTAAACTCCGCGTCACGGTGCACACCCATGGCGTTCCAGGTGGGCAGCAGGCTCTTGAGCATGCGGGAGCGGCGCAGCTCGCGCAGCGCCCACTGCAGGCCCTCGGCGTCGGGGCCGTGGATCCAGAGCATCACGTCGGCGTCGGCGCGGAAGCCGGACACGTCGTAGATGCCGCGCAGGGTCACGCCCTGCTCCTCGACGAGCGCGATGATGTCGTCGAGCTCGTTCACGAAGTGCGGCACGTCGTGACCGTCGAAGTCGTCCGGATTGGCCGGGTCACGGCGGAGAACGGCGAACAAGGTGAAGCCCTGCGGCGCCGCCTCGTCCGTGGATGGATCGGATGCCGCCGCGCGAGCTGTCGGGTCAGTCATGCCCCTAGTCTCCTCCGCTTTGCCCTCGCGGGCAAAAGCGGGCGGGGCGCACGGCCGAATCGGCGGCGCCCCGCGCGCTCAGCGCGTGACGGCGCGGACGATGCCCCAGACGCCGAGCCCGACGACCGCGGCGGCGCCGAGGGCGATCGCGCCGAGGGCGATGGGGTTCTCCGCGGCGAGTCGGCGCACGCGCTCGGTGCCGCGCTCAGCGGCGAGCCCGATCTGCTTGGGCACGTTGAGCTTGTCCTCGATGGCGTCCAGCGTTGCGGCCAGATCGGCGCGGGCACGCAGCGTGTCCTGCTGCAGCTCGGCCCGGCTCCGCTTGGGCGCAGGGGCCGTCTCCGCTGGCGCGGCTGGCTGCGCGTTCTTGGCGACGGCCGCGCGCTTGGAGGCTGCGGCGTCCCTGGCGGCCTCGGCATTCTTGGCGGCTGCCGCGGCGTACTTAGCAGTGTCAGGCGCGTTGGTCATAGGAACCCTCTCCCTTGAAAGCGTCGAGGTCGCGGCGCAGGTCAACGTCGAGCTCGCTCTTGGCGAGGCCGGCCTGGATGCGGCCCCGGCCGATCAGGATCAGCAGCACCGCCAGCACGAACAGCAGGGCGGCCACGATCAGCGCGGCCAGCCAGGCGGGCAGCACGAGCGCGAGCGCGAGCACGGCGACCGCCACGAGCACGGCCAGGCCGAAGAAGGCGAAGACCGCCGCAACGATGATGAGCGCGACCCCCAGGCCGATGCGCTGGCCCTTCTCGCTGAGCTCGGCCTTGAACTGCTGGAGTTCTGCGCGCAGGAGGTCGACGATGAGCCCGGGAAGATCGCCGACCAGGGCGAAGAGCGAACGGCGGCGCGCTGCGTTCAGGGGATTCGTGTCGTGTTCTGACATGTCGCACCCACCTTTCTAGCGATCTGGCGAGATCAGTCGTTGCTGTTGGGCGTGCTCGGCTCCGTGCTCGCCGGCGTCGTGCTCGCCGGCGTCGTGCTCGCCGGCGTCGTGCTCGCCGGCTTCGTGGCCGCCGGGGTGGGTCTGGCCGCGTTCGTGCCGGCCGGGCTCGTGCGAGCCGGGGTCGGCTGCGGCGGCGTGGAAGCGCCCTGCTTGGCGGCGGCGTTGACGAGCTTCTTGGCTCCGTCGAAGACGGCATCCGAGACGATGCTGACGCGTGCGAGAGCGAAGCCCTTGGCCTGGTCGACGCCCTGCTGGACCGTCGGCGTGTTCCAGATCCCCGCAGCCGCCTCCTTGATCTGCTCGTAGCGCTTGCGCCCGGCGCGCGTGCCGAGCACGTAGCCGACTGCCGCTCCGGTAACGAAGAGAAGCTTGCCCTTCATGAGACCCCGATCTGTGTTGTCGATCCGCTGCGTCTGACGTTCTACCGCAGGGAAGGCTCTGTTTAGAGTAGCCCCGTTTTGGGTTCGCGGAAGAGGGGTTGTCTTAATATTCCATTTTTGTTATGCGTCGCCGTCGCCGCGGGCTGCGTGCGCCGGACCTCGGCTAGAGGTGCACGAAATGGCGGCGGATGCCGCCGGCGGCCTCTGTGGCATCCGGAATCACCGAGGCGAGGCCGGTGCCGCCGAGCCAGGATCCGGTGACGGCGAGCGTCGGCTCCTCCTCGAGGCGGGCGCGCAGTGCTGCCACCCGGTCCTTCTGCCCGAGTGCGGCGTGCGAGAGTGCGTCGCGCCACGGCGTGCGCGCGGAGCCCACGAGCTGTGTGACGTCCAGCTCGACGCCGAGGATGGCGCTCGCGTCGCGCAGTGCGAGCGCGGTGAGCTCGTCGT
The DNA here is from genome assembly GCF_002936985.1 of Microterricola pindariensis. Lineage (GTDB taxonomy): Bacteria > Actinomycetota > Actinomycetes > Actinomycetales > Microbacteriaceae > Microterricola > Microterricola pindariensis. The sequence continues at coordinate 4,729 of NZ_MPZN01000010.1, read as the reverse complement.
CGCCGAGTGCGGCGCTTGGGTTGACCTCGCCGATGCGGCCGTAGGAGAGGCGCACGACGTGGCGCCCGGGGCCGGCAGCCTCGGCCAGCCAGGCCCACTTCGCGGTGGAGTGGGTGAGTGCCTTCGCCGTCGTGCCCGGGGTTCCCGCGCCGACGAGCACCCCGGTGCCGCGCGGTGCGCTGTCCAGGGCCGGCGCGTCGAGCACGAGGGTGACGATCTCGACCGAGGATCCTGCGGCCCAGTCGCCGGCGGCCTCGTCCCAGTCGGGGCGGGCGTCGGCGAGCAGGCCGAGCGCCGCGGTGGACGGCGTGGCCACGATCACGGCGCGGGCCGCGATCTGCAGCGCCACGCTCTCGGCGGCGCCCTCGGCGCTGGCTGATTCGGTGTCGGCCGATTCGGCGCGGGTTGATTCGGCGCTGACCAGCCAGGAGCCGTTGGGCTCCTCACGCAGACCGACGGCCCGGGCGCCGAGGCGCACCTCGGCGCCGTAGTGGGCCAGTTCGGCCAGCAGGGCGTCGACGAGGCGGTGCATCCCGCCCCGGATGCCGCGCACCCCGGCGCCCGGCTTCGCCTCCGTCTTCAGCAGGCTCACAGCCCCGGAGAGGGACCCCGCCCGGGTGAATGCGGCGTTCAGGCCGGGCGCGACGGCGTCGACCTCGAGCATGCGCGGGTCGGCGGAGTAGACGCCGCCGGAGATCGGGGCGACGAGGCGGTCGAGCACCGCGCTGCCCATGCGCTTCTCCACCAGCTCGCCGAGGTTCTTCTCCGTGCCGATCGTGAGCACCGGGCGGAGCCGGTCGAGGTAGGCGCGGATGGCGGCCTTCCAGCCGATCGCGGCGACGACGTCGCTGGCCAGCGGAGAGCCGGGGATGCCGAGGAGGGAGAGCTTGGGCATCGGCACGGTGAGCGCCCCGTTGCCGTGCAGCGCGGGCAGGCGGAGCCACGCTCCGGCCGGGTTGGGGTCGACGATGTCGCCGCCCAGGCCGAGCTCGCCGAGCAGCGTCGCCACGGCGTCGTTGCGGGTGGCGAAGCCCTCCGCCCCGGTGTCGAGGCTGAGGCCGGCGATCTCGGTGGGGCCGACACAGCCGCCCGCGGCATCCGAGGCCTCGACGACGAGCACCGAGAGGCCGAGCCGCGCGCAGGCGCGGGCGGCGACGAGGCCGGCGACGCCCGCGCCGATCACGACGACGTCGTGGCGGCCGTCGGCGCTGTTGCCCTGGGCGCTCATCGGCCGTGCACCAGTTCGACGATGCGGCTGAGCGCGTCGGGATCGGTGTCGGGCGGCACGCCGTGGCCGAGGTTGAGCACGTGCGAGGGTGCGGCGTCGCCGCGGCGGAGCACATCGAGCACGTGGGCCTCCAGCACCGGCCAGGGCGCGCGGAGCAGCGCGGGGTCGACGTTGCCCTGCACGGGCACCGTGCCGCCGAGGCGGCGGATGCCCTCGTCCAGCGCGAGCCGGTAGTCCACGCCCACGACGTCGGCCCCGACCGCGTGCATGGCCGAGAGCAGCTCGCTCGTGCCGACCCCGAAGTGCACGATCGGCACGCTGCGCCACACCGTCTGCGGGTCGGCCGCGGCATCCGTCGTCTTCTCCCAGTAGCCGAGGTCGCGCACGAAGCTCAGCGCGTGTGCCGAGGCGGGGGCGACGTGCTCCACGTAGTCCTCGAGCGAGAGCGCGCCGGCCCAGGAGTCGAAGAGCTGGGCGGCGCTGGCGCCGGCCAGGATCTGGGCGCGGAGGAAGCGGCCGGTGACTTCGGCGGTCCAGCGCATCAGCGCGGCCCAGGCCTGCGGCTCGGAGTGCATGAGCGCCCTCGCCGCCAGGTGGTCCTTGGACGGGCCGCCCTCGACGAGGTAGGCGGCGAGGGTGAACGGCGCCCCGGCGAATCCGATCAGCGGGGTGACGGATGCCGGCTCGCCGGCGACCCGGTGCCGCGGCGCGATCTCGGCGAGCGCCGCGACGGTGCGGGCGACGGCATCCGAGATGGGGGCGAGCGCGGTGTCGAGGATGGCCGGGTCGAGCGCGGTGAGCTCGGCAACGTCGGCGGCGGTGCGCACGGCCTTGCCCATGACCGGGCCGCGGCCGGCCACGATCTCGACCTCGACGCCGACCAACTTGAGCGGCACGACGATGTCGCTGAAGAAGATGCCGGCGTCGACGCCGTGTCGGCGCACCGGCTGCAGGGTGATCTCGCTGGCGAGCGCCGGGTCGAGGCAGGCGTCGAGCATCTTCGTGCCGACCCGCAGCTCCCGGTATTCGGGCAGCGAGCGCCCGGCCTGGCGCATGAACCACACCGGAGTCACCTCGGGGCGGTCCCCGCGGTAGGCGCGGACGAGGCGCGACTGGCCGGTGAGGCCGGAGGCGAGCGGGTGCTGGGGCGGCAGGGTCTGGCGTGCGTCGTGGTTCACGGGCCCATTCTCCCCCACGCGGCTCCGCGTCTGCCCGGTGTGCGTATGGGAACGCATCGGCATACATCAAGCTGTAGAATTCTCAGGTGCTCATCTGCCTCTCTGCGAGTCACAAGAACTCACACTTTGACCTCCTCGAACAACTCTCCGTCGACTCTGCCTCCATGGGCGAGCGCATCGTGCAGGAACACCGCGCGCTGAGCGGTGGCCCCGCCCTGGCCGGCGCCGTCGTCGTCGCCACCTGCAACCGTTTCGAGACCTACCTCGACCTCAACGCCCCGTTCGGCGTTTCGCCGCTGCCGACGGTATTCGCCGCGATCGAGGCCGTCAGCGCGAGCACGGGCGTCGACGCCCAGACGTTGCGCGAAAGCCTGGACCTCGTGCACGGCAACGGCGTCGCCGAGCACCTCTTCGCCGTCTCCTCCGGGCTTGAGTCCGTCGTGGTCGGCGAGGGCGAGATCGCCGGGCAGGTGCGCCGCTCGCTGGAGCAGGCCCGCTCGGTCGGCACGACGAGCCCCGAGCTCGAGCGGCTGTTCCAGCGCGCTTCGCAGACCTCGCGCGGCGTCAAGAACCGCACGGGCATCGGCTCGGCCGGCCGCTCGCTGGTGCGCCTCTCCCTCGAGCTCGCCGAGAGCCGGATCAGCGACTGGTCGGCGACCAGCGTGCTGCTGGTCGGCACCGGGCGCTACGCCGGGGCCTCCCTCGCCGCGCTCCGCGACCGCGGCGCCGAGGACATCCGCGTCTACTCCCCCTCCGGCCGGGCCACCCGCTTCGCCGCCAACCACGACATCGCCGCGGTGCAGGCGGCCGACTACGCCGCCGTCGCGGCATCCGTCGACGTCGTCGTCACCTGCACCACCGCCGAGACCCACGTCATCGACGCCGCGCTGATCGGCGCGGGCCGCGAGGCGCTCGGCGGGGAGGCCGCCGGCCGCCAGCTGCTGATCGACCTCGGCCTGCCGCGCAACATCGACCCCGACGTCGCCGGTGTCGAGGGCGTCGAGCTGCTCGACCTCGAGACGATCCGCATCCACGCCCCGCTGGAAGAGCTGAACGCCACCCACGAGGCGCGCGCCATGGTCGGCCAGGCCGCCCGCTCCTTCAGCGCCGCCACCGAGGAGCAGTCGCTCGCCCCCGCCGTCGTGGCGCTGCGCAGCCACATCTTCGGGCTGCTCGACGCCGAGATCGAGCGCGCCCGCGCCAAGGGCGATCCGGACGGCCGCATCGAGCAGTCGCTGCGCCACCTCACCGGCGTGCTGCTGCACACGCCGATGACGCGCTCGCGCGAACTGGCCCGCGCCGGCGAGCAGCAGGCCTGGCTCGACGGGCTGGAGGCCGTGTTCGGTCTGCAGGTCAAGGCCCCGGATGCCGCGGCAGGCGGATGCCCGATCACCGGCCGCGGAGCGGCCACGGCATGAGCGGCGCAGCGATGGACGAGCCGGTGACGCCGCCACCCGGCTACTTCGCCGGCTTCCCGTTCGACAGCGCCCCGCTGGCCATCGCCCCGATCCAGACCGAGCGGCTGATCCTGCGCCCGCTGGCCGAGAGCGACATCGACGACATCTGGCAGTACCAGCGCCTCGACGAGGTGCTCCGCTACATTCCGTGGCCCAAGCGCGACTTCGAGGCGGCCGCTGCGCACACCAGATGGCGTGCGGCGGCACACAGCCTCGATGCCGATGGCAGAGCGATCTTCCTGGCCTGCGTGCTGGCCCCGAGCCCGGATGCCGGCGAGCACGCCGGCCGGGTGATCGGCGACGTCATGCTGCGCCTCAGCAGCGTCGAGACGGCCGAGCTCGAGATCGGCTGGGTGTTCCACCCCGACTTCCACGGCCGCGGCTACGCGACCGAGGCTGCGGCGGCCATGCAGCGGCTCGCCTTCGACGGCATTGGCGCGCACCGGCTGGTCGCCCACCTGGACCCGCGCAACGAGGCATCCGCCCGGGTCTGCGCCAAGCTCGGCCTGGCCCACGAGGGAACGCTGCGCGAGTCCTACTACGACAAGGGTGAGTGGAGCGACGCCGGCCTGTACGCCATGATCGCCCGCGACTGGCGCGCCCTCGAGGACACCCCGGCCCCGCACACGCCCTAGCCCGCGCGGCTGTCGGCCTCTGTCGCACGCCCCTCCTCCGCTGGTCGAGTGGGCCCGCCAGGGCCGTATCGAGACCCGGCATTCCGTCAGAAACCGAGTCCCGTGCGAGGTCTCGATACGCTCGTTCCTCGCTACTCGACCAACGGATCGGGCCGGCCTCGGTCGCACGCCCCCCTCGAGCCAGCGCGGCGGGACCCGGCCCCTCCTCCGCTGGTCGAGTAGGCCCCGCCA
>NZ_MPZN01000009.1 GCF_002936985.1 Microterricola pindariensis | reverse complement strand
CCTTCAACGGCGATCACCACGAGATCTACCTGAGCGATGCCCGCCGCACGGAGCCCGCCAAGCTGAAGACGATCCTGCGGCAGCCGGTGCGCCGGAACACAGCAGAGTAACCCGGAAACGAAAAAGAGGCCGGCATCCGAAGATGCCGACCTCACGCGTGGACCCTAGGAGATTCGAACTCCTGACCTCCTCGATGCGAACGAGGCGCGCTACCAACTGCGCCAAGGGCCCGTGCGGTTTCCTACGATACCACCGCTCGGCACCCAGAAATGACACCGCCCGCCCGAGACGCGCCGGAGTGGCTCAATTGGTGATGTGCGGCTCCCCGCCGGGATCGTTCTCGCCGACGAAACGGTACGGCACCGGCTCCTCGGTCTCGTGCCCGAGCCGCCAGGTGCGCGTGATCCTGCCTTCCGGCTCGTCGTACTCCGTCACGATCTCCGGCTGGTACGCGCCATTCACGTAGTCCAGCTCGATCTCGTCGCCATGGCCGATCATGCCCGGGCCGAACAGCACGGCGGTGTAAGTCGTCTTCTCGCTCATCGCTCACCTCACATCACGGTTCCGGATGCCGCAGGCCGCCGCATCCGACTGACTCCAGACCATACGCCCCTCAGCCCACCCACGGCGAGGTTTCGGCGAACAATCGACTGCGCAGCGGGTGGCGCGGACTGTGCGGCGGGGTGTCAGCCGGCGGCGCGACGGCGGCGCAGCACGGCGTCGAGGTCGCCCATTCCGGGCGCCGCGTCGTTGACCATGCCCATCGCGGCGAAACGGCTGGGGACGGCGGGAGCCGAGGGCGCAGCCGGTGCGGCCGGGCGGGCGAGGGCGGTGACCGTGGCGGCGGGTGCGGCCGTCTCGGCGTCGAGTGCAGCAGCCTTCTCGAGCAGGGCGGCGCGGGCGGCGGCGCGGCGCAGCTCGGCGGCTGCGTCGACGGAGGCCCGGGCGGCCGCGGCGACGGATCCGCGCTCGAGGTAGGCGGGCTTCGGCAGCGGGCGCGGGGTCCAGCTCTGCGGCGCGGAGGCGCGCGGGGCGAACTCGACGGGGGTGAAGCGGGCGGGCGCGGCCGGCGCAGCGGGCGTGGCGCGGGCGATCTTCGCGGCGACACGGCCGGCCTTGGCCAGCGAGCCGAGCGTGAAGAAGGCGGCGACGCCGACGACGAGCCCTCCGCTGAGCAGCACCGCGGGCCCGCCGACGGCGGCCACGATGGCGCCGGCGATCACGGCCACGAGCGAGGCCAGCAGGGCCAGCGCGGTGATGCCGCGCGCCCGGCGCAGGGTGCGCAGCCGAGCGCGGGCGATGAGAACGGGGTTGGCGGCGACGCGGGCGGCCTCGGCCCGCACCTTCTCGATGCGCAGGGCGTCCTCGGCGCGGCGGGTCGTCGCGGCGGCGGCGGCCTCGGCCTTGACCAGCTCGCGGGCGGCGTTCTCACGCTCCCGCAGAATCTTGGATTGGGTGACGGCTGCCCTGGCGGTCGCCTCGACGGCGATCTGCTGCGGTGCCTCGGCGGTCTCGGCCAGCGCGCGCAGCGTCTGCTGCAGCCGCACGGCGTTGCGTTCGCTCGTCAGATACTGGCGGCGGTGCAGCCACGTGGGCAGCAGGTAGGCAAGCCAGAGCACGGCGGCCGCGGCCACCAATACTCCCCCACCCAGCGCATCTGCACCCATAGTCTCTAAGTTAGGGGGAATGCTGCATACCGCGCGACTAGCGTGGGGCGTGTCTTCAGGTTTTTCCCAGATTACCCCTGTTCTGGGTGCCGGCCGGCCCCGTTCAGCTGCGCGCGCGGGGCAGCGGTTCGGCGGCACGCCGGGTGTCCGCCTCCGGAATGGCCGCGGCATCCCCCGGGACGAGCCCGTTCTTCCAGCGCTCCAGAACGCCCCAGCGCAGCTCCTCGCGCACGAGCGCGAAACAGAAGTGGTCGCGCCAGTCGCCGTCGATGTGGATGTAGCGCCGCCGCAGGCCCTCGTAACGGAAGCCGAGTTTCTGCACCACCCGCAGGCTCGGGCCGTTCTCGGGGCGGATGCAGATCTCCATGCGGTGCAGTCCGAGCTGGCCGAAGCAGTAGTCGGTCGCCAGCGCGACCGCCATCGGCGTGATCCCCCGGCCGGCGAAAGACTCCGCCACCCAGTAGCCGAGCGTGGCCGAGCCGAGCGAGCCGTAGCTGATCGAGGAGACGTTCAGCTGCCCGGCGAGCTGCCCATCGCATTCGATGACGAAGGGCAGGCCGTGGCCGCCCCGGGCATGCGCCAAGAGATTGCGGATGCCGGAGCGCATGTCGAAGGAGCCGACACCGCCCGGGTTGGTGGCCTCCCACTTGCTCAGCCAGCTGCGGTTGTCCAGCAACAACTTCTCGAGTGCGCGCGCGTCACGCAGGCGGATCGGGCGCAGGGTGACTGCGCCCTCCCGCAGCGTGGGCAGCACCATGGGTCAGGCCAGGTCGCCGACGAACTGCTTGAGCCAGACGCGCAACTCCGGGCCGAGGTCGTCGCGGTCGACGGCGAGCTGCACGATGGCCTTGATGTAGTCGAGGCGGTCGCCCGTGTCGTAGCGGCGGCCGCGGAACACGACGCCGTAGACGCCTCCGGTGTTCTCGGCATCCGCGGCCATCACCTCGAGGGCGTCGGTCAGCTGGATCTCGCCGCCCTTGCCGGGGGGCGTGCTCTCGAGCACGTCGAAGATCTCGGGCTTCAGCACGTAGCGGCCGATGATCGCGTAGTTCGACGGCGCTTCTTCGGCGCTCGGCTTCTCGACGAGGCCGGTGATGCGCACGACATCCGGGTCCTCGGTGAGCTCGATCGCCGCGGCACCGTACAGGTGGATGTTCTCTGGCTCGACCTCGAGCAGCGCGACGATGGTGGCGTTGCGCGCCACCTGCTCGTCGAGCATGCGCTCGAGCAGCACATCGCGGGCGTCGATGATGTCATCGCCGAGCAGCACGGCGAACGGGGCATTGCCGACGTGCATCCTGGCCCGCAGAACGGCGTGGCCGAGGCCGAGCGGGTCGCCCTGGCGCACGTAGTGCATGTCGGCCAGCTCGGTGGACTCCAGCACCTTTTCCAGGCGCTGGAGGTCGCCCTTCTTCTCCAGCGTCGCCTCGAGCTCGGTGACCCGGTCGAAGTGGTTCTCGAGCGCGTTCTTGTTGCGCCCCGTGATCATCAGAACGTCGTGCAGGCCCGCGTTCACGGCCTCCTCGACGACGTACTGGATGGCGGGCTTGTCGACGACGGGGAGCATCTCCTTCGGCATCGCCTTGGTCGCCGGCAGGAACCGGGTCCCCATTCCTGCGGCGGGGATGACGGCTTTGGTTGCACGAACACTCATACCGGCAAGCGTACCCACTCCCCCACACGGGCGCGCGACCGCCCTCAGTTCAGGGGGCGGCGTGTCCCGTCTGGGCGTTCCTCCAGCCCGGTGGAGGCGCAGCGCCTAAGATGGGGCCATGTCCCCCGATCCCACGTTGGCCAAGCGCGCACTGCGCGCCGAGCTCCGCGAGCGGCGCCAGAACCTCTCGCAGCGCGAGCGCGACATTGCCACGGCCGGGCTGACCGCGAACCTCGAGGCCATCACCACCGACCTCTCCGCCCGGTCCATCTCCTGCTTCCTCTCCACCCCGATGGAGCCGAACACGCGCCCGTTCATCAACTGGGCCGAAGCGCAGGGCATCCGCGTGCTATTCCCCATCTCGCGCGACGACGGCCTGCTCGATTGGACGGTCGGCGAGGAGAGCGTCGAGACCGAGGGCCTCTTCGGCATGCCGGAGGCCGTGGGCGAGCTGCTCGGCCCGATCGCGATCAACGATGTCGACCTGATCATCGTGCCGGCGGCATCCGTCGACAAGTCCGGCATGCGCATGGGCTGGGGACGCGGCTATTTCGACAAGACGCTCGGCTCGATGGAGAATTGTCCTCCGGTGTATGCGGTCATCTTCGACAGCGAGTTCGTCGACGAGGTGCCGCGCGAGCTGCACGACCAACCGGTCAACGGCGTCGTCACCCCCACCCGCATCGTCAGTTTCTAATCCTCTGCCGCACACGCGGCGCCACCCCGCATCCACACAGCACGGAGACTCAGTGCCCACCTATTCCTACCGTTGCACCGAGTGCGACAACGCCTTCGACATCCACCAGGCCTTCACCGACGACTCGCTGACGGTGTGCGAGGTATGCAGCGGCAAGCTGCGCAAGGTGTTCAACAGCATCGGCGTCACCTTCAACGGCAGCGGCTTCTACCGCACAGACTCGCGCTCCGGCGGCGGCTCGCTGCCCGCGACGCCCTCTTCGACGAACGCCGGCACGTCTGCACCGGCGGCGGCCGCGCCCTCGGCTAGCGTTTCCAGTGGGTCATCGGCGCCGAAGAGCGCCGCGCCCTCCAACTAAGCCTCGGCCACCGAAAAGGGGATCGGAACACATGCTCAAGGGATTCCGCGAATTCATCATGCGCGGCAACGTCATCGACCTGGCGGTTGCCGTGGTCATCGGCGCGGCGTTCACCGGCGTCGTCAACTCGATCGTCGCCAACTTGTTCACGCCGCTGATCGGGGCGATCTTCGACGCGGAGAGCCTCGATGAGGCGATGATCCTCCCGCTGCCCGGCGGCGGCGGCCTGAAGTTCGGTGCCGTTCTGGGCTCGATCATCACCTTCCTGATCGTGGCGGCCGTCGTGTACTTCGTCTTCGTGCTGCCCATCAACAAGATGAAGGAGCTGCAGGAGGCCAAGCGCAAGGCGGGCGTCGAGGACGCCGCCGACGTTGCCGCCCCGGTCACCGAGCTCGACCTGCTCACCGAGATCCGCGACGCGCTCGTGGCCAGCGAGGACAAGCAGCTCCGCTAGCTCTCGCCACACGCACACGCGCGCCGACCGCCTTCTGGCGGTCGGCGCGCGTGCGTCTGCGGGCTACCAGTGCGGCGGTTTGTCGGCGCGCAGCCGGGCGTCGTTGGGGCCGGCTGCCGCGGGGCCGGATGCCGCGGCACCCGTGCCCGGCGCATCGAAGACGGTGTCGGCGTGCAGGATCGGCGACTCCGGGCTCGCGTCGGTTCCGGCCACGGGCGTCAACCGGGAGCGGCGGCTGGTTCCTGGAACCTTCTCCACCCACTGCCGGGGGCCGGCGTTCTTGTCATTCATCGCTTCCAGCCTACGCGCCCGCCGGACGGGGGTTCCGACAGGCCCGGCCCGCGGGCGCTAGCGGGAGGGCGTGAAGCCCAGCACGGCCGCGACGCGGGCCGCGACGGCGTCCGGGTCGCTGAACAGCTCGAAGCTGTGCACGCGCAGGTAGTGCCAGCCGAGCCGGCGCAGAACCTCGGGCTTCAGTCGCAGCGACTCGCGCAGGCTGGACGTGCCGACGGCGCTATCCGTCTCCACGACGAGCGCGCGCCCCTCGTGTGAGGCGGCCAGCGCCAGCTTGCCGCGGTGCCCCAGCTCGACCCGGATGCCCATCTTCTGCAGGCGCGCGGCGAGGTCCAGCAGCATCGGCTCGCTGTCGTCGGGCAGGTGCACCTCCGCCTCGCGGGCCTCCGTCTGGCTGAGCACCTGCGAGAGGGCGAGGATTCCGTGGCGCTGCCTGTCCTCGTCGATGTCCTCCGGGCGGAAGCAGGAGACGATGTCCATGGCGCGGCGCGCGCGGGTCATGCCGACGGCCAGCAGGCGGTCGCCGCCCGGCTCGCCGAGGGCCCCGAAGTTGGAGAGCAGGCGCCCGTGCGGGGTGCGGCCGTAGCCGATCGAGAAGATGACCCGGTCGCGGCTCTGCGCCACCGACTGCTCGAGCGTGAGAACGGTGAACGGCTCCGCGCGGTCGCCGAGGATGAAGTCGCTGAGGTCGGTGCGCTTGGCGAAGGCGGCGAGCACCGACTGGTGCACCCGCACGGCGTGCCGGTTGCTGGCGGTGATCACCATGAGCGATTCCCGCGGCCGGTTCATCGCGTGGTCGAGCACCAGGGCGACGACCTCGGCGACCTCGGCGTCCACGCTCTCCACGGCGCCGGTGTCGGCATCCGGCATGCCGTGCCCGCCGCTGACGTAGTGCAGCGCCAGGCTGCCGTGCCCGAGGAAGCTGCCCGCCCAGGGCAGCGAGTCGATGCGGCCGCCGTAGAAGCGTCGGTTCACCAGTTCGGCGAGGTCCTCGCCGCCGGCGCGGTAGCTGCGGGTGAGGGTCAGCGTGGGCAGCAGCTCGCCGAGCCGGGCCAGCGCAGAGTCGGCGTGCAGCGCGTCGACAGCACTGCGGTTCTCCGGCGTCTGCTCCTCGGCTTGCACGGCCGGGGTCTGGTCGGCCAGCGCGGCCTCGCTGATGGCCGTCGCGAACGGGGCCGGCGACTGCGTCACCGGGTCGCCGAAGGCCACCAGCTGCTTGCCGCGACGGATCGCGCCGAGGTTCTCGGCGAAGGTCGTCGCGCCGGCATCCACCAGCATCACGGTGTCGAAGGCGATGCGGTCGGTGATCTCGGCCACCTCGTAGGGCGAGGCGAGCCAGACCGGTGCCAGCACTCGGGAGAGGTGCGGTGCCGCGTCGTGCAGCGAGGCGGGCGTCGTGCGCTCGGTGCGCAGCAGCTGGCGCAGCGCGTCGGCCTCCTCCGGCCAGTCGACGACGCCGATCTTCCACGTCTCGGCCAGCAGCCAGGCCAGCTGGGCGCCGGATGCCCCGGCGTGCGCCTCGTCGACCAGGCGGAAGTCGGCCTCCAGCCTGTCCAGCACGTGCGTGTTCGCGTTCAGCAGCGCCTTGTCGTTGCCGAGCATGGACTCGAGCACGGACTGCCACCAAGCCAGCTCCAGTTCGGCGGCGACGGCGGCCTCCGGCACGTGGCGCTGGGAGAGGTCCATCAGCAGCGGGTCGAGGGCGAGCTCGCGCAGCTGCCCGAGGATCGCGGTGCGCTCCTGCAGGTTGGCGAGCACCTCGGACTCGGCGGCGAGCCCGCTGAGCGCGCTGGTCAGCTCGCCGATGGGGCGCGAGGCCAACTGCCTGGCCGTGCCGGTCACGCCGAGGGGCGCGTCGAGCTTGGCCAGGTCCTCCGCCACCCGGGTGTACGCCACGTGCACATCGGCGATGCCGACGGGCACCTCGGGCGTCGAACCGGCGACCACGTAGCGCTGCCACAGCGTCCGCTGCTGCTGGATGCGCTTGAGCGAGTCGTTCATGTCGGTCACGTGCACGCCGGGGCGCAGGTACTCCTGGGCGAGCTTCTTCAGCCGGCGCCGGTTGGCGCCGGACATCTCGGGCGACTCCCGGCGGGGCGACGTCGCGGCGATGACCTCGCCGAGCGGGCGGTCGAACACGGCGGGCTGGAACTTGTCCAGGCTCTCGCGCATGTCGAGCAGCAGGCGCAGGTAGATGCCGAGCTCCGCCACCGACTCGAAGGGGCGCAGCCGGGTCTGCGAGATGAGCGCGTTCGCGCGCTCCATCAGGCGGGGCAGCTCGACGCGGTCCAGTTGCTTGGCCAGCTCGTGCGTGGCCGTGGCCTCCACCGTCGAGCTGAACGAGGCGCCGTACCAGGGCGAGTCGCCCGGTCCGTAGCGGAACTCGCCGAGGGCGGCGGCCTTGATCAGGGCGTCGGCGGCCGCGGTGCGGTCGTGTGCCAGCGCCTCCAGCGACACCCGGTCGAGGCGGGCGGTCGTCGACGGGGATGTCGGCAGCAGGGCGAGCCTGGCCAGCTCGCCGAGGGCGTCGAGCACCGAGACGCCGAGCGTCGGGTCCTTGCGGGTGAGCGCTCCGCGGTAGTCGAGCAGCACCTTGCGGAGGCGCACCAGGGCGTCGTCGACCTCGCCGACGCTCGGCTGGGCGGCCTTCTCGTTGCGACCGATCGACTGGATGACGTCGCGGCGCAGCGTGCGGCGGGTGACGGCCAGGCCGTTCAGCCCGACCTGGCCGAGCCGGTGCGTGATGCCGTCCAGGGTGGAGCGGCGGGCGCTCACGACGAGCACGCGCTTGTGCTGGCCGACGAGCGCGCCGAGGGCGTTGACGATGGTCTGCGTTCCACCGGTGCCCGGCAGCGTCTTGACCACGAGCGAGTTGCCCGCCGCGATCTGGGCGACGACGTTCTCCTGCTCGGCGTCCGCGTCCAGCAACAGGGTGTCCGTGGCCGGCGGGCGGGCGTCTTGGCTGGGCGGCTGCACCGGCGTGTAGGCGGCCTCGATGGCCTGGCGTGCGGCCGGGTTGCCCGCGATCGCGTCGATGACGGGGTGGTCGAGCACGGCGGCATCCGCCGACATGGTGCTGCCCACCTCGACGAAGGAGGACACGACGAGGCGCGGCATGACGTTGAACCAGGGCAGGTGCGAGGTGAGGCCGCGGAGCCTGTCGATCACGGGCTGCGGCTTGAAGGCGCCGTTGCTGAGGGCCAGCGCGACGAAGGCGTCGGCGTCGAGCGAGATCTGGAACTGCTCCTGCAGGGCGCGGGCCAGCGCCGGGTTCAGGTAGGGGGCCCCGGTGAGTTTCAGCTCGTAGTCGCGGCCGTAGCGGCGGATCGCGAGCGGGCGCAGCAGCACGGGGGCGAGGTACTCCTGGTCGCCGTAGCGCCACTGGGCGAGGCCGATGGCCAGGTGCACCGATTCGAGGCCGCGCATCGAGCGCAGCTCGATGCCGCGCTGGGTGATCACGCCGGCGGCGAGGCGGGCGTTGCGCAGGGCCAGCTCGTCGCGGATCAGGCTGGAGAGCATGGTGGTCTTGCCGGTGATGAACTGCGGCAGCCCGCCGGGGTGGGTCACGCTCAGCTCGATGCGGGTGCGGGTGTTGTCGTCGAAGTGCAGCAGCGGCGAGCGCCCGCCGAGGGCGGCCAGCTCGGTGCGCCAGCGCTCCCAGTCGTTCTCGGCGATGTTGCCGGCGACGAGGCTCGGATCGCCCAGGCTCACCGTGTGCGGCGACGCCGTGCGGGCAGGACCGGGCGCGCTCCCGTCCTCCGTGCCGTCCAGCTCCGACAGGAAGTCTTCGTCTTCGTCGTTCTTCTTATCTACTCGCCACACACCGACACCCTATTTCCCGCGGGGGGCAAAGCCGTGCACGTGAACGGAGTTTCGCTCAAAGACGTCTCCCGGTGAGCGTTCTCCCAGACTGCCCCTATACCCTTGGGGTATCCAAGAAGAAGGAGTTCAGTGAGCGAGAACACCCCCGTCACCGTGATTGTCGGCGGCGTCGCCGGCGGCATGTCGGCCGCCACCAGACTGCGACGCCTCGACGAAGAACGACAGATCATCGTCGTCGAGCGCGGCGAGCACGTCTCGTTCGCGAACTGCGGCCTGCCGTACCACGTCTCCGGCACCATCGCCTCGCGCGACTCCCTGCTGCTGCAGACCCCCGCCGCGCTGGCCCAGCGCTTCCGCCTCGACGTGCGCGTGCACACGGAGGCCGTCGCCATCGACCGCGCCGCCCGCACTATCACGCTGCGCGACGTCGCCACCGGCACGGAGACCAGCCAGCGCTTCGACACCCTCGTGCTCTCCCCCGGCGCGACCCCGAACACCCCGGCCGCTCTCGCCGGCGACGCCCGCGTGCACACGCTGCGCGACGTGGCGGACCTGGACCGCATCATGGAGAGCCTCGCCGCCACGGTCGAGGACGCCCCGCTGCAGAACGCCGTCGTGCTCGGCGGCGGGTACATCGGCGTCGAGCTGGCCGAGAACCTGGTCGCCCGCGGGCTGTCCGTCACGATCGTGCAGCGCGGGCCGCAGCTCCTCTCGCCGCTGGACGCCGAGATGGCCGCGCCCTTCGCCGACCACGTGGTCGAGTCGGGTGTCGCCCTGCGCCTCGGCGTCGAGGTCACCGCCGGCGATGCCGAGTCGCTGACCCTCAGCGACGGCAGCGTGCTGCCCGCCGACCTCGTGTTCTCCGCCATCGGCGTGCGCCCGGCGAGCGGGCTCGCCGCGGAATCCGGCCTCGCACTCGGCCCACACGGCGGGATCCTGGTCGATGAGCTGCACCGCACCTCCGACCCGGCCATCTTCGCCGTCGGCGATGTGGCCGAGAAGACGGATGCCGCCACCGGCGAGCCCCGCCTGCTGCCACTCGCCGGCCTTGCCAACCGGCACGGCCGCGCCGTCGCCGACACCATCGCCGGGCTCGGCTCGTCTCTTCCGGCCACCCCGTCGCCGCGCGCGCTCGGCACCGCCATCGTCGGCTTCCGCGGGCTGACCGCCGCCAGCACCGGCTGGAACGAGCGTGAGCTGCGCGCCCAGGGCCGCCCGGTCCGGGTCATGCACAGCCACCCGCTCTCCCACGCTGGCTACTACCCCGGCGCCCAGATGCTCTCGATCAAGCTGATCGTCGACCCGGCCAGCGACCGCATCCTCGGCGCGCAGGCGGTGGGCCGCGACGGCGTCGACAAGCGCATCGACGTGATCGCGACCGCCATGAGCGCCGGCCTGAGCGCATCCGCCCTGGCCGACCTCGAGCTCGCCTACGCCCCGCAGTACGGCTCGGCCAAGGACCCGGTCAACCTGCTCGGCTACCTGAACCGCAACCGCGCGGCGGGCACCGACGCCACCCTGCAGTGGCACGAGCTGGAGGCGGCGCTGGACTCCGGCGCGTTCCTGCTCGACGTGCGGGCGCCCGGCCAGCTGGCCGAGGGCCTGATCCCCGGCGCCACCCACATCCCGGTGGAGCAGCTGCGCGAGCGCCACCACGAGCTCCCGGCCGGCCGCATCGTCGTGCACTGCCGGGTCGGCCAGGGCGCGCACACCGCCGCCCGGCTGCTGCGCAACCTCGGCCACGACGTCGTCAACCTCGACGGCGGCTACCTCACCTGGCGCGACGCCCAGCGCGCCCATGCGATCCGCGACAACTCCCCCGTTTCCACCCCGACCCCAGAAGGTGCCACACGATGATCGAAATCCAGCCGACCGAACTCGCCGCCATCGACGGCGCCATCATCCTCGACGTGCGCGAGGACCACGAGTTCGCCGAGGTGCGCGCGGCCACCGCCGTGAGCATCCCCATGAGCCAGTTCGTCGAGCGCTTCGACGAGGTGCCGGCCGACGAGACGCTCTACGTGATCTGCGCGGCGGGCGGGCGCAGCGCCCAGGTCGCACAGTACCTGGAGCAGCGCGGCTACGAGGCCGTCAACGTAGCAGGCGGAACCGGCGCCTGGGTCGCCGCCGGCCTGCCCACCCTGAGCGGGGCCCCGGCATGATCGAGACGCCCGCCGACGCCCAGCGTCGCATCCTCAACCGCCTGAAGCGGGCCCGCGGCCAGCTGAACGCCGTGATCGACTCTGTCGAGCAGGGCGCGGACTGCCGCACCGTCGTCAGCCAGCTCTCCGCCGTCACCGGCGCCCTCGACAAGGCCGGCTTCGCGATCATCTCGACCGCGATGCGCGACTGCGTCACCGCGGATGCCGCGGCATCCGCCCCGAGCGACGCGGCCGATCCGGCCGCTCAGCCCCTCACCGTCGGCGAGCTCGAGAAGCTGTTCCTCACCCTCGCCTGATCCATACTGAAATAACGCTCACCCCTCAAGAAAGCGAGCCCATGGCTACCATCGACATCACCGAAGCGACCTTCGACCAGACCATCACCGAGAACGACATCGTGTTCGTCGACTTCTGGGCCGACTGGTGCGGCCCCTGCCGCAACTTCGCCCCGGTCTACACCGCAGCCTCGGAGAAGCACCCCGACGTGGTCTTCGCCAAGGTCGACACCGACGCCAACCAGGGCCTGGCTGCCGCCGCGAACATCACCTCGATCCCGACGCTGATGGCGTTCCGCGACAAGGTGCTGGTGTTCTCCCAGCCCGGCGCACTGCCCGCGAGCGCGTTCAACGAGCTCGTCGACGCCGTCAAGGGCATCGACATGGCCGCGGTGCACGCCGAGATCGCCAAGCAGGACGCGGCCGAGGCCGCACCCGCCGAGGCTGCACCTGCCGAGTAAAGCGGGCAGAATGGGGCGATGCGCCTGCCCTTGGTTGAACTGCACCTGCACCTCGAGGGAACCCTCGAGCCCGAGCTGATCTTCGAGCTCGCCGAGCGCAACGGGGTGCAGCTGCCGTGGCACTCGCTCGAGGAGCTGCGTGCGCAGTACGCGTTCAGCGACCTGCAGTCGTTCCTCGACCTGTACTACGTGAACCTCGGCGTCCTGCGCACCCGCGCCGACTTCGCCACGCTGACCACGCGCTACCTGGAGCGGGCGGCGGCGGCCGGGGTGCGGCACGCCGAGGTGTTCTTCGACCCGCAGGCGCACACCATCCGCGGCGTCGCCCTCGACGACGCACTCGGCGGCGTGCAGGAGGCCCTGCAGGAGGGCGCGCGCACGCTCGGCGTCAGCAGCAGGCTGATCGTCACGTTCCTGCGCGACCGCCCGGCCGCCGAGGCGCTGGCGATCCTCCAGCAGATCCTCGCCGGGCCCGTGCCGATCCACGGCATCGGCCTCGACTCGGCCG
The DNA here is from genome assembly GCF_002936985.1 of Microterricola pindariensis. Taxonomy (GTDB): domain Bacteria; phylum Actinomycetota; class Actinomycetes; order Actinomycetales; family Microbacteriaceae; genus Microterricola; species Microterricola pindariensis. The sequence continues at coordinate 65,409 of NZ_MPZN01000009.1, read as the reverse complement.
AACTCGGCTACCCGCCGGAGCTGTTCGCCGAGGTCTACGCGCTCGGCAGGGCCGCGGGCCTCCGCCTCGTCGCCCACGCGGGAGAGGAGGGCCCGCCGGCCTACGTCTGGACGGCGCTGGACCTGCTCGGCGTCGAGCGCGTCGACCACGGCATCCGCAGCCTCGAAGACCCCGCCCTCGTGCAACGCCTCGTCGACGAGCGGATGCCGCTGACGGTCTGCCCGCTCTCCAACGTGCGGTTGCGCGTCGTCGACACGATCGCCGACCACCCGCTGCCCCGGATGCTGGAGCTCGGCCTCCTGGTCACCATCAACTCGGACGACCCCGCCTACTTCGGCGGCTACATCGACGACAACCTGGCGGCCCTGCAGGAGGCCTTCGGCCTCAGCGCGGCCGAGCGCGCGCTGCTCGCCCGCAACGGCGTCGAGGCGTCCTTCCTCGACCCGGCCGGCAAGGCGGCCCTGTACGCCGACATCGACGCCTGGCTGGCCGCCCAGCTGTAACCGCCAGAGCCAGTTGCGCTCAGAGCCAGGTGCGCTCAGAGCCCGTTGCGCGCAGGGCCAGTTGCGCTCAGAGCCAGTTGCGCTTCTTGAACACCCAGTAGAGCCCGAAGCCCATCGCCGCCATCAGCCCCACGGCGAAGGGGTAGCCCAGGGCCCAGTGCAGCTCCGGCATCACGTCGAAGTTCATGCCGTAGACGCTGGCGATGAGGGTCGGGGCGAAGAGGATCGCGGCCCAGCTGGAGATCTTCTTGACCTCCTCGCTCTGGGCGATGCTCGTCTCGGAGAGGTGGCGCATCTCCTCGTTCTGGCGCTGCCCGACCACCGTCAGGTGCACGGTCAGGGCGTCCTGCAACAGCTGGCGGTAGGTGGCCACCCGGTCGCCGATCGGGATGACGTGGTCGAGCACGTCGCGCAGGTGCCGCTGCAGCTCGAGGTCGACGTTGTACTTGTCGACGCCGCCCTGCAACGCCTCGATCATCGCGCGCAGCGGGGCGATTCCGCGTTGGAACTCGATCACCTCGCGGGAGAGCCCGAAGATGCGCCGGGAGACATCGATGGACTCGCTGAACAGCTCGTCCTCGATCTCGTCGATGTCGTTCTCCAGGCCGGCCACGACCGGGCCGTACTCGTCGACCACCTGGTCGAGCACGGCGTAGAGCACGGCCTCCGGCCCGAAGCGCAGCAGCTCGGGCGCGCCCTCGAGCCGGCGCCGCACGGCGGCCAGGTCCGGTGACTCCGCGTGCCGGATCGTGATGACGAAGTCGGGCCCGACGAACATGTGCAGCTCGCCGAACTCGACCTCCTCCTCCGCGTCGAGGTAGCGGGCCGGGCGCAGCACCACGAACAGGCAGTCGCCGTAGCGCTCGAGCTTGGCCCGTTGGTGCCCGTTCAGCGCGTCGGCGACGGCCAGGTGGTGCAGCCCGAACTCGGCGGCGACGGCGTGAATCTCCTCCGTCGTCGGGCGGTACAGCCCGATCCAGGCGAAGCCGCCGGACTCGCGCATGTCCTCGAAGGTCTCATCGAGGCTCTCCGGGGTCTTCACCCGCATGCCGTCGCGGTAGATGCCGTTGTCAACCAATGCCATGGCGTGTTCCTTCCGAGGCGGAGGGAGCGCTCGTCGGGGCGTTCACCGAACGGCGAGCGGATGCCGCCAGCCCCCAGACTATCGGCGCTATTCGCCCGGGAACGCCTTCGAGCAGGTGCTCTGCGCGCCCGTCTGGCCGGTCAGCCCCGGCACGACGGGCGCCGCGGTCGCGGCCGGGTCGGTGGGGTTCGCGGTCGCGTTGGGGTCGGCGGGCGCGCTCGGCTCGGCGGTCGGCGTCGCACCGCCGCCCTGCAGCTCGACACCGTTGCCCACGGAATCCGGGGCCAGGCTGAACGCCTGGTCGTTCGCGATCATCGCCATCAGCTCGTCGGCCAGGGGCTGCTCCGGCTGCACCTTGCCCGAGAAGTCGGTGGAGTCGACGACGGGGAACTGCACGAAGACGACGTTGTCGAGCGGGATGTCCTTGAGGCTCAGCGCCAGCGCGATCATCGCGGCCGGCTCGGCCAGCGAGGTCGAGAACGTCATGTGGTCGGCGGCGACGCGGGCCAGGCTGTAGAGCTTGGCCGGGTTGTTGAGGGTGGAATCCGAGCGCACCGTGCGCAGCAGCGAGGCCATGAACGACTGCTGGTTCGAGATGCGCGAGAGGTCGCTGCGGTCGCCGATCGAGTAGCGCGTGCGCAGGAACGCCAGTGCCGTGGCACCGGAGATGACGCTCTCGCCGGCGGGCAGGTCGAGGTTCGCCCCCGGGTCCACGAGCGGCGCCGCCAGGCAGACGGGCACCCCGCCGACCGCGTCGCTCAGGGCGATCACGCCGTTGAATGACACGAGACCCGCGTAGCCGATGTCGATGCCGGTGACGCTCGAGACGGTGTTGACGATGCACGCCAGGCCGCCGCGCTCGTAGGCGTCGTTGAGCGGCTCTGCCGACGACTCGCCGAAGGTCTCCCCGGTGTCGGGGTTCGTGCACTCCGGCTGCGGGATCACCAGGTCTCGCGGCAGCGTCAGCGCCACCGCGTTCTGGTGGTCGGCCGACACGTGCAACAGGATGTTCACGTCGTTGAGGGTGGCGTCGCGCACGCCGAAGGCGTCGCCCTGGTTCGCGTCGTTGTCCGTGCCGACGATGAGCATGTTGAAGCCGCCCTCGATGGCGCCGATCCCCGGCGGCGGGGGCGGCGGCGTCGAGCCGGGAAGCGAGATGTCGACGGCATTCGACTTCACCTGGTTGAGCGTGTCGAGGACCGCGTAGGCCCCGACGGCAGCGGAGGCGATGAGCAGAACGGCGAGCGCGCTGGCCGTGAACTTCAGCAGCTCCCGGCCGGCGCTCTGGGGGCGCTGGCGGCCGTGTCGGACGGGTCTCCCCGGCGCGGCTTGCGCCACGTCGTCACCGACCGTCTCACTCACCGCTGGTTCCCTCCGCCATGCCCCGCTGCATCCGTTAAACATGACAATACAGCTCTCGTCCCCCGTTGCGGCTGTACATCTGCCGGTCGCCCAGATGTCGGCGGCTGGCGGATCGCCTAGGGTCGGTTCTAGGCACTTCCCGGTGCGATCAGCCCGATAGAACGGATCCCCCATGACATCTCCTCGTGTTGCGCTCAGCGCAGCGGAACTCGACTCCCTCAGCGCCGACGTCCTCGTGCTCGGTGCCGTCTCGGGCTCCGACGGCCCCGTGCTGCTCGGCGACGCGCCCGCCGTCGAAGAGATCACCGCCCAGTTCGCCACCTTCGGCTTCGGCGGCAAGGCCGACGAGCTGTTGCGCCTGCCCACGGAGGACCCGTCGTTCGGCAGCGTGGCCATCATCGGGCTGGGCGCGGATGCCGGCACCGACGCGGTGCGCAACGCGGCCGCCTCCGCCGTGCGCCAGCTGGCCGGCGCCGAGTCGCTCGTGCTCGACCTCGGCATCAACAGCGCCGCCGATACCGTCGCCGCGTTCGAGGGTGCGACGCTCGGCGCCTACGCGTTCAACGCGTTCCGCGGCAAGACCAAGGACGCCCAGAAGCCGACCGCGGCCTCCGTCACCATCCTCAGCCCGACCGCGGTGCCCGCCGAGGCGCTGGAGCGGGTCGACGTGCTGGCGGATGCCGTCAACTTCGTGAAGGACCTGACGAACACCCCCGGCGCCGAGCTGTTCCCGGCCTCCTTCGCCGCGGCCGCCGAGCGCGCCGCAGAGGGCCTGCCGGTCACCGTCGAGGTGTGGGACGAGGCTCGGCTCTCCGAGGAGGGCTGCGGCGGCATCCTCGGCGTCGGCCAGGGCTCCTCCCGCCTGCCGCGCCTGGTCAAGGTGAGCTACAACCCGGCCGGGGCGGCCAAGCACCTCGCCTTCGTCGGCAAGGGCATCACCTTCGACACCGGCGGAAACTCGATGAAGCCGGCCGATTTCATGCTCACCATGCACCACGACATGGCCGGCGCCGCCACCGTGCTCGCGGCGACCATCGCCGCCGCCCGGCTGCAGCTGAACGTGCGCGTCACCGCCTGGCTCTGCATCGCCGAGAACCTCGTCTCCAGCACCTCCATCCGCCCGAACGACGTGCTCACCATGCGCGACGGCACCACCGTCGAGGTGCTGAACACCGATGCGGAGGGGCGTCTGGTCATGGCCGACGGTCTGGCTCTGGCCAGCGAGGAGTACCCGGACGCGATCATCGACGTCGCCACCCTCACCGGAGCAGTGATCGTGGCGCTCGGCCGCCGCACCGCCGCGGTGATGGGCGAGACCGGCCTCGTCACGAGCGTCGTGGAGGCGGGCCAGACCGCCGGAGAGGCGCACTGGCCGATGCCGCTGCCCGGAGAGCTGCGCGGCCTGCTCGACTCCCGTTTCGCCGACCTGGCCAACCTCAACCCCTCCGTGCGCGATGGCGGATCGCTGCTCGCCGGCGTGTTCCTGCGCGAGTTCGTGGGCAAGACCGCCGACGGCTCCGGCACCATCCCGTGGGCGCACCTGGACATCGCCGGCACCGGCACCAACAACGGGGCGGCCTACGGCGTCACCAGCATCGGCGGCACCGGCGCCTCGGTGCGCACGCTGGTCACCGTGCTGGAGGACTTCGCCGGCTAGCCGGCACCAGCCGCCGACGGTGTCGCCGCGCTACTCGCGCGGCAACACCGTCAGCACCCGCCGGATGTGGTCGCGGAACTCGGTCATGAAGTTGGCGAGGAACACCGAGGTGCTCTCGATCAGCACCTCGCCACTCTCGGCGAACATCTCCGGTGTGTAGTGGATGTAGGCCTCGGGCGCCGTCATCTGCCGGGCGTTGACGAAGCTGAGCACCCCGCGCAGGCTCTGCTGCGCGACCGCCGTGCCAATGGAGCCGATGGAGGCGCCGATCACCGCGGCCGGGATGTGGTCGAAGGAGTTCTGCCCCCACGGCCGGGACGCCCAGTCGATCGCGTTCTTCAGACCGCCCGGGATGGAGCGGTTGTACTCCGGGGTGATGAAGAGCACGGCATCCGAGCGGCCGATCGCGTCTTTCAGCGCCCGCGCCTCCGACGGGAAGTCGGCGTCATAGTCGGCGCTGTACAGCGGCAGCCCCCCGATCGGGATCTCCGTCAGCTCCAGGTCTTTCGGCGCGAGCGCCACCAGCGCCTTCGACAGCGTCCGGTTGATGGACGTTGAGGAGAGGCTCCCCACGAAATAGCCAACCTTGTATGTGCTCATGGTCACTCCTTCGGCGCCTCAGGGGACGCGACACGGGGTCATCGTACGCTCGGCTCCTCCGTGCGGCCACAGCTCGGGCAGCCACGAAATAGGTAGAAAATACCGATGCCCCTGCCTCGGCCTCCCCGTAATGTTTGACGGTTGGTGATTTCGCGGCCGGCCTCTCGCCCGGTACGCAGGGGGATGGAGAGCCGTGCTGAGTGCGACGTTCAAGGGGATGGTGGCGGTTGCGCTCGGCGGGCTCATCCTGTTTCCGACGGATGCCGCGCGCGCCGCGGACGCGACGCTCACCGTCGACGCCCCGGCGGCGACGCAGCAGCTCTGGGTTGATCTGGAGCGCCCCGGCCTCGCCGCCGGCGACGTCGAGCTGAGCTATCGCGCGGCAGAGCGCGGGGCGGACTGGCTGCCGATCACGGTGCGTGAGACCGCCTTCGGCGCGACGGCGATCCTGCCAGCCGAGGAAGGCCGCTACGAGTTCCAGGCGCTGAACGGCGCGGCCGCATCCGCTCTGGTGCTGACCTTCGCGACCGGAGACGGCACCGTCGTCAGCAGCCACCGGGAGCAGCTGCCCGCCGCCCCCGAGACCCCGGGCACCCCAGGCGGCCAGAGCCCCGCCGCATCCGCGCCGAGCGGCCTGGCCAAGACGGGTGTGCTCATCTCGGCCGGCATCGTCGGCGGCACGTTCGCCCTCCTCGTCGGCGGCTTCCTGGTGCTGTCGCAACGCCGCGCCGGCTCGACGGGAGCCGCTCGGTGATGCGCTCCCTCCCGCGCCGGCTCCGCACCGGCGTCGCCGGCGTCGCCGTGCTCTCCGTCACCCTGCTCGGCCTGACCGCCGTGCCGGCACAGGCGGAGGGCCTCCTCGCGGAGGGCATGCTGCTCGACGTCGCGGATGTCGCGCCGATGGCTGTCGTCACGGACCGACTCCCCGTCGTGGATTCGCAGGCCGGCTGGGGCTCTGCGCTCGGCACGGACCCGCTGGTGCGGGTGGGGCTGCGCGGCAGCGCAGACGGCCACGCCGCGGTGCTGCTCCGCGTGACGCTGCCGCAGGCGGCATCCGACACCGTGCTCTCGACCGGCGACCCGGCCGCGCCCAGCACCGTGTTGAGCGCGGCCGCCGGCCAGGCCGCCTCCACCACCGTGCTGCTCCCAGTGACCAACGACTCGGTCGCGCTGTGGGCGAGCGTGACCGCCGAGGTGCGCATCGAGACCGTCGCCGCCTTCGACGGCGCGGCGGCCGTGCCCGGCTCCACGATCGCGCTGCCGACGCCGGTGCGCCGCGCAGACACCGCGGTCGGGCTCGGCGGGCCGCTGCTGACGGCCGGGGACACGCGTCTCATCGGCGTCACCGGCGAGGGCGGTGTCGCGTCCGAGCTGGTGCGCGCCGTCTACGCCAGCGTCACGGTCGAGCTCAGCGAGCCGACGGACCTCACCGTCAACGGGCTCCGCCTGCCCCTGCCCGGCGGGCCGTCCACGATCACCTCGGTGTTCACCCCGGATGAGAAGGGCCTGATCGCACTCGGCCTCGCCGCAGGCAGCGGCAGCCTGCAACTCGACGTGCTCGGCTGGATGCCGGAGGCGGACACCGACTTCGAGCAGGCCAACGTCGTCGGCAGCTTCGTGCACTCCACCGAGCGCACGACCGCGCAGCAGCTGCGCGTCGCCGCCTCCGGAACGCGGGCGGACCGGCCCGTCGACACGGCCGACACCACCGACTCCTCCTACTCCCTCGTGTTGCTCTCGGCCGAGCCGGGCGCCCAGCTCGCCCTGCTGGGATTCGGCCCGCAGCAGGGCCGTGCCAGCGGCGTGGCCGTCGACCCCGCCGCGGGCGCGCTCCCCCAGCTGGCCATCGCGCCCACCATCGACAGCACCAGCAGCCTCGCGCTCAGCCGCGGGGCCGTGGATGCCACCGTCATCGCGCTCGGCGACTTCCTGCACGACGCCCCGCGGCGAGGCGACGCCGAGCCGAGCGTCACGATCACCGCCCCGCTCACGCAGAGCGCGATCGACCTCGGCGAGAACGGCGCCTTCCTCCTCGAGGGCACCCTCGACACCCCGGGCGCCGCGCTCGACCGGGTGGAGATCTCCAGCCCGGGGGCGGGCCTGATCGGCACCGCCGAGTTCGCCACCGGCAGCGACGGCACTGTCTCCTGGTCGTTCGAGGCGTCCGCCCCTGACGACGGCGAATTCGAGTACATCGCCACCGTGTTCGATCGCTCCGGGGCCAGCAGCAGCGACAGCGTGCACATCGACATCACGGCCGCCGATGCCGACGACGTCGTCATTTCGATGAACACCGTGCTCGTCAACGGCGCCGGACAGCCGGTGATGCGCGGGGTGTCAGCGCACAGCGTGTCATTCGAGGAGCTGCCCGACTTCGACACGAACGACGTCCTGGTGTCGGATGTCACAGACACACTGCCGGACGGCTTCTTCGAACGCGTCGTCTCGGCCAACCGGGTGGGCGATCTCTGGGTCGTGTCGACGGTGCCGGCCTCCCTGGAAGCGGTGTTCTACCAGGCCGACATCGACGAGCAGCTCGTGCTCGAGGACCCAGCCGGCATCACCCGGAGCGACGACACGAGTCCCCCGACGGGCGACGACGTCACCTTCACCGACATCGACAACGGCGATGAGGGCGCGTTCATCGCGACGGGCGACGACGTCGACCTGGCGCCGTACCCGGATCCCGCGGCTCCGGCCCCCGCGCAACTGGCCGCGCCGAGCGCCGCCGTGATGATGGCGTTCGCATTCAAGCCGGCGCTGTTGGTCAAGTGGAGCTCGGGTGCGCCCGACGTGACGAACCTCACGGATGCCGGGGCGGACGCGCGGGCGGCCGCCGCGGCCGAGGTCGAGGCATCCGCCGTCGACGAGGAGCTCTCGCTGAGCGCCCTCGTCGAGGCCGACACCCAGGTGGCCGTCACGCTCACGATGGTGCTCGACATCACCATGCGCTGGAAGTGGAAGGTGATCCCCGCATCCGTCGACGTGAACGAGTTCACGGTGAAGGCCACCACGAAGGTCAAGGCCGAGGTGTCGTTCAAAGCGAGCGTCGAGTGGGAGAGGAACGTCAACCTCACGAAGGATCTCGTCGGCTTCACCTTGCCCTCCATCCGGTTCATGGCCGGGCCGGTGCCCGTGGTGATCACGAACAAGCTGACGCTCGGCCTCATGGTCGACCTCAAGCTCTCGGCGACCGTCACCGTGCCGATGTTCGGGTACACCCGCGAGGAGACCAACGGCTTCAGCTACACGAAGGCCAACGGCCTGACCCGCGTCCACGAGGGGCCGGGCGGGAGCTTCAAGCCGCTCACCTTCGATGGGATGCCGGGCACGACGTCCGCGGACTTCGAGGGGACACTGGCCGTGGGGCCCCGGATCAAGCTGGACAGCAAGATGTACGGCGTCTTCGGGCCCAACGTCTCGGCCGGCGCCCAGCTCGGCGTCACCGGCGCCGTGCACCGTCCCGACATCTCCAAGCCCGAGGTCAGCGGCAGCGTCGAGATGTACGCGCGCGCGGCGATCGAGGCGCGCGCAGAGCTGAAGATCCTGCGCTGGACCCTGCTCGACGTCAAGCTCGCCGACAAGGCGTTCACCTACTCCCTCTGGAAGACCACCTTCGGCTAGCCCCGCCCCGTGGCCCTTTCCCCCGCTGGTCGAGTAGCGAGGAACGAGCGTATCGAGACCCCGCACGCGAAACAGTCCCGCCCTGCCAGAGTCTCGATACGGCCCTGGCGGGCCTACTCGACCAACGGGAGAGCAACAGCCGACACGCATTGCCCGTTGGCTCGAGCGAGCCCCGATCGACCGAAGCCAACCGCGCACCACTTCCCACACCCCGCTGGTCGAGTAGCGAGGAACGAGCGTATCGAGACCCCGCACGCGAAACAGTCCCGCCCTGTCGGGCCTACTCGACCAACGGGAGAGCAACAGCCGACACGCATTGCGCCGTTCGCTCGAGGCCCGCGTCCGAATCACCCGGTCTATGTGATGCCTCGCATGATGGCGCGGCGCAGGCTTCAAGAGACGGGCAGCAAGACTTGTGGAGGCGTAATCATGGAGCGTGGCGATTTTGCAACGGAGCCGCCGGAGACGCAACCGTTAGACCTCGCCGAGCTGTTCGGCCAGAGGGCGAACGCCCCGGAACCGGGCGCCCCATTGGGGCTCGACACGGGCGCTGACGAGGTCTAGCCCATGCGGCAGACCGGCGGGGTTCGGTAGTCGCGTGTCCTCCCACGGAGCGGCGCAGGGAATCATGCCGGCGCGGTGGACTCTGGTGCCGCTTGCACTGGCCCAGTTCATCTGCTCATTCGCGGGTTCGAACATGAACGTCATGCTCAACGACATGAGCCGCGACCTCGACACGACCGTGCAGGGCATCCAGGTCTCGATCACGCTGTTCCTGCTGGTGATGGCCGCGCTGATGATTCCCTTCGGCAAGCTCACCGTGCAGCTCGGACGGAAGACGTGCTTCGTCCTCGGCCTCTCCGTCTACGGGCTCGGCGCCCTGCTCAGCGCCCTGTCGCCAGGGCTCGGGGTGCTCATCCTGGGCAACTCGATCCTGGAGGGGGCGGGCACGGCCCTGCTCATCCCCCCGGTCTACATCCTGGTGACCCTGTACTGGACGGGGCTGGCCGACCGGGTTCGCGCCTTCGGCGTGGTCAGTGCCGCCGGCGGGATTGGCGCGGCCACCGGGCCACTGATCGGCGGGTGGATCACCGCCGCGCTCAGCTGGCGGGCGGCCTTCCTCTTTCAAGCCCTCGTGATCGTGCTGATCCTCTTTCTCGCGATGCGCCTGAAAGACCCGCTCCCGAAGGAACCCGGCCGCCCCTTCGACGTCACCGGAGCGGTGCTCTCCGCGCTCGGCCTGATCATCTTCGTGCTCGGCATCCTTGCCGCCGACAACAACCTGCTCTGGTCGATCGGCCTGATGTTGATCGGCGCCGCGGTGATCGTCGTCTTCTTCCGCTGGGTGCGCAGGCTGGAACGGCGGGGTCGCGAGCCTCTGTTCTCCACCGCGCTGTTCCGCAACCGAGTCTCCAACCTCGCCCTCGTGACACAGAACTTCCAATGGCTGCTGCTGATGGGCACATCGATGCTCGTCGCCAGCCATCTGCAGGTGGTGCGTCAGTACGACGCGATCGAGACCGGCGTCATCTTCAGCGCCGCCACCCTCGGCATCCTCGTGTCCTCGCTGTCCGCGTCCTGGCTGGTCCGGCACTTCTCGCAGCGCGCGCTGATCATCTCGGGCTTCCTGGTCACGGGCGTCGGCCTGCTCCTCCTGCTCCTCGTCGGCGCCGTCCCGGGCGCCTGGCCGTTCGCGCCGGGCCTGCTGGCGATCGGGTTGGGCCTCGGCGCGACACTCACGCCGAGCGTCAACATCGTGCAGTCCGCGTTCCCGGAGGAGACGCAGGGCGAGATCTCCGGGCTCTCGCGGAGCGTCTCCAACCTCGGATCCAGCTTCGGCACCGCGATCGTCGGCACCCTCCTCGCGCTCACCGCGGTGGGGCCGGCCGACGGCTACCTGGTGGCGATGATTCCGCTGCTCGCGGTCGCGCTCGGCGGCGCCATCGTCGCCGGGTTCCTGCCCGGGCGCTCGAAATCCCCCTCGAACACAGGAGCATCAGCATGAACCGCTACCCCTCGATCGCCGATCACGGTCTGATCGGCGATCTGCAGACGACCGCTCTGATCGCAACAGACGGCACGATCGACTGGTTCTGCAGCCCGCGCTTCGACTCGCCGAGCATCTTCGCCTCACTGCTGGACCACAGTCGCGGCGGCCACTTCAGCGCACACCCGCACGACGCCGTCTTCGAGACGAAGCAGCTCTACATTCCCGACACCGCCGTGCTCGTCACCCGATTCCTCACCGAGAACGGCGTCGGCGAGCTGATCGACTTCATGCCCGTCAGCTCCGAGTCGCCCAGCACCCGGCACCGCCTCTTCCGAGTGCTGCGCTGTGTGCGCGGCACCATCGACTTCGACATCGAGATCGCACCCCGCTTCGACTACGGCAGGCAGCAGCACGAGCTGAAGGTCGCCGACCATGGCGTGACGTACACGGCCGGCAACAGCCGGATGTCGCTCAGCCTCATCCGCGAGCCGGATGACGAACGGCTGGCGCGCTGGCAGGAGACGAGCGACGGCGACCTGCACTTCTCGCTGAGCCTGGTGGAGGGCCACATGCGCGGGGTGGTGCTGGAGACGGGCAGCGAGGCGCCCCCGCAGGACGTGCCGGTCTCGACGGCCCAGCGGATCTTCGATGACACCGTGTCGTTCTGGCAGGACTGGATCAGCCGGTCCACGTACAAGGGCCGCTGGCGCGAGGAGATCGACCGCTCGGCGATCACCCTTAAGCTGCTCACCTACTCCCCCTCCGGCGGGCTCGTGGCCGCGCCGTCCGCTGGCCTGCCGGAGCAGCTCGGCGGCGAGCGCAATTGGGACTACCGCTACACCTGGGTGCGGGATGCCTCCTTCTCCATCAACACCCTGGTGCGGCTGGGATTCCTCGATGAGGCGGCAGCGTTCGGTCGCTGGCTGCGCGACCGCGTGGTGGAGCCGCTGGACAGTGACACCGGCCCGCTGAACATCATGTACCGGGTCGACGGCGACCCGGACCTGGTCGAGGAGATCATCGAGGGCTGGGAGGGGTACCGCGGCTCGTATCCGGCCCGCATCGGCAACGGGGCGGCCGAGCAGCTGCAACTCGACATCTATGGGGAGGCGATGGATGCCATCTGGAGCGCGCATCTCGCCGGGATCGAGTTCGGCCAGGCGGGGTGGCAGGCCATCTGCGATCTGCTCGACTGGCTGGCCGACAACTGGGACCAGCCGGAGGAGGGCATCTGGGAGACCCGCGGAGGGCGCAAGAACTTCACCTACGGGCGGCTGATGTGCTGGGTGGCCTTCGACCGCGCCATCCGGCTCGCCGCCGCGTACGGCCGACCGGCGCCCGTCGCACGCTGGACCGTGGAGCGCGACGCGATCTACACCCAGATCATGGAGAAGGGGTGGGACCCGACGCGGCGAGCGTTCGTGCAGCAGTACGGCGAGCCCGTGCTCGACGCATCGCTGTTGAAGATGCCGCAACTGGGCTTCATCGCGCCGCGCGACCCGATGTGGCTGGACACGCTGGCGGCCATGGAGACGGAACTCGTGTCGGACAGCCTCGTCTATCGCTACGACCCGAGTGCCTCCCCCGACGGCCTGCGCGGCTCGGAGGGCACGTTCTCGCTCTGCACCTTCCTCTATGTCGACGCGCTCGCCCGCAGCGGTCAGCTCGCCAAGGCACGCATCACCTTCGAGAAGATGCTGAGCTACGCGAACCACCTCGGCCTGTACTCGGAGGAGATCGCGCTGACCGGCGAGCAGATCGGCAACTTCCCGCAGGCGTTCACGCACCTGGCGCTCATCGACGCCGCCATCACTCTGAACGACCGCCTCGATGAGGCGGCGGCTCGGGGCCGGCACTGACCCGCCCGCCTGCTCGGGCAGGCTGTGGTCATGACGTTCCGGAATCGCCTGAGGGATGCGCTGCTGCGGGCGATGAATCTCGCCCATCGCGGCGTGCTCGCGGCATCCGGCGGCCGTCTCGGGTGGACGATCGGGCCGATGCCCGCCGTCGAGCAGCACACGATCGGACGCCGCACCGGCAGGCGTCGCTCGACGATGCTGACGTCGCCGGTGCACGAGCACGGCCGGTACGTGCTCGTCGCGTCGAAGGGCGGCGACGACCGAAACCCCGAGTGGTACCGCAATCTGCAGGCGAATCCGGGCGTCGAGCTCACCGTGCGCGGCGAGGTCCTGCCGATGCGCGCCCGCACCGCGACCGCCGCAGAGAAGGCCGAGCTCTGGCCGCGGATCATCGCCGTGAACCCGGGCTATGCCGGCTACCAGCGGAAGACCACCCGCGACATTCCCGTGGTTATCTGCGAGCCGGGCTGACGCTTTCGCGCGATCGGCATGATGCGGTGCGGCGCGTTCGCGGATGCAATGGGCTTTCAGCGACGCTACCGCTCGCCTGACACCCACCGCAGAAGGTTGGAATTCTCATGACTGACAACACCGACGATGCCCCCGTCCTCGATTTGCTCGCCCGCATGACCGCTGACTCCGTGGAGTCCTCCAGCCTGGACCCACGGTCCCTGTTCATGGTTCGGGTCGCCGCGCTGGTCGCGATCGGGGCCTCGCCGGTGTCGTACGCACTGAACCTCGAGGTCGGCGAGGAGATGGGGCTGAGCGTGGAGGACATCCGCGGGGTGCTCACCGGCATCGCCCCCATCGTTGGCACGGCGCGGGTCGCAGCGGCGACCGGCAACATCGTCACGGCCCTCGCCGCCGAACTCGAGCTGCTCGACCTCGAGGTCGCCCTGCTCGACGACGAGGAGTAGCTTTCGCCATGGCGGGCGCCAGCGGGGCGGGCTTGCCCGATTGCGGGGCGCCCGCATGAGCGATCAGCTCACCGTCATCCTGGGCGGAATCTTTCTCGCACTGGACCTCGCGATTCGCATCGCCGCGCTCATCATCGTTCCGCGCGGGCGCAAACCGACGGCCGCGATGGCCTGGCTGCTGGCGATCTTCCTCATCCCGTACGTCGGCATCATCCTGTTCCTGCTCATCGGCAACGCCCGCCTGCCGAAGAAGCGTCGAGAGAGGCAGGCCGAGCTCAATCGGATGATCGCGGCCAGGGCCGGCACACTCGACCTCGCCGGGGACCGGTCGAGTTGGCCGGACTGGTTTGCCTCGCTCACCCGCCAGAACCAGGAGCTGGGGGCGCTGCCCGCCGTCGGGGGCAACACGGCGCTTCTCATCGACGACTACCGCGGGGGCATCGACGCGATGGCCGCCGAGATCGACGCCGCGTCCCGCTTCGTGCACGTCGAGTTCTACATCGTGTCGTTCGACAACACGACCCGGGGATTCTTCGCGGCGATGGAGCGGGCCGTGCAGCGGGGCGTGAAGGTGCGTCTGCTCGCCGACTATGTCGCCTCCCGGCGCACCGCCGGCCAGGAGGAGACCTTCGCCGAGCTGAGCCGCATCGGCGTGCAATGGAGCTGGATGCTGCCGGTGCGGCCGCTGAAGGGCGAGTACTCGCGCCCCGACCTGCGCAACCACCGCAAGCTCGTCGTCGTCGACGGGCTGGTCGCGTTCGTCGGGTCGCAGAATCTCATCGACCGCAGCTACAACTCGAAGAAGAACCTCGAGCGCGGACTGCAGTGGCAGGAGCTGATGAGCCGGGTGACCGGTCCGATCGTCAGCGCCGTCAACGTGGTCTTCCTCTCCGACTGGTACGTGGAGACCGGCGAGCTGCTCGGCGATGAGGAGCTCGTGCCCGCCACCGCGGTGGCCGCCGACAACTCGCCTGATGCCCTCGTCTGCCAGATCGTGCCGAGCGGGCCCGGCTACGAGGATGAGAACAACCTGCGCCAGTTCCTCACCCTCGTCACCTCCGCCCAGCGGAAGGTGATCATCACCAGCCCCTACTTCGTCCCGGACGAGGCGATGATGTACGCGATCACCTCGGCCTGCGCGCGCGGCCTGGACGTGCAGCTGTTCGTCTCCGAGATCGGCGACCAGGGCTCCGTCTGGCACGCGCAGCGCTCGTACTACGACAGCCTATTGCGAGCCGGTGTGCAGATCTGGCTCTACCCGGCCCCGTTCATCCTGCACTCCAAGCACCTGTCGATCGACGAGGACGTCGCCGTGATCGGCTCGAGCAACATGGACATCCGCTCCTTCGCGCTGAATGCGGAGGTGACAATGCTGGTGCGGGGCGAGGCCTTCGTCGCTCAGATGCGGGCGGTGGAGCAGCGCTACCGGGATGCCGGCCGGCGGCTCACTCGCGAGGAATGGCAGAAGGAGCCGGCATCCGCGACGTTCCTGGACGGCGTCGCCCGCCTGACCTCGGCGCTGCAGTAGCGCCGAGCGGATCAGCAGCGCCCCGCTGGAGCGACTCTCGCCCCACGCGACGGGCTGTCAGTACCGGTTCGGCGAGGACGAAACCTACTGAGCTTCCCGAAGCTCCATGTCGTGTTTCCGGAGCGCCGAGAGCACCGCCCCACGGATGATCGCCCACAGAATCAACAACGTGGCGATCCCAACGAGGAGCCCACCAGGCAACGCTCGCGATCATCATCGGCCAGAAGCGCGAGAGCGACCGCCGTTCCCGCGCCTGACCCGAGTACCACACGGGAACCCGCATTCCATGCCCCCACCGGGCGCCGTCTCATCGCGAGGCGGCGCCCGCTGGGGGCTTTTTTTGCGGTGCGTGCGGGCACCCACATGCCGATACCGGCATGCACCCCCAAACGGGGCACATCTCACCTAGAATGGGGGAAGGTTGCCCAGCTATCCTCGTCGGCCAATTCGCATCTGACTTGCGCGCAGACACTGCTCGGCCTTCTCGAAAGCCATTCGGCGCGAGGTTCAGGCGGCAGGGAGCGGGCATCATGGGGTCCATCATTTACGGCGGCGGCCGACGCATACAGTTCGACGATCGAACCCTCGCGCACTTGCAGCGGATTATCGTCGCCAAGCTGCGCCGGCAGGAGAGCTTTACTCTGTCCTGGCAGGCGGAGGATGGCAAACAAGGGCGATTCTCCCTCTGGATTCACCCATCGATCCCGCTGCAGTTCGAGTTCGACGAGGCTGAGCAACCCGACGTCAACCGGGAGTGGTTGACGAGGATGTTGGTGGACGCAACTGCATCCGGAGAAGTCCGACTCGCTCCTGAGCCCGTGGCCGTGTCGGCGTGACCCGCAACAAAGCGAGAGGCGCGTTCTTTCGCCCTGCGCCGGGCAAGCGGTTGCGTGACTCTCATGTGCGGACGCTTCCCGATGGACGACAAGGCGAACCGGCTGATCGAGGACTTCGTCGCCGATGACGGCGACCCGGCCGACTGGCTCAAGTCGTAGCAGTCGTCCTGGGATGTGAAGCCGACGCAGCAGATCCCCGTGCTGATCGAGTCCGCGAAAGGCACGGGTGAGCTGGCGTCCATCCACGACCGCACACCGGTGACGCTGCGCGCGGAACGGATCGGCTTCGGAAGGGGCCTGGTGGGCTTCTGGTGGCGGCGGAGCGCTCGGGGCGGCGCAGCAGCGAGGAGGGAGTCTACGCCGCCATGTGAAGGCAGACCCGCGGGCGTGGGCTTGTGAGGCGCGACGCCTGCAGCGGCTTTGCCGATTCGTTGAGTTTCCGTTGACTTCTCGACGGCGATCTCTTGAGCGACGGACCCCGCCACGTTCGATCCCATATTTCATATGGATCTTTGGTGCCCCTGGAGGGACTCGAACCCCCAACCCTTTCCTTAGGACGGAACTGCTCTTCCATTGAGCTACAGAGGCTGACCCAGAAAGTTTACCGGTTTCTCGATGGCCAGATCGGCACCCGCGGGAGCCCGGTGTGGCGGGCGCCCGCCGCCAACTGTTCGCGCATGCACTTGCCACGTCAGCTTGATGGATCTTTCGACCGAAGCCCCGAGCGGGCCTGCGGGTACAGAGCTTTCGCAAGTTTAGAAGGGCGGGGTGTCGGGGAAGCGAGCGGGCGGTTCGAGCGCGGATGCTGATTCGGCATCCGGTGGCCCTGCACGAGGTGGTGCATGTTGGATGCGGGACGGTACGGTCATGTACTCACGTCCGCCCGGTGAGGTCCATCTGAGGTTGCCTCTGCCGACCTGTTCCACCCGCCAGCGCGAGTTGTGCTTGAGCCGGTGGTGCTTCTTGCAGAGCACGGCCAGGTTGGCCTCGACGGTCAGCCCGCCGTTCTCCCAGGCCCGGGTGTGGTCGGTCTCGGAGCGCTCCGCCTTGCGGGTGCAGCCGGGGAACCGGCAGGTCTCGTCCCGGTAGAGGATCCAGCGCCGCAGCGACTTCGACATCCGGTACTGGGTCGGGTCCAGCTGCAGCGGGGTGCCGTCGAGCGGGTCGGTGAGGATGCGGTGCAGCGTGGGCGCCTGGGTGACGAGCCTCCGGGCGGTGTCGGCGTCGATCGGGCCGTAGCCGTGGAGCTCGGCCGGCTCCTCCGAGGTGCCGATGAGCGTGTCGATGCCGATGGTGAGTTTGGGGACGGCGACGAAGACCTCGGGGCGGGAGAACGCGAGCGTCGGGATGTGACTGCTCTCGCCGTCGGGTGAGCCAGCGGGCAGGCCGAGCAGCAGTTCGGCGGCGATGTCCGCCTCCAGCTGGGCGTGCGTGCCGCTTCCGAGGATGCCGTCCGCCGTCTCGCCCGTCACCTCTCCCGTCGCCTCGTCCGCCTCCGGCCCGGCGGCCTCGGCGGCCTCCTTCTGCGCCTCCGTGGCAAGGTCGCCCACCCGGGTGCTGATGGCGAGGGCCTTCTCGGCCTCGAGGTAGAGGTGCAGCCAGGCCATCCCGTCGGCGTCGGGCTCGAACACCAGCCGCCGGTCCGCCCGGGAGGTGGCGACCCGCTCGGCCAGGGCGTCCGGGTGCAGCCGGTCGCGGATCCGGGCCACGGCTTTGTGGAACGCGGAGACGTTCATGGTGCGGGCCTTGCCCAGCGCCTCCCGCTCGAACCGGACATGCAGGGCCGGCGGCAGGAAGACGGCCGCGGCGAGGATCTCGCGGGCGTGCCGCACGGTGATGGTGCCGCCGGATAGTTCGGCCAGGGTGTTGGTGAAGGTTCCGCAGAGCTGGCCGGCCTCGTAGATCAGTCCGACCATGGTCCGCTCATGCACCCGGAGGACCAGGGCCAGCTCGGCGGTGATGCTGCGCCTCGCGAACTGCTCGTCCAGGGAGGGTCGACCGCCCAGCGGGTCGGCGATCGCCACCGCCCGGCGCACGGCGGAATCGATCCGCCGGTAGCGCTCGGCCTGCAGCGCACACTCCGCGGAAGCCCCCGAAATCAGCTCGGCCAGGTCCGCGTCCAGCACCGGGTCGGACCCGGATTCTGAGGCCTGCGTCGGCTGCATTTCCATGACTGAAGCGTCTCACCGACCTCTGACACTCCAAGGCGAAAACAGGCCCGAATCGGGGCAATTGTGGACAACTTCGGCCGTCGTTACCTGATTGTGACCTTTGGGCGTCCGCGTGCGCGTCCGCAGCCGATCGTTGCGGGTTGGCTCCCGGGCTTCGCTCGTTCCTCGCTCAGCCGACGTGGGGAGGGGCGCTCTGCCGACGTGGGGAGGAACGAGGAACACCGAGAGCGGGACAAGGGGGCGGGTTGGCGAGGTCGGGTCGCCGGGTCTCGATACGGCGCTGGCGCGCCTACTCGACCAGCGGAGGTGTGCGCGGCATCCGGGCAAGCGAAGCGGCGCTATTGGCTTCGGTCGCAAGCTCCCTCGAGCCAACGGGATGCGATGTTGGCTTCGGTCGCAAGCTCCCTCGAGCCAACGGGATGCGATGCCGGCTTCGGTCGCAAGCTCCCTCTAGCCGACGGGTGCGGTCGCGCGCTCCCTCGGGCCAACGGGGCGCGGTCCAGGATTACGGCGGCGGGTAGAGGAAGAGGTCGACCTCGCCGATCGGCACGGTGCGCCGGTGGTACGAGTGGTCGTTGCCCCAGTTGTACTCCTCGAGCACGACGGTGCCGTCACCGGGCACGGACTGCACGTAGGCGACGTGGTTGGCGGTGAACCACGCGACGGCGCCCGTGATGGGCTCGTAGCTGGTGGTCCAGCCATTGCTGTTCCACGCATTGGCCCAGTTGTAGGCGTTGCCGCCGCTCGGGGTCAGTGTCGACCACACCCATTTGAACGGCCCGGTCGCACCGGCGTCGCGGTTCAGTCGCCAGGCGACGAAGTCCACACACTCGCGGTAGTAGTAGTTCATGGGCGAGAGGCCGCCGCCCTGGTCGTCGGTCGCCTCCCACGGCCACGGGTAGTCGTCGCCTTCCTGGCGCACGCCCGGGGTGGTGTTCGCGCCAGCCCGCACCCGAGCACTGGCAGCCTCGGCCGCGGCCAGCTCGGCGGCCTGCCGCTCCGCCTCGGCGGTGAGGCGCTGGATCTCCTCCGCGCTCACGGCGGTGAAGCCATCGTTGGTGACGCTGACCTCGGGCGAGAAGCTGGTGATCTTCACGCTCTGGGCGCCAGCCGTGCTCGCCTCGCGGGCGCTGCTCGCGCCAAAGCCCAGCCCGCCGTCTGCGCCGAGGGCATAGGCCGGCAGCGCCGCGGTCAGGAACAGCCCGGGTACGACGGCAAAAGTCACGAGCGAGCGCATGGCGCCACGACGGGCCTGCTGCGGGCGGCGCGGCGCGCTGAGCGCCCGCCGAAGTGGGGCGGATGCCGCGGCAGCCCGCTGCACGGAGTCGCGCACCGCGCGGCTGAGCTTCGGGTCCGCACGCGGGACCACGGGGTCGACGGGCGCGGCGGCGGCGACTTCCGGAGCGGAAACCACGGACTCGACCACCACGGGTTCAGCACCACTGGCGGCAGCCGCGGAGGCGGATTCTGCGGCGGCCTCGATCGCCCACTGCTCGCGCATCGCACGCCTGCTGGGCAGGGCGGCATCCGTGCTCGGCTCACCGTTGAGTCGGCTTGATGCGGGTTCCGTCACGCGTGGTCCTTTGCGGCACGCGAACCGCGACGGCGGGGCGCCGTATTGCGGTGCTGCTGTGCGTCGTGCTGGGGGCTTCGTACAGGTGGAGCCCGGGAGGACTCCAACCTCGCCCACATTACGGGAGCGTAACGGCCTTGTCACCCTTTATCTGGGCAACTCTCACCCGCCTGTTGAGGGTTTGCGGGCCCGTGCCTACTCGTAGGCGCGGCCCACTTCTTCGTCGAGCTCCTTGTCGTCCACGGCGAGATCCTTCACGGTCACCCTGGTGGCGTGCGTCAGCAGTTTCTGCACCCCGTCGCTCTCCGCCGGGTCGAGGACGAGCACGATCCCGGCGCTTCCGGCGTCCAGCGTCTCGCTGATCGCCTCGAGGTCCTTCGACGGCGTCTTGCGCGCGATGTGCCCGGCGATCGCGCCGACCCCGGCGCCGGATCCCCCCGCGACCAGGAGCGCCCCGCCCAGCGCGACGGCCGGGAACAGCGCGACGGCGAGGCCGCCGGCCAGCCCGATGCCGAGCCCCTTCCGCACCCCGTGGTGCTTGGCGCCGTCGTCGCGCTTCGGGATGGTGAGCTTGCCCTCCATGTCGCGGTTGATGACCGCGGCGTCGAACGAGCCGTGCTTGTCGGCCTCGGTGAAGTACTCATGGACCTTGTCGAAGTCGGCCACAGCCTCCTCCTCGCTCGCGTACTGCGCCGCAATCGCGATGTAGGTCTGGTCGGCCATGGCGAAGCTCCCGTCGTCCCCGGCCGGCGACGCGCGGAGGGCTCGCCGACCGCCAGTGTGAGTGGTCGTTGAGGCGACTCTAGGGTGGCCGCCCCGCGCCGCCATCACGCACATTGGATGACGCTGGCTACGCGGCAGGCTCCAGGAACTCGTCCCATTCGGGCAGCGTCCGCTCGGCCACGCGCAGCCGCCAGCCGCCCTCCCTGGGCACGTACGGCGCGAAGCGCAGCTGCCAGCCCATCTCGACGGGCGTCCTGTCGCTCTTGACGTTGTTGCAGCGCAGGCAGCAGGCCACCAGGTTCTCCCAGGTGTCGCGCCCGCCGCGCGATCGCGGCAGCACGTGGTCGATGGTGCTCGCCGAGCTGCCGCAGTACGCGCAGCGGTGCTCGTCCCGCCGCAGCACCCCGCGCCGGCTCACCGGCACCATTCGCCCCCGTGGGAGGCGCACGTAGCGGGTCAACAGAATCACCGACGGCCGATCCCACACTCCGGATGTCGCCCACACCGGGTGCCCCGTATCGATCTGCAGCACACGCGCCTTGTCGTTCATCACGAGCGCGAGCGCCCGCTTGAAGCTCACAACGGCGAGCGGTTCGTAGCCGGCATTCAATACGAGCGTATGCATGGTCTCCCTCTCGAAGCAGGCTGCACGGCTTGCAGCCATTCGACTCTCCGACGGCGGGGATGCCAGAGCGAGCATTCAAACAGAAAAGGACACCGTCATGATGACGGTGTCCTTCGATCCACGGCCGGAGCCGGGGCAAGTTTGACTGCTGTGCCTCAGGGCGAATAGGCGCTGGGCATCCGTGGTGTGGATGTTCCGTGCCCTGTCCATCGGCTCTCCGAGATTCCTCAACATGTCAGGGCTTCAGGCTAAACCACTTTTTCTGCAATGAGGCCCCGCAGCACGCCGCATTCTCCACTCGCTACCCAGAGTTCACCCGAGGGGCATGACAAAGGGGCGAACGGATGCCGCCGGCATCCACTCGCCCCTCCCCATCAGAGAGCCCTGACGGGCCTCGGCTAAATGCCGATGCGCACGATGTAGTAGTCGCTCGTCCAGATCGGCTGCACCCGCACTGAGGCGCCCTCGTACGGCGCGTGCAGGATGTTGCCGTTGCCGGCGTAGAAGCCGTCGTGGCCCTCCATGATCACGAGGTCGCCGGGCTGGGCGTCGTCGATCGAGATGCGGGTTCCCGCGGCACCCTGGCCGTTGGAGGAGTGCGGCAGCGAGATGCCGAACTGCGCGAAGACGTACATGACGAAGCCGGAGCAGTCGAAGCCGGCCGGGGTCGCGCCGCCGTAGACGTACGGAACACCCTGGTACTGCGAGGCCACGCTGTAGACGGAGCCCAAGTCGTAGCTCGGGTAGGCCGGGTTCGCGAGGAAGTCGCCGACCGAGGGGCCGGAGTACGACGCGGCATACGAGGTCATCTGAGCGGCAACCTCTGCGGCACGCTCGGACGCGGCCTGGGCTGCCGCGGCTGCCTCGATGTCGGCCTCGCTGACAGCGTCGTAGCCGTCGGCGGAGACGGTGATCTTGGCGGCATGCTTGTCGACCTTCACGTCCTGCGCCTCGGCCTGCTTGAGCGCGGTGGCAGCGGATGCCGCGAACTGCTGGTCTTCCGCGCCGGGCGCGAACGCGTAGGCGGGCAGCGCGATCGTGCCGATCATCCCAAAGGAGAGAGTGATGACGACTGCGTTGCGCAGGCCCTTGCTGCGGGGCTTGGAGCGCATCGCCTCCGGGGGCATGACCGCCCGGTTTGCGGCTGCAGTGCCGGCCGCGGGGACCACTGCACTGCCTGCTGAAGATCTTCTGACTCCTCGGGGGGAGCGCTTAGAACCTAATAGAGCCAAAGTTACCTCCGGCGCCCCAGCAGCACTAGGTAGCTGCCCCGTCCAATGCGCTTGCGCGTATTGTTTTCGATTGCAGAGACGGGTCTGGGGGACGTCTGCTCTCGAGTCCATCGACCGGCTTCTGGTCAGTGGGACTGAACCGAGGTTACCCGGTGACTGCCGCAAAGTCACATCCCGGAGTCGCTTTTCTAACAAGTAGATAACGCTTGTCCCGGCGAATACCGCGCGGTTACTGGGGTTGCGCGGTCACAAAAATGTGAATCGCGACCTCGTTCGGCAGCTCCAGTCCGTCGTCGAAACCGTCCACCTTCACCGATACGTAGGAGCCGGCTGCCGAGAATGTGCCCGTCGCACCGGGCATGACGCCGGACTGCTTGAGCTGCAGCAGCAGCTCCGGGTCGAACTGCACGGGCTCGCCGAGGCGGCGGAGCACGGCCTGAACCGGCTCGGGGTTGCGGCTGACCAGGTCGACGATGCTCTCGACATCCGTCATGAATGGGGCCGCGGGCGGCTGGCCGAGCTCTTCGAGCCCGGGAATCGGGGTGCCGTAGGGCGATTCGGTGGGGAAGTTGAGGATCTCGAGCAGCTTGCGCTCGACCTGCTCGCTCATCACGTGCTCCCAGCGGCAGGCCTCGTCGTGCACGAGTTCCCACTCGAGGCCGATGACCTCAGAGAGCAGCACCTCGGCGAGGCGGTGCTTGCGCATCACGTGCACTGCCTTGCTCCGGCCGGCCTCGGTCAGCTCGAGGTGTCGGTCGCCAGAGACGACGACGAGTCCGTCGCGCTCCATGCGGGCGATGGTCTGCGACACGGTGGGACCGGAGTGGCCGAGCCGCTCCGAGATGCGCGCACGCAGAGGAACGATGTTCTCCTCTTCCAGATCCAGGATCGTTCGGAGGTACATCTCCGTGGTGTCGATGAGATCCGTCATTCGCGCCTCCCCGTTTTTAACTCACGCAGGCGTGCGCGACAAGAAGACGCGCACGCAGGTAACAAGACTACCCGCCCGGCAGGGCGCACCTAGACTTGTTGCATGCCGCAGATCACGATTCCCGCTTCCCTCCTGCCCGCTGATGGTCGATTTGGATGCGGGCCGTCCAAGGTTCGCCGCGAACAGCTCGACTACCTGGCCGGCGCCGGGGCCTCCATCCTCGGAACGTCGCACCGCCAGGCACCGGTCAAGGACATGGTCGGCCGGGTGCGCTCTGGCCTCAGCGAACTGTTCCGCGCGCCGGAGGGCTACGAGGTCGTTCTCGGCAACGGCGGCTCGACCGCGTTCTGGGATGCGGCATCCTTCGGCCTCATCGAGCGCCGCAGCCAGAACCTGAGCTTCGGCGAATTCGGATCGAAGTTCGCCACCGCCGCCGGCGCCCCGTGGCTCGAGGCCCCGGACGTGCGCAAGGCCGAGGCCGGCAGCATCGCCAGCGCCGAGGCCGTCGAGGGCGTCGACGTCTACGCCTGGCCGCACAACGAGACCTCGACCGGCGCCGCGGCCCCGGTCACGCGCGTCGTCGGCGACGCGGGCGCGCTCACCGTGATCGACGCGACCAGCGCCGCGGGCGGAATCGACTTCGAGCTCTCCGAGACCGACGTCTACTACTTCGCGCCGCAGAAGAACTTCGCCTCCGACGGCGGACTCTGGTTCGCACTGTTCTCCCCCGCCGCCATCGAGCGGGTCGAGCGCCTGGCCGCATCCGACCGCTACATCCCCGAGTTCCTCAGCCTGAAGAACGCCGTCGACAACTCGCGCCTCAACCAGACGCTGAACACCCCGGCGCTCTCCACCCTGCTGCTGCTCGAGAACCAGGTCGACTGGATCAACTCCAACGGCGGCCTGAGCTGGGCCGGCGCACGCACCGCGGAGTCCTCCGGCGTGCTCTACGACTGGGCCGAGAGCGTCGACTACGCGACGCCGTTCGTGACGGATGCCGCGCACCGCTCCCCCGTGGTCGTCACCATCGACTTCGACGACTCGATCGATGCCGCGGCCGTGGCCAAGGCGCTGCGCGCCAACGGCATCGTCGACACCGAGCCGTACCGCAAGCTCGGCCGCAACCAGCTGCGCGTCGCGACGTTCACCGCCATCGAGCCCGACGACGTCCGTGCACTCGTCGTCTCGATCGAGTACGTGGTCGGCCAGCTGCGCTAGCCCGTCGAGCGGGCCGCGCCAACTTGACGGGCCCGGTCCGCTCGCCACAGACTGGCCGTGATGCGATTCTGGTTGAAAGACAGTGAGCGTCGGCCAGATCCCGCGCCGGCACGGGCCGATGCGCGCAAAGCCGTGCTCGCCGGAACAGGCCTCTGGCTGATCGCACTCGTGCTGTGCCTGGTCTTCCTGCCGCAGCTGGACGCCGCTGGCTTCGCCTGGTGGCTCGGCTGCGCCGGGTTCGGTGTCGCCCTGGGCGTCATCGGACTCGTCGTCGTGCAGCAGCGGCGGCGCTAGCCGGCATCACCCCCCTCGACTCAACAAAAAGTGTCCCAAGACTCTCGTCTTGGGACACTTTTTTGTGATTCGCCTACGCGGAGCGCGGGAGGACGTTACTTCTCCGAGTCGGACCGATCGTCGTCGTCATCGTCGTCGTCCGACTCATCATCGTCGTCGTCGTCGTCATCGTCGTCGTCCGACTCATCGTCGTCGTCGTCATCGTCGTCGTCCGACTCGTCATCGTCGTCGTCATCATCGTCGTCTGACTCGTCGTCGTCATCGTCCGACTCGTCGTCGTCATCATCATCGTCCGTGGCCGGGACGTCGAGGTGATCGATGTCCAGGCCGTCGATGTCGCCGGCGTGCCGCCGCTGCTGCAGATCGTCGGCGTAGTCGTCGTCGAAGCCGTCGTCGGTGTCGTCGTCACCCTCGGCGTCGTCGCCGAACTCGCCATCGAGCTCGTCGCCCTCGTCGTCGGAGTCGGTCTGCTCGTCGTCGTGCGACAGCTGCGCCGCCTGGTAGTCGGCCAGACGCTCAGACCACGGCACCCACTCGGGAGCGAGCAGCGCGTGCTCACCGGGCATGAGCTCGGACTCGAGGACGGTCGGCTTCGTCTCGTCGCCGATGCGCGAGAGCGTCACGGTCCAGTGCCAGCCCGGGTACCCCGCGAGGCGGCACTCGAACAGCAGGGAGAGCACGTGGTCTTCTTCGGCGACGTGGCCGATGACACGGCCGATCGTCGCCGGCGCGGTGAAGTCGAGCAGTGCGGCGCGGGCCATGTCGACGGCCGCGAGCAGCACGTCGTCGGCCACCGGTGCCGGGCGTTCCGCTTCGGGCTCGGCCTCAGGCTCGGCGGCGGGCTCGGCTTCGAGCTCCGCGGTCAGCTCGTCGCTCGTCGCAACGGCCTGCTCTTCCGTCCGTTCCTCGGTCCGCTCTGCGGCATCCGTCTCGCTGTGCATGTCGCCCACGCTATGCGTCGAGTTCGTCGGCAACACGGCGCAGCATGGCCGCCGTGGTGGTCGCCTTGTGCCCCTCGGGGTACTTGCCGCGACGCAGCTCGGAACCGATGCCGTCGAGCCACTTGATGAGGTCTTCGACGAGCACGGCCATATCGTCGGCCTTGCGGCGCGAGGCCTTGGCCAGGCTCACGGGGGCATCGAGCACGCGTACCGAGAGCGCCTGCGCGCCCTTCTTGCCGTCGGCGATGCCGAATTCCAGGCGCGTGCCCGGCTTGACAGTGACGCCAGCGGGCAGTGCCGAGGCGTGCAAGAAGACTTCTTGGCCGTCATCTGAGCTGATGAAGCCGAAGCCCTTCTCGTCGTCGTAGAACTTGACCTTGCCGGTAGGCATATTGAACCTCACTGAGTGAAAACGCGGGCACACCGAATCGCGGCGTCGTCCAGCTCTTAGCTTATTGGGTTGCGACGCCTCCTGCCCCGTATCCTAGAGATTGTGAGCCCGCAGACACCCGAACCATCTCAGCGCCTCGAGCGCGTATTCGCCTATATGGTCGCCGCTGTCGTCGGGGCCTCAATACTCGCCTTCATCGCCGTGATGATCGGCACAGCAGCCGGGGCCGGAGCCGATGACGGTTTCAGCCAGGGCGTCTGGCCGTTCGTGTTCATGTTCCCGCTCATCGGCCTGCCGATCGGTTTTGTCCTGATCATCGCCCTCATGGTGGTCTCCAGCCTTCGCCGCAGCCGTGCGGCTCGAGAGAACAAACGGTAGCGACCATGCTCTCCCTCGCCGCACGACTTCGCGCACTCACCGATGAGCAGTTGGCGGCGAGCCTCGCCCTGCGCGAGTTCCCCGTCACGGGGGTGCGTGACTACTTCGACCTCGCCGAGGCCCTGCTCGCCCCCGAGTCGGTCCACGCCGCCCTGGCCACGCTCGACCGCACCAGGCTGGCCGTGCTGGCGGTGGCGGGCGACCTCATCGCCGAGGCCATCCCGGCGACGGAAGCGGCCTCGAGCGCAGACACGGCCGGTGGCCTCCTGGTCGCCGCGGATGCCGCGGCATCCGCCTCGGCCATCGCCGCCCGCCTCTCCGAACTTGGCCACAGCGCCGTCGACGCCGCGGAGGTGCGCGCGCGGGCCGAACGCCTGCACGAACTGCTGCTCGGCACGTTGAGCGAGAGCGCCGACGGCGAGGTGCAGTTCGCGCCGTTCGCCGCGGTCAGCGAGCAGCTGCGTGTCTGGCCCGCATCCGGGCTGCCCGGCACCGCCGAGCTCGCTTCCCCGGCACCGGCCAACGCCGACGATTCCCTCGTCGCCGCGGCCAGCAAGCCGGGCGCCGAGACCGCACGCGACCGGCTCGCCGCCGAGCACGCATTCAGCTCCACCGCGGTCGTCGCCGAGCTCGTCGCCGCGCTCATCCTCGATCCGGCCCGTGAGCTCGCCCGCGGCGGGCTCTCACTGCCCGACGCCAAGCGCCTCGCCCTGGCGGCGGGGATCGCCTTCGAAGAGGTCCCGCGCTATCTCGGGCTCGCGGAGCGCGCGGCGCTGGTCGAGCGGGAGGGCGCCCTCTGGCAGCACAGCGATGCCGGCGAGGCCTGGTTGCACGGCAGCGCCGCACAGCGCTGGCGGACCCTGGCCGAGGCTTGGCTGGGCGGGCTCGCCACCGATGTGCGTGCCCTGCTGGCGGAGCGCGCGCACGGCCCGTGGGGCGACTCGTTGCAGACCGCGGTGAGCTGGATCTTCCCCGCCGCCGGCGACACGCTGCAGCAGCGCATCGATGACCGCACCGCCGAGGCGGAGCTGCTCGGCATCACCGCCGACGGCGAGCCGAGCGCGGCCGGCAGTGCCCTGCTCGAGCAGGACGGCGCCGCCGCCGAGCAGGTCGTGGCCGACCTGCTGCCGCCCGAGGTGGCCACCGTGTACCTGCAGCAAGACCTGACCGCGGTGGCTCCCGGCCCCCTGACGCAGAGCGTCGACGCGCGCCTGCGCACCATGGCCGAGGTTGAGAGCCGCGAGCTGGCCTCGAGCTATCGGGTCACCGCGTCATCCATCAACCGTGCCTTGGCCGCCGGCGAGACGGCCGAGAGCATCCTCGCCTTCCTCGCCTCGATCTCGCTCACCGGGATTCCGCAGCCGCTGGACTACCTCGTCACCGAGTCGGCGGCGCGCTATGGCCGGCTGCGGGTGGGCCCGGCCGACGACGAGCTGTTCCAGAGCGCGATCCGCTCCGAGGACGTCGCGCTGATTCACACGGTGGCCGTCGACCAGGCTCTCTCGGCCTTCGGGCTGCAGCAGGGCGGGCCGCACCGGCTGCTCAGCCGCTTCGCGCCCGAGCTGCTGTTCTGGGCTCTCAGCGACGCCCGCTACCCGGTCGCGCTCGAGGATGCCGCCGGCGAGGTCGTGCACCTCACCCGGCGCCGGCCGCCGCGCGCCGAGGTTCCGGCCCCCGTGGACCCCCTGCCCGGGCTGATCGCGGCGCTGCGCGACTCCGACGCCGACACGGCGCCGACCGGCCAGGCCTGGCTGGCCCGGCAGATCGACCTGGCCATCCGCTCCAAGCACGCCCTCGTGGTGAGTGTGCGGATGCCGGGCGGCGAGGTCTCCGACTACCTGCTCGAACCGGCCAGCGTCGCCAACGGGCGCCTCCGCGCCCGCGACCGGCGGGCCGACATCGAGCGCACCCTGCCCCTGTCCAGCATCGCCGCCATCACCACCGCCTGAGCGCGGTAGGCACGCACACTCAGCCGGGCCGCGTAGACTCGGCGGTTATGTCGGATGGCCCCCTGATCGTTCAAAGCGACCGCACAGTTCTGCTCGAAGTCGCGCACCCCCTCGCCGAAGACGCCCGGCACGACCTGGCGGTGTTCGCCGAGCTGGAGCGCGCGCCCGAACACATCCACAGCTACCGGATCACCCGGCTCGGCCTGTGGAACGCCCGCGCCGCCGGCCACGACGCCGAGGACATGCTTGCCACGCTCGAGCGGTACTCGAAGTTCCCCGTTCCGCAGACGGTCTCGATCGACATCGTGGAGACGGTCGGCCGCTACGGCCGCCTCGTCATCGAGCGCAACGCCGACGGCGAGCTGGTGCTGCGCTCCTCGGATGTCGCCGTGCTCACCGAGGTCGCGAACGCGAAGAAGATCGCCCCCCTCCTGATCGGCCACCCGAGCCCGGACACGTTCAACATCGAACCGTGGGCGCGCGGCGCCCTCAAGCAGGAGCTGGTCAAGCTCGGCTGGCCCGCGGAGGACCTCGCCGGCTACACGCCGGGAACGCCGCATCCGATCGACCTGGCCGAGGACGGCTGGGCGTTGCGCGACTACCAGCAGAAGGCGGTCGACAACTTCTTCGCCGGCGGCTCCGGCGTCGTCGTTCTGCCCTGCGGCGCGGGCAAGACGCTGGTCGGCGCCGGCGCCATGGCCACCGCCAAGACGAACACCCTGATCCTGGTCACCAACACCGTCAGCGCACGGCAGTGGCGCGACGAGCTGTTGCGGCGCACCTCGCTCACCCCCGAGGAGATCGGCGAGTACTCCGGGCAGGTGAAGGAGGTCAAGCCGGTCACCATCGCGACCTACCAGATCCTCACCGCCAAGCGGAAGGGCGAGTACGCCCACCTCGCGCTGCTCGACGCCATGGACTGGGGGCTCGTGGTCTACGACGAGGTGCACCTGCTGCCGGCCCCGGTGTTCAAGCTGACCGCCGAGTTGCAGGCCCGCCGCCGGCTCGGCCTGACTGCGACGCTGGTGCGCGAGGACGGCCGCGAGAGCGATGTGTTCTCGCTGATCGGCCCGAAGCGCTTCGACGCCCCGTGGAAGGAGATCGAGGCCCAGGGCTTCATCTCCCCCGCCAACTGCTACGAGGTGCGCATCGACCTGCCGCAGCACGAGCGGCTGAGCTACGCGGCGGCGGCGGATGACGAGCGCTACCGTCTGGCCTCGACGGCCCCGGCCAAGCTCGGCGTCGTCAAGCAGCTGGTCGCCAGGCACCCCGGCGAGCGCATCCTCGTGATCGGCCAGTACCTCGACCAGATCGACGAGCTCTCCGACGCCCTCCGGGCGCCGAAGATCACCGGGGCGACCCCGGTCGACGAGCGCGAGCAGCTGTTCCAGGCGTTCCGCGAGGGATCGATCGAGGTGCTCGTGGTCTCCAAGGTCGCCAACTTCTCGGTGGACCTGCCCGAGGCGACGGTGGCCATCCAGGTGTCCGGCTCGTTCGGCTCCCGGCAGGAGGAGGCCCAGCGCCTCGGCCGCCTGCTGCGACCGAAGGAGTCCGGCCTGACCGCGAGCTTCTACTCGCTGGTCGCGCGCGACACCGTCGACCAGGACTTCGCGCAGAACCGTCAGCGCTTCCTCGCCGAGCAGGGCTACAGCTACACGATCCTCGACGCGCACGCACTGGACGCAGCGGAGACCGACGCCGCATAGCGGACGCGGCCGCCGCTAGCTGGCGCGCTCGTAGCGCAGGAGCAGCAAGTCGTCGGCGGGGTAGGCGTGCAGCAGCCGCATCCGTCGTGGGGCCTCGACCACGCCCCGGGCGATGCGCCCGGCCTCCCCGCCGAGCAGCAGCGGGCTGAGGCTCAGGCAGAGCTCGTCGACGACGTCCGCGGCGATGAGTTCGCCGAAGAGGTGCGGCCCGCCCTCGCAGAGGATCTGCGGCATCCCCCGCTCCGCCAAGGCCTGCACGAGCAGCTCCGGCTCGACCGAGACCTCGCCGCAGTCGATCACCTCGGCGACCTCGGCGAGCGCCCGCCGCCGCTCGGCCGGGGCCGCCGCGTGGGTCAGCACCAGCGGGCGCACCACGGCCTCGGCGAAGAAGGGGTGCTCCGGCGGCAGATCGAGCGACGACGACACGACGGCAAGCGGCGGCTGCTCGCTCAGCCAGTTCTCCTCCCGCCAGGCGATGGCCTCCGCGGGGAGCTGCATGCCGCCGTAGCCCTCTGTCCTCACCGTGCCGGCTCCAACCACGATGACGTCGGCGAGCGTGCGCAGCACCGTCATCGCCGCCCGGTCTGCCGCATTGCCGAGTCCGCCGCTTCGCCCCCCGCGAGTCGCCGCCCCGTCCAGGCTCGCCACGAAGTTCACGCGCAGGCGCGGTGCCATCCGCTCCGGCAGCGCGTAGGCCTCGAAGAGCTGTCGGTTCGACGGCCCGGTCACGTTTCCTCAATCATGAACATTGAACTCCCCCAAGTTGTGCTTCAGATGGTGTGGCGCCCGTAGGCCCAGTATGGCCTCAGTCATCCGCACGGAGGCGACACTTTGGGTAACGTTATGCATCCGCACGATGCGGGCGCCGGCCAGGATGCAGGCGACCATCGCCGCGAGGGAGCCCTCCACCCGTTCCTCCCGCCGGGCGTTGATGCTCTCGCCGATGAAATCCTTGTTCGAGACGGCGACGAGAACCGGGTGTCCGAGTGCCGTCAGCTCGCCGAGCCGCCGGGTGATCTCCAGGCTCTGCAGCGTGTTCTTGTTCAGGTCGTGGCCGGGGTCGATGACGATGCGCTCCTCCGGCACCCCGAGGGAGATCGCCAGGTCGACGCGTCGCAGCAGGAAGTCGGCGACCTCGGTCATCACGTCGTCGTAGTGCGGGCGCGGGTACTGCGTGCGCGGGCTGGCCAGGCTGTGCGTGATCACCAGGGTGGCGTCGCTGTCGGCGACAACCTCGGCCAGCTTCGGGTGGTGCAGGCCCGTCGTGTCGTTGACCACCGTCGCCCCGGCCGCGATACCACGCCGGGCGACCTCGGGATGGAAGGTGTCGACGGAGATCACGCAGTCGGATGCCGCGCGGAGCGCCTGCACGACGGGCAGCACGCGCGCGCACTCCTCCTCGACGGGCAGTTCCGGCCCGGGCGAGAACGGCACCCCGCCGATGTCAACCCAGTCGGCGCCGGCCGCCACCGCCGCCAGGGCGGCCTGGACGGCGCTCTCCAGCGCGAAGGTCGCGCCCCGGTCGTAGAACGAATCCGGTGTGCGGTTCACCACCGCCATCACGGCCACCTGGCGCGAGAAGTCGAAACGCCGGTCGCCGATCTGCCGCAGCGGATGCCGCAGCGTCGGCTGCGGGAAGCCCGAGCCCGCCGGCGGGGCGGGGCGGACCCCCGGGAGGCTCACGCCGTGACCCCGGCGACGCCGGGCACCCCGGCCCGCAGCGAATCGAGCGGCACGGCGGGGTCGGCCAGCCGGACGGCGTCCACCTGCACCTCGTCGCGGATCAGCGCCTGAACGGTCTCGTTCACGTCCCACACGTTGACGTTCATGCCGGCCACCACCCGGCTCTCCCGCAGCCAGAAGGCCAGGAACTCCCGCTTCTCGAGGTCGCCGCGCAGCACCAGCTCAGCCCCATTCATCAATATGCCGTAGCCGGAATACTCCATGCCGAGGTCGAACTGGTCGGTGTAGAAGTACGGGATCTTCATGTACTCGACCCGCCTGCCCGCCATCGATCCGCCGGCGGCGAGGCCGGCGTCCCTGGCCGTGGCCCAGTGCTCGACCCGCAGCGAGCGTGCGATCACGGGGTGGAACACATTCGCGACGTCGCCGGCCGCGTACACGTCGGGGTGCGAGCTGCGGAAGCCCTCGTCGACGACGATGCCGTTCTCCACGGTGAGGCCTGCTGTCTCCGCGAGCTCGGCGTTCGGCAGCGAGCCGACCCCGACGACCACGACGTCTGCCGGGATCAGCTCGCCGCCCTCCAGCCGCACCCCGGTGGCCACCCCGTTGTTGCCCTCGATAGCCACCACCGAGCTGGAGTTGCGGAGATCGACGCCGTTGGCCCGGTGCAGCGCATCGAACACCATGCCGATCTCCGGCCCGATCGCGTACTGCAGCGGCACGGCTTCCCGCCCGAGCACCGTGACGTCGTTGCCGTAGCCGCGGGCAGCAGATGCCGTCTCCAGGCCGATCCAGCCGGAGCCGATGATCACCACCCGTCGGCCGCCGGGCGCGAGTGCCGCGGCGAGCGCCTCTGACTCGCCGACCGTGCGCAGGTAGTGCACGCCGGCCAGCTGCGCGCCCGGGCCGGGGAAGCGGCGGGAGCGGGCGCCGGTGGCGAAGAGCAGCTTGTCGAATCCCACGACGCCGCCACCATCGAGGGTGAGGCTGTGCGCCTCGATCGAGAGCCCGGTCGCCGCTTGCCCGCGCAGCACGCGGATGTCGTGCTCCTCGTACCAGCCGTCGTCGTGCACGAAGATGCTCGAGCGCTGGGCGCTGCCGATCAAGTACTCCTTCGAGAGCGGCGGGCGGATGTACGGGTACTCCGCTTCCCCGGCGATGATGCTCACGCGGCCGGTGAAGCCGGCATCCCGCATGCCCTCGGCGGCACTCGCGGCGGCCAGGCCCCCGCCGATGATCACGAAGTGGTCCCGCTCGCCGGAATCCAACATGCTCATGATCAGTTCCCTTCCTCCAGGGCGGCCCCGATGCCGCTCAACGTCAGAAACTCGGCCCTGGCCGTGCGGTCGCTGCGCAGCTCGCCGTGCCAGGCGCTCGTCGTGGTGCGGGTGCCGGAGACCCTGACGCCCCGTGCCGCCATGCACTGGTGCTCCGCCTGGAGCACAACGCCGACCCCGCGCGCGCCGAGCTCCTCCTGCAGCCAGTCCGCCACCTGCTGGGTGAGGCGCTCCTGCACCTGCAGCGCGTGGGAGAAGTACTCGAGGATTCGCGCGAGTTTGGAGAGGCCGATGATGCGCTCCCCCGGCAGATAGCCGATGTGCGCCGTGCCATGGAAGGGCAGCAGGTGGTGCTCGCAGAGGGAGGTGAATGGGATGTCGCGCACCAGCACAAGCGAGTCGTAGCCGGCCTCGTTCTCAAAGGTCGTCGCGGTGAACTCGCCCGGCGTGAGCATCTCGATGAGGGCGTCCGCCACCCGGCGCGGGGTGTCGGCGAGATGCGGGGCATCCGGGTCCCGGCCCAGCGCCTGCAGCAGTTGAGCCACCGCCGCTATCGCCAGTTCGCGATCCGGCGCGGGCCGGGCCGCGACCGCGTGCACCATGCCGCGCTCCGGCGAGTCCTCGTCATCGAACGCGGTGACGAGAGCGGCATTCTGTCTGGGCATCGTGTCCCTTTCCCTGCGTAGGGCCTCGGGGTGAGGCTAGATCGCTCGGTGGCACTCGTCAATGGCCCGCGCATGCTGCTGCCTGCCGACCACGGCGCACCCGCCGTCTATAACCGTCTGTCCCGAGAATAGATCGCCAAAAGTCTTGCGTCAAGATCTATTTGTTTTAGAATTGGGGCATGCCACCACCGCCCTCACCCCTGCCCGAGCGCATCAGCGCGGTCGCCGCGCTGGATGACCCGGCCCGCCGGGCGCTCTACGAGCTGGTCACCCAGGGCGCGCAGCCGATCGGCCGCGATGCCGCGGCCGCGGCGCTCGGCCTCAGCCGCAGCACGGCGGCCTTCCACCTGGACAGGCTGGCCGAGGCTGGCCTGCTCGCCGTCGAGTTCCGGCGCCTCAGCGGCAAGACGGGCCCGGGCTCCGGCCGCCCGGCCAAGTTGTACAGCCGCGCCCCCGGCGAGCTCAGCGTCAGCCTGCCGGCCCGCCACTACGACCTCGCCGGGGAGCTCATGGCGGCGGCCATCGGCGAGTCCAGCGCGAGCGGAGAGCCCGTGCTCGAGGCGCTGGCCCGCGTCGCCTCGCAGGCCGGGCGCGCGATCGGGGCGGCATCCGGCGACCTGGGCAGTGCGCTCGAAGCGAACGGATTCGAGCCACAGGAGCAGGGCGATGGCGGGATCGTGCTCGGCAACTGCCCGTTCCATCGGCTCGCCCAGGCCCACACCGCGGTGGTCTGCTCGCTGAACTACCAGCTGCTGTGCGGCGTTGCGGAGGGCGTCGGCGACGCGCGCCACACAATCATCGCCGACCCGGATGCCGGCGAGTGCTGCGTCCGCGCGGTCCCCGTCGCGGACTCCCCCTCAATAGACACACAGGAAAGCTACAGCTAACGCGCAGATACTGTGACCATGACCGATGGACCTCGCATTCTCATTGTTGACGACGAGCCCAACATCAGGGATCTCCTCACCACCAGCCTGCGCTTCGCCGGCTTCGCCGTGCGTGCCGTCGGCAACGGCGCCCAGGCGATCTCCGCGGTGCTGGAGGAAGAGCCGGACCTGATCATCCTCGACGTCATGCTGCCCGACATGAACGGGTTCGGCGTGACCAAGCGCCTCCGCTCGGCCGGATACACGGCCCCCATCCTCTTCCTCACCGCGAAGGACGACACGGAGGACAAGATCACCGGCCTCACCGTCGGTGGCGATGACTACGTGACCAAGCCGTTCAGCCTCGACGAGATCGTGGCCCGCATCAAAGCGATCCTGCGACGCACCATGCACGCGGAAGAGGACGCCATCATCCGCACCGGCGAGCTCACCATGGATCAGGACACGCATGAGGTCCTGGTCGGCGACGAGCCGATCGAGCTCTCCCCCACCGAATTCAAGCTGCTGCGCTACCTGATGCTGAACCCGAACCGCGTGCTCTCCAAGGCGCAGATCCTCGACCACGTCTGGGAATACGACTTCAACGGCGACGCCGGCATCGTGGAGAGCTACATCTCCTACCTGCGCCGCAAGCTGGACCAGCACTCCAGCGAGCCGCTGATCCAGACGAAGCGCGGCTTCGGCTACATGCTCAAGTCCAAGGGCTGAGACCTGCCCGGCCCGTTGCCCGCGCCGAGCGGCCTGAGGAGCAGCCCGGCTGTTGCTCAGGCTGTCTTCATAGACTGAAGGCCTCATGCACCAGTCACTCTCCGAACGTTGGAACCGCGTCTCGTTGCGCACCAAAATCACCGGTGTGACGGTCTTGATGCTCACACTCGGCCTGCTGGTTGCCGGCATCGGCACGATGACGATGCTGCGCGTCTACGTGCTCGCCCAGATGGATGCCCGGCTCGCCACGACCGCGGCGTCGCAGAGCACCATCGAACAGCTCGTCACGGTCAGCTGCGAGCCGACGCTCAACACCACGCGCGAGCGCATGTCCTCCGAGTACTTCGTCGCGATCTTCGACGACACCGGAAAGCTCTGCAACTACAACTGGAAGGACCGCCCGGCCGACGAGCTGCCGGTTCCCACCTTCCCGCTCGACCTGGCGACCATGATCAAGGCCGAGGGCCGGGTCTTCGACCTGACCGACAAGCTGGACAACACCACCTTCCACGCCGTCGCCGTGCCGGTGACCCTCAGCAACGGCCCAGACGGCACCATGGGGGTGGCCCTGGTCGCCGTCTCGCTCGCGGAGACCGAGAAGACCCTCGCCACGTACCTGTCGATCTTCTTGGGCTTCGGCGTCGGAGTCATCATCCTCGGCGCCCTCATCACCCGGATGCTGGTGACCAGCACCTTCGCGCCACTGCGCGAAGTGGAGCGCACCGCCGCCGCCATCGCCGACGGAGACTTCAGCCAGCGACTCGGCGGGGCCACCCCGAACACCGAGGTCGGCCGGCTGAACCGCTCGCTGAACACCATGCTCAACCGCATCGACCGGGCGTTCAAAGACCGCGCCCGCACCATCGACCAGATGCGTCGTTTCGTCGGCGACGCCAGCCACGAGTTGCGCACCCCGCTCGTGTCGGTGCGCGGCTACGCGGAGCTGTACCGGATGGGCGCACTGCAGACCCCGGAAGAGGTCGCGCAGGCTATGGAGCGCATCGAGAAGGAGGCCATCCGCATGGGCGGGCTGGTCGAGGACCTGCTCGAGCTTGCACGCCTGGACGAGACCAAGCCGCTGGCGCTGGCCCCCGTCGACCTCGTGCCGCTGGCCAGGGATGCGGCGCTGGACGCGATGGCGTCCTCGCCCGGCCGCACCATCACCGTGCTCACTCCCTCGCCGGCCGAGCGGGCCAACACCGGCGAGGTCGCCCCGGTGCTCACCCACCCCGCCGCGCCGGAGGGGGTCAGCAACGCCACCGGCCCGATCGCCTTCGCCGGCGCCACCCTGGCCAGGCTGCGCAGCCGCAGGCCCCGGCGCCCCGGCGCCGAGACCCCGCTCAGCGCGGCCATCACGGCGGGACCGATCGAGGACGAACGCTCCGTCATGGTTTTGGCCGAGGAGAACAAGATCCGCCAGGTCTTCACGAACCTGCTCGGCAACGCGATGCGCTTCACCCCGGTGGAGAGCCCCATCGAGATCAGCGTGAGCCTGGACCGCAACACCGAGCGCGCCTCGTTCGCGATCATCGACCACGGTGAGGGCATCCCGCCGCAGATCCGGGAGAAGATCTTCCAGCGCTTCTGGCGTGCCGACACCTCCCGCGCCCGGGAGACCGGGGGCAGTGGCCTCGGCCTGGCCATCGTGTCCTCGATCGTGGCGGCGCACAACGGCACCGTCGACGTCGTGGAGACGCCGGGCGGCGGCGCCACGTTCCGGGTCAACCTACCGTTGGCCGATTCGGCCGCCGCGCCGAAGACGGTCACCCCCGCCGAGACCCGCTAGCCCGGCCGCGCCGCTGCCGCGACCCGCGCCGCTGTGCACAGCGGCGCCAGCGGCGTCCGTTCTGCACAGCGCCCGCTGCGGGCACCCGGCACCCCCTGCGCCCGCCTAGCCTCGCTGCAGGGCGGCCCTCCGGTGCCGCCAGGACAGGAGCAGAACATGTCGCAGTTCAGCGTCGACAGCGAGCAGATCATCGCCACCTCGAACGTGGTGCAGGCCGGCATCGAGCGGCTGCGGGCGGAGGCACACAGCCTCACAGCGCAGGTGACCAACCTCCAGGGCGCGTGGGCAGGGCAGGCCTCGAGCGCGTTCCAGGCCGCCGCGGGCGACTGGCGCACCATGAACCTGCAGGTCGACGCGACGCTCGCCGCCCTGGCCCAGTCGCTGGGCTCGGCCGGCGTGCAGTACGCCGAGATCGAGCAGGCCAACGCCCGGTTGTTCCTGCGCTAGCCCACCGTGCCGTTGAGGTTGGCGACGATGGCCGCCGCGAAATCGGCGATGTTGTCGCGGCCCACACGGATGTCAACACCGTCCGGATACATGATCTGCTCCGGCAGGTAGGCCGTGAGGCTCAGCTGCACCCAGTTTCCGCCGAACCGGATGTCGGCGGTGCAGGCCTCCTCTGGCACCCCGCAGCGAATGACTGCTGCGTCCCCCGCCCGCAGCCCGGGGACGGTGTCGGCCGTGATCGAGCCGGCGGCCTTCCACCTCTCGTTAAGCGCGTCGAACCCCCACCCGCCGCCCGGGAGGTAATCGAAATAGCCGATGCCGCTGTCGGAGTCCGCCATGTTGAGATGGCAGCGCTGCGCGCCGGTCTCGTTCATCCCGTGGTTGAACTGCCCGACGCGCGGCCCGTCCCAGAAGACGCCGACCGAGAAGGGCGCCGCCGCCGCGAACTCCTCCGCCTGGGCATCGCTGAGGAAGTCGGTGCACTGGTCGGGCAGCGGCAGTACCGTTGTCGGCACCGTCCAGCGCGGCGGAGCCTCGGGTTCGGCGGAGAGCGTCTGGACGAGGGCGTCCGTCAGCGGAGTGATGAGCTCGACCAGCTCGCCGTCATTCGACGTTTCAGCGGCCCCGACCCCGGTGATGGTGAGGTCGACCCACGCCGTGCCGACAAGGGCCTGGAAGAAGCAGGACTCGATTTCGGCGACACAGCGCGGCCCCAGCGCGTTCTCGCTGTGGGCAAACGGAATCTCCTGCCCGCCGCTGTACGTCTCCGCATAAGCCTGCCACGGGGTCTCGCCGTCCGGCACAACCGTCAGGTGCACACCGCGGTAACCCTTCACGCTGGCGGACTCCCACGGCTGCAGGGTCTGCTCATTCGCCCAGACGCAGTTCACGGAGCCCAGCTGCAACAGGGAGACGGCAACGGGACCGTTGGAACTGTGATCGAATCCGATCGGCCGCAGCGAGACCTCCTCGGCGAACACCGGTGCGAGGAGCGCGGGCGGCACCAGCTCGTCGCAGTCGGCCGCCAACCGGGCACTCGGCGCCGACTCGATCGGGGCCGCGGAGGGGGATTCGCTCGGCTGTGGCCGTTCGCTCGGCGGGGCGGTCGACCCAGGCGCCGGTTGTCCGGCGCAGGCTGACAGGAGCAGCGCGATCCCGAGCGCAGCACCCGACATCGACCAGCGCCCCACGCGCGTGTAAGCGCCATTCTGTGATCCAGCTGACTGCCTCATGCGCGAACTGTATCGTTCGCGCGCGACCGCCGCCAGTGTGTGCCCGAAACCGGCTGGAACGCAGAAGCCGGGCGCCTCCCGAAGGAGACGCCCGGCTCAGTTACTGCGAGGTTGTTGCGCGGGGACTTAGAAGTCCATGCCGCCCGACGGGTCACCCATCGGGGCCGGGTTCTTCTCCGGCTTGTCGGCAACGACGGCCTCGGTGGTGAGGAACAGACCAGCGATCGACGATGCGTTCAGCAGCGCGGAGCGGGTGACCTTCACCGGGTCGTTGATGCCAGCAGCGAGCATGTCAACGTACTCACCGGTTGCGGCGTTGAGGCCGTGACCGACGGGCAGGTTGCGCACCTTGTCCGCGACAACGCCCGGCTCGAGGCCGGCGTTGAGGGCGATCTGCTTGAGCGGGGCGTCGATTGCAACGCGCACGATCTGGGCACCGGTTGCCTCGTCACCCGTGAGGGCGGCGATGGCAGCGCCTTCGAAGGCGGTCTTGCCGGCCTGGATCAGGGCGACGCCACCACCGGCGACGATGCCCTCTTCGACGGCAGCCTTCGCGTTGCGAACGGCGTCCTCGATGCGGTGCTTGCGCTCCTTGAGCTCAACCTCCGTTGCGGCACCGGCCTTGATGACTGCAACGCCACCGGCCAGCTTGGCCAGGCGCTCCTGCAGCTTCTCGCGGTCGTAGTCGCTGTCGGTGTTCTCGATCTCGGCGCGGATCTGCGCGACGCGGCCAGCGATGGCCTCGACGTCGCCGGCACCCTCGACGATGGTCGTCTCGTCCTTGGTGATGACAACCTTGCGGGCCTTGCCCAGCAGGTCGAGGGTGGCGTTCTCGAGCTTGAGACCGACCTCCTCGGAAATGACCTGGCCACCGGTGAGGATGGCGATGTCCTGCAGCTGCGCCTTGCGGCGGTCGCCGAAGCCGGGGGCCTTGACGGCAACCGACTTGAAGATGCCGCGGATCTTGTTGACGACGAGCGTCGCGAGAGCTTCTCCGTCGACGTCCTCAGCAATGATGAGGAGTTGCTTGCCGGTCTGGATGACCTTGTCGACGATCGGCAGCAGGTCCTTGATGTTGCTGACCTTGCCGTTGACGATGAGGATGTAGGGGTCTTCGAAGACCGCTTCCTGACGGTCGGGGTCGGTCACGAAGTATGCCGACAGGAAGCCCTTGTCGAAGCGCATGCCCTCGGTGAGCTCGAGCTCGGTTCCGAAGGTGTTCGACTCCTCGACGGTGACAACACCCTCCTTGCCCACCTTGTCGATGGCCTCGGCGATGATGGCGCCGATCTCGGCGTCTCCGGCGGAGATGGAAGCGGTCGCGGCGATCTCTTCCTTCGTCTCGACCTCCTTGGCGTTGGCGACGAGCTCGGCGATGACCGCAGCGGTCGCCTTCTCGATGCCGCGCTTGAGGCTGATGGGGTCGGCGCCGGCTGCGACGTTGCGCAGGCCCTCGCGGACCAGGGCCTGTGCAAGCACGGTGGCGGTGGTGGTTCCGTCGCCGGCGACGTCATCGGTCTTCTTGGCGACCTCCTTGACGAGCTCCGCGCCGATCTTCTCGTACGGGTCGTCGAGCTCGATCTCCTTGGCGATGGAGACGCCGTCGTTGGTGATCGTGGGGGCGCCCCACTTCTTCTCCAGAACGACGTTGCGGCCGCGCGGGCCGAGGGTCACCTTGACGGTGTCGGCCAGAATGTTGAGGCCACGCTCAAGGCCGCGACGGGCCTCTTCGTTGAAAGCAATGATCTTTGCCATGTGTGATTCTCGTCCCTTCCCGGACGTTCCCAAGACTTTGGATTTAGCACTCAGGTGTTGCGAGTGCTAAGCCAATTCTGGCACTCGGATGCCGAGAGTGCAAGCGAGCCGGGGGCACTCCCGGCGACCGCTAGGGAATGATCTCCACGCCGCCGGAGCTCGGCACCAGCTCGACCCAGGTATTCCCGGGCGCCAGTGTGATCGGCGTGCCCAGATCGCTGACGAGCCGGATGCTCCCGGCCGGGGAATCCTTGCGCCAGACGCCGTGCACGGTGCTTCCGCCGCTGGACACCCAGGCCTCCCCCGCGCCGATCATCAGGGTGCGCGGGATGTCCTCGAAGCTGTACTCGTCGATCTCGACGAGCAGCGTCACGACGTTGCTCGCCCGCAGCTGTGCGCCGGCTGCGTCCAGGTCGGGCTCGCCCTCCTGCGAGCGCAGCCAGCTGGCGCCCGCGGCGTCCCAGCCCCAGCTCGGCCACCGGGCGTCCGAGAAGCGCAGCTGCACGACCGAGTTGGCGGTGCCCTCTGTCACGGATGTCGGCACGCCGGCGCCCTCTGCGTACTCGAACTGCGCCGCCGGCGGCGGGAGCAGGGCGTTGCGCCGCACCAGCTCCGCGGCGTGCACAATGACGTCGTGCGGCGACTCGTGCACGTCGTCGCGGTAGAACAGGCCCGTGTCGTCGAAGTCGAATACGGCGTTGACCACGGGGGTGTTCATCATCATGTCGACGAAGACCTCCTGGCCGCCGGAATAGGCGATGATGCCGCCGAAGGGCGTGACGATGTCGGGGTCCATCGGGCGCACCGAGCGCACCGGGCCGATCTCGTCGGGCAGATCGGAGTGCCAGATGGCGACGTAGCGGGTGAGGCCGCCCTCGACGAGCTCCTCGAACACGATGTCGGTGCGCTCGAGGCCCAGCTGCGGCCGCGCACCCTCGTGGTTGTCGATCTTCGCGGCCAGCGCCGGGCGCTCGTCGGCGCCCTCGGCCGCGATCGTGCCGCGCAGCGGGGCCAGCACGGCCGGTGGCGGCGTCGGCCGTGCGGTCTGAGTGGGCCGGGGCGTCGGGCCGGGCGCCGCGAGCTGTTCCTCGGCGGCGCAGCCAGCGGTGCCGAGCAGCAGGCCGGCGGCCAGGGTGGCGGCAGCCCAGCGTGCTGCGGTCGGCATCCGGAATAGCGTGGCGATACTCACCCTGCACAGACTAGGGCCGTGCAGCAGGGCGGCGCCGGACGCCAGGCCCGGTGTGTCGCCGGGCCGCTGCTACTCGGCCGGCTCGTCGATGGCCGGGTAGTTGGCGCCGATGACGACGACGAGCGAGGCCTCGCCGAGGTCGACGAAGTCCTGCGAGAGCGCGATGCCGGCGCCGGGGATCGACAGTGCGGCGCCGAGGGCCGCCCCCTCCAGTGACGGGTCGCTGTAGTAGACGGTCGACACGGCCACGTCTTCGGTTGCGGCGTTGGAGCGGGTCGTCACGTTCCAGCCGGCGGCGGCGAGGGTGTCGCCGGCCGCGGCGGCGAGCCCGGCCCGCTCGGTGCCGTTCAGCACGGTCACGGCCAGGGCGGGGTCGACGGTGGGCTGCACGGCGGGAACCTCGGACTCGACGGGTGCGGGCTCAGAGCTCTGCGGGGAGGCAGCGGGGCCGGTGCCGTTCGCGAGGTTGCCGTTCAGCACGAACAGCGCGACGACTCCGGCACCGACCAGGACGACGGTCGCCAGCGCCGCCCAGGCGAAGGCAACCCAGCCGCGGCCCCGCTTGCGCGGCACGCGGTGGGCGCCGACGCGCTGCAGGTTGCTGGGGATCTCGTCGAAGCGATCGTGTTGGAACGAAGTTGCCATAGTGAGTGTGCCTGGCCTGATCTCTCTGGGTTGCTTCCGTCTGGTGTGATTCGGTCTGGTGTGGTTCGGGGCCGCGCCGGAGCGGCTGGCCGGCCTGCGTGCTGCCGGGTTTTGCCCGCGCGTGCGCTGGCCGCTACACCGTGCCCTGCCCGCCGAGGGAGCGCCGGGCCCGGGCCTCGGCCCTGGCCGTGCGCATGCGCAGCAGGCGCTTGACGAGCATCGGATCGTGGGCGAGCGCCGCAGGGCGGTCGATGATGGAGCCGAGCACTTGATAGTACCGTGCCGCCGACAGGCCGAGCTCGGAGCGGATCGCCTGCTCCTTGGCGCCGGCATGCTTGAACCAGTGGCTCTCGAAGGCCAGGATGGCCAGTTCGCGCTCGCTCAGTGCCTCGCCGTCGGCACCCGGGTCCGAGGCGGCGTCGTGCGGGGCCGAGCCATCCGACTGATCCATCGCCGTGCCCCTCTCTGCCGCGCCTCGCGCGGTCAATCCGCCTCAAGCTTTGTCGGGCCCATCATAGGCAGTACAGATTGGAACTCCCGTTGAGGCGATGGGCGGTTCGTCATCCGGAATGTCGCAGCCCCGCAGGGTGTTGCATGGAGAGCGGATGACGGCGGACACCGGAGCGGGCGGTCCTGCCCGCTCGGGCACACTGCTTAAAATGTCCTCGGGGCCCCGCGGCCCCGCATGAACGAGGAGGAACGCCATGGGCTACGAAGTGAACAAGAGCGATGACGAGTGGCGGGCCGAGCTCGGCGAGGAGGAGTTCGCCGTGCTGCGCCAGGCAGCGACCGAGCGTCCCTGGACCGGCCAGCTGCTCGATGAGGAGCGCGCCGGCGTCTACACCTGCGGCGCGTGCAACGCCGAGCTGTTCCAGAGCGGAACCAAGTTCGACTCCG
Organism: Microterricola pindariensis; assembly: GCF_002936985.1. Taxonomy (GTDB): domain Bacteria; phylum Actinomycetota; class Actinomycetes; order Actinomycetales; family Microbacteriaceae; genus Microterricola; species Microterricola pindariensis. The sequence goes on along the minus strand of NZ_MPZN01000009.1, from coordinate 22,146 downwards.
GCTGTGGCTGGCCGAGCTTCTACGAGTCGGTGCGCCCGGAGGCCGTCGAGCTGATCGAGGACGACACCCTGGGCATGAGCCGCACCGAGGTGCGCTGCGCCGCCTGCGGCTCCCACCTCGGCCACGTCTTCCCCGACGGCTTCGGCACCCCGACCGGCGACCGTTACTGCATGAACTCGATCGCCCTCAACTTCACCGCCGCCGACACTCCCCCCACCGCGTAGCTCCGCATGTCGAACTCGCTCGACTCCCCCGTTCCCCCGCCCGTGCTCGCTGCGGCCCAGGCCCGGCGTTCCCACTCCAAGGTCACCGAGGACGCGCCGAGCACGGCAGAGCTCGAGCGGTTGCTGGGCGCGGCCGGCCGCGTGGCCGACCACAGTGCGCTGCACCCGTGGCGCCTGATCGCGCTGCGCGGCGAGTCCAGGGCGCGTCTCGGGCGGGCGCTGGCCGACGCGGCGGGGCTGCACGGCTCGGGCGCCGCGTCGCTGGCGGCCAAGCCGATGCGTGCACCGCTGCTCATCGCCGTCGTGTCGAGCCCGCAGCCCAGCCACAAGGTGGCCGAGTGGGAGCAGGAGGCCGTCGCATCCGGGGTCGCCCACATGCTGAGCCTGCTGCTGCACGAGGCGGGCTGGGGCGTGATGTGGCGCACCGGGCCGCACACCCGCAGCAAGGCGGTGGCGGCCATGCACGGTCTCGCCCCGGGCGAGAAGCTGCTCGGCTGGCTCTACGTCGGCGGCATCCCGGACCGGCTGGGCAGCTCGCACGACAAGCGCGCGCCCCTTGAGCACCGGCTCAGCACGCTCGAGAGCTGAGCGGCGGCGACTGCGGCGGCGCAACCGCGGTCAGCGGCGGCGCGCGAAGCCCCCGCTGGCGATGACCACCGCGACGAGGGCGAGCGCGGTCCCGGCGATCGTCGAGAGTGCGACGTCCTGGCCGTGCAGCACCAGGTCGATCGCGAGTGCGGCGATGAGCTGGCCGGCGATGGTGGCCAGGCCGAGCAGCAGCACGCCGGTCACCCGCACCAGGGCCGCCTGCACGGCGATGAAGATGCAGCCGAGCGCCCCGCCGATGTACAGCCACGGCTCGCTCGGGTAGCTGCTCGGCCAGCCGGCCAGCACGTTGTGCACCAGCGCGATCGCGACGAGGGCGATGCTGCCGATGAGGAAGTTGATCAGGGTCGCCGACAGGGCGCTGCCGGCGACGGCCCGTACCCGGCCGTTGACGGCCTGCTGCCACCCGACGAAGACTCCGGCGACCAGCGGCATCAGGAGCATCCAGATCGGCACCTCGCCGCCCAGTTGCGCCGAGACCGCCCAGCCGACGGCGACGAGGGTGAGCACCGATCCGATCAGGCGGCTGAGCGTCAGCTGTTGCCGGCCACCCGGGCCAAGCCCGATCCGGTCCAGCACGAGGCCGCTGACGGTCTGCCCGGCGACGATGGCCACCGTGAACAGGGCGACGCCGAGCACGGCAGCGGTCAGCCCCTGCGAGGCGACGAGGAGCGCGCCGCCGAGACCGCCGAGCACCATCCAGGGGCGCAGCACCCGCTCGCCCTGCTCGTTCCGGCGGAGCGCCCGCACCACCCGCGCCAGGCCGACCCGGCCGGGGCGCCAGAAGCAGAGCACGACGAACATGATCAGGAAGCCGGAGCCGAACGAGATTGCCGCGGCCGTGAAACCGTCGTCGAGGCGGAGGCCGAGCTCGCCGTTGATGCGCGACTGCAGGGCGATCAGCGCGCCGCAGGCGGTGCCGACCAGCATGGCGAGCCAGGTGGGGACGTGGCGGTGCGTCGGGGCGCCGGAGTCGGGGCGGGCGGGGGCGCTGGAGGCGGATTCCGCAGTCGTCGGCATCCGGGAAGAACTCATCGCTCCAGCCTAGGCCGCGCCGGAGTCGGCACTAGACGCAGCAGACTTACGCCGCCTTGGCCCTCCGCCACGAGTTCAGCCAGCCGCTCGCGACCACGACGGCGATGAGGGCGACGAGCGTGCCGCCGATCGTGGAGAACGCGACCGCCTGGCCGGGCACGGCGAGGTCGAGAAGCAGCGCGGCGACGAGCTGGCCGGAGACCGTCGCCAGGCCGAGCAGCAGCACGCCCGTCACCTTGACGAGCACCGTCTGCACGGCGATGAGCAGGCAGCCGATCGCCCCGCCGATGTAGAGCCAGGGCTCGGTCGGGAACTCGGCCGGCCAGCCGACCACGGCGTTGCGCACCAGCGCGATGGCGATCAGTGCGGCGCTGCCGACGATGAAGTTGATCAGCGTGGCGCTCTGCGCGCTGGCCGCCACCGCCCGCACCTGGCCGTTGACGGCCTGCTGCCAAGCTGCGAGCGCGCCGGCGATGAGCGGCATGATGAGCATCCAGAACGGCACGTCGCCGCCCAGCTGCGCCGACACCGCCCAGACGACGGCGGCCAGTGCCAGCAGCGATCCGATCAGGCGGTCGGCGGTCAGCGGCCGGTGCCCGCCGGGCGCGAGGCCGACGCGGTCGAGCACGATTCCGCTGATCGTCTGGCCGGCCACGATCGCCACCGTGAAGAGGGCGACGCCGAGCACGGCAGCGGTCAGGCCCTGCGAGGCGACGAAGAAGGCGCCGGCGAGACCGCCGAGCAGCATCCACGGCTTCAGCTCCCGCTCCCCCCGCTCGTTCGGGCGCAGCGCCCGCGCGACGCGGCCGAGCCCGACCCGGCCCGGCTTCCAGAAGCAGAGCACGATCAAGAGGATCGCGAGGCCGGAGCCGAAGGAGATCGCCGCCGCGGTGTAGCCGTCATTGAGTTGCCGCCCGAGCTCGCCGTTGATGCGCGACTGCACCGCGAGCAGCGCGCCGCTCACCGTCGCGGCGACGATCGCCAGCCACATCGGGAAGCGCCGGCGGGCCCGACCCTCGGTGGACGAGCCGGGCTCGGAGGGGCCGGGCACGGGAACAGGCTCTGACGTCACCGCCCAAGCCTAGATCCGATCACCCGGAGGAGGCGTGAGGCATTCCCCGACACCTCGAGACGCCGCGACGGCGCGCACTACCTTTGTGCCATGAACGCGGGGTTCGGAGCGACCTGGCTCTCCATCGTCACGTGGGTGTTCACCGCCCTGCTGCTGGCGCTCGCGCTGGTGTCGACGCAGGCCGGGCTGCAGACGCCAGCACCCGGGGTAACGCGGCGCGGGCCTGCGCCGGGTCTGCCGATGTCGATCCATCGGCAGCTCTCACGAGTGCCGCATCGACGTGCAGAGCTCGATCAGTGCGGAGCGAGAAGGTTTCGAGGGTGGAATTGCGTACAGGGCCGGCTGCGGGACTTGAACCCGCAACCCCCGCTTTACAAGAGCGGTGCGCTACCAATTGCGCCAAGCCGGCGTGAGTGTTGTGCTCCAGCTGGAACACGACTCGGACTAACAATAACCGCTCGCCGCCCCGGGCAAAAATCTGCCGGGGCGGCGAGCGGTGACGGGCGGAGCGGCTGCGTGCCTAGCCGGCCGGGGCGGGCGTCGGAGTCGGCGTTGCGGTGGAGTAGGTCTCCCCCATCGCCTGCTGCACGAATGCTGCGAACTCCTTCGGGTCGTCCAGGGAGCCGGCGTACTGCTTGCCGTTGACGAGGACGGTCGGCGTGCCCTTGACCTTGGGCAGCTCGGTGTTCGGGAGCGGGCCGGTGAGGGCGCGGTCCGTGGCATCCAGCACCCACGCCTTGAACTGCTCGTCGTCGATGCACTTGTTGATCTCGGAGGTGTTGGCGACACCGGCATCCTTGATGCGCTGCTTGAGCTCGGTGTTGTTCAACGCCGGAGTGTTCTCCTGTGGCTGGTCGATGAACATGGCCGAGTTGAAGGCGAAGAAGTCGTTCGGCGAGAAGTTCGCCACGCAGCCGGCCGCGTTCGCCGCGCGCAGCGAGTACTTGGTCCCGGCCGACTTGCTCACCAGGGTGGCGATCGGGAAGGTCTCCAGCGTCGCGGCACCGGACTCGAGCCAGCCCTGGATCTGCGGCCCGTTGGTGCGCTCGAAGTCGCCGCAGTAGGGGCACAGGTAGTCGACCCAGACGCGGATGTTGGCGACGGAGCCGGTCTCGTCGGGCTGCGACGGGATGGGCACGGCGTTGGCGGGCAGCGCCGGGGTCTCCACCGCGACGAGGCCCTCGCCGATCAGGATGCCGTCGCTGGCCATGTTCTTGGGGCCGGGGCCCTCTGGGCGCACACTGTTGACGACGATGAGCAGGATCACGGCGACGACGGCGACGATGCCGAGCACGATGCCGCCCTGCAGCATCATCTTGTTGCGCCGGTCCTTCTTCTTCTGCTGCACGCGCAGCTCACGGGCCTTTTCGCGCGCGGCTTCGCGACGCTGGTTCTTCGTGGGCCGGGGCTCGGGGGATGCGCCGAAGGTCATGTAATCAGTACTCCGAAGTGTGAAGGGCGCGCAGTTCATGCAAACGCAGTCAAAATAGTAGGTCTGTTGCCTGTGAAATGACCAGAAGCGACGCGGCGACTCGAAAATCCGACGGATTCGTCCGCGCGCCGCGCGATGCCCGTCCGCCGCCGCGCTCGTGCCATACTGGATGCGGTCGTCGCTGACCAGCAGTGGCACCATCCATCACAACGGATCGTCCGGCACGTACCTGCCGGTGAAGGAGATATTTCCATGGCATCTGTAACTTTCGACAAGGCAACGCGCGTTTACCCCGGTGGTACCCGCCCGGCCGTCGATGCCCTCGACCTGCAGGTCGCTGACGGCGAGTTCCTCGTCCTCGTCGGCCCCTCCGGCTGCGGCAAGTCCACGTCGCTCCGCATGCTCGCCGGCCTCGAAGAGGTCAACGGCGGCAACATCTTCATCGGCGACCGCAACGTCACGGACGTTCCGCCGAAGGACCGCGACATCGCCATGGTCTTCCAGAACTACGCGCTGTACCCGCACATGACCGTCGCAGAGAACATGGGCTTCGCCCTGAAGATCGCCGGCGTCAACAAGGACGAGCGCGCCGCCCGCGTGCTCGAGGCCGCCAAGCTCCTCGACCTCGAGGCCTACCTCAGCCGCAAGCCGAAGGCCCTCTCTGGTGGTCAGCGTCAGCGTGTTGCCATGGGTCGCGCCATCGTGCGTCAGCCCCAGGTCTTCCTCATGGACGAGCCGCTGTCGAACCTCGACGCCAAGCTGCGCGTGCAGACCCGCACCCAGATCGCGTCGCTGCAGCGTCGTCTCGGTGTCACCACCGTCTACGTCACGCACGACCAGACCGAGGCGCTCACCATGGGTGACCGCATCGCCGTGCTGAAGGACGGCCTGCTCCAGCAGGTCGGAACCCCGCGCGAGCTGTACGCGTCCCCGAACAACGTCTTCGTCGCCGGCTTCATCGGCAGCCCCGCCATGAACCTGTTCAACACCGACATCGCCGACGGCGGCGTCAAGTTCGGCAGCGCGCTCGTCGCCGTCGAGCGTCAGGCGCTGGACTCCGCGACCGGCTCGAGCGTCACCATCGGTGTGCGCCCCGAGGACATCATCGTCTCCACCACCCCCGGCCAGGGCCTCGAGGTTGACGTTGACCTCGTCGAGGAGCTCGGCGCCGACGGCTACCTCTACGGCCACTCCACCCTCAACGGCAAGCGCACCGACGTCGTCGCTCGCGTTGACGGCCGCTCGCACCCGAACGCCGGCGAGAAGGTCTGGCTCATGCCGGCACCCGACCACGTGCACGTGTTCGACGCCGAGTCGGGCGAGCGCCTGCTTAACAAGGCGATCGCGATCTAAGTAGTTCGCACCGCTGTCATTCGCACAGTGGCAACGGCCGGCGGGGCAACCCGCCGGCCGTTGTTGTTTGTGCGGATGCCGGTGCAGCCGGCATCCGCACCCCGTCAGCTCCCACCCCAGACGACTAGGCTCACAAATCATGAGTGGCTCCCTCAACATCACCTCGGCGATGGCCGACCCCGCCCTGCTCGACCTGCCCTGGCACCTGCCGCTGGACGCCTGGCCGAACGAGAACATCGCCTCGCTGCCCAAGGGCATCTCGCGCCACCTGGTGCGCTTCGCCCACCTCGGCGGGCACGTCGTGGCGATCAAGGAGACGACGGCCGAGATGGCCAAGGGCGAGTACGAGATGCTGCGCACGCTGCAGCGCATGGAGATCCCGTGTGTGGAGCCCATCGCCGTCATCACCAACCGCAGCGACGGCGAGGGCGAGATGCTCAAGCCGGTGCTGGTGACCCGCCACCTCAAGTTCTCGATGCCGTACCGGGCCCTGTTCTCGCAGTCGCTGCGGCCGGACACGGCGACGCGCCTCGTCGACGCCCTCGCCGTGCTGCTCGTGCGCCTGCACATCGCCGGCTTCTTCTGGGGCGACGTCTCCCTCTCCAACACGCTGTTCCGCCGCGACGCGGGCGCCTTCGCCGCCTACCTGGTGGATGCCGAGACCGGCCAGCTGTACACGGGCGGCCTCTCCAACGGCCAGCGCGAGAACGACCTGGAGATCGCCCGGGTCAACATCGCCGGCGAGCTGATGGACTTGGAAGCCGGCGGCCGCGTGGCCGACGAGCTCGACCCGATCCGCATCTCCAACGGCATCGTCGACGCCTACCGCAACCTCTGGAAGGAGCTCACCGGCTCCGAGTCGTTCCACTCCTCCGAGCGCTGGCGCATCAGCGAGCGCGTCGACCGCCTGAACAGCCTCGGCTTCGACATCGAGGAGCTCGCCATTAAGACCGACGACACGGGCGCCACCGTGCGCATCCAGCCCAAGGTGGTGGATGCCGGGCACCACCAGCGCCGCCTGCTGCGCCTGACCGGACTCGACGCCGAGGAGAACCAGGCCCGCCGCCTGCTCAACGACCTGGACTCGTACCGGGCCAGCTACGGCAAGACAGAGTTCGACGAGGACATGGTCGCCCACGAGTGGCTGATGCGCGTGTTCGAGCCCGTGGTCCGCGCCATCCCGCTCGACCTCAAGGGCAAGCTGGAGCCGGCCGAGGTGTTCCACCAGCTGCTCGAGCACCGTTGGTTCATGGCGCAGAAGCAGGGACACGACATCCCGCTGGCCGAGGCGCTCAGCTCGTACATCAACGACGTGCTGCGGCACCGACGCGACGAGGCGACGATGATCGCCCCGGACACCGGCCTCATCACGATGGCAATCGGCACGGTGCCCGACGACGAGGAAGAAACCGACTGGCGCCTCAAGGTCTAGCCCCACCGGTTCTCCCTGAGCCGAGAGTGCAGAAAATGCGCAGGAATCGCCGATTCCTGCGCATTTTCTGCACTCTCGGGCGCTGCCGGGCGCGGAACTGGCGCGGTGCTCAGCGCGCCAGTTCCGCGCGCCGCGCCGTCAGAATCGTGCGAACGCGCTCGATGAACGCGTCCAGTTCTTCGCCGAGGTCATCGGCGGTGACCCGGATCACGCGCCAGCCGGCAGCCTCGAACTTCTCGCGTCGGCGGATGTCGGCCCGGAAGCGCCGTTTGCTCTCGCGGTGTTCGTCGCCCTCGTATTCGAGGACAAGCCGCAGATTGGGCCACGCGAGGTCGGGATGCAGCAGCAGCGTGCCGTGGTCCACCAGCACCGGGAGCCCGATCACCGGTTCGGCGAAGCCGTGCGCCACCAGCGTCAGACGCAGCCGGGTCTCTTGCGGGGAATCGACGCCGCCCCGCACGTGTTCCAGCGCCCAGCGCAGTGCCGTCGCCCCACGACCGGCACTATGGCGGGATGTCGCAGCACGGAGCTGCTCGAGCGTCGCCAGCGAGCCGCTCCGGCCGCCGCCAGACTCGCGCCTGCCAGAGAGGATGAAGTCACCCGCAGCCGTGAGCTCCTCGCGGCTGAGCACTGTCGCGAGCTGACACCAGGTGCTCGCTGCATCCGTCACGGTGAAGCCACCGATCGACTCCACGCACGGTGTGTCTGTCGGCAGCCGGTGACCGACGACACCCGCACGTCGCGGTCCTTGGCCGCCCAGCGCACCCACGTGGAGCCGAGTGTCAGCACGGACGGGCAGGGGCAACGGCAAGCCGAGAAGTGCCGCCGCCGTCTGGGCGCAGAAGACATGGTTGCGGGCGAGCAGCGGTTCGTAGCTGAGGCAACGATCGAAGACGTTGTCAGCCCGAATGCCGAGGGTGCGCACACCGTGGAACGGTGCGTCGAGTTCCCGCGAACGCAGCCTCCCGGGTGTCAGCCCGTGGTGCCCGATCGCCGCCGTGCGGAAGGCCGCACCGCGCAGGTATGGCTGAAACGGCCACTGCTCCGGCATGCACACCATGCTGCCGCATTCGCCGACCAGCCATCAGAAGTTATCCACAGCACCTCGAGAGTGCAAAAATTGCGCAGGATCCGGGGATTCCTGCGCAATTCCTGCACTCTCGACGGGCGGATGCCGCGGCATCCGCCCCGCGAGCTACTTCTGGAGAGCGCGCAGGCGCGAGATCTCGTAGAGGGTGACGGATGCCGCGATGCCGGCGTTCAGCGACTCGGTCGCCGCGCTGATCGGGATCGACACGACGGCGTCGCACGTCTCGGTGACGAGGCGGGACAAGCCCTTGCCCTCGCTGCCGACGACGACGACGACCGGGCGGTCGGCGAGCTCGAGGCCGGGCAGGGAGACGTCGCCGCCGCCGTCCAGGCCGAGCACGAAGACGCCAGCCGCCTTGAACGCCTTGAGCGTCTGCGTGAGGTTCGTGGCCATGGCGACGGGCGTGCGCGCCGCGGCGCCGGCCGAGGTCTTCCAGGCGGAGGCGGTCAGGCCGACCGAGCGACGCTGCGGCACGATCACGCCCTGGCCACCGAAAGCGGCCGTCGAGCGGATGATGGCGCCGAGGTTGCGCGGGTCGGTGATGCCGTCCAGCGCGACGAAGAGCGGGGTCTCGCCGCGGGCGATGACCTGCTCCAGCAGCTCGGTCGGGTGCGCGTACTCGTACGGCGGCACCTTGAGCGCGAGGCCCTGGTGCACGCTGTCGCGGCCGGCGAGGCGGTCGAGCTCCGGGCGCATGACCTCGAGGATCGGGATGCCGTTGCTGGTGGCCAGCTTGAGGGCCTCCTTGACGCGGTCGTCCATCTCGACGCGGGTGGCCACGTAGAGCGCGCTGGCGGGGATCTTGGCGCGCAGCGCCTCGACCACCGAGTTGCGGCCGGTGACGATCTCGATCTCGTCGGCCGACTTCGGCTTGCGTCCACCGGCCGGGCGGCCGGAGACGGCGACGTTGCGCGGGGCGCCGTCGGGGCGACCGGCGTCGCGGGGGCGACCGCCATCACGGCCGCCGTCGCGGGGTCCCGCAACACGGCGCTTGCCGCCGCTGGCCGCCTCGTAGCGCTCGTTGGCCGCCTTGCGCTTGCCGGCGGGGTGGTACGGACGGTCTTCGGCCTTGGGGGTGGGCTTCTTGCCCTCCAGCGCCTGACGGCCCTGGCCGCCGGAGCCTACCTGTGGGCCGCGGGCACCCTTTCGGACGGCGCCGGCGCGGGGCTTTCCAGCTGTGTTCTTCATGATTCCAGACTCCAATGTGCACCCGTCTGGGTGTCTTCGAGGGTGATTCCCGCCGCCGTCAGTTCGGCGCGGATGCGGTCTGCTGCCGCATAGTCTTTGTTGTCGCGCGCGGTGGCGCGATCGTCGATCAGCCGGGTGACGAGCGCATCGAGGGCGGCGCGGGCCGCGGTGTCCTCGTTCGACGCCCACTCCGGCGAGAGCGGGTTGATGCCGAGCACCTCGGTCATCGCGACGACCTCGGCCCGGGCGGATGCCGCGGTCTGCAGGTCTTCGGCGTCGAGCGCTGCGTTGCCGGCCCGCACGGTCTCGTGCAGCACGGCGAGGGCCTGCGGAACCGCCAGGTCGTCGTCGAGTGCGCTGGCGAAGGCATCCGGAACCTGCGCCAGGCCGCTGCCGGCGAAACGGGTGCCGGCCAGGCGCCGGTCGACCCGGGAGAGGAAGCTTTCGATGCGCTCGAGCGCCGCCTCCGCCTCGGGCAGCGAACCGGCCGAGTAGTCGATGGTGGAGCGGTAGTGCGCCGCCGCCAGGTAGTAGCGCAGCACGAGCGGCCGCGCCTGCTCGAACAGCTCGGCCGCGTAGACCGAGTTGCCGAGCGACTTGGACATCTTCTGGCCGCCGGTGTTGACCAGGCCGTTGTGCACCCAGTAGCCGGCGAAGGCGTGGCCGGCCGCACGCGACTGGGCCAGCTCGTTCTCGTGGTGCGGGAAGCGCAGGTCGAGGCCGCCGCCGTGGATGTCGAACTGGGTGCCGAGGTAGCGCTCGGCCATGGCCGAGCACTCGATGTGCCAGCCGGGGCGGCCGGGCCCCCACGGGCTGTCCCAGCTGGCCGAGGCGGGCTCGCCCGCCTTCTGCCCCTTCCAGAGGGCGAAGTCGCGCGGGTCGCGCTTGCCGCGGGGGTCGGCGTCGGCCGCCGCCTCCATGTTGTCGCGGTTCTGCCGGGTGAGGGCGCCGTATTCGGGCCAGCTGGCGGTGTCGAAGTACACGTCGTGGCTGGCATCCGCCGCCGGGTAGGCGTGCCCGCGCTCGATCAGCGAGGCGATGATCGCCTGCATCTGCATGATGCTGGCGGTCGCCCGCGGCTCATAGGTGGGCGGCAGGATGCCGAGGCGGTTGTACCCGGCGGTGAACTCGAGTTCGATCCGGTAGGCCAGGGCCCACCACGGCTCGTGCGCGCTCGCATTGGCGAGCACCTTGTCGTCGATGTCGGTGACGTTGCGCACGAAGGTGACGGCGTGGCCGCGGTAGTTCAGCCAGCGGCGCAGCAGGTCGTAGACGAGCGCGCTGCGCAGGTGGCCGATGTGCGGGCTGGACTGCACCGTGGGTCCACAGACGTACATGCTGACCTGCCCCGGTGTGAGGGGGATGAAGTCGCGCAGGGCCTGGGCCTGGGAGTCGTAAAGTCGCACTGTCACCCGACGAGTCTACCGGCGCGGGGCTGTACCCTACCTCAGCGCCCGGCTCGGGCCCGCCGCCGCTCAGGCGGGCAGCAGCAGCGCCGTCGCGATGGCGGCGACGCCCTCGCCCCGGCCGGTGAAGCCGAGGCCGTCGGTGGTGGTGGCGGCGATGCTGACGGGGGCGCCGAGGATGCCGCTGAGCAGCGTCTCCGCCTCCGCCCGGCGCGGCGCGAGCTTCGGCCGGTTGCCGAGCAGCTGCACGGAGACGTTGCCGATGCCGAAGCCGGCCCGCTCGACGAGACGCTTCGTCTCACGGAGGAACACCTCGCCGTGCGCGCCGGCCAGCCGCGGGTCGTCGGTGCCGAAGATGCCGCCGATGTCGCCGAGGCCGGCGGCGGCCAGCAGCGCGTCACAGACGGCGTGCACGGCAACGTCGCCGTCGCTGTGGCCGGAGAGCCCGCGCTGGCCCGGCCAGAGCAGGCCGGCGATCCACAGCTCGGGCGCGGCATCCGCCGCATCGTCGCCCTCCGGGGAGAAGGCGTGCACGTCGACGCCGGTGCCGACCCGCGGGGCGGATGCCGCCGATGGCATGTGCGCGCCGGATGCCGTCTCGGCGAGCAGCCGCTCGGCCCGGGCCAGGTCCCACGGGGTCGTGATCTTGAAGGCGCGCTCGTCGCCGGCGACCGTGCCGACGGTGTGGCCGAAGGACGCCAGCAGCGCGGCGTCGTCGGTGAAGTCGGCGGCCGGATCGGCGTAGGCCTCGTCGAGCTCGGCGCGCACGAAGCCCTGCGGCGTCTGCACCGCGGCCAGCTCGGAGCGGTCCACCGTCTCCTGAACGGCCCCGGCCGCGTCGACCCGCTTGATGGTGTCGACCACGGGCAGCGCCGGGATCACCGCGGCCCCGGTCCGGCGCACGGCGGCGATCACGGCGGCGAACAGGGCGGTCGGGGTCAGCGCGCGGGCCGCGTCGTGCACGAGCACGGTGCCGACGCCGGGCGCGACCGCCGCGAGGCCGGCCGCCACCGACTGCTGCCGGGTCGCTCCCCCGGCCACGACGCTGGTGTATCCGAGCGCGGGGCCGGCGGATGCCGCGACGATCGCGCGGGCCTGCTCCAGCTCAGCCGCCGGCGCCACCACGATCAGGTGCACGGGCTCGGCCAGCGCGAGGATGCCGTCGAGGGCATGTGAGAGCATCGGCCGCCCGGCCAGCGGGGCGAAGGCCTTCGGCTCCGGCCGGCCGAGCCGGCTGCCGCTGCCGGCGGCCACCACGATCACCGCCGCCTGGACCGACTCCGCCGCGCTGTGCTCGCCCGAAATGTTCATGCTCCGAGGCTATCGCGGGCGCCGCCCAGCCGACGCCTGCGACAATGAGAGGCGTGTAACTGAGCGCCTTTGCGGATGTGTGTCTGCGCACCCTGATGCTGCTCGGGTCGCGCCAGGGCGAGCAGCTCACCACTCGGGAGATCGCCGAGCAGATCGGCGTGCCGTACAACCACGTCGCCAAGGCCGTGCTGGAACTGCGCAACCGCCGGGCGATCGATGTGGCCAGGGGGCGGCACGGCGGCTCGCAGATCACCGCCACGGGGCTGCAGCTGAGCGTCGGCACCCTGCTGCGCGAGCTCGACGTGCGCGATGACGTCGTGGACTGCGTCTCCGAGGCGGGCGTCGCCTGCCCGCTGCTCGCGCAGTGCCGCCTGCGCTCCGCCCTCCGGCGCGCGCGCGAGGCGTTCTACGCCGAGCTGGACCAGCTCCGCGTCGAGGATCTCGGCGGGCCGGCGGCCTCCACGCTGCTGCCGTTCCCCGTGCTGCGCTGAGCCCGGCGGGTCGATTTGCGCCCGAGTTCTACACGGCGTAGAACTTAAGCGTCAATCTTGCATATTCTCCTGCGCTCGCAGGCCATCGACGCCGGCATCCCGGCGACACACATCCACTACGAGGTGTTCGGCCCCGACCTCTGGCTCGCCGCCTAGGCCGCCCCGGGCGGGATGCACGAAAGCCCCGGCCATGGGGCCGGGGCTTTCGGATGATGCGGGTGGCGCGAGGGCGGCCTAGGAGGCCAGAACCTCGTCGAGCACGGTGGAGGCCTTCTCCTCGTCGGTCTTCTCTGCGAGCGCGAGCTCGGAGATCAGGATCTGACGGGCCTTGGCCAGCATGCGCTTCTCGCCAGCGGAGAGTCCGCGGTCCTGGTCACGGCGCCACAGGTCGCGGACGACCTCGGACACCTTGATGACATCGCCGGACGCCAGCTTCTCCAGGTTCGCCTTGTAACGACGCGACCAGTTGGTGGGCTCCTCGGTGAACGGCGCGCGCAGCACCTCGAACACCTTGTCGAGCCCCTCACGGCCGATGACGTCGCGAACGCCGACGAGATCGACGTTCTCGGCGGGGACCTCAATGGTCAAGTCACCCTGGGTGACGTTGAGCTTGAGGTAGAGCTTCTCTTCACCCTTGATGACACGGGTCTTGATTTCGATGATCGTTGCAGCACCGTGGTGCGGGTAAACGACGGTTTCGCCAACCTCAAAAAGCATGAATTGATATCCCTTCAGCAACCTCTATGATACCACAGCCGCAATAGTGGTAAGGTTCGCCTTGCTTCCGCGCCGGTCCCGCAGCGATAGGCTAAACTCTGGAGCGATATTTCGCACGCGTTCCCCCGCTCACCAGCCGTTCGGCCGGTGAGGGAGCGCAATTTTTTTGGAGGTCTTGTGAAGGCGCGTATTGCGGCATCCGTTCTCTTGGCTGCCGGCCTTCTGGTCGGCACCGCTGGTTGCAACCTGGTGGCCCCGCAGGCCACGACCAAGCACTATGACGCGAGCGATGGCGTGAGCGCCAACCTCGACGGTGTCGATGTGCGCAACGCGCTCGTGATCACCGAGGACGGCGAGCTGGGCAACCTGGTCGTGACCTTCGTGAACACCACCGCCGAGAGCGCCAAGGTCACCGTGCAGTACGAGTCTGACGGCAGCAAGGAGACCGAGACGGTCACCCTCGAGCCGTCCTCGAGCACCCCCTTCGGACTGCCCGACGGCGAGCAGATCACCCTGGTCGACATGGGCACGCAGCCCGGCGCACTGCTGCCGGTCTACTTCCAGTCGGGTCAGAGCGAGGGCAAGCAGCTGCTCGTGCCCGTGCTCGACGCCTCGCTGCCGGAGTACGCCGACCTGGTGCCGACCGCACCGAGCAAGTAACACTCAGCCAGCACCACACGAAGAGGCGCACCCGCGGGTGCGCCTCTTCTGCGTTGTCCGGGCGGATGCCGCCGGCTCAGGCCTCGAAGCGGTAGCCGAGCCCGCGCACCGTCAGCAGCATCGCCGGCTCCGACGGCACCGCCTCGATCCGCGAGCGGATCCGCTTGATGTGCACGTCGAGGGTCTTGGTGTCGCCGAAGTAGTCGGTTCCCCAGATCCGGTCGATCAGCTGGCCGCGGGTGAGCACCCGGCCGGCGTTGCGCATGAGGTACTCGAGCAGCTCGAATTCCTTCAGCGGCATGGGCGTGAGCTCGCCGTTCACGCTCACCGTGTGGCGCTCCACGTCCATCCGCACGCTGCCGGCCTCGATGACGCTGTCGTCCGGGGCATCCGCCTCGACGTGGCGGCGCAGCACGGCGCGCACGCGGGCCAGCAGCTCCCTGGTCGAGTACGGCTTGGTCATGTAGTCGTCGGCGCCGAGCTCAAGCCCCACGACGATGTCGACCTCGGAGTCCTTCGCGGTGAGCATGATGATCGGAACGCTGGAACGCTGCCGGATCTCGCGGCAGACCTCGGTGCCCGGGATGCCCGGCAGCATGAGGTCGAGCAGCAGCAGGTCGGCGCCGGCCCGGTCGAATTCCCGGAGCGCGCTCGGGCCGTCGGCGGCCACCGTCACCTCGTACCCCTCGCGCTCGAGCAGGAAGCTGAGCGGCTCGCTGAGGGCCGGCTCGTCTTCGATCAGCAGAATTCGTGTCACGCGGTGTCTCCCAGTGGTTCGGTGGCTGGTGCCGCCTTCGCATCGGGAAGGCGGATGGTGAAAGAGGAGCCGAGGCCGGGCTGCGACCAGACCCGGATGTCGCCGCCGTGGTTCTGCACGGCGTGCTTGACGATGGCGAGGCCCAGGCCGGTGCCGCCGGTGTTGCGGGCGCGGGCCTGGTCGACGCGGAAGAAGCGCTCGAAGACGCGGTCCTGGTCTTCCTCCGGGATGCCGACGCCCTGGTCGGTCACGACGATCTCGACGGTGCCGGCACCGGTCTTGACGCCGACGCCGACCCGGGAGCCGGGCGGCGAGTAGTTCACGGCGTTGGCGACCAGGTTGTTCACGGCAGTGACCAGCAGCGACTCGTCGCCGAGCACCTGCGCGCCGGAGCGTTTGCCGAGCGCGATCTCGATGTCGTTGCCCTCGGCGATGACCCGGTTCTGCTCGACGGCGGTCGCGACCACGGCGTCGATGTCGACGGGGTGCGCCTCGGCGACGGCATCCTGCGACTGCAACCGGGAGAGCTCGATGATCTCCTGGGTGAGCCGGGCCAGCCGGGTGGACTCACTGCTCAAGCGGTTCGCGAAGCGCCGCACCTGCGCCGGTTCGTCGGCGGCCGCGTCCAGCGCCTCCGCCAGGAGCCCGACCGACGCGATCGGCGTCTTCAGCTCGTGGCTGACGTTGGCCACGAAGTCGCGGCGCACGTCGTCGAGTCGGTGCGACTCGGTGCGGTCGTCGGCCAACAGCAGCACGAAGCGGGTGCCGAGCCGGGCCACGCGCACGCTGAGGTACATGCTGGCGTCGCCGAACGGCCCGCGCTTCAGCACCAGCTCGCGGCTGATCGGCTCCCCGGTGCGGCGCACCTCGTCCGCGAGGGCCAGCAGCTCCGGGTGCACGAGGGTGCCGTTCCAGACCAGGCCCATCGCGTGGGCGCCCGGCGAGGCCTTCATCACGTTGTGCGAGGGGTCGAGCACCACGCCGGCCGATTCCAGCGCTTCGAGCACTTGGTCGATGCCGTCGGGGATGCGTGGGCTGACGACGCCGGCCGCCGAGGTGCCGCGGCGTTCGGCGACGTGCAGCAAGGTGACAAAGCCCGCGCCGACGGCTAGGCCGAGTGCCAGGGCGAGCAGCACCAACCAGGTGGAGTCCATGCCCACTAGAGTAGTGAACCCACCAGGTGGCCACCCCCCGTTCCACTGCAGAACGCCGCTCCTTTGCCGAGTGTTCAGCGGTGCGGCACCGTTTGTTCACCTAACGGGGGCATCATCGAGCAGGGGGCCACTCGGGTCTTCGGATGCCGTGGTCGCCCGTCGGCAGGAAGGATCAGATTAGCCGTGCGTGAAGTGTTTCAGCAGGAGCTCCGCGAGGTGCAGGATCGGCTCGTCGAGCTCAGCGGGCTCGTCGCCGTCTCCATCGACAAGGCCACCCGCGCCTTCAACGATTCAGACGTCACCCTCGCCGAGGAGGTGATCGCCGACGACGACAAGATCGACGGCCTCACCGTCGCCCTCGACGAGCTCGCCATCATGATTTTGGCCCGGCAGCAGCCCGTCGCCCGCGACCTCCGCATCGTCGTCAGCGCCCTGCGCATCAGCGCCTCGCTGGAGCGGATGGGTGATATGTCGACGCACATCGCCCAGCTGGCCCGCTACCGCTTCCCGGACAAGGTGGTGCCCAAGTCGCTGCGCGGAACCTTCGCCGAGATGGGCCGCCTCGACGTGGAGATCGCGCAGAAGCTCACCGAGCTGCTCCGCAGCCAGGACGTGCAGCTGGCCGAGACCATCCGCAACGACGACGACGAGATCGACGCGCTGCACCTCAAGGTGTTCGACAAGGTGCTGGGCGAGACGTGGAAGGGGCAGGCAGCCGACACCGTCGACGCCACCCTGGCCAGCCGCTACCACGAGCGCTTCGCCGACCACGCGGTGTCCATCGCCAAGAAGGTGCTCTACCTGGCCACTGGCGACTGGGACCCGGACGCCCCGAGCGCCTAAGCCCTGAACGAACGAGACTCCGGATGCCGTGGCATCCGGAGTCTCGTTCGTTAACCCTGCGTGGCTACTTCTTGCCCTGGGCGGCGACCGCGGCGGCGCCGGCGGCGGCGGCCTCGGGGTCGAGGTACTCGCCCGGGCCGAGCGGCATGAGGTCTTCGCCGAGCTTGTAGACCAGCGGGATGCCGGTGGGGATGTTCAGCTCGGCGATGTCGTCGTCGCTGATGCCGTCGAGGTGCTTGACCAGGGCGCGCAGCGAGTTGCCGTGCGCGGTGACGAGCACGGTCTTGCCGGCGCGCAGGTCGACGGTGATGTCGCTCTCCCAGTACGGCAGCATGCGCTCGATGACGTCCTTGAGGCACTCCGTGCGCGGCATCTGCTCGTCGCTGAGGTTCGCGTAGCGGGGGTCGCCCACCTGCGAGTACTCGGCGTCGTCGGCCAGAACGGGCGGCGGCACGTCGAAGCTGCGGCGCCACAGCTGGAACTGCTCTGGACCGTACTTCTCCAGCGTCTCGGCCTTGTCCAGGCCCTGCAGCGCGCCGTAGTGGCGCTCGTTCAGGCGCCAGCTGCGGCGCACGTCGATCCAGGCGCGGTCGGCCTTGTCGAGGGCGATGTTCGCGGTCTGGATGGCGCGGGTGAGCACCGAGGTGTGCAGCACGTCCGGCAGCAGGCCGGACTCGGCCAGCAGCTCGCCGGCGCGGGCCGCCTCGGCCTCGCCCTGCTCGCTCAGCCGGACGTCGACCCAGCCGGTGAAGAGGTTGGCCTGGTTCCAGGTGCTGTTGCCGTGGCGCAGCAGGATGAGTGTGTAAGGCGCAGTCATGCATTCCACTCTAGCGATCCAGCCCCGTGGTAATACTGAACAAGGCTCAGGTGGCAGAATTGTACGAATGCCGGTTGGAACAATCACACGTGGAACGACGAACACAAACCGGCTCCGCCGCATCGACCGTTGGACTCAGACCCTCCCGATCCTGCGCAGCAGCGCCGACCCCCTCGTGGTCGACCTCGGCTACGGGGCGAGCGCCGTGACCAGCCTGGAGCTGCACCAGCGCCTGGCGAAGACGCGCTCCGATGTCGAGGTGCTCGGCCTCGAGATCGACCCGGAGCGGGTGCGCGGGGCGAACGCGCAGCTGGAAGCTGTGCGGGCCGGGCTGACCGGTTTCGCCCCGAATGCCGCGGTGCGCTTCGCCCTGGGCGGCTTCGAGGCTCCGCTGCCGGACGGGCGCCGGGCCGCCGTCATCCGGGCCCTCAACGTGCTGCGCCAGTACGACGAGCACGAGGTGCTGCCCGCCTGGCGGATGCTGGCACCCCGGCTGCAGCCGGGCGGGGTGCTGATCGACGGCACCTGCGACGAGATCGGCCGGATCGCGGCCTGGGTCGCGGTCGGGCCCTCCGGCCCGGCGACGTTCTCGATCGCGCTGCGGCTGGACGAGCTGGAGCGGCCGTCGGTCGTGGCCGAGCGGCTGCCCAAGGTGCTGATCCACCGCAACGTCGAGGGCGAGGGGGTGCACGCACTGCTCGGCCTGCTCGACCGGCACTGGCAGTACAACGCGGCGCTGGCCGCCTACGGCCCGGTGCAGCGCTGGCAGGCGACCGTGGAGGGCGTGCGCGCCGCCGGCTGGCCGGTGCAGGGTCGCCGCAGCCGCTGGCGGCTCGGCGAGCTGACCGTGCCGTGGGCCTCGGTCGCCCCGAACGGCTTCCGCTGGGGGTAGCGGCCGCCGCCGAGCTCCCGCAGAGGGCTAGACGCCGCGGGCGCCGAGGCGCGGCAGCCGCGGGATGTTGGCGGCCGCCCCGGCATCCGTCGGCACGATGGCCTGCTGGGCCGCGGCGACCTTCTCGCCGTGTGCGTGCACCTCGAGCGGGATGTCGGTCGGCACGGCGCGCTTGACCACGGCGAGCGCGATCGGGCCCAGCTCGTGGTGGAGCGCCGCGCTCGTGATCTGGCCGACGGTCTTCCACTCGGCCTCGGTCTCCGGCCGCACCTTCTCGGCCAGCACCTCGTCGCCGTGCACCGGGAGGATCGTGTCCGAGCCGTCCAGGTGCAGCATCACGAGGCGCCGCGGCGGGTGGCCGAGGTTGTGCACCTTGGCGACCGTCTCCTGCCCGCGGTAGCAGCCCTTGCTCAGGTGCACCGCGCTGCGCAGCCAGTCCAGCTCGTGCGGGATCGTCCGATCGTCGCCGTCCAGGGCCAGCCGCGGCCGCCAGGCTGCGATGCGCAGCGCCTCGAGGGCGAGGGTGCCGGCCGCGGCGGGCTCGCCGGCTGCAACCCGCTCGGCGAGCGCGCCGAGCGCGGAGCGCGGCACGAGCAGCTCGTGCCAGTGCCAGGCGGATGCCGGGTGCTCGTCGGCGGCGGCGTACTGCCAGCCGCCGGGCGCGACGGTCGTCCACGGGTCGGTCCAGGCCAGCGGCACGCCGTTGGGCGCGGCCACCGGCAGCGCCAGGGCGGCGAGCGCCGCGGCATCCGGGGCCATCGACCCGATCGTGGCGTAGTTCTCTGTCTCGTCGGCGACCTCGACGCGCAGCATGAACCGCATGCGCTCCAGCCAGGCCTTCAGGCCGGGCAGCTCGGCCGCCTCGAGCAGCAGCCAGGTGGTGACGCCGTCGTCGATCACGCGCGCGTCGTACTCGACCCGGCCGTTGCTGTCGAGCACGAGGGTCTCGCTGGACTCCCCCGGGGCCAGCCGGTCGAGCGCCTGCGAGGTCATCGAGTTGAGCCAGCTGAGCCGGTCGGGGCCGGTGACGCTCAGCACGCCGCGGTGCGAGAGGTCGACGATCGCGGTGCCGGCCAGCAACTGGCGCTGCTCGACCATCGGGTTGCCGTAGTGGGCGGCGACGCCTGCGTCGAGGCCGTCGGCGGGCACGGCGGCGGGCAGGCCGAGGAACGGGGAGCTGGTCATGGTGTCAGTCAACCTTCGCGAGGCGGCCGGAGGCGTGCGTGCGCAGCGTCTGGCCGAGCGCTGCGATGTCCCAGGCCCAGAGCAGGTGGTTGTCGACGAGGCCGTAGAGCCGGGTCGCCGCGGCGTAGTGCTTGGCCGTCTCGGTGCGCACGACGGCATCCGTCGCCAGGTCGATGCGCGGGCCGAGCACCTGGCCGAGGTAGAGCTCGCTCACGCCGTTGGGGTGCACCAGCGAGACCTCGATGTCGAAGCCGCCGGCGGCGTTGCGCAGCGTCTCGACCGACTCGGCGTCGGGGTAGCGCGGGGCGGCCGTGCCGGGCAGCAGGCCGGGGCCGGCATCGGCGTCGCCGAGCGGCCGGGAGAGCCGCCAATAGCCGGTCTCGGTGACGAGGGGCGTCGGTTCGCCGCCCTCCTCCTCCGGCAGCAGCCAGCTGTACGAGTGGTAACTCAGGTACGGCAGGCCGTCGTGGGCGAAGCTCACGCGCTGGCCGAACTCGCGGGTGACCTTCGTCGGCTCCGCCGTTGCCGGGGAGCCGGCCGGAGGGTCGATCGAGTAGTCGAGCACGCCGGAGCCCTCCCAGACGCCCAGCAGCCAGGACAGCGGTACGAGCTCGGCGGGCAGGCCCAGCGGGATCTCAATCATGCGGTGTTACCGCTGGCCCCGCCACAGCTTGTAGACGACGACGCCGGAGATCCACACAATGGCCAGACTGGCGAGGCCGAGCAGGCCGATGAAGAGCAGTTCAAGAGCAAGGGGTGACATGCCTCGATTCTACCCATGCCGCCGGCGTTCACCGCAGCGGCATGCCCGAGTGCGCGGCCCTAGCGGTGCAGCAGCTGGATTCCGTTGGCGGATGCCGCGAACGCGAACACCACGGTGGCGAGCGCGAGGATCACGGCGCTGCCGACGAGGCTCGCGGTCACCCGGCTGACGAAGCCCTCCTTGCGGCCAGTGGCCAGCTGCACGGCGAGGGCGCAGATGGTGCTGACGGCCAGCGTGAGGCTGACGCCGCCGAGGGCGAGCTCCGGCGGGGCGACGACGCCGGTGAGGATCGCGCCGACGAGCGCCACCAGCCAGATCGGGGCGATGCTCTGCCAGGTACGGCGCACACCCCTCTGCCCTTCCCACTCCGGGTCGGTGGGGATCTGCTGCTGAGCGGCTGCCATGCCCCTATTCTGCCTCGTGCCGCCGCGCCCCGCGAACACCCCGTGCCGCGGATGCCGCAGGCTGCGGTCTCTGCTGAGTCACTCGGGGCTTCGGGCACAGCGCCAACGCCCTCCTCGTGAAATGCGCGCGGATCGAGTGCGCGAGCAGGATATGCTGAGCGCCACGATAAAGCTGGAGGATGCGCGTGGCGCAGTTGTTGATCCTGACGTCGGCAGTGAACAATGATGTACTTCCCGCGCTCGCCCTGCTCTCTCACCGCGTGCGCACGCTGCCCCCGCAACTGGACCAGCTGCTCGCAGCGCCCGAGGCCGATCTGATCCTGATCGATGCCCGGGTCAACCTCGTGCAGGCGAAGAGCCTCTGCTCGATGCTGCGCACCGCCGGCCTCTCGGTTCCGGTCGTGCTCGTGCTCACCGAGGGCGGCCTCGCCGCGGTCAGCCCGGACTGGGGCATCGACGACGTCGTGCTCGAGACGGCCGGGCCGGCCGAGATCGACGCGCGCATCCGGCTGGCATCCGCCCGGTCGCTGCCGGTCACCCCGCCGACGATCAAGACCTCCGGCGTCGTCATCGACGAGGCCAGCTACTCGGCGAAGATGCGCGGCAAGACACTCGACCTCACCTACAAGGAATTCGAGCTGCTGCGCTTCCTGGCCGGCAACCCCAGCCGGGTGTTCACCCGTGAGCAGCTGCTCAGCGAGGTGTGGGGCTACGACTACTTCGGCGGCACCCGCACCGTCGACGTGCACGTGCGGCGGCTGCGCGCCAAGCTCGGCGATCTCGAGACGGTCATCGGCACGGTGCGCAACGTCGGCTACCGCTTCAACGAGAGCGACGAGGACGAGCGCACGCCCTAGGCTGCGTCATCCCGCATTTACCTTCACGCCACCGCGCACGCGGCGCGGGGTGCCATGATGTTGGGATGGATGTCGACAACCTGCTGGACTCCGGCCTCGGCCGTGACTTCGACGACGACTTTGAGCCCTTCGACACGGCCGGCGATGCCGACCTGCCCGAGGAGCGCTTCCTCGACCGCGAGCTGAGCTGGCTGGCCTTCAACCAGCGGGTGCTCGAACTTGCAGAGGACCCGGCGACGCCGGTGCTGGAGCGCACCAACTTCCTCGCCATCTTCGCCAGCAACCTCGACGAGTTCTTCATGGTGCGGGTGGCCGGCTTGAAGCGCCGCATCCTCACCGGGCTCGCCCTGCCGAGCAACATCGGCCGCGCCCCGCACGACGTGCTCGACGACATCTCGCGGCGCGCCCACGAGCTGCAGGAACGCCACGCCGCCGTCTACCAAAGCCTGGTCAGCCC
>NZ_MPZN01000008.1 GCF_002936985.1 Microterricola pindariensis | reverse complement strand
CGAGTTGCTCGCACGAGATCAGTGTCGGGCTCGGCCAGCGCTCGCCCAATGCGCTCGGAAGTAACGGGCATGCGGAGGGCAGCCCGAGGCTGTGGGCGGGGCGCCGGCATCGATATGAGTTGTCACCTGCGAGGGGCACCTATCGCAGTCGCCCCACGCGTTGGGTGTCCCGCGAGAAGGGCTCGGGCGACCCAATTGGGCGACCGAGGTGGCTTCGGTCGCAAGCTCCCTCGAGCCACCGGGAGGGAGGGACGCCGGACACTGTGCGCGTTGTCTTGGGAGGGCGGAGGGCTGCGCTGGGGGCGGCCAGTTGGAGTGCCGGCTTCGCGCAGTGTGGCGGCGGGACAGCTGGCGGCAGGAGCTAAGTTCTGGCGCGGAGGTGACTCCGGCCGCGGGCGTCCTCGAACTGCGGGGAGAGGAACAGACGGACACCACGGACCCTCACTTGGGCAGCGGGAAGGGCTAGGGGAGCCACAGGAGCGCTGTTCTGTGGGGGAGGTGGCTTTGGTCGCAAGCTCCCTCGAGGCCACCGGGATGGAGCGACTCCGGGCACGGTGAGCGCTTGCCAGTAGCGCGGGGAAGGCCATGTCCGAGGAAGCAGACGGAGCGCCAGCTGCGCGCAGCGTGCCGGCTCGAGGGGTGGCCACAGGAACGGCGTTCGGTGGGGCGAGGTGGCTTCGGTCGCAAGCTCCCTCGAGCCACCGAGAAGAGTACTGGCCACAGCGTTGCGAGCTGCCCTCGAGCACCACGAGGGCAGCTCGCAGCGACGGACTGGAGACCGGCCGCGGCGCGTGAGGCAGCCCCGCGAGGAGCGCAAGTTGAGTTCGAGCTGCGCGCGCAGAGTGTCACCGAGAGTAGCGGCCCAGGGAGCGGCGCGCTGTGGGGATAGTGGCTTCGGTCGCAAGCTCCCTCGAGCCACCGGAGGGAGCGCCGCCAGACACCGTGGGCGGTCTCCTGGGAGCGCGGAGAGCTGCGCTCGAGCCAGGCGTATTGGAGCGCCGACTGCGCGCAGCGTGGAGGCGAGAGGGGTGGCGCCAGGAGTGCCGTGCTGTGGGGGAGGTGGCTTCGGTCGCACGCTCCCTCGAGCCGCCGGGGAGGGTACTGGGCACAGCGATGAAAGCACGCTGCGAGCAGCACGAGGACGGCTCGCGACGGCGAGTACGAGACCGGCCGCGACGGGTGAGGCGGCCCCGCGAGGAACGCCAGTTGAGTTCGCGCTGCGCGCAGCGCGGCGGCAGGAGAGATGGCAGCAGGAACGTCGTTCAGTGGGGGAGGTGGCTTCGGTCGCACGCTCCCTCGAGCCGCCGGGGAGGGGTGCAGGGAGGGCGCCAGAAGCAGGTCGATGCGGAGCGCGGAGAGCAGAGCGGAGCTACAGACGGAATGTCAGCAGAGAGCCGAGCGCTGCGCGCCTTGCTCTGCCAGGCGCGCCTCAGCTACGCACAGAACGTCAGTCCGAAAGGTGGCGCGAGAGGCGGCGGTCGGCCCGGCGCGGTGCGACGGATGAGGCTTCGGTCGCACGCTCCCTCAAGCCAGCGGGAGGGGTGCAGGCCGGGTGTAGAGAGCGTCAGATTGCGGGGGAGTCATCGCGGACGTCGGAGACGGGCGCAGGCTACGCAAGCGAGCTGCTCGCGGGGCGCGGCGCCAGCGGTCGCTGCTGACGCCCAGTCGCCGGCCGGGAAGGGGGCGCCGAACGCCCGAGGCCCGCGATGTTTCACGTGAAACATCGCGCGGATGCGCGACGCGTACAAAAATCGAGTGCCCCATGTTTCACGTGAAACATGGGGCACTCGCGAAGGCGCTGGCGTTACTTGGTGAAACCCGGCTCGCCGATCTCACCGAGGATGCGGTTGAGGTCGCCAACCGTCGCGAAGTCGATCGTGATCTGACCCTTGCGGGCACCCAGGTGCATCTTCACGCGGGTGTTCAGACGGTCGCCCAAGCGCTCGGCGATCTCGTCGAGGTGGGCCTGCTTCTTTCCGGCGTTGGGCTTGGCCGCCGGGGCGGGCTTCGGCGCCTTGCTGGCGACAGCCTCGGCGCTCCGCACTGACAGGTCTTCGTTGACGATCTTGTCTGCGAGGCGCTGCATGGCCTCGGGCTCGCCCATCGAGAGGATGGCGCGCGCGTGGCCGGCGGAGAGCACGCCGGCAGCCACGCGCATCTGCACGGGGGAGGGGAGCTTCAACAAGCGGAGCGTGTTGCTGATCTGCGGACGCGAACGACCGATGCGGTTTCCGAGCTCCTCCTGGGTGATCCCGAAGTCGCTGAGCAGCTGCTGGTAGGCCGAGGCCTCTTCGAGCGGGTTGAGCTCCGAGCGGTGCAGGTTCTCGAGCAGGGCATCGCGCAGCATGTCGTTGTCGGCTGTGTCACGGATGACGGCCGGGATCGTGTCCAGGCCAACCTCACGCGTCGCGCGCAGACGGCGCTCACCCATGACGAGCTCATACTTGCCGGGCAGCGTGGCATGCGGGCGGACGACGATCGGCTGCAGCACGCCAATCTCGCGGACGCTGTGCACGAGCTCAGCGAGGTCCTGCTCGTTGAAGACCGTGCGCGGCTGCACGGCGTTGGGCACGATGTCGGCGGGGTTCAGGTGCGCCAGACGAGCACCCGGAACGACGACCAGCTCCTCGCGGCTCACCTCGACCGTCCGAGCCGCGCCGACGGTGTCGGGGAAGAAGACGTCGACGGGACGCTCTCTCACCTCGTCGACCATGGGGATGAGTGCGCCGATACCGCGGCCGAGGCCGGTTCGCTTTGCCATACTTACTTCCCTCCAGTGCGTGCTGAAACCTGAGGTGCTCCACGACGCGCCATCTCGGCGGCCGCTTCTTGGTAGGACAGCGAACCCGAGGAGTTCGTGTCGTAGCTCACCACGCTCTGGCCGTAGCTGGGCGCCTCGGAGACGCGCACGGAGCGGGGGATGATCGTGCTCAGAACCTGCTGGGGGAAGTGATCCCGAACGTCCTGTGCCACCTGATTGGCCAGGTTGGTCCGGGCGTCGTACATCGTGAGCAGAATGGTCGAGACCCTCAGCACGGGGTTGAGGTGCTTCTCGATCATCTCGATGTTCTTCAGCAGCTGGCTGAGCCCCTCGAGCGCGTAGTACTCACACTGGATGGGGATGAGCACCTCGCTGGCCGCGACGAAGGCGTTGATCGTCAGGAGGCCGAGGGAGGGAGGGCAGTCAATGAACACGTAGTGGTACGGCTCGTCCATCTCAGCGAGGTGCACGTCGAGTGCGCGCCGCAGGCGCTGCTCACGGGCAACCAGGGAGACCAGCTCGATTTCTGCCCCAGCCAGGTGAATATTTGCGGGAACGCAGTACAGTTCGCCCTCTTCGGGGCTCTTCTGAACCACCGATTCGAGCGGGAGGTCCTCGATGATGACGTTGTAGATGCTCGGAACGTCTGCGCGGTGCTCCACACCCAGCGCGGTCGAAGCGTTACCCTGCGGGTCGAGGTCGATGACGAGCACTTTGGCGCCGAGCCGCGCGAGGGCTGCGGCGAGGTTCACGGCGGTGGTCGTCTTTCCGACGCCACCCTTCTGGTTGGAGATCGTCAGGACGCGCGTCTTCTCGGGGAGCGGCAGCACGAGCTCGGCGATTGCCTGCCGGCGGCGGGTGAGGCTCGCGACCTCCTCGGCGAGCGGTGCCTTGGCACTGGGGGAGGGGGCGCCCACCGTGGCCGACGCCGCATCCTCGGCCATGGCCGCGTGCGTGGCGGCATCCCAATCGATGGCGGCGCTGACGGCGGGCACCGAGACGCGCGCCGAGGCGCGAGCGGGGGAGGGGGCCTCGGGCGCCGCGGGCGCGGATTCGGGGCCGTGAGCGTCCGCAGGAACGGGATTCTCGATGGATTGTTTCACGTGAAACGGTGCTTCTTCCTGGTCGTCGCCCGAGTCAGCGTCGGTGAAACCGATGTCGTCGGTCTCGTCAACGCTCGGCGTCGTTGTGGGTGGGCCATTTTCAGTGCTGTGGGAGGGATCCTCCGGTGCACTTGAGTTCAGCTGCGCATCGACGATCGCGTCGAATGCGGCGAGGGAAACGCTGGGGGAGTGTGATTCCTGCTCCGCGGGGGTGCCGACCGCTGGATCCGAGACGGTATCCTCACGTCCCTTTTTGTGGAACCATCCACGGCTCGCGGCACTCGCCATCTGTAATCCATTCCCTGCGGTCGGCGTCTTCAGAATCTGCCGATGCGAGCCCGCCCAGTACTGAGCGAGCAGCACAGCATACGCCGACCACGGGATGAAAAGCCGAGACGGCGACTAACCCACTGTAGCCCGAATGACGCGAGTTTCCTCGCTCAGAATGCCCTCACCGAGGACAAGAACCTCCACGGAGCTGAGCTTGTACTTGCGAATGGCCTTCTCGGCCGCGCCGATCTCGGCCGGGGCGCCTGCGCCCTTCATGAGCACGAGCTCTCCGCCGCGCTTGAGCAGGGGAGCGGTCAACGGCAACAGCGTGCGCAGGGCGCTCACCGCACGGGCCGTCACCTGGTCGAAGGATCCCTCACGCTTGGTCTCCTCGGCGCGCGAGCGCAGAACCTCGACGTTCTGCAGGCCGAGTTCCTGCACCTGGGAGTTCAGCCAGGCGACGCGTCGCTCCATCGGCTCGATCAACACGAAGTTGACGTCGGGGCGGGCGATGGCGAGCACCAGACCGGGCAGGCCGGCACCGCTGCCCACGTCGCCGACGAGTCCGGGGCGGAGCAGGGGGGCGACGATCGCGCAGTTCAACACGTGCCTGGTCCACAGCCGGGGGAGTTCCAGCGGCCCGATCAGGCCGAGCTCCTCGCCGTGTGTCGCCAGGTTGGTGGTGAACGCGCGGCCGAGCTCCAGCTGCTCCCCGAAAACCGTTGCGGCGGCCGAGGGTTCTTCTTCGAGCGTGTCGATCATCGTTTCACGTGAAACTAGGCGCGGCGGCTGATCACGGTGTGGCGGTCGCGGCCCTCACCATCGGATTCCGAGGTGTAGCCACGCTCGCCCACGATGTCGTGCACGAGCTTGCGCTCGTAGGACGACATGGCGGGCAGTGCCGCGGAGGAGGCGCCGGCCTCGATGCGCTCGATGGCGCGGGTGACGAGGGCGGTGAGCTCTTCCTCACGGGCCTCACGCGAGCCGCCGATGTCGAGGATCAGGCGGGAGAACACGCCGGTCTTGCTCTGCACGGCCAGGCGGGTCAGCTCCTGCAGGGCGTTCACGGTGTCGGGGCGGGAGAGCACCGAGATGTTCGCGCCCTCGCCGGCGTTCACCGAGAGGTAGGCGCGGCCGTTGCGGGCATCGATGTCGATGTCGCCATCGAGATCGCAGATGTCGAGGAACTCCTCGATGTAGTCCGCGGCGATGTCGCCCTCCTGCTCGAGCTGGGCCTGGGAGGGCGCAGCCGAGCGCTCCGGCGCGGCCGACTCGAAGCTGGCGTCGAATGCTGCGGTGTCGGTGGCCGGTGCCTCGACGACCGCGTCATCGGCGGTCGGGATGTTCTGAACGTCGGTCATCTTCGTCCTACTTCTGCTCGCCGGGCTTGATTTGCTTCTTGGCCCGGTTCTTGCTGATCGGCTGCTGCCGCTGGGTCTTCTTGGCCGCTTCTTCGTCTACGACGATAACGGTTCCGTCGGTGGCGATGAGCTTTCCCTTGCGGGCGAGACGCTCCTCGCGGGCCTTGGCGGCCTCGCTGCCGGGGGTGGGCATGTTCCGGATGACGATGAACTGCTGGACCATCGTCCAGACGTTCGAGGTGAGCCAGTAGAACATGACACCGAGCGGGAATGCGACACCGGAGAAGGCGAACACCAGGGGGAGTAGGTAGAGCATGATGCGCTGCTGCTTGAACATCGGGCTCGCCTTGGTCTCCGGCGACATGTTCTTGGAGACGATCTGGAGCTGCGTGATGAACTGCGAGGCGGTCATGAGGATGACCATGATGGCTGCGATGACCATGACGGCTGCGTCAAACGGCTGGCCGGCGATCATGAGGGTCCACTGCGAGGCGAACGAGCTGTGCAGCGGGGCTACGCCGAAGAGCGAGGCGTCACCGAACTGCTTGGCGAGCGTCTCGTTGAGAGGGCCGACGCCGGACTTGCCGTGCTGTGCGTCGTTGAGCACAGAGAACAGGGCGAAGAAGATCGGCATCTGCAGCAGAAGCGGCAGGCAAGAGCTCAGCGGGTTGGTGCCCGTCTTCTTGTAGAGCTCCATCGTCTCGCGAGACATGGCCTCGCGGGAGAACTGGTCCTTCTTGCCCTTGTACTTCTCTTGGATCTTCTTCAGCTGCGGGGCAACCTCCAGCATGCGGCGCTGGTTCTTGATCTGCTTGACGAAGATCGGGATCAGGGCGGCGCGCACGACGAGCACGAGGCCGACGATGGAGAGCACCCAGGTGAGCCCGGCTGCCGGGTCCATTCCGGCGACGCCCAACACCCAGTGCCAGCCGACCAGAAGGAGCTCAACGGCCCACTTCAGCGGCCAGAGAATGATCGAGATCAAGTCCATTGTTGGGGTTAGCCCTTTCCTTGGCCTGCAACGACAAAGCCGAATGCATTCACGCGATAACGCTGAACGCGCTTGAGGGGAACATCATCGATCCCGCCCTCTGCCCAGGGGTGGCAACGCACCAGGCGTCTGACCGCAAGGGCCCCGCCCACGATGACGCCGCGATCCTGCACCGCCGTGAGCGCGTAGTGCGAACACGAGGGGTAGTAGCGACAGACATCCCCGTACAGCGGAGAAATCACCGCGCGATAGCCGCGCAGCAACAAAACTGCGATGTTGCGCGGGACGAGAAGGATCGTGGCCAGGAATCTGTTCACGATACGTTTTCTCGGCGCCGCGCAGCGCCAGGGTTCGCCGAACGCGCCAGCGAGGTGGCAAGTTCGCTTCGCATGGTCTCCCAGGAAGCGTCGGAGCTCCCAGGCAGGGCGCGAATGACGACGTCGATGCCTGGGTGAACCTGGTCAAGCAGCTCAGAGCTCGCCGCCTTGAGCCGGCGCCGCACGCGGTTACGCTGCACGGCCCCGCCGACCGTCTTGGCGACGATAAAGCCAAAACGAGCGCCCCGGGCGCCAGAAGTCTGCACTTCGGGGCCGGAACGCACGTACGTCACAAGATGAGGTGTGACGTATCTCCGCCCCCTCCGAACGACGCCTTTATAGTCGTCGGCCGTTGTGATGCGGTTCGCCTTGGCAAGCACTGGGCTTGAATGAAGCCTGGGTGCTTAAGCGGAAAGCTCGACGCGACCCTTGCGGCGACGAGCGCCCAGGATGGCGCGGCCGGCGCGGGTACGCATGCGCAGGCGGAAACCGTGCACCTTGGCGCGACGACGGTTGTTCGGCTGGAACGTTCTCTTGCTCATTGTGTGTACTCCACGTGTTGGATCTCCACGAGCCTTGGAGTGGCCGGGAAAGAAATTTGGGCAGCCAGAAGGCTGGGGTCAACCTATTAAAACTACGGCCTGCGCGGGCTGTGGTCAAACCGGAAGCCCGGCTGGCGCCGGATTCTCTACGGTATTCCCAGCTTGCGGGAGGGCCTGGGGAGGCCGCTCGTCGGGCGATTTGGAGCAAGTCCTCCAAGAGATTAGCGTAAAGCACCGAGTTATCCCCAGCAAGATGCGCGTAATTCCGGTAGTTTTGTCGGGGTTACACACAGGGGTGGATAACTCTGTGAGTACTTTTCACTTTCTCGGATGCGCCGCCCGCGGCATCCCGCATTGCACCACTGCACTGCGACGCCGAGAGGGGCATCTAGCGCCGAAGAGTCACCGAGCAAGTGTGGAGAAACAATGGCCGACGTCGAACAGCCGATCGAGAACACCTGGGCCGCGGTACTCGCGGGTCTCTCCGCCGACAGCACAATCACGCCCATGCTCTACGGATTCCTCAATCTGGTCGAG
Organism: Microterricola pindariensis; assembly: GCF_002936985.1. Classification (GTDB taxonomy): domain Bacteria; phylum Actinomycetota; class Actinomycetes; order Actinomycetales; family Microbacteriaceae; genus Microterricola; species Microterricola pindariensis. Next base: position 74,055 of record NZ_MPZN01000008.1, on the reverse strand, counting down.
CCCAAGGGCATCGCCGCGGGGACCTTCTATCTGGAGGTGCCCAACGACTTCACCGCGAGCATGCTGAACCAGCGCATGCGCACCTCGCTGCTCGCCGCGATGAACGCCATCGGCACGCCGGCGATCGCCAACTTCTACGTGGTCGTCAACCCCGAGCTCGAGAGCGAGGTGGCCACCCAGCAGGCTTTCGAGACGCCGGAGGCCGGAACCCTCGCCGCGGCCGCGATGCCGGCCCACCTCGCCGCACCTCCGCTGGTGCAGCCGCAAGCGAATGTCGTCGAGACGCCGGCGACGCCGCAGTCCGTGTTCGAGCACAGCTCGCCGGAGCAGTCCAATGACACCCGGCTGAACCCGAAGTACAGCTTCGACAACTTCGTCATCGGGCAGTCCAACCGTTTCGCCCACGCCGCGGCCGTCGCCGTCGCCGAGGCTCCCGCGAAGGCGTACAACCCGCTCTTCATCTATGGGGACTCCGGGCTGGGCAAGACCCACCTCCTGCACGCGATCGGCCACTACGCGATGAGCCTGTACCCGGGTGTGCGCGTGCGCTACGTCAGCTCCGAGGAGTTCACGAACGACTTCATCAACTCGATCGCCAACAACCGCGGCGCCGTCTTCCAGTCCCGCTACCGCAACATCGACATCCTGCTGATCGACGACATCCAGTTCCTGCAGGGGAAGGCCGAGACCCAGGAGGCCTTCTTCCACACCTTCAACACCCTGCACGACCACAACAAGCAGGTGGTCATCACCAGCGACCTGCCGCCCAAGGCGCTCACAGGCTTCGAAGACCGCATGCGCAGCCGCTTCGAGTGGGGCCTCATCACCGACGTTCAGGTGCCCGACCTGGAGACGCGCATCGCCATTCTGCGCAAGAAGGCGCAGTCCGAGCGGATGCAGGCGCCCGACGACATCCTCGAGTTCATCGCGACCAAGGTCTCCTCGAACATCCGCGAGCTGGAGGGAACGCTGATCCGCGTGACCGCGTTCGCCAGCCTCAACCGCACGCCCGTCGACATGAACCTGGTGCAGACGGTGCTCAAGGACCTGATCACGCTCGACGAGGACAACGTCATCGCGCCGGCCGACATCATCACGAACACGGCCGACTACTTCAAGCTCACGGTCGACGACCTCTATGGCTCGAGCCGCTCGCAGGCCGTCGCCACGGCACGCCAGATCGCCATGTACCTCTGCCGTGAGCTGACGAACCTCTCCCTGCCCAAGATCGGCCAGCTCTTCGGCAACCGCGACCACACCACGGTGATGTACGCGAACAAGAAGATCAGCGAGCTCATGAAGGAGCGTCGCTCGATCTACAACCAGGTCACCGAGCTCACCAACCGCATCAAGCAGAACCACCGCTACAAGTAGGGTCTTGCGCTCGCCACGCCCGGGCCGCCAGAATATTCCACTACTCACATGTTGGGGATAACTTGTGGATAGTTAATGAGCAACTCCCGAGAAGCTGTTGAAGAATCCCGTGTTCTTGTGGGTTTGGGCCTGGTGGCACTCGGCGCAGAGCATCCACAAGGTCGTTAACGCTCACACAAGTTCAACAGGCGGGACCCGCCTAGTTCGCTGTGTATACATCGAATTAACATAGTTATCCACAGTTTCCACAGCCGTTAAGACCGTTAAAGAATTCTTAAAGAGATCTCTGATGCGACAACCTTGTGGACGGACAGGCCGCCCAGGTGTCTAAACGAATGACAAGAAACCCACGCCGTAATGGCAGGGGTTAGCATGGAGCCCAGTCCGACAGCCCCGCTGTCAGACGTAGACGACCAGCAGCGAACAGGAGCGCCTTCGTGAAGTTTCAGGCCAACCGGGATGTGTTCAGCGAGGCGGTTTCCTTCGCCGTCAAACTCCTCCCGCAGCGCACAACGCTGCCCATCCTGAGCGGCGTGCTCATTCAGGCCACCGAGACCGGGCTGATCCTGTCCTCGTTCGACTATGAGGTCTCGGCCCAGACCGAGATTGCGGCCGACGTCGAAGAGACGGGGACCGTCCTGGTCTCCGGCCGTCTCCTGGCCGAGATCGCGAGCCGACTCCCGAACGCTCCCGTGCGCTTCAGCACGGAGGAAAGCCGCATTGTCGTCAGCAGCGGGTCCGCCAGTTTTACCCTGCTCTCCATGCCGGTTGAGGAATACCCGAGCATCCCGCAGATCAGCTCCGAGTCGGGGCTCGTCCCCGCCGAGGAATTCGCCGCAGCCGTGGCCCAGGTCGCGGTCGCCGCCTCCCGCGACGATGTCACCCCCGTCATCACGGGCGTCCAGCTCGAGGTGAGCGAGAACAGCCTCGGCCTCGTCGCCACCGACCGCTACCGCGTCGCCGTGCGCGAGATCAACTGGGACGGCGGCAGCAACACCACTTCCGAGCCCATCACCGCCCTGGTTCCGGCGCGCACCCTGCAGGAGGTCGGCAAGACCTTCGGCAACGCCGGCAACATCTCCGTCGCGATCACGAACACGGATGACCGCGAGCTGATCGCCTTCACAGCGAACAAGAAGACCGTCACCAGCCTGCTCATCAAGGGCAACTTCCCGCCCGTCCGCCGCCTGTTCCCCGACACGATCGAGAACTACGCGGTGATGAACACCGCCGAGCTCATCGAGGCGACCCGCCGCGTCGCACTCGTCCTCGAGCGAGAAGCCGCGCTGCGCTACAGCTTCTCGCCCGACGGGCTCACGCTGGAGGCGATCGGCTCCGAGCAGGCCCAGGCCTCCGAGACCATCGACGCCGTGCTCACCGGAGACGAGATCGTGGTGTCGCTGAAGCCCCAGTTCCTGCTCGACGGCCTGGGCGCCGTGCACTCCGAGTTCGTGCGCATCTCGTTCACCCGCACCGAGAACCCGAACAAGCCCGGGCCGGTGCTGATCACCAGCCAGAGCTCGAAGGAGCAGCCGGGCGCCGACAGCTACAAGTACCTGCTGCAGCCGAACCTGCTCCTCCGCTGACAAAGGAGTTCCCCATGCACATCGGTCTCGTCGGCCTCGGCAAAATGGGCGACAACATGCGTGCCCGATTGCGCGCCAACGGCATCGAGGTCACCGGGTTCGACCGCAACCCGGCGGTCACGGATGTCGCGAGCATGGCCGAGCTGGTCGCCGCACTGCCGGCGCCGCGCACCGTCTGGGTCATGGTTCCGGCCGGAGCCATCACCGACGCGGTGATCGAGGAGCTGGACGGCCTGTTGGAGGCCGGCGACCTGGTGATCGACGGCGGGAACTCGCGCTTCACGGAGGACTTCAAGCACGCCGAGCTGCTCGGAGCGCACGGGATCGACTACATCGACGCCGGCGTGTCCGGCGGGGTGTGGGGCCGGGAGAACGGCTACGGCCTGATGGTCGGTGGCAGCGCCGCGCAGGTGGAGCGCGTCATGCCCGTCTTCGATGCGCTGCGCCCGGAGGGCCCGCGCGAGGAGGGCTTCGTGCACGTGGGCGAGGTCGGCGCCGGGCACTACGCCAAGATGGTGCACAACGGCATCGAATATGCGCTGATGCAGGCATACGCAGAGGGCTATGAACTGCTCGACGCGCGCACCGACCTGATCAAGGACGTTCCCGGAACGTTCAAGGCGTGGCAGCGCGGAACCGTCGTGCGGTCCTGGCTGCTCGAGCTGCTCGTGCGGGCCCTCGACGAGGACGCAGACCTCAGCGACATCGAGGGATACGTCGACGATTCCGGCGAGGGCCGGTGGACCGTCGAGGAGGCCATCGCCAACGCCGTGCCCGTCCCCACGATCAGCGCGTCCATCTTCGCCCGCTTCGTCTCCCGCCAGGAGGACTCGCCGGCGATGAAGGCCGTCGCGGCGCTCCGGAATCAGTTCGGCGGCCACGAGGTGAAGAAAGCCGACAGTTAGCGGGCCAGCGAAGCGGAGTGCAGAGCACTCTGTCAGAGGGCCCCGGCTAGGGTTGAGGCCGTGTTCGTTTCCCACCTGAGCCTCGCCGACTTCCGCAATTACGCGGTCGCCGAGGTCGAACTGCGCCCGGGGCCGAATCTGATCGTCGGCCGCAACGGCCAGGGCAAGACGAATCTCGTCGAGGCGCTGGGCTACCTCAGCACCCTCGGCTCGCACCGGGTGTCCAGCGACCAGGCCATGATCCGCGCCGGCCAGGATGCCGCGATCATCCGGGCCCGGCTCGAACACGCACAGCGCTCGATCCTGGCGGAGGTCCAGCTGAACCGGGCCAGCGCCAATCGCGCGCAGATCAACCGCTCGGCGATCAAGCCGCGGGAGCTGCCGCGCTACTTCTCCAGTGTCCTCTTCGCACCGGAGGACCTCTCGCTCGTGCGCGGCGACCCGTCCGGGCGCCGACGCTTCCTCGACCAGCTCCTGGTGCTGCGCTCCCCGCGCCTGGCCGGGGTGCTGGCCGACTACGACCGCGTGCTGAAACAGCGCAACACCCTGCTGAAATCGGCCAGGGCCCGCGGCGTGCGCGGCGACGCGCTCTCCACCCTCGACATCTGGGACGAGCGCCTCGTCGCGCTCGGCTCCGAGATCATCGACGAGCGGATGCAGCTGACCCGCGCCCTGCGGGATCCGCTGAGCCGGGCTTACCACGCCGTCGCCGGCGACGATCACGGGCCAGAACTCCGCCCGCTGCTCAGCATTTTCGGCGGTGCGGCCGCCGACGCCGAGGACGAGGGCTTCGGCGGGCCGGGTTCGACGGGCTCAGTCAGCGGCGACGGGTGGACCGCCGGCGAGAGCACCGCGGAAAAATTTCGCGACTCGCTTCGCGAGGTGCGCGGCAAGGAGCTCGACCGTGCGATCACGCTGATCGGGCCGCATCGCGACGACCTCGTGTTCATGCTGAACGCGCTCCCGACGAAGGGTTACGCCAGCCATGGCGAGTCGTGGTCGTTCGCGCTCGCGCTCAAACTGGCCGCCGCCGAGATCCTGCGCCACGAGTCGGCATCCGGCGACCCCGTGCTGATCCTGGACGATGTCTTCGCCGAGCTGGACCAACAGCGCCGCAGCCGACTGGCCGAGGCGGTGACCGGCTATGAGCAGGTTCTCATCACGGCAGCCGTGCTGGAGGACATTCCCCCCGCACTGACCGCCCACACCATCCACATCCGCGCCGGGGAGGTCGTCGATGGGTGACCAGCCGATCGGGACGAACGAGCAGACCGAGGCAGGCGAGACCGAGGCCAGCCGCGTCTATCTGCACCTCAAGGACGTGTTCGGCGGGATGCCGCGCGGGCCGCGCCTCAAGCGCAAGAAGCGCCATGACCCGACCGAGAGCCAGGCCTTCGGCGTCGGCCGCGACCCGAAGGGGCTCGGCGCCTCCCTCGAGATGCTGACGAACCAGCTCGGCTGGCGGGCGCCGCTCACCCAGGCCGAGCTGCTGAACTCGTGGGCTGCGATTGCCGGCGCGGAGACCGCGAAACACTCGACGCCGCTCGGCATCGACGAGGGTGTACTCACCGTTCAGTGCGAATCGACGGCCTGGGCAACACAATTGCGCTTGATGCGGGTCGAGATCATGACGCGCATCATCACCGAGTTCAAGGAAGCGGGCGTCGTTTCGATCCGCTTTCAGGGGCCGAACGCCCCATCGTGGAAAAAGGGCCCCAGATCGATTCCAGGGCGCGGTCCGCGCGATACCTACGGCTAAGCAAACAAATTAGGTCACCTGCGCAAATTGAGGCCGTCAGATCGCGAAATCTCCCCGGCTTGAGCGCCCTCTTTGATAGGATTGAGCGTCGCCCAAACGACGGTCAGGAGCCCAATTTCATATGACATCGGAACCGAACACGAGCGATCCAGTGCCCGAGTACGGCGCAAACGAGATCCAGGTTCTTGAAGGCCTCGAAGCGGTGCGGAAGCGCCCGGGTATGTACATCGGTTCCACCGGTCCCCGCGGTCTGCACCACCTCGTCTACGAGATCGTCGACAACTCCGTCGATGAGGCTCTCGCCGGCTACTGCGACACCATTGACGTGACGATTCTGGCCGACGGCGCCGTCCGCGTCGACGACAACGGCCGCGGCATCCCCGTCGACCTGAACCAGGGCCTCGGGATCTCCACCGTCGAGGTCGTCCTCACCGTTCTGCACGCCGGTGGAAAGTTCGGCGGCGGCGGGTACGCCGTCTCCGGCGGCCTGCACGGCGTGGGCTCCTCGGTCGTGAACGCGCTCTCCAGCCGCCTCGAGGTCGAGGTGCGCCGGCAGGGCCACGTCTGGCGCCAGTCGTTCAAGCACGGTGTCCCCGACGCGCCCCTCGCCATGGGCGAGCCGTCAGAGGAGACCGGCACCCGGATCACCTTCTGGCCGAGCCCCGACACCTTCGAGACCGTCGAGTTCGACTACGAGACGCTCCGGGCACGCTTCCAGCAGATGACGTTCCTCAACAAGGGCCTGCGCATCAACCTCACCGACGAGCGCGAGTCGAGCCGTGACGAGGAGGGCAAGCCCCGGCACAACTCCTACCTCTACGAGCAGGGCCTCAAGGACTACGTCGAGTACCTCAACAACGCCAAGAAGGCCGAGATCGTCCACGACGAGATCATCTCCTTCGAGTCGGAGGGCGCCGACAAGAAGATCGCGCTCGAGGTGGCCATGCAATGGACCACGGCGTACACCGAGAGCGTGCACACCTACGCGAACACGATCAACACGCACGAGGGCGGAACCCACGAAGAGGGCTTCCGCGCCGCGCTCACCACGCTGGTTAACAAGTACGCCCGCGAGAAGGGCATCCTCAAGGAGAAGGACGAGAACCTCTCCGGCGACGACGTGCGTGAGGGCCTCACCGCCGTCATCTCGATCAAGCTGGCCGAGCCGCAGTTCGAGGGTCAGACCAAGACCAAGCTCGGCAACACCGAGGCGAAGGCATTCGTGCAGCGCGTCGTCGGCGTCGAGCTGGCCGACTGGTTCGACCGCAACCCGAACCAGGCCAAGGACATCATCCGCAAGTCGCTGCAGGCGGCGACCGCCCGCCTGGCCGCGCGCAAGGCACGCGAGGGTGCCCGCCGCAAGGGGCTGCTCGAGTCGGGCGGCATGCCGGGCAAGCTGAAGGACTGCCAGTCGAAGGATCCGTCGATCTCGGAGATCTTCATCGTCGAGGGTGACTCGGCCGGCGGTTCCGCCGTGCAGGGCCGCAATCCGGAGACGCAGGCCATCCTGCCGCTGCGCGGCAAGATCCTCAACGTGGAGAAGGCGCGCCTGGACCGCGCACTCGGCAACGCCGAGGTGCAGGCCATGATCACCGCTTTCGGAGCGGGCATCGGCGAGGACTTCAACACCGAGAAGGTCCGCTACCACAAGATCGTATTGATGGCGGATGCCGACGTCGACGGCCAGCACATCACCACGCTGCTGCTGACGCTGCTGTTCCGGTACATGCGCCCGCTCATCGACCTCGGCTACGTCTACCTGGCGCAGCCCCCGCTGTACCGGCTCAAGTGGTCGAACTCGGCCCACGAGTACGTCTACTCCGACCGGGAGCGCGACGCGCTGCTGGTCGAGGGCCAGGCCGCGGGCAAGCGGATCCCGAAGGACAACGGCATCCAGCGCTACAAGGGTCTCGGCGAGATGGACTACTCGGAGCTGTGGGAGACCACGATGAACCCCGAGTCCCGCACGCTGCTGCAGGTCACCCTGGACGACGCGGCCGCGGCCGACGAGATCTTCTCCACGCTGATGGGCGAGGACGTCGAGAGCCGTCGCAACTTCATCCAGCAGAACGCGAAAGACGTGCGCTTCCTGGACATCTGATCGACGCTGCCGCGCAGGCGGCACCTCGATCACGGCCCGCGCCAACCGGCCCCTCCGGCCGGTTGGCGAAGCCCGCAGGGCAGGCCTGTGGAACGCACGGAAAACTTGAGTAGTAGAAGTAGACGAGAAGGCAAATGGCAGACGAAGACAACACCACCGGTGGCGAGCAGCTGAGCGCCGAGGAGCAGCAGAGCGCTGCCCACTTCGCGGCACACGGCAAGATCGACCAGGTCGACCTGCAGCTCGAGATGCAGCGCTCCTACCTCGACTACGCCATGAGCGTGATCGTCGGGCGCGCTCTGCCCGACGTGCGCGACGGGCTGAAGCCCGTGCACCGCCGCGTGATCTACGCCATGTTCGACGGCGGATACCGCCCGGACAAGGCCTTCTCCAAGTGCTCGCGCGTCGTCGGCGACGTCATGGGCCAGTTCCACCCGCACGGTGACAGCTCGATCTACGACGCCCTCGTGCGCCTGGTCCAGCCCTGGAGCCTGCGCTACCCGCTCGCGCTCGGCCAGGGCAACTTCGGCTCCCCGGGCAACGACGGCGCAGCCGCCCCGCGTTACACCGAGACCAAGATGGCCCCGCTCGCCCTCGAAATGGTGCGCGACATCGACGAGGACACCGTCGACTTCCAGGACAACTACGACGGCCGCACTCAGGAGCCCTCCGTGCTCCCGGCGCGCTTCCCGAACCTGCTCGTCAACGGCTCGGTCGGCATCGCGGTCGGCATGGCCACGAACATCCCGCCGCACAACCTGCGCGAGGTCGCCGCCGGCGCCACCTGGTACCTGGAGAACCCCGACGCGACCCGCGAAGAGCTGCAGGAAGCGCTCATGCAGCGCATCAAGGGACCCGACTTCCCGACCGGTGCCCAGATCCTGGGCACCAAGGGCATCCACGACGCCCAGCGCACCGGACGCGGTTCCATCACCATGCGCGCCGTCGTCTCGGTCGAGGAGATCCAGGGCCGCACCTGCCTCGTCGTCACCGAGCTGCCCTACCAGGTCAACCCGGACAACCTGGCGATCAAGATCGCCGACCTGGTCAAGGACGGCAAGGTCACCGGCATCGCCGACATCCGCGACGAGACCTCCGGCCGTACCGGCCAGCGCCTCGTCATCGTGCTCAAGCGTGACGCCGTCGCCAAGGTTGTCCTGAACAACCTGTACAAGCACACGCAGTTGCAGGAGAACTTCGGCGCGAACATGCTCGCGATCGTCGACGGCATCCCGCGCACACTCTCGGTCGACGGCTTCATCCACGCCTGGGTGATGCACCAGGTAGAGGTCATCGTGCGCCGCACCCAGTTCCGCCTGAAGAAGGCCGAGGCGGAGGCGCACATCCAGCGCGGCTACGTCCTCGCCCTCGACGCCCTCGACGAGGTCATCGCCCTGATCCGCCGCTCGCCGGACGTCGAGAAGGCGCGCACCGGCCTGATGGAGCTGCTCGGCGTCGACCAGTTGCAGGCCGACGCGATCCTCGCCATGCAGCTGCGCCGCCTGGCCGCCCTCGAGCGCCAGAAGATCATCGACCGCCTGAACGAGCTGGAGCTGGCGATCGCCGAGTTCCACGCGATCCTCGCCTCCGAGGTGCGCCAGCGCGAGATCATCATCGAGGAACTCGCCGAGGTCACGGCCAAGTTCGGCGACGACCGCCGCACCGAGATCATGTACGGCTACGACGGCGACATGAGCGTCGAAGACCTGATCCCGGAGGAGGAGATGGTCGTCACCGTAACCCGCGGCGGCTACGTCAAGCGCACCCGCAGCGACAACTACCGCAGCCAGCACCGCGGTGGCAAGGGAGTCAAGGGCGCCCAGCTGCGCGCGGATGACGTCGTCGAGCACTTCTTCGTCACCACCACGCACCACTGGCTGCTGTTCTTCACGAACGCCGGACGGGTCTACCGCGCCAAGGCGTACGAGATCCAGGAGGCCGGCCGCGACGCGAAGGGCCAGCACGTCGCGAACCTGCTCGAGATGCAGCCGGACGAGGAGATCACGCAGATCCTCGACATCCGCGACTACGAGGTCGCCAAGTACCTGGTGCTGGCCACCCGTGAGGGCCTGATCAAGAAGACGGCGCTCTCGGAGTACGACACCAACCGCTCGCGCGGCATCATCGCGATCAAGCTGCGCGAAGGCGACGAGCTCGTCTCGGCCATGCTGCTGAACGAGGACGACGACGTGCTGCTCGTCTCGCGCAAGGGCATGTCGATCCGCTTCCGCGCCAGCGACGAGGCCCTGCGCCCGATGGGCCGCAGCACCTCCGGCGTCGGCGGCATGCACTTCCGTGGCGACGACGAGTTGCTGGACGCATCCGTGGTCAGCGACGAGGGCTTCGTCTTCGTCGTGACGGAGGGCGGCTACGCCAAGCGCACCTCGGTGGACCAGTACCGCCTGCAGAACCGCAACGGTTTGGGCATCAAGGTGGCCAAGCTGAGCGAGGATCGGGGCGACCTGGCCGGTGCGATTATCGTCGAGGAGCAGGACGAGGTCCTTGTGGTTCTTGCCAGCGGCAAGGTGGTACGCTCTGACGTCGCCGAAGTCCCTGCCAAGGGGCGCGACACCATGGGCGTCGTCTTCGCGAAGTTTGCGGACGATGACCGCATTATCGCGATCGCGAAGAACACCGAGCGCAATCTGGAGCAGGCCGACGAGGAGTCGGCTGCCACGGAGGGCGAACCCGGGAAGGAAGATTCCGTAAATGAGTAGTACCGCAGAAAAATTCGCGAAGAAGGCGAGCCGTCGCCCGGCGGCCAAGCAGGTGCGCCTCAAGCTGGTCTACATCGACTTCTGGTCGGCCGTCAAGCTGTCGTTCCTGATCGCGGTCTGCCTCGCGATCGTCACGATCGTGGGCACCTTCCTGATCTACACGGTGCTGGACCAGACCCAGATCTTCGACGAGGCCGACAGGCTGTTCAAGGACGTCACCGGCGGCTCGGCAACGCTCACCAGCTTCATCTCGCTGCCGCAGGTGATGGGATTCACCACGGTCGTCGCTCTGCTCGACCTCGTCGTCGTCACGGCGCTCGGGGCGATCATGGCGGTGCTGTACAACTTCAGCGTGAAGGTCACCGGCGGCATCCTCGTCGGCTTCACCAACAATTAGACGCGCGCGGGCTTCACGCCCGATTTCGCCATTTCGGTTTTGGTCAGGTAGTGTCATACCTGCCCATTCCGGGGATATAGCTCAGGCGGTTAGAGCGCTTCGCTGATAACGAAGAGGTCCCAGGTTCAAGTCCTGGTATCCCCACGAATAGGCCGGATCGAGAAATCGACCCAGCCATTCATCTCGAGAAGCCTTCGCAGATCGCCTCTCGAGGGGCCTTAGCTCAGTTGGTAGAGCGCCTGCTTTGCAAGCAGGATGTCGGGAGTTCGATTCTCCCAGGCTCCACAGTTACAAGAAACGCCGGCTTCCGCTAGATCAGCGGAATACCGGCGTTTTTCGTTGGATGCAAAGCGGCTCAGGAATATCAGTTGGTAGTGATTCTGTAGAGCGTGGTAGTAATACGTGTTGGTTGCAGTGCGCCCCAGCGCGCCTTGTCGCCCGCGGAAACATGCGGGACGGTGCTGGCGATATTTCCAAGTGTGCCCCGGAAGCGCCCCAACAGCCTGGGGTCATCTGATGGCACTGCGCCTCGCGGAGGTTCACAGAGTGATCTCAGCGACAACCGCCTCGAGAGCACTCCAGTCAGAAGGTATGGTGGCATCCGTGAACGCGTTCTTACACATATGTGAGGTTTGCGGTGCTCGAGCTACCTTGACACCAGACGAGTCATACGAAGCTGGCTGGGACTATCCACCACGCACGGGTGTGGCGGGAGTAATCTCTCCGCGCAAGTGTGGCGATTGTCCGATCACAGGCACCCTGTGGTGGGCGGTCCAAGAGGGTGAGCTGGATTCGGCAGATCCATTGGGTTGGCCGGCAGCACGTCGCGAGGTGCTTGCGAGAATCTTGAACGAGCAAACGCCGGTGCCCCCTGGGTGATCCTGACACTGCCGGGGTGCCGATCTCCTCGAGCCTGCTACAGCCACGTTGACGGATGTCGGCGCCGCCCGTTAGGCTAGCTACATAAATACCAGTCCCGCTGTCCCTCACTGACTCTCGAGTCGCCGAGGTGACATGGGCTGGTTTTCTTTTTGGCCATGATGGGTAACGTGAAAGACCATCTTCCGTACGACGCCCAGCTGGCTAAGATGCTCGAGCGCGGGCTCACCTCCGCTGATCGCCCGGGCGCGATCGCAGCGCTCAAGAGGATCGGCTACTACCCCCTCTCTGCATATACCTACCCCTTTCGTGAGTCCGCTACGGATACTGACGTTAAGGCCGGGAGAACTCGCGCAGAAGCCTTCAGGCAGGGCTCAACCCTGGAAGACTCGCTAACGCTTTATGAGTTCGACCGGAAGCTGCGAGCGATTCTCTTGCAGGCGCTTCAAGAAATCGAAGTTGGTCTCGCGACCAAGATCGGCTACATCCTTGGAAAGCGTGAGGGAGATGGTCACTTGCGCATCGAATGCTTGGACGCGGCCGAGTGTAATAGGCCAAACTCTGAAGGCGAACTCGCGCACGCCCTCTGGGTGCGACGTTTCGAGAAGCTGCGCAAGGACGCCAAGGACGAGGAGTACGTCAAGCACCACATTCTCAATCACGGCGGCGAAATCCCAATCTGGGTGGCCACAGGATTCATGGACTTTGGGTGCTTGATTCGGCTGTACTCGCTGATGGACAAGCGAGATCGCAAGAAGATCGCGGAGGAGCTGGGCCTCGGCGGCAACGGAGCCGATACTCTGCACAGGTGGTTGCGAGCACTGAACATCCTTCGCAACAACTGCGCACACAATAATCGCGTGTGGAATCGCGCCACTGTCGACGTGCCGCCCAAGCCTTCTCTGCAAGTGGCGCCAGAGCATCTGCATCACCTAAATGATCTGACGAACGATCAACGCCAGAAGATATATTTGCTCATTGCGCTCACGGCGCATCTGAACCGTGCGGTCAACCCGGCCAGCACCTGGGCGTGGTCAGCTCTGCCAACGCATGCGAAGAAGCTCGGCAACGTGGGTGGCATGACCCTCGAGAACACGATGGGTTTCCCCGCCCACTGGCGGAACCTCGCACTTTGGCAGAAATGATCCCTGGAGGGGTCATTTGGTGGCGGTCCTGACCCTGTGGATAACCATGGCCTCGGTAGCTGTCGATTGAAACCGGGAAGGATGACGGCCGATGTCACCACCGAGCAATTCGAAACTGTCAGGAAAGGCGCGGGTGCCGCGGCGAAGGCCTCGAGAAGCCGCATTCTGGACGCCGTCGTCGGGCCAAGTGAAGTGCCATGCCCGCCCATCGTTAATGCCCGAACAGAGCCTCATGACAATCACAGAATCAATGACTGACGAGACCTGGTTCTGTGCCATAGTTCAGACTTGGTCGAAGGCTTTGGACTGAATGGTCCGCGAGTAATACGTGCGACTGTGGCTGCTCAATGCGGTCTGACAGGAGCGCTTCGTGCGGAAGATTGGTGGATTACAGATGGGTGAAGACGTTGCTGATCAGGCTTGCGCTGGGCCGAGTGCGGGCCGCACCGCGGTTCTCTTGGGCGCTGGCGCTTCCGCAGACGCAGGCCTGCTCCTCACATCAGAGCTTGCAGCTGCAATCATCGAGAAGGCAAATGGATTCTCAGTCAATTCTTTCGAGCCAGCGATACCTGACTGGGTTCGCGCGCTCAATGCGGCTTATGCCGGCATGGTCGGATATCGCGGAGCCCGTGGCAACAATCCGCTGTCGGCCGTCAATATCGAGACTCTAATTTCTGCGGTACGTCTGCTTCGGGCGCGTGACGACCACGAAGTTGCGCCGTTCGTTTCCTCGTGGGCACCTGCCCTCAGCAACTTTGGATCGGTTGATCTCCCGACGCAATCGGCGCGCGCCTTGTTGAGGGCTATTGCAGATTCGTCGAATAAATGGCCGGGTTTTGCAGACCGTGACGTTACTGAGGCGGTTGCCGAGATCGCGCGAGCAGCAGTTCGCCCTGACCTGAGTAGGCCATTTGCGGATGCGGAAACGTTCATCCTTAACTCGCTGGTGGAGCTTCTTGGAGGTCACAAGGATGTTGATTATTTTGAACCACTCCTGGATCTCGCACGCACCCAACCGGGCGGTGCGGATGTCATCACGCTGAACTACGACCTCACGATTGAAACGGCCGCCGCAACAGGCGGGGTCGCCATCAATCGGGGAATCGAATCCTGGCGGCCCGGCGAAAATCTCGACATTGATCCCGTCGACGGCACGCTCAACCTCTTGAAGCTACATGGCTCACTAGATTGGCGTCCTTCGGCGCCACAACATGGATCGGATCCCCAACTATCCCCACGCGGGATAGAGATCGTGAATCCTGGCATCGCCCGCGATGTTCCGCGTCCCGACTTGCCTTGGATCGTAGTAGGCGATCGGGAGAAACTTGCAACGGACGGGCCGACGCTCGCACTGAACTTCGCGGCCCGATCGGCTCTGCTCCGCACGAATCATCTCGCTGTGATCGGGTACTCCTTCGGGGACGCACATATCAATGCGATGATTCGTGACTGGCTTGCCGCGGATCCCGCTCGAACGATGTCAGTGTTGGATGTCCGATGGCCTCGTGAAAAGTATTACCGCCCTAACTTGGACTTCCGATCGGCGTTAATCGCCCGATACGGAAGACATAACGATTCTCAAGGCCAGCCGATCCTCCCGCGAGTGGTGCCACTTGAAGGCTTAGCTTCTGAGCGATTCGCGGATGTTCTACGTGCGCGTCCGGAGCAGGCCGCGGATCCGCTCGCGAGTGCAGTTACCGCGCGGGATGGTGCGGCAATCCAAGTCAAAGTCACTTGGCATGGGCCGGATCTCGCGGAGGCAACTCTATCGATGTGGCCAGAAACTAGTTCCAGATACCAGGTCACATCTAGCATCATCCTCTACGAGGACCTCCCAGCTCCCTCTTCAGATTCGGCAAACCATGGCTGGGCGCAAGACCCGTGGTATCAGGTGTGGCCAACAGGGGTCACAAAGACCGTGTATGTGCCCGCAGATACCGTGCTTCCCGTGGAGCTTCGGATCGAGGGTGCCTCAATCGTTGGAGCCCAGGGTTGGACTATCCATATTCATAACGACATAGAACGGGACCTCGAACAGCTCGGGTAGCTACTCTCCGCTGTTCACCGCACTAAACCCTTGGCCATCCTGGCCGGGGGTTTCGTGTTTCCGTCCCCAGGCGCGAGGCCCATTGAGGCGGACCAGGTTGCAAAGCGACACCCTGCGTTATGCGTTCGCAGAGAGCCACAATCCCTCGGCTTTCCCCTTGAGTAGGAGTGGGGCCATTTGGTGGCGCAACGACGTTGCGCCACCAAATGACCCCAGTGAGATC
The DNA here is from genome assembly GCF_002936985.1 of Microterricola pindariensis. Lineage (GTDB taxonomy): Bacteria > Actinomycetota > Actinomycetes > Actinomycetales > Microbacteriaceae > Microterricola > Microterricola pindariensis. Next base: position 58,922 of record NZ_MPZN01000008.1, on the reverse strand, counting down.
CTCGTCCCACGTGCCTACGCACGCGGAACGATAGGCGCAGGCCCGAGGTCCTTTACTTGCCGCAGCCGAGGCGAACAATGATCCAGCACGAGCACGGATTCCACCATCACCCGGGACCCCACGCGTGCGACTTGGCCGTCCATGACGGCGAGCGTCCGTTCGGGGCGTCCGCACCGGAGCATTAACGCCAGCCCTTGTAGGCCTCTGCCACCACCTTGCCGAGCTTTAGGACGAGCCAGATCGCAGCGCCTGCAAAGGTGAGCGTGGTCAGGGCGATCAGGAGCTTCTGCCACCACTCGGGTACCGAGGCAAAGCTGTCCCAGGCCCATCCGAACAATGGCCCCACACCGAAGATGCCGCCGGCCATGTCGAGCAGCTGCGCAAACACCAGCGCGACCAACGCGAACGGCAGCAGGGCCAGTGCGACGTTCCCAACGCCCCGCCACTTGAGGGCACGAGGTAGGCGCTCCATGCGTGCTTCGGCCTTCGCAAGCACCGCTATGGCCTCCTGAAGCCGCATAGCGACCTGAGTGCTCTGCTCGGCGCCCAGGGCAGCGAGGCGCTGCTCTTGTGCGTCGAACAGGGCGGCCACACGCTTCTCGCTGGCCGCGGCAACCTGTCCTACGACGACGGCTGCGACCTTGTCGGCGTCGACGCTGACGCGTGCCTTCGATTTCACCGCCACTGCAAGCTGATCAACGCTCGATGTCATGGCCTCCACTCGATCGTTTGTCTTCCGACTGAGCTCGAAAGCGGAGAGGTCGGTTTGCTTGACCGTCTCGCCGCCCGCCAGCTTCACCGTCGTGCTTCCGGTCACTGCCTCGCTTAGCAGCTTCACCGTCTCGCCGACCTCGCTGACGCTGCTCTGCAGCTTCGCGATCTCGCTTGATTGCGCCGCGGAGCTTGTCTCGGGTTCCCGAGAGGTCGACAGCCGCTCGATCACCTGCGTGCTCAAGTTCTGCGCCGTCACTAGGTCCGAGACCGTGCCCACGATCACGCTCTGTTGTTCCTGAACGGTCTGCAGCTGCGATTGCATCGACGTCAACAACTCGAACAGCTTCGAGTTCGACTGCTGCTCCTGTTCCTCTGCTTGCAATTCCTGAACTCTCGAAAGTGCGCCCATGATCCGTCTCCTCTGTAATCGTCGTCGGTAGTACAACCACCTGCGCCTGTTGTCGTGAGCGCTGCTGGTTGTACTTGAAAACCTCGTGCGCGCCCTTATGGGTGAACTCGCTTGAGAGCGAAGAAGCTTTGCGGCGACGAGTGCGTCGTTTCGGGCCGGTCTCGTCGAGACCCTTGTATGTCCATCCGGTCGACTCGTGCGCGGGCGTTCCGCCGTCTGCACTGCCCGTGATCCTGTGGACCTCTTCGACAAGCTCGATGCCGTTCTCGGCGAGCACCTCGCGGAAGTGAGCGGTGTCGACCGACCGGGAGTCGACCAGGGCGTCCTCGATCTTGTCGCCGAGTTGCTTGTCGAACTCAGAGAGGTTGCTGCTCTCGCGATCCTGCTCCCAGTATGAGCCTTGGTCTCGCGACGTGACTTTGCGGCCGTCCTTCTCGACGGTCTTGCGCTCGAGCACTTCGAGCTCGTGCTCACGCATCAACTGATCGTTGGCCTTCGCGACCATCCAATGGAGGTGGTTTCCCTGCAGTGCTTTGTTGGTCACGTCGTCGTGGTTGATCACCTTGATGTGGTTATGGGGATGCCCACCATGGCCGTCGATGTGCGTGATTACGAGCACGTCCGAGTTGGGGTGCAGCCGTTTTGCATACTCGTAGCCGAGCTCATTCACCTGCCGTACTTGCTCGGGATCGCGCGGATCGAACTCGGTGTTCTTAAAGCTCTGGATGATTGAGCGTGCTTCGATCTTGCGACCGTACTTCTCGGTCAGCGCCTCGGCCCGCGCCACGAACTCCTCCGGAGATCGGTGGTCGCACGTCATCGCCGCGACGCGATCGGTGCCGTTGGCCTTGTGGGTATGAAACCTCTTGCTGCCCTTCGCTCCGTAGAGCTCGTAGTCGACGGCGCTACGGGTCTTGGCGATTCGCTTGACATGAACGATGCTCATCAGCGGTACCCGCCAAGTTGGGTGCGCACTTCCACGAGCAGAGCTCGCAGATCTGACAATAGCTCCGTCACGGTTGCCTCGTCGTCGGCTGCAGTGATGACCAGTGCCCGACTTTGATTGCCTAGCCGAGCCAGCTGGTTCACGTTCCCGCCAACGCGGTTCACTGAGGTGCGAAGCTCGACCAGCTCGCGAGCCGGTGCCTGCGGTGCTACGTCGATCGCAGCTGCCATCGACGGCGATGGACGAGCGGCATTGACCGCGTCAAGTGCCGCCGCCCGCATGAGCACCGAAGGGGCTATGCCATCCCGTGCCGCTGCACGGAGAATGCGGTCGAGCTCGCCTTCGTTGAGGCGAACACTCACAATGCGCCTGCGATTCGGTCGCCGCGTATCTGCAATCGGATTAGCCATGATTGGCCCACTTCAGTTGCAGCGGGACCGGTGCGAGCTCTGCCTTCCGGAAGCATCCCGAGATGCTTCCGATGTCGCCACCGAACTCCGTTGCTCTGGCGAGCGTCGTCGGCGGGGCACCAAGCTCCGTCTCTCTGGCGAGCGTCGTCGGTGCGGTACTCCGATCGGTGGCACGCGACATCACCAGTTCCGCCCCGACTTCGTCGGTTCCCACGGTGAGCCGCGCACTCCCAATCGGAGTACCGCAGGTGATGGTCGTGGTAGTCATTTCTCCGCATCCCCCCCTTGTCGTTTGCTACAAAATTACTACCAACTACTCTATGGTTACCATCATCACGCAAGCAACATTTTCGTCATACATCGCTGGCGCTCGTGTTCCTCAAATGAGCTTGCGGGGGAGAGCTTCGCCCTCCCCTCGACCCCACCTGAAGGGCGCCCTGCGGGCTTGAGGTACTCGCCCTCGCGGCGAGCACCAGCGCAGACTCTGCCGCCGACAAGTTGGCAGAATCTGCGCCACGCGCGACGGCGATGAGCGTACTCGGGTGGAGCCCGGCGGTGCGCGTACCTCGACGCTCATCGTCAAGCGCATGCAAATCGACCCGTCGAAGCTTGCCAAAACGGCCGTTACGCAACCACATCGGTCGCCCGCGAAGCAGAAGCGTGGCCAGAACCTGGCCGCTCAGTGGTCACTTAGTGGCCCACCCGCTGATTGCCAGGGCAGTAGGAGTCACGTCGTGGCCACACCGTGGTCCGCGCTTGCCCACTCCGCGGCCACCACGGGAATGCAGGGCGGGTAGCGACCAGTGAGTGGTCACATCGTGGTCACTGGCCGCCCACTCCAGACCCGCACGAAGAAGCCCCGCCATCGGGATTGGATCGTCGTGATCTTGGCCAACGGCATCTGCGAGCGCGAACTTCCCCTAGCGTGGAGCCCATGGCCCTCACCCCGGAGCAGCGCGCAGCGCAGCGAAAGATCGTCGGCACGTTGACCCTCAAGAGCGGCATGTGGTTTGAACCCGATGGCCAGTTTTGCATCTGGCGAGACGAGCGCGCGTCAACGGAGTGGGGCAACGGGATTCCCGAGCTCAGCGAGCACTTTGACACGCTGGAGATTCCGTATTTCGTTCGGGTCGAGGTGCTGACCATCGGGAAGCGGAAGAAGCCCGGATTCACACTGGTGGTGCGATGGGATGACCTCCCGGCGCTGACGCGGTGGGTGCCGTCGTTCGAGAAGCAGATCGACAACGTTCGTGCCGAGATCGAGGCGTGTTGATCGGGCCATCAGGCGTTGGACGTTTTGCGACGTGGCGATGAACGAGGCAAAGTGGATGGGCTACCTCAGCGATGCAGCGTTCGTGCTCGGTGCCACAGGGGTAGTTCCGCGGGGCAGCAAGCATCCGGGACCTTGGGTCACGGCGTAGCGCGAGGCTGCTCGGAGCGGCCGCAGCTGGATGACCAGCGAGCGGCAGATGTTGCTCGACGAGCGTTTGCCGGGATGGCGGGAGTCACCGTCATAACCGGCGCCCGAGTTGAGGGAGGGCCCGCCACCCGAAAGTGACGAGCCCCGACTGCCTAGAAGAGGTCAGTCAACCACTCGCGGGCGAATGCCATGATTGCAACGACAGCTGTCTTGACAGCTACCCCAATCACGAAACGCTTACGCGAAGCGGCACCACAATGAGAACAGTTACCTGTGTTCATCGGTGGAACTCCTTCGAACGTGGCCAGACACGGGTCCGAAGGGTGCTGCTTCGATATGTCCAGAGGCGTGAGCCAATGAGGCGTCCCCAAGGGGGTGCCTTTGGATTGCAATTGCAACCCAACACACGTAGGATTCCTAGTAGTTATTACAGGGGAATCCACTTCCCTCGCGCACCACTCGGTGAGCAAGAGCCCAGACCTGCGAAGTCTGGGCTTTTATCTTGCCCGGGAGAACCTACTGGCGTAAACATCTCCCGCCGGCCCCCTCAAGGCGCGAATGCCGACTCCTCAATTGTAGGAGAAGGGCATCCGTCAATGTGGGCGAATGAGCCCGCTAGCGGATTATTCGGCAAGAACTGTGGATAACTAGCTGGCGCGCTCGACCAGCACCATCGTCCCGGTCTGCTTTCCGATGGTGAAGCGGCGGCCGAGCTCTGGACCTCCTGGCACAGTCACCTCGACGAGAGCGCCGAGTCGGATAACCTTGTCCAACGCCGAGGGCGTCACCTCGCGCACCCGGTACCCAGTGCCGTTCTGCAGGGTGACCAGATCACCGACGTGTATGTCGGCGGCCGGGAGACGTTCAGCTTTGCTCATGCGTCCAGCATGACCTGTTTGCTTCGGTTCATGGTCAAGCGCTGAACGCGTCGTCGACCAGCGCCTGCGCGGCGCGGGCGACCTCTTCCAGACGACCTTCGCGGATCGCGTTCACAGGTGTGTCGTAGTCGAGCCAGGGGTTGGCGCCGATGAACCAGAGGCGTGCGACATGCTCGCCCTCAGCCTCGACGACCTTCTGCAACTGCTCGTAGGCGAACGCCAGTCGACGGACTGCCTCGGCGCGCGGCGCGGGGCCACCTTCCTTCGCCCACTTGTGGGTGATCTTGCTGTCCTTCGACCCGGCGAGAGTGGCGACGAGAGTGCCGCCGAGCGCTGCGTTCAGGCGGCGCGTGATCTCGCGGACATCGAGTCGGTCGCCGGTCACTACTCGCTCTCCAACGTAAAAGTTTGAATCAGGATGCCGCGGCGCAGGAACTCGCCGTTCTCTGCTGCTTTGGCTGCGCCGTATGCAACAATCTCGCGGTGACTTTCCTGCGGGTCGGCTGAAGTCTCGATCACCTCAGATTTTTCCGGTTCAGCCATCGGTTTCCTCGATCTTTGGTCTTGTCATGAACTGGGTCTCCCAGTCTCTTGTGCGCCGAACCCGTGGCGGCTTTGGTGGACCATTCAGCCATTGCCAGTTCAGCGTCGAAAGCTCGAGTAGAGCGAGATTCTTGGACTGGCCGTCACAGCCGAGCGAAACGATCTGCTGCCCAGAGCCGAGTGTCGTGCAGTCAGCCGCGTGCATATGCCCATGGGCAAGCAACTTCGGGGCGACACCGGCCCAGACCTTTGTGACGAGCTCGCGCGATCGACCTGAGTAGCGCAGCGCATCAGCACTCCAACTCATTGGGTTGCTGCTAAGCACGGCCTCGGAAGCCGGGGTTCCCCCGTCGATCGTTTCATGCGTGAGCAGGACATCTGCAGGACCACCGCTGATGGCACGCAGTACGTCCTGTTCCGTTGGCAACTCACTCGGGAACCAGTCGATGCCCGGTTTTCGCAACTCGAAGTCGACGGAGGCTGCACCGCCGAATGATACGAACATCCGGTTGCCAATCTCGAATCGGTAGCCGCGGGGGAGTACCTCAACTGTCTTGCTCAGCTCTACCGGCTTGCCCGGCCGCGCATTGAACTCCCTCTCGAGCCAATTCCAGTCCTCATGGTTCCCTGGGGTGACAAGCACGCGAGAGATCGCGGCCCTGTCGCACCAGAAGTCGACAGCGTCGAGGAAATTGCGACCTCGCGCGCCGGACCAGATTCCAAAGTCGCCGGCGTGCAAGATCGTTCGCACGCCGGAGGTCTCGCGGGCAACTGACGGGATGGCTTTACCGATCCAGTCGAAGTTTCCGTGCCAGTCGCCGGCGACGACCACATGCGTCTCTTTCCTCGAGCCGGTTGTGAAATCGGACGGCGAGCGTTTGCCGGATGAACCTTCATCGTTCACGGGGCGAGTCCTCGCTTGATGAGGTTCTGCATTGCCTCATCTTGTGCGAGAAAGGTACGAGCGACAGCATGGAAGGCGTTCTGTTGTTCCTCGCTCGTGAGTGCCTCCCAGCGGGGGAGCACCCCGCGAGTGGCAGACGCCCCCTGATTCGTCAGACATCGAGCCGTCTCTTCGACAAGCTCAATCCGAAATGGGGGCCAGACCTCGCGCCACATGTTCAACGTCTTCTCCAGTATTTCTCTATTTCAAAGCCAAGCATTGGGTGCATTTGTGAGGCTTCTACGACCCTTTTGAAGACTCGACCAGTTCCTTGACTGCTTTGTTATCCACGCCTTTACGGAGCCACTCCACCGGAGTTTGCGCCCATACGCGACGAGACCCGATTGTGGCCTTGTCATGAACCCTGCGGCGCTCTGCCAATCCCGCCTCGGACGGATTGCTTCGATCACAGAGGGAAAGTCCGGAGGGATCTGCCCTGGGAAGCCAGCGCAGAACTGCCAGGTGGGGAAATGTAGACGGCCAGAGACTTCGATTGCGTCGAGAGGGTTCTCGGTGACAGCGGTAACCGCGCTCGCCTCGTCCCAACCTAAGAACTTTGTTGGAATCAGGTGGCAGACGGGTCATAAGCAAGCAGGTTAGCGGGAAGGCGTGGAGGCCGCTTTTCGCGTGCAAGCGGTCCCCTGGGGCGTTCTTCTGTGTTTCTGAAAGGCAGAATTTGCTCGGAGACCAACAAAAGGGGACCGCGACGTTGTCACCAGTTCGGGCTAGTAACGGGGCTCCAAGGGGCAATCAAGGACTCTAAGTTCCCAGAGAAATCACAGTCACGAATATGCCGCGCCTTCGAGACAGCGTCCCGGTGCTTTTCCGTCGAGTGGCTGGGATTCTCGCCCCGCCGATGTTGGTGCTGAAAGCTCCGACTGTTCCCGTTTCGCCGTGATTTATCGCGACTCTGAACCGGAAACAACAAGGTCTCGCCCAACTGGATGGGCTCTTCCTGTCGGCGCGCGAGGGGTCCGGGCCGGCCTTCCCGGTCATTGCTGTCTCTGTGGCGGCTGACCCGACCGCCGCACCGGATGGGAGATCACTCCTCTGGGAGGAACGTGACGACGACGTCGTCGTAGGTGCGTAGGGCCTGTTTGGAGGATAAGGCCACGCCTTGGTTCACCTGGCCCGGGTATGACAGGTCCCGCCAGCGTCGCCATCCGTTGGCGTCGAAGTAGAGCTCGAGAAGCCTGCGTCGGGCTGTGCTGACCTTCTCGGCTGGCATCCATAGGTCGGAAATTTCAACGACGTCGCAAGCAACGATCTGCGATCCGGGCATAGACGCTTCGAGCTTCGCCAGCCACGTCTCTTGACCCATCGTCAGCGTGCCCACATACATCGCTTTGACCTCTCGTCTCAAGATCGGGAAGGGGGCCACAGGTCGGTCCGCGGCACCAGCTGCCGTGACGCTAAGAATAGTTGGATGTCTCACAAACGGCTGTATGGCCGAGATCGGGCCGTCGGCGGGCAAATGATTGACCGCCATGAAGGATCGGCTTTCCCTGTCTCGACGCTGAAACCCGGAAAAGAGGGCTCTCGCCGAATAGTGCGGATAAGTGCGATTATCCGGTGCTGAATACCAGCCCCTTGAAGTGAGATGGTGTTGAGTTGAAAAGAGGGTTGAAGGGCGCGTAGGGGCACAGCAGCCCCGTGTCAGGAATTGTGACAACGAGGCTGCTGATTTGCTGCGTGAGCTGATGCTCTCGGCTGAGGCCAACGACCCAGTCCCTAGCTGGCGGCTTCCAGGTCGGTTTCGCCAGGAGCGCCATAGGTTGCATCAAACCACTCGATGAAGCCGAGAGTGGTGCCCCATTCCTGGGCGATGCGTTCGTGAACCGCGCGCTGATCGTGCCCGGGGAGAAAATCGCGACTGTCGGCGACCTCCTCGCCGCATCCGCAGCCACATGTGCGGGGCGTATCCAATGGACGAAGCGGGTAGGTGACAGGGTTGCGGAAGCTGTCGACGGTGGTGCCGATCAGTGCGTCGTAGTCAGCGTCACCAGGGCCGAGCACCTTTCCACGAAGTGCGAACTTCGTCCGGCCGCCCTCCAGGTCCGGGAACTCGTCGAACTCGATCTTCCCGCCCTTGCGGTCGAGTTTGACGACCATGGCCACTTCTGAGTTGTACGAGTAGGTCGCGATCTTCACTTTGTGCACGCGTCGACCAAGGGCCCAGACTCCGCGATTCTGCGCGAAATTGGCCTTGGGTGAGAGGGTGGGATCCCAGCCAACCCAAGTGCGTGACATGGGGTCCTTCTGAGGGTCACGCGGCTGCACATCGCCTAGCTTGAAATTTATTGTCATGATGATTTACTCCTCCTGATGCGAGCCAGAAAAGGACTGGCTTGTGCTTGATTTATATTTAACATAGTGGAGCCCTTTGCAAAACACAATGCTTGCGTGATTTTTATGGCGAGGGGGTGGCGGTGGTTGTGTCGCTGCGCCAGTCGCGCTAGTCGACACCGTGGGCTCTCAGGAGCCGTGGGTGTCGATAGGTGAACCGCGTCAGACGACGCGCGATCCCGATCTGCTTGAATGTGCCCATGCCAGACGCTGCTCCTTCAGTTCTCACCTTGACCGCGCCCTTCCACATCTTTCGATCCAAGGGGGCGAACCGGATCAGGTACCAGAGCGCCTCGCGTATCTCGGAAGGATTCGACAAGGACGCGGCGCCGACAGTCGGTGCGATCTGCATTGCGGTGCACGAAAGCTCTGAGGACGAGGAAGATGGCGCTGTCGGTGATTCGATTGTCGCGCTCGCCCTGGTTCGGGGCGTTGCAGGGGTAGCAAGTGGGCTTGTGAGAGCGACGCTCACACCGATCTATCGGCTTCCCGCTGCTGTGCCGGTGGCTGACCTACAGAGGAAGCCTGTTGCTCTCGGAAAGATACCGCCCGACTTTCACTCGCGACTCCTCTCGGCCGAGACGGCGCAGGCGCTGGTCAAGCACCTCGAGGCGTTCGATCCCACGCTCAGGGAATGGATCGCCGCCGTGCTCGGAGATGCACGCGAGTTCCCCGAGGGCGTCCAGCAATCTCGTGTTGAGGCCAAGGACGCTGTCCAACTTGCTGCGCAGATGGCAAACATCGAGCTGCCAGCCGACGCCTTCGTGTCGCCGCCGTCGGAATCCGCGAACGAGACGCTCCTGCAGACTGTGCTCAACGCGGGATACGAGCATGACCTGGAGGAGGAACTCCTGCCACTCGATCTTCAGCGCTTCGACGGAAAACTGGTCGGTGATCAGCGGGCGGCGAGCGTCGCAGTGTTCATCGACAAGAATGGCGGGGACAAACTGATGGTGATGTCGGTCAACAAGAAGCCGATCGAACTCGAACTTGGTGTGGACCTCCTGTACTGGGATCAGGTCCACGATGCGTTCACGTTCGTCCAGTACAAACGACTCGAGAAGTTCAAGTCCAACGATCCGCACAATGGGCACGAGTGGGCTTATGCCCGTAAGGGTGAGATAACCAAGCAGCTTGCTCTCATGCCCATGGGTCGTCAGGTGGCGAAGTTGGCGGCCGACTGGAGAGCGTTCGGCACGCCATTCTGGTTCAAGTTTGTTCGCGGTGACGCGGGCAGAAAGCTCGACAATAAGACGCTCAAGGGTATGTACGTCCCTGCCGACTGGCTCCGCCTCGCCGTCGAGGAGGACACGTTTAAAGTAGGCCCGCGGGGAGGTTTCCGTCTCACTTACGACAACGCCAAGTACGTCGATCGGACGACGTTCGCTCAACTAGTTTCGCGCGGCTTCGTCGGCACCGCCGGCGCAAGATCCAAAGCGTTCAAGAAGCTCCTTCAGTCGAAGGACAGAGAGTTGATTGTCGCGGTGCGAACGGAGTGGCAGGACGACGAGGATCCCGAGCTGAACGACTTGTCTCCAGAGGCAGACGGCGTCGCCAGAGCAGTCGGGTTCTCCAATTTGCCGTTCTAGAGGGTGTGACTGGAGATCACGACAGGATGTGTGACCTGCTCGTCGAGACTCGCGAAACGCGGGAATCAACGCTAGATCTTTGTGATCTTGCCGTCCGTGCCGTCGTAGAGGTCGAAGTTCCGTTCGCCAACGAGCTCGATCATCTCGTCGAGTGCCTTGTCGATGTCCACACCGGTCTCGTGGTCATTGACCTCGAATGCGCGAATTGACGGATTGAACGGATTGGAGTCGAGTAAGAAGACGAAGAACTTCTCGAACTGCTCTTCCCGACCGGCTGGGTCGTTCCGACCCGTGAACAGGCGCAACCTCGGGAAAGCGTTGCGGAAAGTGCTCTTTCGCTTCTTTTGTGCCCCATCCGCTGAGCGGTCGTCGGTTTCGGCCCCCACGTCGAAAAACATGAACGCCGCGAGCACCGCATACGGAAACCGGCGGTGGAGCGTGACGGATTCGATGAGCATGTCACCGCGACGGTTAGTGAGGTTCTTCTGGTAATTTCTGGTCGCGCTGTCGCGCCACATGATCGTCTTCACACTAACGGCGAAGATCAGCCCAGATTCCTCGGTCGCCCACGAGACGTCTACCTTCTTGGCGCCGATGCCCCCAGATAGACGGCGCTCAGCACCGCTTGATCCGAGCTGGCCCGGTTCTGCGGGCAGGACGTTGTCCATGCCGCGATCGCGAAGTTCGGCGGCGATAGCTTGTGCCAAGTTGTCGCTGAGGCGCTGGTTCCAGTTCTTCTTGTTCGCCTGGGTGTCAGTGTCAGCGGGCTTCACGCCCGCTGCTTTCACGGCGGCGAGAAGACGACCCTCAAATCTGGACACGTCGACCCCTTGATGTGCGGCGCGCTGAAAGTTCTGAGTATGCGTCCCGGAGTGCTCTAACTTCTGATCGCGCCATTCCAAGCTCTCCAATTAGCAGTACGTCGTCAACCAGCTTTGCTGCCTCCAAAAGCTGACCGTATCGAAGCCGAGACGCCAACTGCGGACGCAACGCCACCAGCTTCTCCCGAGCAGCTTCTACGACCTCGGGTCGCGGGACAGGAAGCCGGTCGGCCTCGCGGGGCTCGATCTTGAGCATTCCACCCCCGTAGGCGCGTCCCACTGTCTCCGCGCCGACGAGTGTCATCGACGTGAGCGAAGCGAGTGGGAGTAGCTGACGACCGAGATCGCGGTGCTGCTCGTTGAGGTAGATACCGTGGATCGAGTTCAGGTGCAGAGCACCCGCTTCATTCGTCGTGATGCGGGGAGTATCGGCGTTCATATAAGTCAGGAACAGGTCGGCTGTCTTGACGAGTGGCACCCGCCACCACGGCTTTCGCACGCGGCACTTGTACGCCTGGTCGACCTTTGCGATCTCACCCGCGTCAAAGTACCTCTGCGCAGCCTCGGACGGTGTGCCGCTTGGGCGCAGTAGGTAGGTCGCTGCGCCCTTCTTGCCCATCGCGCGCCACGCATCGTCGGAAAACATCAGTCCTCGAAGATGACTGCTGCCAGGAGGGGACAGCTTGAGCAGTTCGGAGCGAGGGATGCCTTGATCGGCGGCTTCCTGTGGCGACATGGTGAAATACCGGTTGTTGCCAGTCACCATGCCGAGCGTCGTCTCGCCCCACTCATGGAGCGTAGTGAAGCTCGTGTCGAGGAGTGAGTTGTACGCAGAGAGTGCGGCGGCGCTCAGAAGCGAGGGTGTCCACTTGTCGGCGGAGTTCTTCGGTGTCCACGTCGTCGCGGCAAGCGTCTCGTCGAGAGCCGCAGCATTCTGCGCTTGGTAGATCGACATGTGTTTCGCACTGCCCTCGTCGAAGCCCTCGGCGAGCAAAAGAACGACATCCTCTTGTGCTTCGGCGAAGACTCGCTCGGTGAAAAGCACGAGGTCGACCTTGGCGAAACGATCCATGAGGAACTTGCGCACCTCGGCGGCGTAATTAACCGACAGGAGCTCGGCTGGGATCACTAGGCCCAAGCGCCCACCGCGCTTGAGCATGAGCGCGGAATGGACAGTAAACGCTGCCCACGAAGACGCGAGACCTGAGAGGTTGACGCCAGCTTTGAGCGCCGCTTCGCGAGATCGCGTGCGTGCGTCGCCGGAGAAGTCCTGGTAGCGGATGTAAGGAGGATTTCCGATCACCGCAGAGTAGGTTCCGCTTGGCTCAACGAGGAAGAAGTCGTTCGTTTCGATCTGCGGATCGCCCCCAGCCTCACGCACTAGGCGGCGGGCTTCGGCGGCGGATGCAACGTGAATTTCTACCCCGTCGACGCGAGGCGGCCGCGCGGGTCCAGTGTTGTACGTGGCGAGCTTCTCAACCGCGTGAGTGAGGAACGCCGCCTCCCCGCAAGAGGGCTCCAGGACCGTGTCGTCGGCACTGCGGATTGCCCAATTGACGACGAATGCGGCGATCCGTTCGGGAGTGAAGAATGCGCCGCGAGCCTTGCGGATCTCCGGAGTGTCCGGGACTGGTGCAAGGTGCATTGGCATGGTTCCATTCTGTCTTGAGGGACTGACATTGATTACCAGCGACGCACCAACGTGTGCGCTTCCGGGCCACCAAGCGGGACGGCAAGCGAGCTGAGGCATATGCGGTCAGACCGGGCGAGAGAGTGTCAGTGCTCTTCGAACGGATCATATGGTTCGGTGAACCATGCCGTGCGAGGGGCAGAGCCAAACCAGCTGGAGAGAGTCGTCGATGGGGCCTGGCTCAAGTGGCTGGTTGCACTCAGGGCAGTCGCGGCCGGGCGGAAGACGGTCGAAATCGACTTCGTCGCTAGTCATCAGAGCGACGCGGGCGGCTCGGCCGCGAGGGAGTCGGGCTCGTTGATGAACGCGAGAAACCGCCGGCCCTTCTCCGAGGTGCGTGGTGCGAAGATCCCGTCGACGCCCATCGTCGTGGTCAGCGGGACTGCGCCAAGTCCGGCGCGCTCTATGTCAGCAATTGCTTGAGTAACGGCGGAACGCCAGACCCGCTCCTCCACGCCGAGTGCGGAACCGAGCGGGCTGGAGATCCCGCCCATCATGATGTTGGAGTGCTGGTCGTAGAGCCCTCGTGATTGGAGCCATGCGGCGGGATCGGTGAAGTAGTGCAGCAGCCAGATGTGGAGCTCGTCGAATTCACCGACGAGCCGAGTGAACTGTTCGCGCTCACTTATAGAGAACGGTGCCCAAGAGCCACCGTTAGCGACGGCAGCAGCGAGCCGCTGGCGCTTCTGCTGACTTGCGGTCTCTGCGGCAGCACGTTGTGCGCGGGTGACGGCGGCAATGAAGTCATCGGATCCCACGACGTCCTCAATTGTCGCCGTCCCATCGAGTCGAACTATGGCGTCTGTCAGGGACTTCGCAATCGCGATATTGAACTCATGCTGCCGCTCTGCCTGTCGGGTCTCAAGCGCGTGAGCAAGAGTCTCCGCGGCGAGGGGCCCAACGACTGGGACGAGATTGAGGGCTGCTTTCCCAGCAAAGACGAAGAAGTCCTCGGCGGGTTCATGTGGCGGCACTAGGTTCTCGAGATCGGTCACGAGCCCATCCTGTACTACCCAGCTGACACTCGCACATACTGCGCGCTGCGCGCTAGATAGTTCTCATGGCTGGCCTGAGGCCGGCAGGTTGGACGACCGGGAGGAACTGGAGTGAAGTCACCGCCAGGAAAGGGAAGAGCCCGCCCCCGCGGGTGCGCGGGAGGCGGGCTCTTATCTCGCAGTGATTTGGATGTCGGGTCAAGCAGCAACGTCGTCGTTTGCGCGATCGGCGATGATCTGGTCGAACGCCAGAACCGTCAGACTGAGACGCTCTAGCTCGGTCATCAGGCGCGCATCAAGGGCTTTGGACCGCTCGACTAGGGCTTGGTACCCCGGCCTCCACCGCGCGGTGCACCCCGTCTTCTTGCAAAGGAAGTCAGATCCCATGCGGTGGTAGGTGCCGTGCTCATGCGCACAGCTCGACGTTGCTCCGTCAGCGAGCACACGCTCAGTCCACTCCTTGACGTCCAAGTCGCACAGCTCACGCGCAAACTGCGCGGTGGCGATCTCGGCGTCGGTGATATGGGTATCTGGCGGAACGAGAATCCATGTCTTGGGTCGCTTGCTGGCCGGATCTGGCTTGATCTCCTGGACGGTCCAGCCGGCCTTGCGGAGGTCTGGGGCGACGCGACGCATCTTGCCGCTGATACCTCGTTGCTCTGGCCAAAACTTGTCGTCACTTGGCCGCGGCAACAGCGTGTACAGCTCCTTGCCAGTCCCAACCCATCGTTCGGTGATCTTTCCGATGATCGCGCCAAGGAACTTGTCCGTGCGTACTATGTCCTCGGCCACGGACTGTTGCGCCTGTATGTAGTGGTCCAGACTGCTTGATCCCGTGGCGAGATCGAGCGCAGCGAGTACCTCTGCGAAGTCAGCCATACGGGGCTTCTCAGCGAGGTGGACCTTGGGTAGTTTCTGCAGAGTCAGCACGACGAGATCTAGCAGGCCGCCGACCATCGACGGGTACACCTCGTCCCAAGCAGCGTTGAGCTCCCGCTCTGAGCGACGCCCGGTGGCAGGAATCACCTCGAGATCGCCCCACACGCAACGTTCTGCCAGGTCGCCGGCAAGACTTCCTACGTCGATTCCAGTGAATCCCAGAACACCCTGGACCTGGATGATGCGGGCGTCGTCGTCTGTGTAGAGCGAGCGATCCACGTCAGACTCACCGGTCACGTAGCGGCACAGGCCGTCGGACAACCAGCGAGGGATCGAGGACAGGTTGTCGAAGATCACGCTGCGGGAGTGGGCGCCGGCATGGAGCAACCGGTCAGCGTCGCTCGGAGGCCGTCGGACTGCTGCGGCCGTCGGGTCGAAGAGCGAGAAGATGCGCCGTGCGCTGCTGGTCTTGGCGGTACCTTGCTCACCCAACAGTGCAAGTATCGGGCAGGGAAGGCCGATCAGGATTACCGCTGCGATCAGCCAACCGGTAATCAACTCCCGGTCGGCTGCAGAGGGGAGATTAACGAACTCCCACAGAGGATCCAGGCTCCCGTTGCGTGTGGGTGTGGGCAAAGCCGCCGTCACGTTAGTGCGTCGGAACAGCACGGGGATCTCAGCGTAACCGTTGAGAACTTCCCAGCCGTCCGGGGTTACGCGAACGACTTGCTCCGTTGCATCACCGAGGTCGATGAAGATCTCGTCATCACTGGTACGAGATGCGCGCATGTGAAGCTTCGTGGGAGCGACCGGGTCACCCGGGTCGTCAGCTTCGTACTCCAGTGCGCTCATCGCGTCGCTCAGCGCGTTCTGCGAGGCGGTGCGCCGGGTCTTGCGACGGAACAGTCCGCCGACCTCTTTGCGAACGGAACGCTTGCTCCCGACGAGCGGAATAGCGATATGTCCGCCCTTTCGAACGCCAAAAGCTTTGCCGTCCAAATCGACGCCGAGATTGTACTCATCGAGGGCCAAGTCGACGAGCTGCTGCGCTGCTGACCGTTTGCCAGAACTCTGGGCCTCGAAGTCGTCTTCGGATAGGATTGAAGTAGACATCAGGAGATCTCCTTTGCAGATCTGCCGTGTCAGGGTCGTCGAGTTACAGCTCGGCGGCCCTAACGTTTTATATGGGGTATCGAACGTCAGGAAGCGGCGAGTAGCCGACTGAGCTCCGCTTTTCGCTCCACGCTCAGGCGTGGCCAAGTCGTGACCATCTGTGCGGCCATCACTGCGAGGTCGTCGAGGGTGTTGGGTTCAGACGGATGCGCTTCAACGAGGTCACTCATCGCGAGCACTGGTGCTGCCAGACGATCGAGGTCAGACTCACGCACCATGAACTGCTTGCCAACTTTCACTGCCGGGAGGCGCCCATCGTGAACGTACCTCCGTAACGTGTGCGGGTGTGGCCAACCGCGTTCAGATGCCGCACGCAACGAAAGCAACGGGTCATCAGCGTTCGACAGGCGAAGGGTCTGGGGCAGAGTCGTAGTTGCAGTGCACATGGGGACCTCTCAAGTGGAGTTCCTTCTGTCCTGCAGTCCGGAATCGGAGGTTGCTGCCACCATATGAGATTCAAGGAGTGGGACTGTGGCGTGATTGCAACCGCTTGTAGTCCGATGGTATCGATTGTGTGCGATTAATACAACTTGACGTTTACTACACAGGGCAATCTGTCAGCTTTGCGAAGCAACGGCCTTGGACGCGCCCCCGAGCATTGACGATGATGAGCAGGCGAGCTCGCAAGCGTGGTCCTCGCTGCGCTCGGAAAGGGCAAAGCTCAGGGCGGATGCAGCTGAATGTGGCATCCCGGATGCGGAACTGCGGAACTTATCTCGCTACTTCTCTTCATCTGCTTAGAACTCTCTATTTCTTTAGGGGTAACAAAAGAGAAGTGGTGGGATTCCGTCCGCAGCTCCGCAGCTTCTTGACTCGATCCGCGCCACCAGCGGGCAAAACGGCTGCGGAACTCGGTTGCGGAACTCTTGCGGAACCTGTTCAGCGCCGAGTTCCGCGGAGTTCCGCAACGAGTTCCGGGATGGCTGCCGCGCTGGCAACATCGCTCCGACGAACGACCCGCCGGCCGAAGGCTGGCTATCTGAACTAGCTTGCGCGCAGCGCGCGCTTCGTGGAGGCGGATCAGCGCCGGACGCGGCCGATACGATCTACCCATGGCCAGTACCCAAGAGATCGAGCACAGTGGATCGAAGTTTTCCCAGGTGTTGGATGTGGCGGCGAAGTTGCCCGGCGTCCGCATCAATCGTGCGGCCTATCTCCGGGTGGCTCTCAAGCGACACTGCACCGAGGAACAGATCGAACGAGCTATCTCGGAGAGCCCGGCAGCGGCTGGCATACCGCTCAAGATCATTGCAGAAGCGGCGAACACCTCCGTCGCCTACGAGACGAGCAAAGCGACAGGGATCTCCACCCTCGCGGGAATCCCAGGCGGTCTCGCAATGATTGGCACAGTGCCTGCTGATATGGCGCAGTACATAGGTCACATGCTCCGCGTCGCTCAGAAGCTCGCCTATATCTATAGCTGGCCGGACCTCTTCGCCGATGACGGTGATGACGAAATGGACGAGGCCACCGAGAGCATCCTCACGCTATTCGTGGGAGTAATGGTCGGAGTGCAGTTCGCGCAGAGCGGTGTGACCAAAGTGTCGGCCATTATCGCGGCTCAGGTGGTCAAAAAGCTCCCGCAGCAAGCGCTCACCAAGGGGCTGATCTACCCGATCGTCAAGAAAGTTGCATCATTCCTCGGCGTGGCAATGACCAAGAAGCTCTTCGCCAGCGGAATCGCGAAGGCCATTCCCGTTCTCGGAGCCGTGCTTTCTGGTGGACTCACCCTGGGTACGTTCCTCCCTATGTCGAAGAAGCTCCAAAAGCACCTCGCCAGCTTGGAACTCACTAAGCCCGGTCATCGACGGGACGAGGCGGATGCCAGCGGTGAGGTAGTCCCTCTGGTAGTGGTGGAGGAGTGCGTCAATGACGCCGAACGGCCAGGGCCGACCGACCTCGACGCTGCCTAGCTAGAAGCTCCCTAAGGATTAGAAGGCGCCAGCTCTTCGATGTAGCTCATGCCCCGACGCATCTTCCCTCAAAGCAAGGGCGACTGTCGCGCCGGCCACAGTCACCCAGTGCTTTCGCATTCATGACGCCATCAGATCGCGTGACCGGCTCTCGCGATTCGCGAGGAACGCTCGCAGATCCTCTGGGTCCACCCGCCACCGAGCGGTGTTGGCGGTACCTCCCACGTTGATGGCCCGGAGGTCACCCCGCGCGATGAGCTGCCTGGTCCACCACTCGGTGACCCCGAGTGAGTGAGAGGTCTCCTTGACCGTCAGTAGTGCGCCCTCACGAGTCAGGAGTGCAAGAAGTGTAGTAATCGGTAAGTGTGTCATGTTGTACAACATTACTCATGCGACACGACAGGCGTATGCATATGTGGTGAATTTGTGGCAATCTTTCTTGTATGACTATTCCACCAACCTCAGAATCTGAACAGCTTGTACCTCCCGCCGAGTCAACTCTGCTCAAGGCGATGCACCGCAAATCCGGCCTCACTGTCGCCGACCTTTCCGCTGCGACGGGACTCAGCGTTGCCACAATCCACATTGCGTTGAATGGAATTCGCTATCGCTCTGACGGCCCCAGAATCGCGGTTCCCACTGACATCACACTCGTGAAGCTCGGGTCGCCACTCGGGATGGATCCTCAAGTACTGCGCATGATCGGCCGTGACCGTGCCGCGGACATGCTTGAGGAAGCGAAGCTCGCGGGCCCGCGAGTCGGTGTGCCCTCTGAGCAGGAGGCCGTGGCCGCAGCCGCTGCTCGCGCCGCACTCGCGGTCAAGGTGCTCAGCGCGTTTAGTTCCGATGAAATGATGGCCGAGATTCGACGCCGGAAGATGTCCGACGAGTGAGCGTCCACGACCTTTGGGATGGCCTACCCAAAGCTGAGATCGCCCGCCGGCGCCAGAAGAACGCTGTTCGCTGGCAACGGCGCTGGCGTGGTCCGGACATCAATCCGACGACGGGCCGGCTCGCACAGCACAAGCAGTCCTACTCAGACAATCAGAAGCCTCAGGCGCTGCTTGACGAGGCCGCGCAGATCCAAAGCCCTCATCAGCAGGGCACCCGCAGTAGCTCTGTCACTGTCGGCACGTTGCTCGACCGTCACTTGGCTGCCAAGGCCGACCGAGCACCCAAGACCATCGAGGCAGACGAGTATCACGCATCGGTGGTTCGCGACACGTTCGGTGATCGAGTGTTGTCGACTATCGACGCAACCGAGATCGAGATCTGGTCCCAGCGCGCGGAGCCAGCCGCGTCGAGCCGCAAGAAGCAGCTTGAGTTGCTGCGTGCAGCGATTAAGCGTGGTGTCCGCGACAACCTGGTCGGCGTCGATGTCACCGAGGGCCTTGTCGTCTCGCTCCGGCATACCGAGAGACCGTACTGGTCCTCACAGGAGTTGCGCGCGGTCGTAGATGCTGCCTCGAGCGACTTCGATGCGACGATGTTCCGGGTCCTGGGTTTCCTGGGTCTCCGCGAGAATGAGATGCGGACCCTGCGTGTCGGCGACCTAGTCGGCAACCAGCTCACCGTGCGTGACTCCAAGACGCGCGCCGGTATCCGCACGCTTCCAGTTCCAGCCAGCGTCCTTCCATCCCTCGTCGAGCTCGCTGGATCAAGGCCAAAGGCGGACTGGCTGTTCGTGAGCCCCCGTCGTCCTGGCAACGCCGTCTCCAAGGGGTACGCCAACGCGGCGCTCACCCGTGCCGTCGGTGGCGCCAACGCGATTCGGATCGATCCCATTCGGCGACTTAGTGCCCACGGGCTCCGGCACACGTTCGCAGCCATCGCGCTGTCGGAAGCCGGCGGCAATCTCCTGAGCGTCTCACGTGCTCTGGGGCATGCCCGTCCGTCAATCACGCTCGACCGCTATGGACACCTCGCACCTGCCGGTCTCGAGCCGTTGATGGCGCTAGTTGACGCGTTCGCGGTGCCAAAGGCTGCATGATCTAGAGCAATTGGCAAGCCCGTCCCGGTGTTTGATACTGGCGTGGATTGGGCGAAGGGGGCTCCAAAGATACGGTTGCATGATGCCACCCCTCATTTCCGAAGCAGAGTTCACGGGCAGTCGCGCCAAAGAGATTGCCGCTGAGTATTTCTTAGCGCTGGTTGCTCAAGTCGAGCCGCTGATCGACAGGATCAACGGTTTCAATGTTCAGGTTGATAGCGCGCTCGAGAGTGACGACCAAGACTCGCGAACAGATGCGGTTAGCCACCAAGCACGTGCTCTACTCTCGGTTGCGGCCGACAATGTGAACACTCTCGCCGCTGTAGCCGTGAAGGCAGTAATCTTGCCCGCGTTCGCGGGATAC
This sequence comes from Microterricola pindariensis, assembly GCF_002936985.1. Lineage (GTDB taxonomy): Bacteria > Actinomycetota > Actinomycetes > Actinomycetales > Microbacteriaceae > Microterricola > Microterricola pindariensis. Next base: position 38,899 of record NZ_MPZN01000008.1, on the reverse strand, counting down.
ACGTTGCTCCGCAACGTGATCGAGTGCGCCGGCGTCGCGCTGTGGCTGATCGGTCCAGCGAGCAGCGACCAGCGCGTGCTGCGCGCCCTCCAGCTCTCCCGCGAGTCGCTCGGTGATCAGCGCCGGCTGGAGGCGACCAAGGCCGGTGGAAAGTACGCAGGGCTAGCCCCGACGGATTCGGTACTGCGCAAGCTAGAAATCGAGCGCGACATGCGCCCGTCTAACACCGGCGCGAGACTGATGCCACCGTCGATCACAGAGCGACTTGAGGAGGCAGAGGCGTACGTGACGCGGCACGCCGACCACCAGGAGGCCCTCGTGGTCTTTTGGCAACGCGCCAGCGGTCTCGCGCACGGCCGACGGCATGCGGTCTGGAACGTGAGCGACGCGCGGATCCGGCGCGCGGATCACGTTGGCTTCCAAGCTGTGATTGCCGCAGACATCGTGGCGTTGACTGCCCACTTCGAGGCCGCAGTCAACTACTTGGAGGACGGGGTTCGAATGCTTGAACAGCGAGGTTCTAGGTGATGTGTGCAGTGCACTCGCACGATGCCTGAGAGCCCTGCTTGGGTGGCTCCCAGTGTGTGTCTGCTTATAGGGCGGCCCAAGGTGGAGCCGCCCCCGAGGGCTAAGCGCTAAGCGATGGTCCGCTATCTGTAAACTGCGAACCAATCGCACTGGCGTCGAGTTCCGTCACCGCTGGAATTCCCACGGGTAGCCACTTCGCGCCGACGTTCAGGGAAGATGTGACGAAAGGCTGCAATGGACTCCACAAACCACGGACCGAACCAGAGAGCCATCGACGCGTTTCTCCTGAGACTTCAGACACTCACGGTGCCTGAACTCGCGGCGGCAGCTACGGCGGCCAACGACCTGATCCGGGCACGAGTAACTGACGCACTAAGGCAAAGCCGAGCAGATCACATGTGGAATATCGTATTTGCGACGGAGCGACACCGATATGGGACGATGGATTTCTTGTCGGACGCGGATCGTGCGCACGCAAAACAGAGAGCCGATGCCGCACGCGACCGCATTCTTGGAGATGAAGCGGGGCATTTCGAGCACGCTTGGTCAATCGCCGAAGCCGAGGCAGCGGCACCTGTTGAGGCAGCGCTTGATGAGCGAGATGGTGTCGATGTCGGGGCCGCTGCCTACGTTCACGCCTTCAACAGGATTTTGTTGGTTGCGAAAGCTTGCGCGAAGGAACCAGGTGCCGTTGACCAGATGACGACTGAATGGCTTAGGCCCGGAGCATACGCCGCCGAGCGCGCTGGACGCGTGCTAGTTGTTCAGGATCTTCTACCGGCGGCGCAGTTCGAGTTGTTTGCCTCGCCCATGCGCGCGGCGGGGATCGATCTGCGGCAGCTCTGAACCTCGTCATCGCCTGGATTAGGTCTTCAGGAGGCACGCCCAGATCTTGGCGTGCCCGAATAGCGCCCGAGGGCATCAGGATTCCGTGTCTTTCCGCATTAACCCCCTGCTTTGCAAGCAGGATGTCGGGAGTTCGATTCTCCCAGGCTCCACAGACAATCCCCGGTTCGCCGGGGATTTTTTGTTTTCCGGATGCCGGCGCGCGGCGCATCCAGAGTGAAATCAGTAGTTAATACGGATGTGCTCGCGCGGCCCGATTTGTACTCTCGATGCTGGTCCGCCCTGTCGTGGCCAGGATGGAGTCCACAATTTCCCGGTCGTCTCGCACCCGTTCCCGCCTGCGCGCGGGCCTGGCCACCCTCGCCATCGTCGCGCTCTCCGCTCTCGGCATGGGGGCTGCTCCGCTTGCGGCATCCGCGGCGCCCGTCACAGTGACCGGGCTGTTCCTCACGCCCCCGCCATCCACGCCGGGTTACACCGACTTTGAGGTGACGGCTGCGGTCTCCAACGACGGTGGCGCGGGCGCAACGGTGACCGGGGTCTTCCGCATATCTTCCGCCAACACAGGGCGGGTAATCCTGCAGTCGACAGAAACCTTCGTGAACGGCGTTTCCCAGGCGTTCACGATCCCGGGGAGGTTCGTCGACTCGATGACGCTCGGGCTGATCTTTGTCTTCGAGCCAGCGGGCACTTCATCGCTGTTCCAGACGAGTGATACCACTGTGGTCACGAACATCTTCTCCACGACCGCGCTGGACGTCTCACCGCTCACCGGCGGCACGACCATGTGGGCTCACACGCCGACAACGTACACCGCGACCGTGACGCCGGCTGTTGCGGGGATTCCGGTGCGCTTCCTGAGCATGCGAATCTTTCCTCCGGGAACCAACCCGTTGGGAACCGCCTACACAGATGCGAACGGTGTCGCCGCACTCACCCTGCCCACGGGGGAGCCAAGCTTCCTGCCCATGATGGTGAGCGCGAAGTTCGACCCGGCCCCGGCGCAGCCGATCTTCTCGTCGACGTCGGATATCAAGCAGCTGAACGTGGGCCCGTATCCGGCCACCGTCACGCTCGACTACACGGCGTCGCCGACCGCGGGGCAGCGCGTGCCCGTCACGCTGGTGTTGGGGCCGGGCACCCCCGCCCAGGCGATCGGAGGCAGCTTCGACATCACCCGGGCGGGTACGGCCGTTGGCTCGGCGTTGATCGCGACGACCCCGGCCGGCCTCGCCGCGACGATCGACGTGGCATGGCCCGGCACGATGGGGCTCGACGAGTTGGACTTCGCCTACCGCCCAGTGGGCTTCCTGCCTCCGATCAGCGTCGAGCCCGGTGCGATCGCGCTGGACTGGCAGGCGAACGCGACCGCGACGGAGCTCAGCGTGCCGGCCGCGGTGCCGTTCGGCACTGACCTCATCGTCACCGCACAGGTCACCGGCGCCGAGACCCCCGACTCTGGATCGGTCGAGTTCTTCCTGGACGGGCTGAGCTGGGGGTCACACCCGATCGCGAGCGGCTCCGCGACGGTCACGATGACCGGCCTGGGCGTCGGCGGCCACACCGTGACCGCGACGTTCTCCGGTGACGCCACCTCCGCACCCTCCCCGGCGCCGGCCGCAGCGGTCGACGTCACCGCACTGCCGACCACGACCGAGCTCGTGCCCGCGCCGGCACGCGTGCACCCCGGGCAGGGCGTGGTGCTGCAGGCAACGGTCTGTGCCGCGTCGACGGCCGGGGAGCCGCTCACCGGCACGCTAGACCTCCTGCTGGCCGGTGACATCGTGGCCAGCGTCGATTCCTCGCTGGCCACCGCCCACGCGACGCCCAGGGGCACCTGCCTGGGCTTCGAGACCACCGTGACGGCCGGTGGCGTCGGAGCGCACGAGATCACCGCTCACTTCCGCGCGGGTGGACCGTTCGCCGACTCTGCTGCGGCGCTCACCGGGGCCGATGCGCTGATCGTCACACCGTGGGCGACGGCGCTCACCGGCTCGCTCAGCAGCGGGAACGCGTTCATCGGCGACGATGTGCGGTTTGACGTCGCTGTCTCCGTCGGCGCCGCTGGCCGCGCCACCGTGCTGGGCGCAGCCGCAGGCGCGGGCGCGCCGCTCGCGACGGGGACCGTCGTGCTGCTGATCGATGGCGACCCCGCCGGCGACCCGGTCGCACTCGTCGACGGGCGGGCGTCACTCACCGTGCCGACCGGTTCTGCCGGATCACACACCGTCGGTGCCCGCTTCACCCCGGCCGGGGACAGCATCCGAGCCGCCGAGCTGGCGGTCGGCGGCACACTGACGGTTGCGGCGCCACAGCCTGAGCCCACGCCAGAGCCCACGCCTGAGCCGAGCCCCGAGTCGTCTCCCGAGCCGACTCAGACGCCCTCTCCCACCCACACACCGGCACCCACCGCCGCGCTGCCCGCGACCGGATTCGACGCGGGCGCAGCAAGTGGCGCCGCCCTCGGGGCCCTGTTGGCAGCCGCGGTCGGCATCGCCCTGGTGGCACGCCGACGCAGCGGGCACCGCTAGACACGCACGCTCGGAGGGCCGGTCCGCCGCGGCCCTCCGAGCATTCCGGCGTAGTGTTGCGGAATGGACATCAGGGTTGCTGCCTACGGGGTGATCATCAGGGATGGGCACATCCTGCTCTCGCACTGGAACGAGCACGGGCGCAACGCCTGGACGTTGCCGGGAGGCGGGCTCGAGGGCGACGAGAACCCGTCACAGACCGCCATCCGCGAGATCTTCGAGGAGACCGGCTACCATGCCGCACTCGACGTGCTGCTCGGCATCGACAACCACATCATCGGCTCGCACAGCCGGCTGCCCGGCGCCGTCGCACGCCCGCTGAACTCGATCCGCATTCTCTACCGGGCGCACGTCATCTCGGGCGAGCTCGCCCACGAACGGGGTGGCTCCAGCGACGAGGCGCGGTGGGTGCCGCTCGCCGAGCTGGCGGGGTTGAAGACCGTCGAGCTGGTGCGCATCGGACTCGCGTTGAACGAGGCGCAGCCGGCCAACGGCATCCTGATCGAGCGCTGATCGCCGCCGCGCGCCAGAGCACACAGAACCAGAGCGCGCAGAACCAGAGCGCACAGTAAAGGCCGCCATCCCGAGGGATGGCGGCCTTTACTGTGCGGGGGGAGTCCTAGGGGCGGGTGCCGTCGAGAGGGGACTCGTCGTCGGCGACCCAGAGCTCATCGTCGGCGCGGAAGGTCTGCCAGACGGCGTAGGCGACGCCGGCGGCGACCAGAACGGCCGCGGCGAGGGCGATGGTTCCGCCGATGCCCGAGCTCTTCTTCTCGGGAACCACGACCTTCTTCGGGGCGACGCGGTTGAACGCGGCGCGCACGCGGGCGTCCCTGGCCACATCACCGACGCTCAGCACGGTGCCGATGGCGCTGCCCAGAGCGGGAACGACGGTGCGCTCGATGGTCGCGCCCGTTCCCCGTGCGAGCTCGCGCGCCTGGTCGACGCCGGGACGGACGTACTGCGCGTAGCTGTCACGCACTCGTGGCGCGACCTCCTCGCGGGTGAGGTGGCTGAGCTGGCGGCTGGCCTCCCGGGCGACATCGTTGGCGTGGTTCAACACCGCCTGCTGCTGTTCCCACAATTCCTCGGCGCTGCTGCGCAGGTGATCGAGTTCTTTGCGACGCTTTCGTGACAGGCTCATCGGACCCTCCATCGTGTCTCTGGCGAACAGCTACCATCTTGCCACCGAATTGGCTGAGTGCGGGGCGAGAGTTTGCAGATCGCCCTGTGTATTTCGTTGCGCGCGAACAACGCCGGACGCCACAAATGCCTGTGAGAGAATGTTGCTATGTCCAAGCACACCGCTGTCGCAACGCTCAACACCAACTACGGCCCGATCAAGGTGAACCTGTTCGGCAACCATGCCCCGAAGACCGTCCGCAACTTTGTCGGGCTCGCCACCGGTGAGCAGGAATGGACCCACCCGGCCACCGGCGTGAAGAGCAACACCCCGTTGTACAACGGCGTCGTGTTCCACCGCATCATCCCCGGATTCATGATCCAGGGCGGCGACCCGCTTGGCCAGGGCATCGGCGGCCCCGGCTACCAGTTCGACGACGAGATCAGCCCGGACCTCGACTTCACCGAGCCGTACATGCTGGCCATGGCCAACGCCGGCATCCAGGGCGGCCGCGGAACCAACGGTTCGCAGTTCTTCATCACCACCGCCCCGACCACCTGGCTGCAGGGCAAGCACTCGATCTTCGGTGCCGTCGAGGACGCGGATTCCCGCGCCATCGTCGACAAGCTCGGCTCGGTCCCGACCGACGGCCGCGACCGCCCGCTCGACGACGTCGTCATCGAGAGCATCACCATCGAGCAGCTCTAGGCTGCATCTATGACCTCGGTGCCGGACTCGGCGGCAGACTATTGCTACCGGCACCCCTCGCGGCAGAGCTACATCCTCTGTCAGCGTTGTGGCCGTACCATCTGCCCCGACTGCCAGACAGTCGGGGCAGTTGGTGTTACCTGCCCTGAGTGCATGCGCGAGCAGCGGGCATCCGCGCCGCGCACCAAGCCCGCCATCCTGACCCGGATGACGGGGCAGGGCGCCCCCGTGGTGACGTACAGCATCATCGGGCTCACCCTGCTCGTCTTCGTCTTGCAGTGGATCCCCGGGCTCGGGGTGACGAACGCGCTGTTCTTCACACCGATCGCGGTGTCGACACACATCTTCGAGCCGTGGCGTCTGCTCACCGCTGCGCTCGTGCACTCCACCGGCTTCATCCTCCACGTGGCGCTGAACATGTACACGCTGTGGATCTTCGGGCAGCTGCTCGAGCGGATGCTCGGCCGCGGCCGCTTTCTCGCGCTCTACCTGATCAGCGCGCTGGCCGGCTCGGCCGGGGTCGTGCTGCTCAGCTCGCCGACGACGCAGGTCGTCGGCGCCTCCGGCGCCATCTTCGGCCTGATGGGCGCCTTCCTGGTGATCCAGCGCCGGATGGGCGGCGACGCCAGACAGCTGCTCGTGCTGCTCGGCATCAACCTCGTGATCGGGTTCATCCCCAACCTGAACATCGCCTGGCAGGCCCACCTCGGCGGTCTGGTCGGCGGCGCGCTCGTCGGGCTGATCTACATGGAGACCCGCAAGCGGGACCAGAAGGCCCTCCAGATCGTGCTGCTCAGCGCCCTCACGCTGGTGTTGCTGCTGCTCAGCCTGCGCTACGTGTTCTTCCCACTGGTCTGAGCCCGCGGCATCCCGGCCTCTCCACAGAGTTATCCCCAGAATCTATCCACAGGGTTATTAACACTGGGGATAATTACACGGATGTAACTTTCCACACGGGTAAACCCCTGTGGATAACTTTCTTATGGGGTTACAGCACGGGCTGTGGACGCCGGCCGCGGACCGGCGGGCACAGCGGGCATGAAAAAGGCCGCCACCCGAGGGTGACGGCCGAATCACGCGGAGCGCTGAGTCAGCGCCAGCGGGTGGTCATGAGGAAGCCGATGAAGGCGATTCCGAACCCGACGAGGATGTTCCACGAGCCGAGCGCGGCGACGGGCCAGGCTCCCTGGCTCACGTAGAACACGATGATCCACACCAGTCCGAGCAGCATGAAGCCGAACATGACGGGCTTGAACCACACCGCGTTCGGGGCGTCTTCACCAGAGCGGTTCTCGACCACTGGTGCGGGCTTCGATGATTTCGTGCGTGCCATGCGTGCGATTCTATCCTGAACACCATGGGGATACCGAGCACCGCCGTGGCCGGTCGCCCAGCTCCCATAGGATTGCAGCATGAGTGAGGCCGCCGAGACGCCCAGGACTCGGCGCCCGGGCCGGGACCGAGGCCGCGCTCGCCCCCGGGTCAGCGTCGCGGGAGTGCTCGGCGAGCTGCTGGTCACCGCCGGCGTGCTGGTGCTGTTGTTCCTCGCCTGGCAGCTGTGGTGGAACGACGCCATCATGGCAAACCAGCAGAAGAGCTCCGCGGCATCCCAGAGTCAGGAATGGATCGCCCAGGCCGGGGCCCCGCTTGCGCCACAGCCGGACGCCGCCGACCCCGAGGTGCCCGTCGACTTCGGGCCGACGCCGGTTGCCGAAGCCCCGGAGCACGGTCAGATCCTCGGCGTTCTCTACGTTCCCCGCTTCGGCCCGGAGTATGCCCGCAACATCGCAGAGGGCACCACGCTGGACGTCCTGAACAGCATGTACCTCGGTGTCGGCCGCTACGACAACACCCAGATGCCGGGCGAGCCGGGCAACTTCGCGGTGGCCGCCCACCGCAGCGCCTGGGGCGGCGGCATGCACCTCGTGAATGAGCTGCAGCTCGGCGACGCCATCTACGTGCAGACCGCCGACGGCTACTACACCTACCGCTTCCGCAACCACGAGTACGTGCAGCCGAGCGCAGGAGACGTTCTCGCGCCGGTCCCGCGCCTGCCGGAGGCCGCCCCGGTCGAGGCGATCATCACGCTCACCACCTGCAACCCGCTGTACTCGACCGACGAGCGCATCATCTCGTACGGGGTGTTCGAGAGCTGGCAGCCGCTCAGCGCGGGCCCGCCGGCGGAGATCGCCGCACAAGTCGCCGCTCAGGTGCAGGAAGGCTGATCGATGTACGGTGCTTTATGGCGGGTCCTCCCGGGCCCGGTCTGGCTGCGCATCCTGCTGCTGCTGGTGCTCCTGACCGCGGCCATCTACTCCCTTGCCACCTGGGTCTTCCCCTGGGTGGAGACGCTCATCAACAACCAGGAAGCGACGGTCGGCACATGACCCGCGTACTCGTCATCGACAACTATGACAGCTTCGTCTACACGCTGAACGGCTACCTGCAGGAGCTCGGCGCCGAAACCACCGTCGTGCGCAATGACGACTACCCGGTGGCGGACGCCGCGGACCGCGCGGCCGAGTACGACGCCGTGCTGGTCTCGCCCGGCCCGGGCAAGCCCGCCGACGCGGGCGTCTCGATCGCGACGGTGCGTGCCGCCTACGCCGCCGGCCAGCCGCTGCTCGGCGTCTGCCTCGGCCACCAGGCCATCGCGGAGGCCTTCGGCGCCACCGTGACGAACGCCGAGGAGCTCATGCACGGCAAGACCTCGTTGGTCGCCCACGACGACAGCCCGTTCTACGCCGGCGTGCCGCAGCCGTTCACGGCCACCCGCTACCACTCGCTCGCCGTCGTCGAGGAGACGGTCCCGGCCGAGCTGGTGATCACCTCGCGCACGCAGGGTGGGGTCATCATGGGCCTCAGGCACGCCTCAGCGCCGCTCTACGGTGTGCAGTTCCACCCGGAGTCCGTGCTGACGGAGGGCGGCTACCGGATGCTCGGAAACTGGCTGGAGGGCGCTGGGCTGGCCGGGGCCGCGGCGCGCGCGCTCGACCTCAACCCGCTGGTGCGCCTGGGCTGAGCCCGGCTCACGCCGGTCGGGAGTCCGACTACCCCGCGCAGTAGGTGAGCTGTACCTCGGAGCGCTGGGGCACATCGCCGGGGGCGAGCGACTGTCGCACGATCGGGTCGTTCGGCTGCGCGTCGCAGTTGTCGTCGCGCACCGGTGTGGCCTCCAGCTGCAGCTCTGGACCCTGCAGGATGGCCGTCGCCGCGCTGAGCGTCTGGCCCGTCAGGTCGGGCAGCTCCACGAGCCCGCTGGAGATCGTCACGTCAACGGTGTCGCCCTCGTGGCCCTCCGTGCCGGCTGCCGGCATGGTGCTGAGCACGGTGTCCGCGGCGATGGTCGGCGAGTTCTTCTTGGTCGTGAGGCCGAGCTGGAAGCCGGCAGCCGTGAGCTTCGCCTCGGCGTCGGCCAGGCTGATGTTGCTGACATCCGGGATGGCGACCGCCGTCTTGCCGGTGGACACGTAGACCTTGATCGTCGTGTTGGGGGTGACGATGGTGCCGGCGACGGGATCGGTGCGAACCACCTGGTCGGCGGGCACCGTGGAACTGGCCTCGCGCATCTCGGTGGCCTGCAGCTCCTGCGCGGCCAGGGCCTCCTGCGCCTGGGCGAAGCTCTGCCCGGTGAGAGCAGGCACCTCGCGGGAGGAGGGCGGCAGCTCGGTGCTGGGGCTCAGGTTCATCGCCCAGAGCATCACCGTGATGACGATGACGATGACGCTCATCACGCCGGCCCAGATCCAGAGGGCGGGTGGGCGGCGCTGGGTGCGCACCATGTTGGTGTCTTCAGAGAGCTGCTTGAGCGCCAGTTCTGACGCGGAAACGGCGTTCGGGTTCTGGCTGAACAGCGCGGTTGCCGCGGACTCGGGTGCCGGGTGGATCGGCACGTGGCCGGCGGCGGCCATCTCCAGCTCCGAGCGGAACTCCGCGGCGCTCTGGTAGCGCTGATCCCTGTCCTTCGTCATCGCGCGGGCGACAACGGCGTCGAGCGCGGGGGAGACCTTCGGGTTGAAGCTGCTCGGCTTGGGGGCAGCCTCCGAGACGTGCTGGTAGGCGACGGCCACCGGGGTGTCGCCGCGGAAGGGGGGACGCGCGGTGAGCATCTCGAACAGCACGACACCGGTCGAGTAGAGGTCGGTGCGGGCATCGACGATCTCGCCCTTGGCCTGCTCCGGCGAGAAGTAGGAGGCGGTGCCGAGGATGGCGGTGGTCTGCGCGACCGTGGTCGAGGAGTCCGAGATCGCGCGGGCGATGCCGAAGTCCATGACCTTGACCTGGCCGTTGCGGGTGATCATGATGTTGCCCGGCTTGATGTCGCGGTGCACGACCCCGGCTCGGTGGGAGTACTCGAGAGCGGTGAGCACGCCCTCGAGGATGCGCACAGCCTCCGTCGAGTCGAGCGGGCCCTGCCGGATGATGTCCTTCAGCAGCGTGCCGTCGACGTATTCCATCACGATGAAGGGGAGCTGGGTCTCGTGCCCGCTGGGGTCGGTGACCGTCTCCTCGCCGGCGTCGAAGACGCGCACGATCGTGGGGTGCGCCATGCGCGCGGCCGCCTGGGCCTCCTGGCGGAAGCGGGTACGGAAGGCCGGGTCGCTGGCCAGCGACGGCTTCAGCAGCTTGATGGCCACTGTGCGCCCCAGACGCGAGTCGGTGCCGCGGTGCACATCAGACATCCCGCCGCGCCCAATGAGCTCGCCCACACGGTAGCGCCCAGCGATCAGGCGACCTTCCTCAGACAAAACAAATCTCCCTCATAGCTCGGCGCACTTACGTGATATTACCCTCGGATGGGTGTCGTGCCGGTGCTACTAGGGCTTCGTGCTCGATCCCGGGGTCGGCGTTGGTGCAACTGCCTCAGGCGTGGCCTCGGAAACGTCGACGGTCAGCGCCGGCGAGCTCGGTGATTCGAACGGGCCGCAGAAGTAGGTGAAGGTGACCGAGAACGGCTCGTTGCCCGCGGTGATGACTGCGGTGCGCGATCCGCCGGGGCTCTGGTCCTGCACCTTGACGGTTGCGTCGCCGCCGGACACGCTGACGCCGTATCCGCTCAGCTCCTGACCGCTGGGGCAGCTCTGCGCCGGCCACGAGATGGTGACGTCGCTGCCCGGTTCGAACGGCTCGGAGCCTCCGGCCAGCGAGGGCGCGGAGCTCGGGGCACTCGGCATGACCACATCGCCCCAGACGGTGACCGTGATGGTCGTGCCGATGGCGACGTTCTTGCCGGTGGGGTTGACCGCGTAGACCCGGTTCACGTCGTCCTGCGAAGTCGCGGCGTTGCCGGTCTTGACGTCGGCCGTCATGCCGAGCTCGCCGAGCATGGCGCGGGCCTCGTCGGCGGTGCGCCCGACGAAGTCGGACTCGACGATCGGGGCCGTGGTCGGGGCGGGAGGAGGCGTGCTCGGCTTGACCGACGGGGTCGTCGGCGGGGTCGAGGCCACGGTCGACGGAGTGGTGGGCGGCGTCTTCGGCTCGTTGTTCTGCGTCGCGAGGGCCACGATGGCGCCGATCAGCACGATCGCGAGGAGCGCGATCAGCGCGATGAGCGGCCAGGTCCACGGGCTGCGCTTCTTCTTCGGCTTCTCGGCGACGGTGGTGTCGGCCGCCGTCATCGAGCCGGCGATGCCGCTCGTGGCGGGCAGGATCGTCGTGGCAGCCGTCGGCGCGCCCTGCTGGGTCGGGAAGAGCGCGGTGAGGTCGTCGCCCGCCGCGGTGAGCCCGGCGATGGCCGGCACGGAGGCGGCGGCCGCCTGCACGTCGCCGCGGCGCAGCGCCGTCGCCGCCCGCGCGAGGTGCGCGGCGGAGGCGGGCCGTTCGGCCGGGTTCTTGGCGATGCAGGCGAAGACGAGGTTGCGCACCGGCTCGGAGACGGTGAGCGGCAGCTCCGGCGGGGCCTCGTTGATCTGGGCCATCGCGATGGCGACCTGCGACTCGCCCGTGAACGGGCGTCGACCGGCGAGGGCCTCGTAGGCGACGATGCCCAGGGAGTAGATGTCGGTCGTGGGGGATGCCGGGTGGCCGGAGGCCTGCTCGGGGGAGAGGTACTGCACCGTTCCCATGACCTGGCCGGTGGCGGTCAGCGGAACCTGGTCGGCGATGCGGGCGATGCCGAAGTCGGTGATCTTGACGCGCCCGTCGGGCGTGATGAGGAGGTTGCCCGGCTTGATGTCGCGGTGCACCAGGCCGGCGGCGTGCGCGGCGTGCAGGGCAGACGCGGTCTGCGCGACGATGTCGAGCACCTTGTCGGTGGGAAGCACGTGTTCGCGCTCGAGGATCGTGGAGAGCGCCTCACCAGGCACGAGCTCCATCACGAGGAAGGCGCTGCCCTCTTCCTCGCCGTAGTCGAAGACGTTGGCGATGCCCTCATGGTTGACCAGTGCGGCGTGGCGGGCCTCGGCACGGAAGCGCTCGAGGAAGCCGGGGTCGCCGAGATACTCGTCCTTCAAGATCTTGATGGCAACCTGGCGGCCGATGACGAGGTCTGTGGCCTGCCACACCTCGCCCATGCCGCCGATCGCGATCCGCGAAAGGAGCTCGTATCGTCCCCCGAAGGTGAGCCCTGTTGTAGGTCTCATTTATTCAGCACCGCCTCTAGTACCTGTTGTGCGACCGGTGCGGCAAGAAGGTTGCCGTACCCCGTTTGGCCCAATCCCCCGCCGTCCTCGATGAGGACGGTTATCGCAAACTCTGGATCATTTGCGGGAGCGAAACCGGTAAACCAGAGAGTGTACGGAAGGTCTCCGCCGTTCTCTGCTGTGCCTGTCTTACCGGCGACACTAACCCCGTCTATTCTTGCATTACTCGCGGCCCCGTTCTCGACTCCGTTGACCATCATTTCGGTCATCGTCGCGGCGGTTTCCGGGCTGATCGCGCGCTGGAACTCGCTGGCCTCGAAGGTCTGCAGCGGGCTGAGGTTCGGAGCGGTGATCAGCTCGACGAGATTCGGGTTCATCACCATGCCGCCATTGGCGATGGCGGCGGAGACCATCGCCATCTGAATGGGGGTCGCGCGGACATCGAACTGGCCGTATGCGCTCATCGCCGTCTGGGCGTCATCGAGCCCGCGCGGGTAGGTGCTGGCCTCGACCGCGAGCGGGATGTCGAACTCGGTGTTGAAGCCGAAGCGCTCGGCCTGCTCGCGGATGGCGGTGTCGCCGAGTGCGATCCCGAGCTCGGCCATCGGCACGTTGCAGCTCAGGCGCAGCGCGGTCGCGATGGTGACGGTCTCGCCGCCGCCGCAGTCGTCGCCGCCGCTATTGCGAATGACGGTGTCGGTGCCGGGGAGCTGGAAGGTGAGCGGGTTCGGGAACTCGCTGTCCGGCGTGTACTTGCCCGACTCGAGGGCCGCGGCCACCACGACGAGCTTGAAGACGGACCCGGGAGGGTTCATGTCGCCGCCGATGGCGCGGTTGATGAGGGGGTCGCCCGGGTCGGCGAGCAGGGCGGCATAGGTCTCGTCGACGATCGCCCCGTCGTGCACGGCGAGGGCGTTGGGGTCGAAGTCGGGCTTGGAGACCATGGCGAGGACGCGGCCCGTCTTCGGCTGGGTCACGACGACGGCGCCGGTGTAGTCGCCGAGGGCGTCCCAGGCGGCCTGCTGGGCGACAGGGTCGATGGTCGTGCTCACCGCGGCGCCCTTGCGCTCCTGGCCGGTGAACAGGCGCTCCAGCGAGTCCAGGAACTGCGAGTTCGCGGTGCCGCTCAGGTAGCTGTTGAGCGCGCCCTCCAGGCCGGTCGGCTCGCCGTTGACCGGGAAGAAGCCCGTGATCGGGGCGTACAGCGTTCCATTGCTGTAGAGGCGCTGGAACATGTAGTTGTCATCGGACGGCACCGACTCCGCCACCGGGGAGCCGCCGACCAGGATCGGGCCGCGCTCCACCTTGTAGCTGTCGTAGAGCGTGCGCTGGTTGCGCGCGTCGTTGCGGAGATTGTCGGACTGCAACACCTGGATGACCGTGGCCGAGCTGAACAGGGTCAGGAACATCAGGAAGACGACGATGCTCACGCGCTTGAGTTCGCGGTTCATTCGTTCACCACCAGACGGGGCTGATTGCGCACCGTGTCGGAGAGGCGCAGGAGGAGGGCCGCGACGATCCAGTTCGCCACGAGCGAGGAGCCGCCGGCCGCCAGGAAGGGTGTGGTCAGGCCGGTGAGCGGGATCACGCGGGTGACGCCGCCGATCACGATGAAGCACTGCAGCGCCACGACGAAGGCGAGCCCGACGCCGAGCAGCTTGCCGAAGTCGTCCTGGCCGGCGAAGCCGATGCGGAACCCGCGGGCGATGAAGAGCAGGTAGAGCGCGAAGATCGCGAACAGCCCGGCCAGGCCGAGCTCCTCGCCGAGGCTGGCGATGATGTAGTCGCTCTGCGGCACGGGGGTCAGGTCGGGGCGGCCCTGGCCGAGGCCGGTGCCGAGCAGCCCGCCGTTGGCCAGGCCGAAGATGCCCTGGACGAGCTGATAACTGCCGCCCGGCGCGTCGTAGATGGCCGGGTTGAAGGCGTCGAGCCAGTTCGTGAAGCGCCCGTTGACGTAGTCGAGGGTCTGGCTGGCCACGAGGGCGCCACCGAGGAACAGGCTGAAGCCGAGCAGCACCCAGCTGAGTCGGCCGGTGGCGACGTAGAGCATGACCATGAAGAGGCCGAAGTAGAGCAGGGCGGTTCCGAGGTCGCGCTGGAACACGATGACGGCCATCGAGAAGGCCCAGACCACGAGCAGCGGGCCGAGGTCGCGCATGCGCGGCATCCGCATGCCGAGGAACTTGGTGCCGACCATGGAGAGGCTGTCGCGGTTGCGCACCAGGTAGCCGGCGAAGAACACGGCGAGGGCGATCTTGGCGATCTCACCGGGCTGGAAGGTGGCGAACTCGCCGATGCCGATCCAGACGCGGGCGCCGTTGACCTCGCGGCCGAGGCCCGGCACGAGCGGCAGCAACAACAGGGCGAGCGCGATGAAGCCGGCGACGTAGGTGTAGCGGAACAACACCCGGTGGTTGCGGATGACGATGATGACGACGATCGCCGCGATGATCGCCATCGCGCTCCACACGATCTGGCGCACGGCGGCGCTCGCCCAGCCGACATCGCCGTAGGCGAGGTCGATGCGGTAGATCATGGCGATGCCGATGCCGTTCAGCACGGTGGCGATCGGCAGGATGAACGGGTCGGCGTCGCGCGCGACGAAGCGCATCGCCACATGCATGCCGAAGACGAGGAGCGAGAGGCCCGCGCCGAGCACGATGAGCGTGGTGTCGATGTGGCCGAGCGCGCCGAGCTGTACCAGCACGATGGCGATGGCGTTGATCGCGCAGGCGGCGATGAGCAGCAGCAGCTCGAGGTTGCGGAACTTCTGGGGGATGCGGATGCGGCGCACGGGGTTCGACGCCGTCTGCGCGCTACTCCGGGACACGGCTGGCATCCAATCTGGCGACGATTTCTCGGGCCTCTGTGAGCGATCCGGCGCTGATGGTGGCCTCGACGATCTTCTGGTCGTATGGCTTCAGGTCGGCCAAGGCGATGTCGGTCTTCACGTACAGCTCGTTGAGGTCGATCGGGCCGAGGCTCTGCTGCACGCCGCGGTAGATGGCGACGGTGCCGCTGGAGCTGCCGACGAAATAGCGGGTCTGGGTCCACTGGTAGGCGAGCACGCCGGCGATCACGATGGCCGCGGCGATCGCGATGATCGAGCCGAGCCAGACGGCGCGGCGGCGGCGTACGCGGCGGCGGTCCTCCTCGATGAGCTCGTCCAGGTAATCCTGCGAGTCCGGCTCGAAGTGGCTCTCGCGCACGGGGTGCAGGCGGAACGGGGGCAGGCGCATGGTGCGGGCGCGAACCGGCTCCGGGGAGGCGAAGCTGAGGGGGGATGCGGCGGAGCCGACGACCAGCGGGTCGGTGCGGAGCGGCGAAGTCTCGCCGATGTCGACGATCACGACGGTGACATTGTCGGGGGCCCCGGCATCCAGGGCGTCCTTCACCAGGCGCTGGGCGAGGTCGTGGGCGCGGCCGCCCTGGGTGAACTCGGCGCGGATCTGGTCCAGCGAGACGACGCCGCTCAAGCCGTCGGAGCAGATCAGCCAGCGGTCGCCGGTGCGGGTGGCCAGGATCGAGGTGTCGATCTCCGGCGCGGAGTCCACGTCGCCGAGCACGCGCATGAGCACGCTGCGCCGCGGGTGGACGGCCGCCTCCTCCTCGGTGATGCGCCCGCTGTCGACGAGGCGCTGCACGAAGGTGTGATCGACGGTGATCTGCGAGACGTCGCCGTCGCGGAAGAGGTAGATGCGGGAGTCGCCGATGTGGGCGATCGCCACCTCGTCGCCGAGCACCGCGAGGGCGCTGACCGTCGTGCCCATCCCGGTGAGCTCGGTGTGCTCGAACACCGTCTCGGCGAGCAGCGCGTTGGCCCCGATGAGGGAGGCCTGCAGCGCGAACTCGGCCTCCTGTGGGGTGGTGTAGACCTGGTCGGCCTCGGCGATGCGGGTGATGGCGATCGCGGATGCCACATCTCCGCCGGCGTGGCCGCCCATGCCGTCTGCGACCACGAACAGCCCGGTCCCGGCGAGGCCGGAGTCCTGGTTGTTCGAACGGATGCGCCCGACGTGTGAGACCGCCGCACTGTCAGAGACCTTCGCCATGCGCCTACCGTCGCAGCTCGAAGGTCGTGGAGCCGATCTTCACCGTGGCGTTCAGTGGGACCGGGGTGGGGACGGTGACCCTGGCCCCGTCGAGGAAAGTTCCGTTGGTGGAGTCGAGGTCTTGCAGCATCCACTGGTCGTTCCACAGCATGAGGCGCGCGTGGTGCGTGGAGGTGTAGTCGTCGCGAATGACGATGGCCGAGTCACTGGAGCGGCCAATCGTGATCTCGTCGCGCCCGAGGGGGAACTCAGCGCCGGCTTTGGCGCCGGAGGTGATGACGAGCCGGTGCGCCGTCTGCGCGCTGGCGACGTCTCGCCCGAAGGCGGGCGTCAGAACGGGCTCGGCGACGGCGGCCGCACTGGCCGAGACGGGCCCGGCCGGGGCGGGGGAGGCGAAGACGGGGGCCGCGGCGGAGGGCTTCGGCGGGGAGCTGTGGCCGTTGCCGGCCGGCGGGGCCGTTGCGACGGCATCCGTCGGCTGCAACTTGCGCACGCGCTGGCCGAACAGATCGGAGCGCAGCGCGTAGACGATGGCGAACACGAAGAGCCAGAGCAGCAGCAGGAATCCGAGCCGCAGGACCAGCAGGGTGAGCTCACTGGTCACGGGGCCCCCAGAAACCGTCCATGTTGTTGCGCTGGGTGGCGTCGCCGGGGCCCTCGGCCGGGCGGGCGGGCGCGGCCTGGGCCAGCACACGGAAGGTGATGTTGGTGCGGCCGATGGTGATGACCGAGTCGGGTTCGAGCACGGCCTCCGTCACGGGGGAGCCGTTGAGCTTGGAGCCGTTGGTGGAGCCGAGGTCGCGCACCTTGGCTCGCCGCCCGTCCCACGCGATCTCGACGTGGCGTCGGCTGGTGCCGGTGTCTTCGACGGTGATGTCGGCGTCGCTGCCGCGGCCGATCACGGTGCGCGCCTTGGTGAGCGGGTGCCGCTGGCCGTTGATGTCGACGACGGGCGCCCAGGAGACCTCGCCCTTGACGTTGCTCGAATCGACCTGCACCATGCCGAGGCTGAGCCCCGGGTCGCTCTGCAGGGTGATCTCGAGGGGGCCGGCGAACTGGAACCCCTGGCTCGCGGCGTGCCGCTGCACGAGTTGGGAGAGCTCGTCGGTCAGTGCCGGGCCGAGGGAGCGCATGCGCTCGTAGTCGTCGGCGCTCATGCGCACGGCGAGCCTGTTGGGCACGAGCACGCGGTCGCGGGAGACCACGGCGGCCTGCGTGTCGAGTTCCCTACGGAGGGCGGCGGTGATCTCAACCGGCTGCAGCCCCGAGCGAAAAGTCTTCGCAAAGGCGCCGTTCACGGCGCGCTCGAGACCTTTCTCGAAGTTGTCCAGTAAGCCCACAGCTCACCTGCTTCCAGTTCTGATGACTATCAAATGTTAGTCGGGCACGCTGGGAACCCGCCTTTGTGGCGGGTTTTCCCGCCTGTTGTCCGGGTGATTCGGAGGGCTTCCCCCGCAAAACTCGCCCTTGAGGATGACAGGTCTTGGGGCCGGGCGCATCTTTTCCGGATGTCGCGACACTCCGGGCGAACCCCTCAAATGGTGCTCGGCTTGCTGGCGTGATAATCTCAACGAGTTCGCGCGAGTGGCGGAATTGGCAGACGCGCTGGCTTCAGGTGCCAGTGCTCGAAAGGGCGTGGGGGTTCAAGTCCCCCCTCGCGCACGCGAATATGAGTTTGGATGCCAAACAGCTCAGACAGAAGGCCCCCGAGGAATCGGGGGCCTTCTGCTTTTAACGCGCGGATGCCGCCCGCGCCGGGGAAGGCCACCGCCGAGGGCGACCGCGGAGCCGTCACGCAGAGACACACTCCACCGGCACCAGACCCGCGGTTCGCTAGCGTGGAAAGTGGCTCGGAAACCGGAAGCCTCCGCCTTGAGCGGCCTCGTCGTTGAGGCCTGCAAGAGCCTTGGCCACCCCTGGCGATCGGCACGCGAAATGCGCCGATCAGCCACTCCCCGAGGAGCATCATGTCGAACATCGCCACCACCACTTCCGGAAGCCTGCCGCGCACGCAGGCCCTCATCGAGGCGAACGCCGCCCGCGCGCTCGCGGACGACGGCTTCAGCCTGCAGAGCACGACCGAACTCGATGAGCTGACCGCACGCGCCGTCTCGGATGTCGTCGAGAAGCAGCGGGCGGCCGGGATCACGCTCGTCGGCGACGGCGAGTTCGGAAAGGCCATGTCGAACCCCGTCGACTACGGCGCGTGGTGGTCATACTCCTTCCAGCGCGTCAGCGGGCTCTCGCTGACCGAGGTCAACGCGTTCAACGAGGCCCCGGTCCGCTCAGAGCCGGGCGCCGTCAGGCTGACGAGCTTCCTCGACCGCCGCGACCGCCAGCTGTTCCCTGCCGTCTACGCGGAAGCCGTCGAGGTCGGCCGCAACGCCACCGCCTTTCCCACCACCACCGGGCCGCTGGCCTACCGCGGTCAGGATGCCGTGGCATCCGACATCCGCAACCTGAAGTCCGCACTCGCCGACGGCGAACAGGGCTTCCTCACCGCGATCGCCCCCGGCTCCGCCTCGCGGGTGCGCAACGAGCACTACGCCACCGATGAGGAGCACCTCTTCGCGTGGGCCGACGCCCTCCGCGAGGAGTACCGTGCCATCGTTGACGCCGGACTGATCCTGCAGCTCGACGATCCGTCGCTGGCGGAGAACTGGGACCAGATCAACCCCGCGCCCACCGTCGCCGAGTACCAGGCGTTCACGCGGCTGCGTGTCGAGGCCCTCAACCACGCGATCGCCGGGCTGCCGAAGGAGCAGGTCCGTCTGCACCTGTGCTGGGGCTCCTGGCACGGGCCGCACACGACCGACATCGAGCTGCAGGACATCCTCCCGGTCATCCTCCAGGCGAACGTCGGCTCGATCTCGTTCGAGGCGGCCAACGCCCGCCATGAGCACGAGTTCGGCGTGTGGGCGGATGCCGCCGTGCCCGACGACCTCGTGCTCGTCCCCGGCGTCGTCGGCCATGCCACCAACGTCGTGGAGCACCCGGAGCTCGTCGCCCAGCGCATCCGCCGCTTCACCGGCATCGTCGGCGCGGACCGTGTGATCGCCTCGACCGACTGCGGCCTCGGTGGCCGGATCCACCCCGACCTCGCCTGGGCAAAGCTCGCCGCTCTGGGCGAGGGCGCGCGGCGCGCCTGACCCGCGGCTGTCGCGGCATCCGCTCCGCGCCACTTCGTGCCCTCTACGCCATTTCAGGTGGCGCAGAGGGCACGAAAGTGGCGCAGAGCGGGCGGCCTCGCCGCTTGGCGCGCCGGTTCTGCGCCGCGCTGATCACGAGGTTCGCGGCCAGGCCGCACGCGCCCCAGGCCACGAGGGTCAGCAGGGCCGGGCCGACGCCCGCGCCGCCGTAGTAGGTGATCCCGCGCACGGCGTCCAGGGCCGCGGGCAGCGGCAGCACGTCGTGCAGCGTCTGGAACAACCCGGGCTGCATATAAGTGGAGAGGCCGCCGCCGGATGCCGGCACCCCGACGAACATGAACACCGTCACGACCGGCACGACCGCGAGCAGGCCCATCACCCGGGAGATCGCGGCCGTGACCAGGCCGAGGCTGGCGATCGTCAGCACGCCGATGCCGAGCAGCGGCCAGACGGGCCCGTGGTAGGCGCCGACCAGGGGCCCGGCGATCAGCCAGACGGTCAGCGACATGAACGCCGACCAGCCGAGCAGCGTCGGCAGCTGCTTGCGCAGCCGCAGCGCCCAGGGGGCGCCGCCGGTCAGCACGGTGATCCCGAGGAACCCGGCCATCACCCAGCCCATGGTGATGTAGAGGCTGACGGAGCCGCCCGTGTCGGTCGCAGTGAGCGGCGCGACGTCGACCTGCTCCAGCTCGACGCCGGCCTGCTGCGCCGCCTGCTGGAAGACGCGCTGCAGCACCATCTGCTGGCCGGTGCCCGCTGCGCCGGCGGAGTACAGCGTGGCGCTCGGGTGGGCGGCATCCGGCAGCACGAGGGCCCCGACGAGCTCGCCGCTGTAGACGAGGTCGCTGGCCGCCTGTGCCGAGTCCTGCGTGCTCAGGGCGAGCATGTCGCCGGTGCCCCCGGCCAGTCCGTCGGCGAACTGCTGCGCCGCGCCCTCTGTGCTGCTCACGATCGCGACCGGGAGCCCGACCGGGGTCGGGCTGTGCATCGCGGTGAGCATGAGGCCGAGCATGAGCGCGACCATGGAGAAGGGGAAAGCGGCGAGCATCAGGTAGCGCACCGGCCGGGAGCGCGGCTTGCCGCCGGCCAGCGGCACGAGGCGTTCGGCGCCCGGTGACGCCGCGGCGACGGCAGCAGAGGCCACGACGGGCGCTGCGGCATCCGCGTGGCCTGTGATCGCCGTGTTCCCCGCGTCGTCCGCGGTCTCGGACGCCGCGGCGAGCAGAGCCTGGGCCTGCTTGCGCCGGCGGAGGGCGTCGACGCCGGCGGTGGCGAGCAGCGCGAACACGATCGCGACGACGAAGCGGATCAGGTAGCCGAGGGTGCCGTCGCCGCCGAAGTACAGCACGGAGCGCAGCGCCTCGCCCGCACCCGGCAGCGGCAGGATTCCGTGCAGCCAGCCGAAGAAGCCCGGCATGGTGTGCACCGACATGGCCAGGTTCGACGCGGGCATGCCGAGCACGACCACCAGCATCATGCCGACGAGCACCGCGGCGGCGCCGAGGATGCGGGAGAGGAAGAGCTGGACGAGCCCGATGCTGAAGACGGTGAGCCAGCCGATGCCGAGGACCGCCGCCGTGTGGCCGCTGAACGAGCCGATCACGGGGCCGGCGATGAACCAGACGAGCGCGCTGATGAGCGCGGACCAGCCGACCCAGACGGGCACGAAGCGGCGCAGCGTGAGGAGTTCCGGGGCGCCCGTGAGCAGGAGGCCGATGGGCATGTAGCCGGCCAGCATGAGCGCCATCGCCATGAACATCGCCGCGATTCCGGCGCTGTCCCCGGCCGGCAGCGGGGTGAGCTCGTCGACCTGGATGTCCATGCCGGCATCGATCGCGACGGGCGCGAGGATCTGCTGCACGACGGAGGCCTGCGAGGCGCCGGCCGCGGATGCCGTGTGGATCACGGCCGTGGTGTCGGCCGTGTCGTTGCCCGGCAGCTCGATGGCGCCGGCGATCTCGCGGTCGTGCAGCAGCTGGAGCGCCTCGTCGGTGGTGTCGACGATGCGGACGGAGGCGGGGGAGTTCTCGGCGCGCTCCAGCCCGAACACGACGTCCTGCGCGAGCTCGCCGCTGCCGATGACGGCGACCGGCATGTCGTGCGGGGAGGGGGCGTGCATGGTGGCGAGGTACACGCTCGTGGTCATGATCACCATGAGGAAGGCGAAGACGAGCGATCCGATCACCGTGGCGATGGCGGTCTTGCGCTCCTTCGCGGCAAGCGCGGCAGTCGCGTCGAGGTCGGGCTGGCCGTCGAGATCAACGGGGGAGGGTTTCTGAGGCATCTGTCTTCCTGGCCGGCACGCGGCCGCGATCGAGTGCGCGCCGTCGGTGCGGCGCGGAGGGGTGTGGCCCCCTGGAATCGACGCAGACCCGGACGACGCGCCGGTGCGTTTCCAGGGTGCGGCGATGGGGACCCGGATCAACCAATATAAGTCACGTGACTTATAAAGTGAAATTGGCGGGTAGAATCGGGGTGATCGCCCCGGGCCTCGGCCCGTCCGACGGGCGAGATGTCGACGAGTGATGATCGGTGGAGAACGTGGCCAGACCCAGCGCGCCTGCCAAGGACGCCCTGATGAACGCGGCCGAGCGGCTGATCGCCCAACACGGCATCGCGCAGGTGTCCAGCCGCCGGATCGCCGAAGAGGCCGGCAACACGAATCACTCGGCCGTCGCCTACCACTTCGGCAGCCGCGAGGGGCTGCTGCAGCAGATGGTCGAGCGCCAGGTCTCCGAGCTGGAGCCGCGGCGGGCCGCCATGATCGACGCCCTCGGCGACGACGGCGAGATCATCGACTACGTGCGGGCCACCGTGCTGCCGATGACGGAATCGCTCGGCGCACTTCCTCAGCCGAGCTGGCGCGCGCGCTTCATCCGGCAGGCGCTGGCCGATCCCGCGATCGGGCACCTGTTCGACGAGGACCCGCTGCTCGGCCCGAGCCTGCGCCGGGTCGCGCGGATCCTGCACACCCGCCTCAGCCACATCCACCCGGACGTCATCAACGGCCGCTTCACGCTGATGGCGCACATGATCACCACGGCCTGCGCCACCTACGAGGAGCGCATCAGCGAGCACCCGGAGCAGGCGGACTGGTCGGCGACCGGCCGCTTCCTGACGGATGCCGCCGCCGGCCTGGTCAGCGCACCGGACACCTCCGGGATGACCTCCGCCTAAGGGCTGGGCGCTCGGCCCGAGGGTGAGGGCCGAGGGCGAGGGCCCGGGTGGATGCCGCGGCATCCGTTGCCCGGGAGGGGCACCCTCGCTACACTCGGGCCCACGACCAAGGGGGGGTGGATGGACGCGCAGACGGATCCAGTCGGCGTGCGGCCCGTGTTGGGCACCGCGGTCGGCGCCCTCGTGGCCGGGCTCGCGGCGCTGTGCTTCGTCGCGCTGCCGCTGATCGGCGCCCCGCTGGGCGCCGTGGCCGTGGTGAGCGGTCTGCTCGCGCGACGGGAACTCCGGCGCAACGACGGCGTGCGGGGCTCCCGGATCTCGCTCGCCGGATTCCTGCTCGGCGCGGCCGTGCTGGCCTTCGACGCACTGCTCCTGCTGCTGCCGTTCCTGCTGGCGGCCCTCAGCGCACTCAGGGCATAGCCGCCTTCGGGCAGGACCGGCCTCGGACAGCGTCGGTCCGAGACAGAGTCAGTCGGCCTCGGCGGGCCCGTCTCAGTGCACCGGCGGCTGCGGTGCGCGCAGCAGACCGCTCACGGCGCGCTCCACGGTCTCGCCGAGCAACCTGTTGCCGAGCGGGAGGAAGTGGCCGGCGATCGGCATCTCGATGTTCAGCGCCCCGTCGAGGGCGCTCTTGTCAGGGATGTGCGGGTCGAACTCCGCGTAGACCGAGACGATCTTGCCGTTCGGGTTGCGCTGGCCGGCGAGCCACTGCAGCACCTCGTCCTGCGGCGAGAAGGCGCGCAGCGTCGAGGTGGGCAGGAAGCGGGCATAGCTGGAGCCGGAGAACGGCGTGGAGACCGCGACCATGCCGACGAGCTCGAGCCCGAGCGGGGCCGCGGCAGCCGTCGCCATCAGCTGCTTGCCGATCAGCCCGCCCTTGCTGTGGGCGAGCAGGATGACGCGGTCGAGGCCGTGCTCCGCGCTCAGCCGGGCGAGGGCGACCGCCACCACCTCGGCTGAGCGGGTGATCGGCATCCGGTTCAGGCCGAGCTCCGGCACGGCGAACACGCGATGCCCGCTGGCATTCAGCCGCCGGGCGAGCGGCTCCAGGAACAGCCACGTCTCGTAGACGCCGGGCAGCAGGATGACGGCGGGCAGCTCGGGGCTGCCCTCGGCGAAGGAGTCCGGTCGGCGCCGCTTCAGCAGCGACCTGGCCTGCTGCCAGCCCGCATAGACGTAGTCGAGCCACCACCAGAATGGCCGCTCCCACCGCCGAATGGTCATCTGCCTATTGTGCGCCCCCCAGCGCCCTGCCGCTCCCCGAGGTTGTGTGGTTCTGCCGCGGCCGGCCGGGTGAAGTGGGCCAGCGTGGCGATGGCCTGGTCGAGCTGCGGCTGCGGCAGCGGCGACGCGTAGCCCGCGACGATCGCACGCCCCCGCTCGAGCAGGCTGCGGCCGGATGCCGTCAGGCGCACCGTCTTGTCTCGCCGGGACTCCGCCGACACCGCGGCCGCGACGAGCCCGGCTTGCGCTGCGGCGTCGACGTGCCGGCTGACGCTGCTCTTGTTCATGCCGAGCAGCGCCGCGATCACCTGCTGATTGAGCGCGCAGTCGGGGTCGTCGAGCGTGCAGAGCAGTGCGTAGCGGGCCAGCGGCACGCCGAGCTCGCGCTGCAGTTGCGCGTCGAGGGCCGCCTCCATCGCCGCCACCGTGTGCCGGGCCTGCAGCCAGAGCGCGATGAGCTGCTCCTCCGCGTCGAGGGCGGCCGGGGGTCTGCCGGCAGCGCCGGGGGTGTCTGCCATGGTCACAGTCTAGCGAACACGGTTGCGCATGCAACTGTTTCAGGTGAAACTGTTACGCGTGGCATCCGGCCGCCCGGCACCTGCTCGGCATCCGTCCACCCGAGTGAGAGGCCGCCCATGCACGTTCTCGTTGTTTTCGACCACCCCTACGGTGCGGAGGCGCACGAGAACGTGCCGCACAACCGCAGCCTGGCCGCCGCCGCGCTGGACGCGGTGCGGGGCGGGCTCGCGGCCGCCGGGCACAGCGTCGATATCGCCGACCTCGCCGCGGAGGGGTTCGACCCGGTGATGAGCGCGGCCGAGCTGCGCGCCTGGCGCACCGGAGGGCCGATGCGGGAGGACGCCGGCGCCCTGCAGCGCCGGCTCTCCGCGGCCGACCACCTGGTCTTCGTGTTCCCCGTCTGGTGGATGGCCATGCCGGCCGGCACGAAGGGGTTCCTCGACCGGGTGCTGGCCAAGGGCTTCGCCTTCGACGAGCCGCGGATCGGCGGCGCCCTGCGCAGCAGGCTGCCGCGGCTGCGCGGGGTGAGCGTCGTCTCGGTGATGACGACGGATGACACGCTCTACCGCTGGTGGTTCGGCCGGCCCGCCGCCGCCATCCTCGGGCGCGGCACCTTCCGCCTGATCGGCATCCGCCGCTTCCGGCACATCTCGATCGGCCGCTCCACCCAGCGCGGCGCGGCCAGCCGGGCGCGGGCACTCGCCGGCGTGCGGAGGCGCTTCGCCGCGCTCTGAGCCCGCGGGGCCCACGAGGGAAAGCGCAAGTTGCGCCGGGGCGCTGTCACGGAGTGGCCGCCGCGCCCGGTAGCGTCGGAGTATGAGTGTTCCCGTACCACCGCTCGGCCTGCTCCTGGACGTCGACGGCCCGATCGCCAGTCCCGTGACGCGCACGATCGCGATCGACTCGATCATCAGCGACCTGGTGACGCTGGCGGATGCCGGAATCCCCATCGTCTTCAACACGGGGCGCTCCGACGCCTTCCTGCGCGAGGAGGTCGTCGCCCCGCTCGTCGCGGCCGGCCTGCCGGAGCACGCCCGCGTCTTCGCGGTCTGCGAGAAGGGCGCCGTCTGGTTCGCGATCACCCCGGAGGGTGCAGGCGAGATTCAGGTGTCCAGTGAGCTGGCCGTTCCGGCCGCCTACGGCGCGGCGATCGAGCAGCTCGTCGCGGAGCGCTTCTCCGAGCACATGTTCTTCGACCAGACCAAGCGCGCCATGGTCTCGGTGGAGCAGCACAAGCACGTCGAGAGCGCCGACTACCGGGCGCAGCAGGCGGCGTTCGACGCGGCGGCCTTCGCCGAGATGGGGCGCCACGACTTCGGCGTCGAGCACGACGGGGTGAGCGCTGCGGCATCCGACGGCGAGGTGGCCTACCGGGTCGACACGACGATCATCTCCACGGACATTGAATCGGTACAGCTCGGCAAAGACCTCGGCGCGATGCGCGCGCTCGAGATGCTGCGACCGAACGGGCCGCTGCCGCTGCAGTGGCGCACCGTCGGCGACTCACGCACCGA
Source organism: Microterricola pindariensis (assembly GCF_002936985.1). Lineage (GTDB taxonomy): Bacteria > Actinomycetota > Actinomycetes > Actinomycetales > Microbacteriaceae > Microterricola > Microterricola pindariensis. Next base: position 12,947 of record NZ_MPZN01000008.1, on the reverse strand, counting down.
CTACGCCATGGCCGACTGGCTGAACGAGCAGGGCTACGCGGTGGCCCACGTGGACGTGCGGCCCGCCGACGGCGTGCCGGAGAAGCCCTACCCCGTGCTGACCGCCGGGGATCTTATTCACGACGAGGCGGGGGCGGCTTTCCTCGCCCGTTGGGTTGAAATGGTGCGCGGCACGGCCGCGCAGGATGGAGATGTGCGATGACCTTGAGCTCCCCGAACGCCACGCTGCCGGCCGCCGGCTGGTACGCCGACCCGCAGGATGCCGCGCAGCTGCGCTGGTGGGACGGCTCCCAGTGGAGCACGCACACCTCCCCGGCGCCGCAGCCGACCGCCCCTGCGCGCGTTGCACCGGCCTACGGCGAGTACGTGAGCCCGGCCGCCCAGGCACAGGGGGCGCCGGCATACGGCGGGCAGGCCTCGGCCGCGCAGCCCTATTCTGCGCAGCCCTACTCGGCCCAGCCGTATGGCTCGCAGCCCTACTCGATGTCGGCTGCGCAGCCGGGCCTCGCGCAGGGCGCGCCGACGACGGGGTGGCAGATCTGGGCGATCGTGCTGATGCCCCTCGTCTCGCTGCTGCTCCTGTTCACCTGGGACTTCCGGTCGTTTCTGCAGTTTGTGCTGGAGAACCCGGACGTCTCCGAGGCGACGCTGCTGATGAACCCCGGCTACGCGCTGATGACGCTCGGCAGCTGGGCGCTCGCAGCCGCCCTGATCGTGTTCGCCGTGCTGGACTGGCGCTGGCTCGGCCGGCAGGGCTACCCGCGCCGCTTCCACTGGGCGTGGGCCATCCTGAGCAGCTTCGTCTACGTGATCGGCCGCTCCATCGTGGTCAAGCGCCAGGCCGGGCGTGGCCTCGCCCCCATCTGGGTCGCGCTCGCCGTCAACGTCATCACCGCCGTCGCGGCGATCGCGTGGGTCTTCGCCATCATCGACATGTTCATCAGCTCTACGCCGGGATTCGTTCCGGGCATCGCCTCCTAGAGCCACGGATGCCGGCATCCGCCGTGCGCCGCTTCCTGCGCCCTGCGCCACCTCTGCTGGCGCGCGGCGCAGAAGGTGGTGCAGCGGCGCGGGCCTGGGTGCGCGCGTGCTGAGGCGACCGCGGGCCTAGCCGAGCAGCGCGATCAGCAGCAACACGAGACCGATCAGCGGTGGGGTCAGCTGCACGAGGGCGGCGCGGAGCTTGCGGCGGTCGGAGGTGAGCAGCACCAGGCCCGCCGCCACCATCGATCCCGCCCCGGCGAAGAGCAGCGCGGCCCCCGGTGCCAGCGCGCCGGTGGCCGCGAAGCCGATGCCGACCGCCACCGTGATGGCCAGGAACAGGTTGTAGAAGCCCTGGTTGTAGGCGAGCTGGCGGGTGGTGGCGGCATCCGCCTCGCTCGTGCCGAACGTCTTGCGGGTCGACGGCGCCGTCCAGCGCAACGACTCGAGCACGAAGATGTAGACGTGGACCAGCGCGGCGAGGGCGAGGACGATCAGGGCGAATGCGAGCATGCAGTCATTCTGCCCGCTCACACCGCCGCGCCGAAAGCGGCGCTACCAGCGGTTGTGCACGTGCTCGGCCCAGCCGTAGACGCCGTCGACCCGCAGCACCGCGCCGGTCTCGTCGGTGGCCGTGCCGCTGTAGCTGCCGAAGCACTGGTGCGTCTCAGAGCCGATGACGAGCATGTTGGTCTGCGAGGAGCGGTCGAACTCGGGGGTGAAGACGAGGTCGAGGTGCTCACCGCGGATGCGCCAGGGCGCCAGGAAGTCGCTCGTCGAGTACTCCCAGACCAGCTCGTCGCCGTACTTGGTGAGCCGGCCGTCGACGGCCAGGGAGTTCTCGGTTGACCCGGTTCCGGCCGTCCACTTGCCGCCCAGCTGGAGGCCGATGCGCTTGCCGTCGACGATGCCGGATGCCGCGCCCCAGTTCCACGTCATCGAGTACGGCCAGCGGCCGCGACCGTGGTCGAGGGTCGCCCAGGAGTCGCCGGCGGCCAGCTCGTGCCGCACGCCGTCGATGGTGACGCTGCCGCGGGCGGGCCGGGCCACGTCCTTGACGGTGTACTGGAACAGCCGCTCGCCCCACGGCACGACGACGCCCATGCCCTCCTGGCCGGCGGGCCGCTCTGCGACAATGTCGACGCTGACCCGGGCCGAGGCTGCGCGCAGCCGGGTGCCGCCCGCGCCGGCAGCCGCGGCGCCAGAACCGGAGTCCAGCTCGCCGGAGTCCAGCTCGCCGGCATCCATCTCGCCGGCATCCATCTCGTCAATGTCGACGGTGAGCGCCTTGGTGCGCGCCCGGGCCGGGCCGGCGCCGAGCGTGCCCGGCAGGGTCGCGCTGCCGCTCAGCGGGCTGATCGCGACGAGGTCGATCTCCTCGCCGGTGGCCCGATCCCGCACCCAGAGCTGGTGCAGGCTGGCGTAGTCGAGGCTCGACACGGTGATGCTCACGATGTGGGTCGGCGAGGTGACCGCCCAGTACTCCCAGCGCTTGTTGCGGCCCCAGCCGTAGCCGCCGCGGCCGATGCGATCGGTGTCGATCAGCGGATGCCGCACCCAGCCGACCGCGGCCGGGTTCAGCCTGCCGTTCGGCAGGCAGAGCGGAACGGGCGCCGTGATCTCGCGTTCGGTCGTCGTCTGGGTGCGCGTCATGGGAACTCCGTTGTTCGTGGCGGCGGGGGTTTTTAGCCGAGCAGCTTCTTCGCGAGCTGGTCGGTGGAGTACACGGTGGCGTAGGCGTCGGCGGCCTCGGCGGGGGAGCCGTAGCCCCACTCCACGAGGATCGTCGGCACGCCGTTGGCGGCCGCGCCGATGGTGTCGTAGCTGCGGTCGCCGACCATGACGGCGCGGGAGACGTCGTGCCCCTGCTCCTCCAGGCGGCGCAGGGCCTCGGCCACGATGTCGGCCTTGGCGCTGCGGCTCTCGTCCTCGGTGGCGCCGCAGATCACGTCGAAGTACTGGGCGAGGTCGAAGGCCTCGAGGATGCGCGTCGCGACGGCCTCCGGCTTGCTGGTCGCCAGGGCCAGCGGCACGCCGGCCGCCTTGATGCGCTCGATCAGCCCGGCGACACCGGGGAAGACGGCGGTGTCGAGGGCGCTGCCGTTGTAGTCGGCGCGGTAGGTGCGCATGGCCTCCCAGGCCTGCTCCTCGTCCATGCCGGCGCGGGCGCGGAAGGAGTCGAGCAGGGGCGGGCCGACGTAGGCGAGCAGCTCGGCGGCATCCGGAACCGGCCGGCCGAGGGTCTCGAAGGTGCGGGCCAGGGAGGCGGTGATGCCGGGGGCCGAGTCGGTGATGGTGCCGTCGAGGTCGAACAGAATGGCGGACCAGGTGCTCGTCGCGGTCGTCACGGTAGTCAAGGTGGGGGTACTCACCGAGCCATCCTACGGTTCGGCCGCTGGGAGTCGGCCTATCGACACCGCATTAGAAGAGGCGGTGGTGCCCGTCGTCGAGGCCGCGCATGGCGTCGTAGTCGAGCACGAGGCAGCGGATGCCGCGGTCCTCGGCCAGCGTGCGAGCCTGCGGCTTGATCTCCTGCGCCGCGAAGACGCCCTGCACGGGGGCGAGGTGCGGGTCGCGGTTCATCAGTTCGAGGTAGCGGGTCAGCTGCTCGACGCCGTCGATGTCGCCGCGGCGCTTGAGCTCGACCGCGACGGCGCCGCCCGCGGCATCCCTGGCCAGGATGTCGACCGGGCCGATCGCCGTCATGTACTCGCGGCGCACCAGGGTGTGGCCGTCGCCGAGCAGCTCGATCTGCTCGGCCAGGAGCTTCTGCAGGTGCGCCTCGACGCCGTCCTTCTGCAGGCCGGGGTCGATGCCGAGCGGGTGGTCGCTGTCGTGCTCGACCTCGTAGATGCTGACCACGAGCTTGTCGGCGGTCTTGGTGTGCGTGACCGTCCAGAGCTCGGTGATGCCGGCCGCGGCCTGGTCCTCGTCCGGCTCGCTCGCGGCGAGCGTGCACGGCGGGCTCATCCAGTTCAGCGGCTTGTAGCTGCCGCCGTCGGAGTGCACCAGCAGGCTGCCGTCGGCCTTGACCATCAGCAGGCGCTTCGCGAGCGGCAGGTGGGCGGCGAGGCGGCCGGCGTAGTCGACGGAACAGGTAGCAATGACAAGGCGCACCGTCTGAGTTTAGACGCTTCGACCTGTGCTCTCGGATGCCGCGGCGCTGTGCTTCGGGTGGGCGGGCCCGACGAAGGTCTCGCGGTAAACAGCGACCGGCGTGGCAGGGTCGCCGGTGGGGGCGTCGCCGGTCAGCGCGGCGTCCAGGACCCGCATGATCTGTGCTCCGTTGGCGCCGACATCGATGCAGACGGTGCTGACGGCCGGGCGCACCTGGGCGGCCAGCGGCACCTCCTCGCAGGCGATCAGGGCGAGCGCTCGCGGCACGGGAATGCCGAGGTCTTCCGCGGCGCGCAGGGCGCCGAGGGCCATGGGCAGCGTGCCGACCACGAGGGCGTCGACGGCCGGGCGCTCCCGGAGCAGGGCGGTCACGGCCTGCCGGGACAGTTCGAAGTCGTACCCGCCGTCGATCTCGATCGCGGGGGCCCCGACGCGGCGGAGCGCCCGCTCGTAGCCCAGGCGGAGCTTGTCGGCGTGCGTGCCGTCGGCACGCCCGACGAGGAGGGCGACCGATCGGGCCCCGGAGTCGATGAGCTCGGCGGTGGCCCGTGCCGCGGAATCCAGGTGGCCGCTGTCGGCGACGTGCGCGCCCTCCACGCCCGACGTGCCCATCGTGGTGAGGACGGGGATCCCCTGGCGCACGAGCGCGGCGATGGCGGACTGCGCCTCGGGGGAGTCGATCGGGTCGGCGGTGGCGATGATCGCCGCGTCGATACCCTGGCTGGGCAGCTTCTCGAGCACCCGCACCAGGCGGCCCTGGCTATGGGCGAGGTCGTGCAGGGCGACGGTCATTCCGCGGGCCTCGGCGGCGGCGGCGATCACCTGGGCGAGGGCGCCGTGGAACGGCTGGGCGATGTCGCCGACGATGAGCGCGATGGTGCCGGTGCGCCCGATGCGGAGCGTGCGTGCCGCGGCGCTCGGGTGGTAGTTGAGCCGTGCGGCGGCGTCGTTCACCCGGTCGAGCGTTGCCGCGGTGACGCGCTCCGGCTCGTTGAGCACGCGGGAGACGGTCGTGCGCGAGACGCCGGCCAGGCGAGCGACGTCGAGAATCGTCGCCGCGCCCGCTGTTGCGTCTCTGCCTGTCATCCTTGCGATCTTAGTGTCGCCCGCGCCCGCGCCGGGGCCGGATCCGTCAGAACGGCCCGGTCACCGTCTCGAGGAAGAGGCGGGAGAACGATTCGCCCCGCACCGCGAGCACGACATCGACGTTGCCGGCCGCCTCGTGCGTCTCCGCGCCGCCGGCGCCGAGGCCGGTGCGCAGGTCCACGACGGTCTGGCCGCGGGTGATCCCGGGCGCCAGCGCGACCTCGACCTGCGCGCGGCGCAGGGTGAGGCCGTCCGGGTCGATCACGGCGCAGACGGTTCCGGCATCGCCGATGGCCGCGGCGCCGACGCCCGCGATCCGCTCCTCGTTCTCGGTCACGACCGCCAGGTGCGCCAGCAGGGTGCCGACCGTCGAGGCGACCGAGCCGGGTGCGGCAGCGCCGAGCGCGGCGATCTGCTCGGCCGAGCAGGTGACGGCGTAGAACGCCTCCAGGCCGTACATGGTGGTGGCGACACCGCTGCGCAGCACGATGGCGGCGGCCTCCGGGTCGTGCCAGACGTTGAATTCGGCGCTGGCGGTGGCGTTCCCGGCACCGACGGCGCCGCCCATGAACACGATGCGCTCGATGCGCGGCAGCAGCTCCGGGTACATCGTGACGAACAGTGCGATGTTGGTCAGCGGCGCCAGCGCGATGATCGTGACGGGGGCGTCGGCATCCTGCAGCGTGCGGCGCAGCAGCTCGACGGCGTGGACGCCCTCCGGCTGGCGGCTCGCGGCCGGCAGCACGGCGTCGGCGACGCCGTTGCTGCCGTGGATGTAGCTGGCGTCGATCGGCGACTCGAGCAGGGGCTGGCGCGCCCCGGCCGCGACGGGGATGTCGCGGCGCCCGATGAGCTCCAGCACCTGCAGCGTGTTCTGCACGACCTGCTCGAGGTGGACGTTGCCGCCGACGCAGGTGACGGCCCGCACGTCGAGCGCGGGGCTGAGGCCCGCCAGCATGAGGGCGAGCGCGTCGTCGATCCCGGTGTCGACGTCGAGGATGACCGGGCGCGCTGCCGCGCTCATTCGCTGGCCAGAATCGACTCGGCCAGCTCCAGCGCATCGTCGGCGGCCGGGTGCACGTCGACGACGATGCGCTCGAGCAGCCCGGCGCTCACCGGGCGCAGCGGTGCGCTGCTAAACGTGCTCACCGGCGCCTCGCCGACATCCATGCCCCAGAAGGAGAGGTGGGCCGAGGTGTTGCCGAGGTGCACGGATGCCACCACCTGGTCGCCCACGACGAGCTCGACGTCGCCCGTGCGGTCCTCGTGCGCGGTGAGCCGGAACCCGGCCGTCCGCACCTCGGCGCCGAGCGGCTCGGGGGAGCTGACGCTGACGTGCTCGCCGAGCATGGAGTGCTCGAAGACGAGGCGGCCGGCCTCGCAGCGCAGCAGGAAGCCGCCCTGCACGTTGCCGCTGGAGAGCAGCACGCCGCCCTCGGCGCTCGCGTCGGCGAGGAAGTGCGCGGTGACGTCGATGGAGCGGTTCGAGCCGGTGACGGCGCTGGAGAGCGGCACATGGCCCTGGCCGGGGCGCAGCACGAACTGGCGCTCGGCGTAGAGGCCGACGGGGCCGCGGATGCCGATGAGCTCGTGCAGTGGCCGGTCGTCGAGCGGGAACATGTCGTGCGCCTGCGCGGCCTTCCACCACAGCCCCTGCAGCTCGCTCAGCCGCTCGGGCTCGCTCGCGGCGATGTCGATGGACTCGGCGAAGTCGTTGCGGGCGTCGTAGAGGCGCCACTCGTCGTTCTCGTACGGTTCACCGCCGACGTGCCTGGTCACCGCGCGCCAGCCGTCGTGCCAGATCGCCCGGTGGCCGAGCATCTCCCAGTGCTGGGTGCTGCGCCCGATCTCGGGGCTGTCGCTCGTGAGTGCCGCCGCGACGCTGGAGCCGTCCATGGGGGCGGGCGGCTGCACGCCGAGCAGCTCGAGCAGCGTCGGGGCGATGTCGATGGCGTGCACGAACTGCGGGCGCACCGATCCGGCCTCGACATTGCCGGCCGGCCAGGAGACGACGAGCGGGGAGCGCACGCCGCCGAGGTCGACGAACTGCTTGTAGCGCCGGAACGGGGTGTTGCCGGCCATCGCCCAGCCGGTCGGGTAGTGCGCGCCGCCGGTGCTGGAGCCCAGCTCGTCGAGCAGGGGCAGCAGCTCGGCCGCGCTGCGGCGCACGCCGCTGTACGGCGCGTTGGTGTCGACGTCGCCGCCTGCGCCGCCCTCTGGGCTGGCCCCGTTGTCGGAGAGCACGAGCACGATCGTGTTGTCGCGCTCGCCGAGGGCGCTCAGCTCGTTGAGGAATCGGCCCAGCTGCGCGTCGGCGTGCTCGAGGAATCCGGCGAAGGCCGCCTGGAGCTGCGCGAAGACGGTGCGCTGCTCGTCGTCGAGCTCGTCCCACGCCGCGACGCCGTCGACGCGTTCGGTCAGCGTCGTGCCCTCGGGGGAGAGGCCGAGCTCGATCTGGCGCTCCAGCCGCTCGCGCCGGGTGACGTCCCAGCCCGTGGTGAAGGTGTCGACGTAGCGGTCGATGAACTCCCGCGGCGCCTGGAACGGGGCGTGCGTGGCGCCGAGCGCGAGCTGGAGGTAGAACGGGTCGTGCGGTCGGTAGGCGACGTGGTTGCGCACATAGCTGGCCGCCTTGTCGGCGAGGTCCTCGCTCAGGTGGTAGTTCGGCCGGTCCGGCACGGCCGTCGGGTGGTTGTCCTCGTAGAGCTCCGGCTCGTACTGGTCGGTGCAGCCGTCGAGGAAGCCGTAGTAGCGGTCGAAGCCGCGAGCGAGCGGCCAGTTCTGGTACGGTCCGGCCGGGGTCAGCTCGTGCAGCGGGGCGAGGTGCCATTTGCCGACGAGGTAGGTGCCGTAGCCCTCCTCGCGCAGGATCTGCGGCAGCAGTGCGACATCCGGCCGGATCGCCCCGCGGGAGTTCGGGAACCCGGTGTCGGTGTCGGCCAGGAATCGCATGCCGATCGCGTGGTGGTTGCGCCCGCTGAGCAGCGAGGCCCGGGTCGGCGAGCAGAGCGGCGTGACGTTGAAATTGCTGAAGCGCACCCCGGATGCCGCCAGGGCGTCGATCGTGGGCGTGCTGATCTCCGAGCCGAAGCAGCCGAAGTCCGCCCAGCCCGTGTCGTCGAGGATCACCACGACCACGTTGGGCCGCTTGGCGCGGGCGCTGCTCGGTTCCGCCCAGGAAGGCGTCGAGTCTGCGACCGTCTCGCCAATGATTCCGGCAAATTCTGCGGGAGAAGTCGACATGGGTGAAGGGCCTTTCCTGGGCGGTGTCACGAGTGGGCTGACGCGCGGGGCGGCTAGCGGGTGGGCACGGCCGCGCGACGGCCGACGTTGGCGTGCGCGTGGGCCCCGAATCGCGGCTTGACCGTGATCGTGAAGAACAGGGCGACGATCGCGATGAACAGGATGTACGTCGAGACGCTCCACGTCGCACCGCCGGTGGCCGAGGTGAGCGACTGGGCGATGAGCGGTCCGAAGCCGCCGCCGAGCACGGTGCCGAGCTGGAAGCCCATCGACATGCCGGAGTAGCGCACGCGCGGGTCGAACATGTCGGCGAAGAGCGTCGCCTGCTGGCTGAAGAGCGTGCCCACGAGCAAGCCGCTGACGCCGGTCGCGGTGAACAGTCCGACAACGGTGCCGGTGCCGATCAGCCAGAACATCGGGAACGCCCAGAGGGCGAGGGCCACCAGGCCGACGCTCAGCACGCGCTTCTGCCCGTAGCTGTCGCCGAAGTGCCCGGCGATCGGCGTGATGATGAGGTTCACGACCGAGGAGAAGATGTTGGCCAGGAGCACGATGGTCGGGTCCATGCCGAGCACGCCGGAGGCGTAGCCGAGCACGAAGACGCCCTGCACCAGGCCGAGGGTGGTGTCGCTGGTGTGGATGAAGATCGCGGCCAGGATCTCCTTCGGGTAGCTGCGCAGCGCCTCGAGGACGGGCATCTTCGCCTCGCTCTTCTCCTCCTTGACGGCGGTGAACTCCGGCGTCTCCTCGACGCGGAAGCGGAGGAAGAGGCCGACGAGGAGCAGTGCGGCGCTGGCGAGGAACGGGATGCGCCAGCCGCCCGCGACGAGGCCCTCGATGCCCATGGTCGCCGTGAGGATCGCGACGACACCGGAGGAGAGGATCACGCCGATCGGGGCGCCGGCCTGCACGATGCTGCCGAAGAGGCCGCGGCGGTTGGCCGGGGCGTGCTCGACGGCCAGCAGGGCCGCCCCGCCCCACTCGCCGCCGATGCCGATGCCCTGCAGGATGCGCAGCAGCACGAGCAGGATCGGCGCGATGGCGCCGACCTGGGCGTAGGTGGGCAGGAAGCCGATCAGCACCGTGACGATGCCGGTGAGCATGAAGGTGAAGAGCAGCACGCGCTTGCGGCCGACGCGGTCGCCGAAGTGGCCGAGGATGATGCCGCCGAGCGGGCGGGCGATGAAGCCGACGGTAAAGGTGGCCAAGGAGAGCAGGGTCGCCACGGCGGGGTCATCGGCCGCGAAGAAGACCTGGCCGAACACCAGGGCAGAGAGCGAGCCGAAGACGAAGAAGTCGTAGTACTCCAGCACGGAGCCGACGGTGCTGGCCGCGACGGCGCGCGTCGCCGATCGCCGCTGGTGCTGCTGCGTCGGCGCGCTCTGTGCCGAAATTGTCGTGTCCATTTCTCTCCTCATTGACAGTGGACCAGCTCAAAATGTGGGGGTGGTGTATGCAAGCCGGATCAACTGGAATCGATCCCGGAATCGATTCCATTTCCGCAGGGAAGAGTATGTCAGCGCAGCGGTTCACGTCAAGCCCGCGCGATTGCGCGGGCGGGAGTGGCGCGGGAGTGGCGCGGGAGTGGTGCGGGAGCGGCGCGGGAGTGGTGCGGGAGCGGCGCGGGAACAGGGTGCAGGGGCGAGGGGCGGCGGGTCGCCGCCCCTCGCCGCTAGGCGGTGGGGGCGGGAGCCCGGCGTGAGGCCTCGCGGGCGGCCGGGGCGCAGAGCCCGGCCAGGAGCAGCAGCACGAGCACGACGATGAGGGCGTTCAGGATGCCGAAGTGCTGGCCGAGGAAGCCGAGCAGCGGCGGGCCGGCCAGGAAGGCGCCGTAGCCGATGATGGCGACGGCGCTGACCCGGGCGGCCGCGTGCTTCGCGTCGTCGGCCGCGGCCGACATCCCGACGGGGAAGCCGAGGGCGCTGCCGAGGCCCCAGAGGATGGTGCCGATGATGATGACGGGCATGCCGCCGCCGCCGAAGAGGAACAGGCCGAGGCCGACGATGCCCAGTGCGGCGCAGGCGCGCAGCACCGGGACGCGGCTGAAACGGTCGAGGATCGGGCCGCCGGCGACGCGGCCGACCGTCATCGCCGTCACGAACACGCCGAAGATGATGGCGCCCGTTGTGTTGTCGAAGCCGTGGCCGTCGACGACGGCGAGGGCGATCCAGTCGTTCGCCGAGCCCTCGGCGAACGAGGTGCCGAGCACGATGACGCCGATCAGCAGGAGGCGGGCGTCGGCGAAGACGGCCAGGTTCTCGCGCAGCCGGGCGGCCCAGGGCAGGCGGGGCGCCGCGGTGTGCGGATCGTCGCCGACGGATTCGCGGATCGGAATGTATCGGACCGCGACGAAGATGGCGGCGACGATCAGTGCCGCCATGATCGCCAGGTGGGCGCCGACGGGCACGTGCAGGGCGGAGGCGGCGGCGCCGAGCGCGGCGCCGGCCATGGTGCCGAAGCTGAAGAAGGCGTGCATCAGCGGCATCAGCGTCTTGCCGATCTCCCGCTCGGCCGCCGCGCCCTCGACGTTCATCATCACGTCGACGGCGCCGTTGCCGAAGCCGAACAGCGCCATGCCGACCACGATGACGGGCAGCAGGGTGAACACGCTGCTGCCGAGGCCCACCGTGACAAGCCCGGTGGCGACGATGCAGAGGGCGAGGATCATGCCGAGGCGCGCGCCGAAGCGGGCCAGGATGGCGGCCGACAGGGTGAGCCCGATGATCGAGCCGATCGACATGCCGAGGATCACCAGGCCGACGGTCTCCAGTGAGATCTGCAGGTCGTCGCGGACCGCGGGGATGCGCGAGACCCAGCTGGCGACGCTCAGGCCGCTCAGGAAGAACACGGCGAAGACGGCGTTGCGCCAGGCCAGCAGGCCGTGCCGCGGGGTCGGCGCGGTGGCGATGGCGGGCGGGGAGATCGGCTCTGACATGGCGTTCCGATGTTCGGGTGGGTGTGGCATCCGGTGTGCGCGATAGCCATAGTATCGAATCGATTCGATTTGTTCGATCTAGACTACCCACATGACGGATGCCGCTGCAGCACACGCTCGCCCGACACTCGCCGACGTGGCAGCCCGCGCCGGCGTCTCGGCCTCGACGGCCTCGCTGGCCTTCAGCGGCTCCGGGCCGGTCTCGGAGGCGACCCGCGAGCGGGTGTTCGCGGCAGCGAAGGCGCTCGACTATGCCGGCCCCGACCCGCGCGCGCAGTCGCTGCGCCGCGGCCGTTCCGGGATCGTCGGCGTCGTGCTCGAGGAGCGGGTGCGCGCCGCCTTCCTCGACCCGGTGAAGATTCAGGTGCTCGACGGCATCTCGGAGGGCATCGTGCCGCTCGGCGCCGGGCTGTTGCTGCTCACCGACACCGGAGAGGGGGCCGTCAGCGTCGCCAACGCCCCCGTCGACGCGGTCGCCCTGATCGGCTGCAGCCCGCGGCTCGCGCACACCGTCGCGCAGCTCCGGCTGCGCGGCATCCCGATGGTCGCCATCGAGGGCCACGCCGGGGACGACATCATCGAGATCTCGATCGACAACGAGGATGCCACGCGCCGCGGCGCCGAGCACCTGCGGGAGCTCGGGCACAGCCGGGTCGCCCTCGTCACGCTGCCGCTCGACCCCGAGCGCACGCGCGGCCCGCTCACGCCAGAGCGCGAGGACGAGAGCACCTCGGCGACGACGAGCGAGCGCATCGCCGGCGCCCGCATCGTGTTCCCCGGCATCGGCGGGGTGACCGCCGGTGCCAGCGACGTCGAGGAGGGGCGGCTGGCTGGCCTCGCGCTGCTGGCCGACCCCGAGACCCGGCCGACGGCGGTGATCGCGCAGAGCGACCTGCTGGCCGCCGGCGTGATCCGTGCCGCGGAGGAGCTCGGCCTCGCGGTGCCGGCCGACGTGAGTGTGCTCGGCTTCGACGGCGTCAGGGTCGACGGGCTCGCGCCCTACGACCTGACGACGCTGGTGCAGCCGTCGGCGGCGAAGGGCCGCGCGGCCGGGGAGGCGCTGGTGCAGATGCTGGCCGGCGAGCATCCGGAGGGCACCTGCTTCAGCAGCGTCTTCCACCGCGGCAACACGACGGCCCCGCCCGCCCGCTGACCGTTGGCTTCGGTCGCTGGCGCTCCCTCGAGCCAGCGGGGATGAGCGCGTCCCGCTCCCCTTCCACGTCGGCTGGAGGGAGTGAGGAACGAGCGACCGAAGCCGGGGTGCCCATCCCGCTGGTCGAGTAGTGAGGAACGAGCGTATCGAGACCTCGCACGAGAAACAGTCCCAGCTGGGAACCGGGTCTCGATACGGCCCTGGCGGGCCTACTCGACCAACGGGGAGCGGCGGCCTTGGCTTCGGTCGCTGGCGCTCCCTCGAGCCAGCGGGGATGAGCGCGTCCCGCTCCCCTTCCACGTCGGCTGGAGGGAGCGAGGAACGAGCGACCGAAGCCGGGGTGTAGCAACACCCGCTGGTCGAGTAGCGAGGAACGAGCGTATCGAGACCTCGCGCGAGAAACGGTCCCCGCTGGGAACCGGGTCGTCGATG
>NZ_MPZN01000007.1 GCF_002936985.1 Microterricola pindariensis | reverse complement strand
GGCGATTTCGCGCGGCCGGGCGGCGGGGGAGCGGCGGCCTAGGCGAGAGCGAGCAGTCCGGCGGCGGTCAGCGCCAGCGCCAGGCCCACCCACTGCACGGGGGCGATGCGCTCGCGCAGCACGAGCGCCGCGAGCAGGATCGTCCCGGCCGGGTACATGGCCACGAGCACGCTCATCACGCTGAGCTCGCCGAGCCGCAGCCCGATCAGGATGAGCACGTTGGCGCAGGCGTCGCAGAGCCCGCCGAGCATGGCGAGCAGCAGTCCCGCGCGCACGGTCGGCGACAGCGTCCGCGGCCGCACCGGAAGTGCGCGGGCGGCGCCGACCCCTGCGCCGACCCCGGCCCCGACCCGGCGCACCCCGATCCGCCAGATCAGCACAGCGGCGGTGCCCATGATGAGCGCGTTCACGAAGCGGCCGACGATGAGCGGGTTGATGCCGCTCTCCTCCGGGGTGAGGTCGATCAGGATCAGGAACACGCCGATGGCCGCGCCGCTGCCGATCGCCATCGGAACGCCGCGCAGGCTCGGCCGCACCGCCCCCTTCTCCGGCACGAAGCCGACGAGCACGACGGCGATGAGCGCGAGGCCGAGCGCCCCATAGCCGACGGGGGAGAGCGACTCGCCGCGGGCCAGGCCGACGCTCATCGGCACCAGCGCGGAGACCACCGCCGTCAGCGGCGACAGGATGCTCATCGGCCCGAGGGCCAGGCAGGCGTAGAGGAGCGGGAGCGCGACGGCTCCTGCCAGTCCGGCGAGCACCCCGAGGCCGATCGCGGATGCCGACCACTCCCCGCCCAGCCAGGGCAACGTCAGCGCGAGCGCGGTCAGGCCCGCCGCCGCCGCGATGGCCGAGGTCGGCAGTGCGGTGATGCGCCGAGAGGCCAGCCCGCCGAAGAAGTCGGCCGTGCCGTACGCCAGCGCGCCGGCCAGGCCAAGGATCGAGAGGAGCATGAGAGCTTCAGAATAGCCTGCGCAGCCCCCTGCTCAGATGAGCAGGAAAGGGAACAATCTGCTTAAGTGCAGAAGAAAAATCGAGGTTCCCTCTTGGCACGACTCACAGGGAACCCTAAGCTGCCGATGACCCCCATCAGAGGGCCAGTCTGCCGTCCCGATCGGCTCGCCAGCGCGGTCACGCCGCGGTATTCGGCGCGCCGGAATGCGGCACCACTAGGACAGGAGATCTCGTGCACCAGAAACACAGCTCCCGGCCCCGGAGGCTCGGAGCGCTCGCCGTCACCACGACGGCCGCGCTCGCCTTCACGGCCTTCGGCGCCGCACCGGCCTTCGCGGCCGACCCCGCCGCCCTCGCCACCCACACCATCGCCGACGTGCAGGGCTCCGGCGCGGCCACCCCGATCCCCGGCCAGACCGTCACCGTCGACGGCATCGTCACGGCCGACCACCGCACGGGCGGCTACCGCGGCGTCTACGTGCAGACGCCCGGCGTCGGCGGCGACGTCGACCCGAGTCCCGGGGCATCCGACGGCATCTTCGTGTTCCTCGGCAACAACCCGGCCGCCGGCATCGCGATCGGCGACCAGGTCACCGTCACCGGAGCGGTCAGCGAATTCAGCGCGGTCACCCAGATCACCGCGAGCGCGGCCGGGGCCGTCGCTCTGGTCACGGCCGGCGTCGGCCTGCCCGCTCCCGTCCCGCTGCCCGACAGCGTGCGCGGCGACGCGCGCGAGGCGTATGAGGGCATGCTGGTCGCCCCGACCGGCAGCTACTCGCTGGCGTCGAGCCACAGCCTGTTCTCCTTCGGCGAGCTCTGGCTGAACGCCGGGGCAGCCCCCGCGATCAAGAACACCGAGCTCGTCGGTCCGGGTGACGAGGCCACCGCCATCGCCGCGGCCAACAAGGGCGCCCGCCTCCTCGTCGACGACGGCTACAGCGCCCGCGTCGATGCCGCGGCGCACGTCGGCGAGCAGCCCTACTTCAGCAAGGACACCGTCGTCCGGAACGGGGACACCGCCGTCTTCCCGGACGCCGGCATGGTGCTCAGCTACGCCTTCAACGAGTGGCGCCTGCAGCCCCAGCTCCCGCTGACCGACAGCAGCGACGCCGCGCTCAAGGTGTCGTTCACCCCGGTGAACGTCCGGCAGGATGCCCCGCCCGCGGTCGGCGGCGACGTGAAGCTCGCCTCCTTCAACGTGTTCAACTACTTCACGACGCTCTCCTCCGTGAACTCCGGCGCCCGCGGCGCCGCGACGCAGGCCGAGTTCGACATCCAGAAGTCCAAGATCGTCGCGGCCATCAACGGCCTGGACGCCGACGTCGTCGCCCTGATGGAGATCGAGAACTCGGTGAAGCTGGCCACGCCGGCCGACATCGACCACGCCCTGAACGACCTGGTCGCCGGCCTCAACGCCGCCGCCGGGTCCGAGGTCTGGGCCGCGGTCCCGACGCCGACCGCGCTGAACGACGCCGCCATCACCGACTTCATCACGAGCGCCATCATCTACAAGAAGGAGGCCGCGACGCCGGTCGGCGCGAGCAAGACCGTCATCGACGAGACCGTGTGGGACATCGCGCGCGAGCCGATCGCCCAGACCTTCACCCTCGGCGCTCGGACCGTCACCGTCGTCGCGAACCACTTCAAGTCGAAGTCGGCGCCGAGCGGAAACACGGCGCCGGAGCCGGCCGACGGGCAGGGCTTCTTCAACGCCGAGCGCACCGAGCAGGCGCAGGCCCTGCTCGCCTTCAGTCAGCAGCTGCAGGCGGACTCGGGCAGCGATGACGTGTTCCTGATCGGCGACTTCAACGCCTACGCGCACGAGGACCCGATCAACGTGTTCACCTCTGCCGGCTGGAGCGACCTCGTCCCGGCGAAGGCGCCCGGCCAGTACACCTACACCTTCAACGGCGAGCTCGGCTCGCTCGACCACGTGCTGGCCTCGCCATCCGTCGCCCCCCGGGTCACCGGTGCCGGCGTGTGGGGCATCAACTCGCCCGAGTGGGGAGACCGCGGCTACGAGTTCGCGGCCACGGAGGCCGGAACGCCGTTCCGGTCCAGCGACCACGACCCGATCGTGGTCGGCCTGAACAGCGAGGCCGTTCCCGTCGACATCAACGTCGTCACGGTGAACGACTTCCACGGTCGGATCGAGCAGCTCGCACCCTCCGGCGGTGCCGCGGTGCTCGCCGGCGCGGTCAAGCAGATCCGCGACGCGAACCCGAACACGGTCTTCGCCGCGGCGGGCGACCTGATCGGTGCCTCCACCTTCACCTCCTTCATCCAGCAGGACAACCCCACGATCGACGCGTTGAACGCCGCCGGGCTCGATGTGAGCTCCGTCGGCAACCACGAGTTCGACCAGGGCTTCGCCGACCTCACCGACCGGGTGATCCCGCGGGCCAACTGGGAGTACCTCGTGGCCAACGTCTACGACAAGACGACGGGCAAGCCGGCGCTGGACGAGTACTACACCGAGACGTTCGACGGTGTCACCGTCGGATTCATCGGCGCGGTCACCGAGGAACTGCCCTCGCTCGTCAGCCCGGCCGGCATCGCCAACCTCGAGGTGCGCGACACCGTCACCGAGGTGAACCGGGTGGCCGACCAGCTGCGCGACGGCGACGCGTCCAACGGTGAGGCGGATGTCATCATCCTGCTCATCCACGAGGGTGCGACGACCACGGCGATCAGTTCGGCCACCGACCCCAACTCGGCATTCGGCAAGATCGTCACCGGCGTCGACTCCGACGTCAACGCGATCGTCTCCGGGCACACGCACCTCGCATACAACCACGTGATCGACGGGCGACCGGTGATCTCCAGCGGGCAGTACGGCGAGAAGTTCGGCCTGATGGACATCTCGGTGAACCCGCAGACGAAGGAGCTGCTGGAGATCAGCAACCAGACGCTGCCACTGATGAGCGACCCGATCCCGGCGACTCCGACGACGCCGGCCGTGCCGGCGAAGCCGCTCTACCCGGCCGTGCCGGAGGTGCAGACCATCGTCGACGACGCCGTGGCGGTCGCCGCGGTGCTCGGCGCGAAGAAGCTGGGCGACATCACCGCCTCGTACAACCGCGCCAAGCTCGCCAACGGCACGACGGAGAACCGCGGCGGGGAATCGACGCTCGGCAACTTCGTCGCCGACGTGCAGCTGTGGGCGACGCAGAGCGCCAACGCCCAGATCGCCCTCATGAACCCGGGCGGGCTGCGCACCGACATGCCGTACGCGAGCTCGGGGCCGACCGACCCCGACGGCAACGTCACCTACCGCGAAGCCGCCATCGTCCAGCCATTCGCCAACACCCTGGTGGCGATGGACCTGACCGGTGCCCAGCTGCGCGCGGTGCTGGAGCAGCAGTGGCAGCCGGCGGGCGCGTCGCGGCCGTTCCTCAAGCTCGGCGTCTCGGAGGGGCTGGTCTACGACTACAACCCCGCCGGCGCCAGCGGGGCACGCATCGGCACGATCACGCTGAATGGGGCGGTCATCGATCCGGCGGCGAGCTACCGGGTGACGGTGAACTCGTTCCTGGCATCCGGCGGCGACAACTTCACGGTTCTCGCAGCCGGCACCAACCGGGCAGACACCGGCAAGGTCGACCTGGCCGCCATGGTGGACTACCTCGCCGCCAACTCGCCGGCCGCGCCCGACTACGCCCAGCGGGCCGTCGGCGTGGTGTTGACGCCGCCCGCTGCGGCGGCCGGCTATGTCGCCGGGGAGAGCGTGACCGTCACGCTCAGCTCGCTGGCATTCGGCGACGCGTCCACGCCGGCCCCCGGCACCGTCAACCTCTCGCTCGGCGGGACGGTGCTCGCATCCGCCCCCGTCGACGCCACGGTCGGTACCGCGGTGTTCGACGAGACTGGCACCGCGACCGCCCAGATCACGATCCCCGCCGGCATCGACGGTGTGCAGCAACTCGCTGTCACGGTCGCGGCCACGGGGACCGCGGTCAACGTGCCGATCACGATCCAGAAGGTCGTCGCGCCGGTCAAGGTGTCCAGCCTCACGGTCGGGGCGCCGAGCAAGCTGCTCGCCAAGGCGGGATCCACGGTCCAGTACACGGTGAGCGTGCTCGCCGTCTCCGGTCCGCGGCCGACCGGAACGGTCGAGGTGCTGGACGGCAACAAGGTCATCGCGACGATCCAGCTGACCGCGAAGGACAAGGGCCAGGCGAAGGTGAATCTGCCGAAGCTCAGCAAGGGTGTCCACCTGTTGAAGGCCCGCTACCTCGGCTCAGACACGGTGAAGGCCTCGACCGGCCTGACCCTGCCGCTGATCCTCTGGTAGCAGCGCAGCAACGAGGAGGCCCCTCCCGGTCCACGACCGGGAGGGGCCTCCCTGTTCCCGTGGGCGCCGGCCGCGGGTCGTGTCGGTCAGCGGGCGCCGGCCCGGGCGTGTGTTGCGCGCGCGATAAGGTTGAGGCATGACGAGCACACGCTGGGCGCGGTTCACGCGCGGGTGGCTCGTCGCCCTGTTCTCGGTTTTCGTCGCGGCGCTCTCGCACAGCTTCGCCGGCGGTGTCACGCCGGGCTGGCTGGCCATCGTGCTCTCGCTGGCGTTCGCGTCCATGCTCAGCATCGGCCTGTCCGGCCCGAAGCGCCCGGCGCCCGGCCGCACCGGCCCGGCTCCGTGGCGGGTCCTGCTCTCCGTCGCCGGCAGCCAGATCGTCTTCCACGGGCTGTTCAGCCTGTTCGGCGGCCAGCTGGCGGCCGCCCCGCTCGCCGGGACCGGGCACGCCGGACACCACCTGAGCTCCTCCGAGATCGCCGCCCAGCTGTCGGCGATCGCGCCGGCCGGCATCGCGCCGGTCCTCGGCAGCGCGCACCACGACGCCTGGATGCTGCTCGGCCACACCATCGCCGGCCTGCTCACCGTCGCCGCGATCCTGCGCGGCGAGCACGCCCTGCGCGGCCTGTTGCGCACCGCCGGACTCGCGCTGAACGCCCTGGCCGTGCGCCCGATCGTCCTCGCCCCGATCCCGGATGCCGCGCCGGCCCGCCCCGCCGTGGCCGCCGTGTGGATCCCGCGCCCGCTGGACGTCGTGCAGTCCGCGCTGCGGCACCGTGGACCGCCGGCGCTCGCGCGCGCCTAGCGCCCCACCGCGTCATCCACACTTTCTTCGCCGAACTCTGACCGGCCGCGCGCCGTGCGCTCTGCACTGCGCGGCGGCCCTCGGCACCACACCAAGGATTCTCATGACCAGTCGTACCCGCTCCACCCGCACCCTCGCCGTCGCCGGCCTCGCCGCCGGAGCCCTGCTCGCCGTCGGCGCGCCCCTGGCGGCATCCGCCCACGTCGGCGTCACCCCGAGTGACACCGCAGCCGGCTCCTACTCGCTGCTGACCTTCTCGGTCGGCCACGGCTGCGACGGCGCCGCGACCACCCGCATTGCGATCGACATCCCCGAGAGCATCGTCAGCGTCACCCCGACGGTCAACCCCAACTGGACCATCGAGAAGGTGAAGACGGGCGAGGGGGATGCCGCCCGCACCTCGCAGGTCGTCTACACCGCCATCGCGCCGCTGGAGGACGGCCTGCGCGACACCTTCGTGCTCTCGGCCAAGCTGCCGGCGGAGGCCGCCGGGGACACGCTCGAGTTCCCGGTGCTGCAGACCTGCACGGTCGGCGAGACCAACTGGAACGAGACGACCGTCGCCGGAGAGGCCGAGCCGGACGCCCCCGCGCCCGCCTTCACGCTGACCGAGGCGTCTGCGGAGGGTGACGGCCACGGCCACGGCGGCGCGGCGACCGAGAACACGAGCGGCGACGCGTCCGCGACTGCGGCAGGCGACAGCTCCGTGGCCCCGGCCGCGCCGAGCGCCGATATCGTCGCCCGTGTGCTGGGCGTCGTCGGCCTCGTCGTCGGTGCCGTCGGCATCGCGCTGGCCGTCATCACCCGCCGTTCAGCAGCCTCGAAGTAGGCGGTGGCAGCATGCTCGGCATGAAGAACCGTCGTAGCGGCGCCTCGATCGCGCTCGCCCTGGCACTGGGCGTCGTGCTGTTCGGCGCCGCCGCGCCCGCCTCCGCGCACAACCAGGTGCTCGACACCGTTCCGGCCGCCGACTCGGTGGTGACCGAGCAGCCGGGCACCTTCTCGGTGACCACGAGTGACGCCCTGTTGCAGGCAGAGTCCGGCAATGCCATGGTCGTCAGCGGGCCGGCATCCGACCCGCGCTACTACGGAGAGGGCTGCGGCGTCGTCACCGGCGGGACGCTCGCGCTCGACGCCCAGCTCGGCGAGCCCGGCACCTACACGGTGACCTGGCGGGGCATCTCGGTCGACTCGCACGTGATCTCGGACTCCTACGAGTTCGAGTGGGCGCCGGCCGCCGGCGTCGAGCTCGCCGCGGGCACCGTCGAGCCGAGCTGCGCTGCTGCGAGCTCGGGTGATGGCCAGACCACAACCGCGCCGGATGCCGGCAACAGCGGCAGCGAGCCGGCCGTCGCCCTCGGCGACGTGCTCTGGATCGGCGGCGGCATCGTCGCGGCGCTGCTCGCCGTCCTGCTCACCGTGGTGCTGGTGCGCCGCAAGAGCTGACACGCGCAGCACGAGCGAAGCGGCCCGGGTTCTGTGGAACCCGGGCCGCTTTCGCGTCGGCCGCTCGGCCGACGGTGTGCACTCAGTTGCTCGGCATCAGCACCGAGTCGATCAGGTACACGGTCGCGTTGGCCGTGTGCACGCCGCCGCAGATCACGTTGGCGTCGTTGACCTTGAGGTTGTCGCCGCTGCCGGTCACCTCAACGGTGCCGCCCTCGACGGTCGTGTGCGTGCCGACGATGGCATCCGGAGCGATCTGGCCGGGCACCACGTGGTAGGTCAGGATGCTGGTCAACAGGGCCGAGTCGGTCTTCAGCGTGTCGATCGTGGCCGGGTCGATCATCGCGAACGCGTCATCGACGGGGGCGAACACGGTGAACTCCGAGCCGTTGAGCGTGTCGACCAGGTTGACGTCGGGGTTCAGCTGGCCGGAGACCGCAGCGGTCAGCGTGGTCAGCATCGGGTTGTTCGACGCGGCCACGGCGACGGGGTCCGCCGACATGCCCATGATCGAGCCGTCGCCGGTGGGGACGGCCTCTGCGTACGCCGCGCAGCCGGGGCCGACGAGATCGGCGGCCGGGTCCGCCGTCATCGCCTGCGGGGTGCTGCTCGCTGAGCTGTCCGGGCTGCTCGAGCCGGAGCCGGTCGTTGACGCGCCCATGGAACAGCCGGCCAGGGCGAGCGTCGCGACGGCCGCGACCGAGAGGGTGGTGAGCGTGCTGCGGGTGAAGTGTCGCATGGAAGATCTCCTTCGATAGTTCGGCGGATGCCGGGGCCCACGCGCTGTGAGGGGCTCGACAGGGGATTCGGCGGCATCCGCGGATCGGATTGGTCGAATGCGCAGAAAAGTTCGGGCAATCTTTTCCGGGCGCCGCACCGAACCCTTGGCAGCCGAATTCTCGGCCACCGTTTCGAGAGGAAATCGTGCTCACCCTCGCACTCATCGGCTTCGCCGGAGGCCTCATCACCGGCATCTCGCCGTGCATCCTGCCCGTGCTGCCCGTCATCTTCCTGTCGGGCGGCGTGCAGAGCGCGCGCACCCAGGCGGGCGCAACGGATGCCGCGCCCGCCGCCCCGTCCCGCTGGCGGCCCTACCTCGTGATCCTCGGCCTCGTCGTCAGCTTCAGCGTGTTCACTCTGATCGGCTCGCTGATCCTCGCCCTGCTCGGGCTGCCGCAGGACGTGCTGCGCTGGGCCGGTCTCGTCGTGCTGGTGCTGATCGGCGTCGGGCTGATCGTGCCCCGCTTCGAGGCGATCTTGGAGAAGCCCTTCGCGTGGATCCCGAAGAGGGATGTCGGGACAGAGCGCGGCGGCTTCGTTCTCGGCCTCGCCCTCGGAGCCGTCTATGTGCCCTGCGCCGGGCCTGTGCTGGCGGCCATCACCGTCGCCGGCTCGACGGGGCGCATCGGCCTGGAGACGGTCGTGCTGACGGCGAGCTTCGCCGTCGGCGCCGCGCTGCCGCTGCTGGTCTTCGCGCTCGCGGGACGCCGGGTCGCCGAGCGGGTGCGCAGCTTCCGCACCCATCAGCGCGGCATCCGCATTACCGGCGGAATCGTCATGATCGCCCTCGCCATCGGCCTCGTCTTCAACGTGCCGCAGCTGCTGCAGCGGCTCGTGCCCGACTACACCGGCGCGCTGCAAGACCAATTCGGCAACTCGGAGCAGGTCGACAAGGCGCTCGACCTGGGCGGGCTGGTGAACGAGCAGAACAAGGACCTCGACCAGTGCACGAACGGGGCGAGCAGCCTGCAGAGCTGCGGCACCGCTCCCGACATCACCGGCATCCAGCAGTGGTTCAACACCCCGGGAGACGCGCCGCTCGCACTCGACCAGTTGCAGGGCAAGGTCGTCCTGATCGACTTCTGGGCGTACTCCTGCATCAACTGCCAGCGCTCGGTGCCGCACGTCGTCGCCTGGGACAAGGCCTACCGGGCCGCCGGGCTTGAGGTGATCGGCGTGCACTCGCCCGAGTACGCGTTCGAGAAGGAGCCCCGCAACGTGGTGGCCGGGGCTGCGGCCCTGGGCATTGACTACCCGGTCGCCCTCGACAACAGCCTCTCGACCTGGACCAACTACCGCAACCGCTACTGGCCGGCGCACTACCTGATCGACGCCGACGGCACTGTGCGGCACATCACATTCGGTGAGGGAGGCTATGTCGACACCGAGAAGCTGATCCGCGAGCTGCTCGTCGCGGCGAACCCGGGTGTGCAGCTGCCCCCGGCCACCGAGGTCGCCGACACCACGCCGGGCGCCGGGGCGACGACCCCCGAGACGTACCTCGGAACCACCAAGGCCGTGAACTTCGCCGGGGCCGAGAAGTACTCGGCGTCCACGAGCCTGTTCAGCCTGCCGGCCGAGCAGCCGAAGGACAGCTTCGCCCTCGCGGGCGGGTGGGCCCTCGGCACCCAGTCGATCGAGCCGACCGCCGCCGGGGCCGCGATCCGGCTGAATTACAGCGGCAGCGAGGTGCGCATGGTCCTCGGCGGCAGCGGGACGCTGACGGTCACGGTCGACGGCGTCGACCACGCCATCGAGGTGAGCGGCGTGCCGCGCTCCTACGAGCTACTGAAGACGGATGCCGCGGCATCCGGCACCCTCACCGTGAAAGCGGCGCCGGGGGTGCAGGCCTTCTCCTTCACCTTCGGATAGACCAAGGCACCCCGCCCGCTGGTCGAGTAGGCGCGCCAGCTCTCCTGCCCGCTGGTCGAGTAGGCGCGCGAGCTCTGGCGCCCGCTGGTCGAGTAGGCGCGCCAGCGCCGTAGCGAGACCCGGTTTCCAGCGAGAAACCGAGCATCGCGCCAGGCGGCCCCGGCACCTCTCGCCCGAGCTGTCAGGGCCGCCGGTTACACTCAAAGCGTGACTTTTCTAGCGGAACCAGACTGGGCTGACGAGGGCTTCCCGCCTCCCCCCGAAGACGACTGGGCTCCGCCGGAAGACGGCTGGGTGCCACCGGAGGACCCGCACTTCGCGCAGGCCCCGGCCAGGGCGTACGCGGCCGCCGCGGCGACCCCCGCTCGCCCGGCGCCGGCGAAGTTCGCCAGTGCTGCAGAGGCGCTGCACACGGTGTTCGGCTACGAGTCCTTCCGCGGCGAGCAGGCCGCCATCATCGAGCAGCTCGCGGGCGGCGGCGACGCCGTCGTGCTGATGCCCACCGGAGGCGGCAAGAGCCTCTGCTACCAGATCCCGTCGCTGCTGCGCGAGGGGACGGGCATCGTCGTCTCGCCGCTGATCGCGCTGATGCAAGACCAGGTCGACGCACTGAACGCCGTCGGCGTGCGCGCCGCCTACCTCAACTCCACCCAGGACCCCGGCACCCGGGCATCCGTCGAGCAGGCCTACCTGGCCGGCGAGCTCGACCTGCTCTACATCGCGCCGGAGCGCCTCGGCACCGAGCAGGCCAAGCAGTTCCTGGCCCGCGGCCACGTGGCCCTGTTCGCGATCGACGAGGCGCACTGTGTCTCGCAGTGGGGGCACGACTTCCGCCCCGACTACCTCGCCCTCGGCGAGCTGGCCGAGCGCTGGCCCGACGTGCCGCGCATCGCGCTCACCGCGACGGCGACGGATGCCACGCACAAGGAGATCACCTCCCGGCTGCACCTGCAGCGCGCCGCGCACTTCGTCTCCAGCTTCGACCGGCCGAACATCCAGTACCGCATCGTGGAGAAGAACGAGGTGCGCAAGCAGCTGCTCGACTTCATTCGCACCGAGCACGCCGGCGACGCGGGCATCGTCTACGCCCTCTCGCGGGCGACGACCGAGAAGACGGCGGCCTTCCTGCAGGCCAACGGCGTGAACGCGCTGCCCTACCACGCGGGCCTCGACGCCGGCGTGCGCGCCCGCACCCAGTCCCGCTTCCTGCGCGAGGACGGCATCGTCGTCGTCGCCACGATCGCCTTCGGCATGGGCATCGACAAGCCCGATGTGCGCTTCGTCGCCCACATCGACCTGCCGAAGTCCGTCGAGGGCTACTACCAGGAGACCGGCCGCGCCGGCCGCGACGGCGACCCGTCGACGGCCTGGCTGGCCTATGGCCTGCAAGACGTCGTGCAGCAGCGGCGCATGATCGACTCCTCGCCGGGCGACATCGCGCACAAGCGCCGCATGGCCGCGCACCTCGACGCCATGCTCGCGCTCTGCGAGACGGTGGAGTGCCGCCGCGTCAACCTGCTCAGCTACTTCGGCCAGTCGAGCGCGCCCTGCGGCAACTGCGACACCTGCCTGGCCCCGCCCGCCTCCTGGGACGGCACCGTGCCCGCCCAGAAGCTGCTCTCGACCGTCGTGCGGCTGCGCCGCGAGCGCAACCAGAGCTTCGGAGCCGGCCAGATCGTAGACATCCTGCGCGGCAAGCAGACGCCGCGCACCAGCCAGCACAAGCACGAGGCCCTGGCCACGTGGGGTATCGGCGCCGACCTCAGCGACCAGCAGTGGCGCGGCGTCGTGCGCCAGTTGCTGGCGCAGGGCCTGCTGGCCTCGACCGGCGACTACGGCACCCTGGCGATGACGGATGCCGGTGCGGAGGTGCTCTCCGGCAACCGCGCCGTCTCGCTCCGCACGGAGCCGGAGCGCACCGCGTCGCGCAGCACCCGCTCGAGCAAGCAGGCCGCGGCGCTGTCCGACCTCAGCCCGGCCGGTGTCGAGCTGTTCGAGGCGCTGCGCGCCTGGCGCTCCGAGACCGCCAAGGAGCTGGGCGTGCCGGCCTACATCGTGTTCGGCGATGCGACGCTGCGCGCCGTGGCGTCGGCGACGCCGCGCTCGCTGGCCGCTCTCGACGGCATCACCGGCATCGGCGCCAAGAAGCTGGAGGCCTACGGCGACGCCCTCGTCACGGTGGTCTCCGCCTTCGCCCCCGCCGGCTAGCCCCACCCGTTGGTCGAGTAGCGAGGAACGAGCGTATCGAGACCTCGCACGGGGCCCAGTTTCCCGCCGGACTCCGGGTCTCGATACGGCCCTAGCGGGCCTACTCGACCAGCGGGAAGGGCCCCTTCCCCGTTGGTTGCCCCCACCCGTTGGTCGAGTAGCGAGGAACGAGCGTATCGAGACCTCGCACGGTGCCCAGTTCCCCGCCGGAAACCGGGTCTCGATACGGCCCTGGCGGGCCTACTCGACCAGCGGGAGTCTCGCCACCCCCACTCCCCGTTGGCTCGAGGGAGCCTGCGACCGAAGCCAACCCCGCCGCCCCACCCGTTGGTCGAGTAGCGAGGAACGAGCGTATCGAGACCTCGCACGGGGTCGAGTTCCCCGCCGGAAACCGGGTCTCGATACGGCCCTGGCGGGCCTACTCGACCAGCGGGAGCGGCCTACTCGCCCAGCGGGAGGGGCCCACTCCCCGTCGGCTCGAGGGAGCCTGCGACCGAAGCCGGCACCGCCGCCCTCCTTGCCGTGTGTCGGTGCCCGGTCGTAGCCTCGTCGCATGGACGAGACGATCACCCTCCGCCCCTGGAGCGACAACGACTTCCCCGTGCTGGAGCGCAGCAACACCCCGGCGATGACGGTCTTCCTCGGCGGGCCGGAGTCCGACGAGGCCCTGCGCAACAGGCACGCCCGCTTCCTGCGGCTCTGGCAGGAGGGCGAGGCGCGCATGTTCGTCGTCGAGTCCTCGCGTGAGCCGGAGTCGGTCGGCTCGATCGGCTACTGGAAGAAGCAGTGGCAGGGCGAGGACGTCTACGAGACCGGCTGGAGCATCGCGACCGCCTACCAGGGGCGCGGCCTCGCCGCGCGCGCCCTCGCGGCGTGCGTGGCGGATGCCGCGGCGCAGGGCGACCGCCCGCTCCTCCTGGCCTTCCCGCGCACCGACAACGTCGCGTCGAATGCCCTCTGCCGCTCGGGCGGCTTCACACTGCGCGGCGAGGCGGACTTTGAGTACCCGAAGGGCAACCCGATCCGCTCCAACGTCTGGGCCTACGACCTCACGTCGCTGCCGTCGGGCGGCTAGTTGAGCCTCTTGCTCATGTTCACGGCGGCGATGCGATAGCCGAGCGTCTCGTAGAGCGCCTGCGCCCCCGTGTTGAACCCGAACACGTTCAGGCCGATCGACTGGGCGCCGAGCGCGCGCGCCTCCGCCTCGCCGAGCTGAAGCGCCTGGCGGGCGTACCCGTTCCGCCGGTGCGCCTCGGCGATCTCGACGTCCCACACCCACCAATCGCTCGTGCTGCCGAACTGCGGTCCGATCCACAGATACCCGACGACGGTGCCGCCGGCATCCGGGATGACCACGTCGAAGACCTGGTGCAGCGGCAGCGGGGCGCCGGTGCCGAAGAAGCGCTCCGTCGACTCGGCGGCGCGCAGGCCCGCCAGTTCCTCGGATTCGCCCGCCTCGATGCGCGAGAGCCGGAAGGCCTCCTGCGAGGCGAGGATCCACTCCGCGAGCCGGTCGTCCGGCATCGGTGTCAGCTGCACGTTCATGCCTCGATGATCCCACGCCCGGGTGGGCAGCGGGGCGCCCCGCTGCCATTTTCCCGCGCGCGCTCAAAAACCAAACGTCATTCGGGTTATGCTGCGTGGTGTGCAGCGTTGCGCGCCCGATCGACTTCGGAGAAGTCGCCGAGAGAGGACACCATGACAGAGTCGTCTGAGACTATGACCACGGATGCCACGGCATCCGCCCCCATCGACCCGAGCTTCCGCGATGCGAGCCTGCCCATCGACGAGCGGGTCGAGCGGCTGCTCGGCCAGATGACGCTGGAGGAGAAGGCCGGCCTGTTCTTCCAGACCATGATCAGGATGGGTGAGAACGGCCAGCTCGCCGAGGCCGACGCGGCCTTCGACCTGCCCTCGACCGACGACTACGTCAACGGCCTGCAGATGACGCACTTCAACCTGTTCGGCTCGGCGCCGAGCGCCGAGCTCATGGCGGAGTGGCACAACCGCCTGCAGGAGCTCGCCGCGAGCACCCGCCTCGGCATCCCCGTCACCCTCTCCACCGACCCGCGCCACTCCTTCAGCGACAACCCCGGCGTCGCCATGAACGCCGGCCCATTCTCGGAATGGCCGGAGGCCCTCGGCCTGGCGGCCATCGGCGACACGGCCGTGGTTGAGGAGTTCGGTGACATCGCCAGGCAGGAGTACCTCGCCGTCGGCCTGCGCGTTGCCCTGCACCCGCAGATCGACCTCGCCACCGAGCCGCGCTGGTCGCGCCAGGTGAACACCTTCGGTGAGAGCGCCGAGCTGAGCGGCGCCCTCGGCGCGGCCTACATCCGCGGATTCCAGGGCCCGGAGATCGGCCCGAGCTCTGTCGCCACGATGACCAAGCACTTCCCCGGCGGCGGCCCGCAGAAGGACGGCGAGGACCCGCACTTCCCGCACGGCCGCGAACAGGTCTACCCCGGCGACAACTTCGAGCACCACCTCAAGCCCTTCGAGGACGCCTTCGAGGCCGGCACCAGCCAGATCATGCCCTACTACGGCATGCCCATCGGCACCGAGTACGAAGAGGTCGGCTTCGGCTTCAACAAGAGCGTCATCACGGGCCTGCTGCGCGAGCGCTACAAGTTCGACGGCATCGTCTGCACCGACTGGGGCCTGATCACGGACTCCGAGTTCATGGGCCAGCCGTTCCCGGCCCGGGCCTGGGGCGTCGAGCACCTGAGCCCGCGTGAGCGCATGATCAAGGTTCTGGAGGCGGGCGCCGACCAGTTCGGCGGCGAGGACGTCCCCGAGCTGCTCATCGAGATCGTCCGCTCCGGCGACGTCAGCGAGGCGCGCATCGACGAGTCCGCCCGTCGTCTGCTGCGCGAGAAGTTCCGCCTCGGGCTGTTCGACGCGCCCCTCGTCGACGTCGCCAACGCGGCGCGCACCGTCGGCAACGAGGAGTTCCGTGCCGCCGGGGCTGCCGCCCAGCGCGCGGCGATCACGGTGCTGACCAACAGCACCTCGGATGCCGGCGCGCCCACGCTTCCGCTGGCCCGCGGCATCCGCGTCTACGTCGAGGGCCTCGACGCCGAGGTCGCGGCGGGCTACGGCACCGTCGTCGCGACGCCCGCAGAGGCCGACGTCGCGATCGTGCGCCTGCAGGCACCGTTCACGCCGCGCGACAACCACTTCGAGAACTTCTTCCACCAGGGCACGCTCGACTTCGACGCCGAGACCATCGCCCACGTCCATGAGCTTGCCGCAGTCGTCCCCACCGTCATCGACGTGTTCCTGGACCGCCCGGCGATCCTCACCCCGATTGTCGGGAACGTCGCCGCGCTCGTCGGCAACTTCGGCGCCAGCGGCGCCGCGTTGCTCGACGTGTTGTTCGGGGAGTTCACTCCGCGTGGCAAGCTGCCGATGGAGCTGCCGAGCAGCATGGCCGCCGTCGAGGCGAACCGCCCCGACGTGCCGTTCGACACGAAGGACCCGCTGTTCCGCTTCGGCCACGGCCTGAGCTACTAGGCGCCAGCGCCAGCGCCGGTGCCGGCGAGCGCACGCAGAACGGGCCGCACCCCACCAGGGTGCGGCCCGTTCTGCGTGCGCGGCCTAGGGCTTCAGCATCCGCACCCGGCTCAGGGCGTACACCGCATAGCCGAAGAGGATCGTCACCGCCGCGATGAGCAGGCAGTACACGGCGACAGAGGCGTACCCGGTGGCCGGGTCGAGGAACGGGTACGGCACCCAGCCGTCGGTCGCGCCGCGGAACAGCACCACGGCGAGCCAGACCAGAGGGTAGATCAGCATCACCCACAGCTTGGCGAACGGCAGCTTCGCCTTGTCGCCGAACAGCAGCCAGTCGAGCGCGGCGTAGATCGGGATCCAGATGTGCAGGATGTCGTTGGACCACTGCACGTTGAAGGCGCCCTCCAGGCCCGCGCCGGTGAGCAGGGTGTTGTAGACGATGCCGACGATCGCCAGCAGCACCGTCGCCAGCGCGCGCAGGTAGACCAGCCAGAGCGGCTGGGCCCGCCCGGCGAAGATCACGAGCGCCGACAGCCCGAACGCGACGGCGCCGATCAGGTTGCTCTGGATGGTGAAGTAGCCGAAGAAGTTGAACGGGTTGACCGGCCCGAGCGAGGCGGAGTGCTGGTACTGGCCGATGATCGCCACCACGATCGCGACGGCGGCAATCGCCCGGAGGCTTGCGAACAGTATCTTCACGGATCCACTCCCTGTTGCGACGCGCACCCGACGCGCACGCTCGAGCCTGAGCGTAGCGAATCGGCGCCAGGCAGACGTGCGGCGCGCAGCGCGCAGCGCGCAACAGATCACGCGGTCGGCACGATTCCCGTTGGCGTCCTCAGCACTACGCTGAGCGCAGCGGGAGGCCGCCCGCACGCAACGGGTGAGGGAGCAGCGCATGCACAGCACATCCTTGAATCGTCGCCCGGGCGGAGTGACGCTCGTCGCCGTTCTCGCCTGGATCTCGGGAGCCCTGGACATCGCGGGAGGCGTGTTCCTGCTCTTCATGCAGAACGATCCGGCGGTGGTGAGCTCCTTCGGGGGCACGTCGGGTCTCATCACCTCGGCCGTCGTGGGCATCCTGCTCGGCGTCATCGTGGTGGCGGTCGCCAACGGCCTGCTGCGGGGGCGGAACAGTTCGCGCCTGATCATCACGGTCGTGGAGGTGCTCTCGATCACGACCGGCATCTTCCTGGCGATCGCCGCGCCCACGCTCCTCTCCTCCGAACTCGTCGGCGTGCTCTTCTCCGTGATCGTGCTGGTGCTGCTCTGGTCGCGGTCGGCCAACGCCTATTTCATTCCCTGACCGCCCGATTCCGTTGTGGACACCCTCCGGCATCGTGGGGGACTTCTTGTGGGGTTCACACAGTGCCCCGGCGTGCGTCCGGGCGCATCTTTGTAGCCCGCTGACGCATCATTGGCCCCCGCCTGCCGCACCTCATAGCGTGGAGGCAGATTCGTTCCCACGCGAAGAATGAGGACCAAAGATGGTTGACACCGCTCGCAGCACCGCCCCCGCAGACGACATCGTGACGCAGGCCGCCCCGGCCCCCGCGGCCGTGACGGACACCGGCCCGGTCCAGATCGCCGGCGCCCCGGGCTCCCCGCGGGTCGATACCGCCAAGCTCGGTCGGCAGCTGCTGGGCAGCTGGCCAGAGGAGCGCCTCGCCTCCCGCGAGCTCGCCGGCCGCCCCGAGATGCAGCGCATCGAGGGGCAGAGCAAGGAGGAGCACCGCGAGCGCGTGCTCGGCCAGCTCAAGCTGCTGGTGGAGAACGGCCAGGTGCTCCGGGCGTTCCCGGAGGCCCAGGGCGGGCACGACGACCACGGCGGCAACATCGCCGGCTTCGAGGAGCTCGTGCTGGCCGACCCGAGCCTGCAGATCAAGTCCGGCGTGCAGTGGGGCCTCTTCGCCGCCGCGATCCTGCACCTCGGCACCACCTACCACCACGAGACCTTCCTGCCCGGCGCCATGAACCTCGACGTGCCCGGCGCGTTCGCCATGACCGAGATCGGCCACGGCTCCGACGTCGCCAGCGTCGCCACCACGGCCACCTACGACGAGGCCACCCAGGAGTTCGTCATCCACACCCCGTTCCGCGCGGCGTGGAAGGAATACCTCGGCAACGCGGCCGTGCACGGCAAGGCCGCGACGGTCTTCGCCCAGCTCATCACGAACGGCGTCAACCACGGCGTGCACGCGCTCTACGTGCCCATCCGCGACGACAACGGCGAGTTCCTGCCGGGCGTCGGCGGCGAGGACGACGGCCTCAAGGGCGGCCTCAACGGCATCGACAACGGCCGGCTGCACTTCACGAACGTGCGCGTCCCGCGCGTCAACCTGCTCAACCGCTACGGCGACGTCGCGGAGGACGGCACATACACGAGCCCGATCGCAAGCCCCGGCCGCCGCTTCTTCACGATGCTCGGCACCCTCGTGCAGGGCCGCGTCTCGCTCGACGGCGCGGCCGCCGCGGCATCCGCCATGGGCCTGACCATCGCCATCAAGTACGGCGCGGAGCGCCGCCAGTTCACGGCGGGCAGCGACACCGACGAAGAGGTGATCCTCGACTACCAGCGGCACCAGCGCCGACTGCTGCCGTTGCTGGCCACCACCTACGCCGCGTTCTTCGCGCACGACGAGTTCCTGGTGAAGTTCGACGCCGTCTTCAGCGGCAAAGCCGACAGCGACGCCGACCGCGAAGACCTGGAGACCCTGGCGGCCGCGCTCAAGCCGCTCAGCACCTGGCACGCGCTGGAGGCCCTGCAGGAGTCCCGCGAGGCCTGCGGCGGCGCAGGCTTCATGGCCAGCAACCGCCTCGTCGGCCTCCGCCAGGACCTCGACGTCTACGTCACCTTCGAGGGCGACAACAACGTGTTGCTGCAGCTGGTCGCCAAGCGCCTGCTCACCGACTACGCCAAGAAGTTCGCCAAGGCGGATGCCGCGACCGTCGCCCGGCTGGTCGCCAGCCAGGCCGCCGACCGCGCCTACCACGGCAGCGGCCTGCGGAGCCTGGCCCAGACCGTCGCCGACTTCGGCTCGACGGCCCGCTCCGTCGACCACCTGCGCGACGCGAATGCGCAGCGGGAGCTGCTCACCGACCGGGTCGAGACGATGATCGCCGGCGTTGCCGGGGTGCTGCGCGAGGCCAAGGGCATGAGCAAGACGGATGCCGCCGCGCTGTTCAACTCGCAGCAGAACGAGCTGATCGAGGCCGCCCGCGCCCACGGCGAGCTGTTGCAGTGGGAGGCCTTCACCCGGGCCCTCGACACCTGGAACGCCTCGACCGACCCCGGCACCACGCAGGTGCTCACGTGGCTGCGCGACCTGTTCGGCCTCGGCCTGATCGAGAAGCACGCCGCCTGGTACCTGATCAACGGTCGCCTCTCGCCGCAGCGCGCCCAGTCGGTCACCGCCTACATCGATCGCCTGCTGGGCCGCCTGCGCCCGCACGCTGTCGACCTCGTCGACGCCTTCGGCTACGGCCCGGAGCACCTGCGGGCCACAATCGCCACCGGCATCGAGAAGGAGCGCCAGGACGAGGCGCGCGCCTACTACGCCACGCAGCGGGCATCCGGAACGGCGCCGCTGGACGAGAAGGTGCTCGCCAAGGCGGCGGCGAAGGCGGCCAAGGAGGCTGCCAAGGCCGCTCCCAAGGCCGCTCCCAAGGCCGCCCCCAAGCCCACCGCCAAGGTCGAGAAGTAGTCGGCCGTGCGGTTCGGCTACAGCCTCGGCTACTGGCGGCAGGGCCCGCCGGCCGGCGCTCTCGACGCCGTGCGCGAGGCCGAGCGCCTCGGCTTCGACTCCGTCTGGACCAGTGAGGCCTACGGCTCCGACGCGTTGACGCCGCTCGCCTGGTGGGGCGCTCAGACGGAGCGCCTGAAGCTCGGCACCGCGATCATGCAGATGTCGGCGCGGGCGGCCACGGCCACCGCGATGGCCGCCATCACCATGGACCACCTGAGCGACGGCCGCTTCATCCTCGGCCTCGGCGCCTCCGGGCCGCAGGTCGTCGAGGGCTGGTACGGCCAGCCGTACCCGAAGCCGTTGGCGCGCACTCGCGAGTACGTCGACATCGTGCGCCAGGTGCTGGCCCGCGAGGCGCCGGTCACGAGCGACGGCCCGTTCTACCCGCTGCCGTACACCGGCGCCGACGGCTCGGGGCTCGGCAAGCCACTCGTCTCCACGGTGCACCCGCTCCGCCGCGACCTGCCGATCTACCTGGCCGCTGAGGGCCCGAAGAACGTGGCGCTCTCGGCCGAGATCGCCGACGGCTGGCTGCCGTTCCTGTTCTCCCCGCAGCAGAGCGCGGAGGCGGAGGCGCAGTTGGCCGCGGGCTTCGCGCTCCGGTCCGGCGAGCGCTCGCCGGCATCCGCCTTCGAGGTGGCCGTCACCGTGCCGGTCGTGCTGAACGACGACGTCGAGAAGGCGGCGGATGCGGTGCGCCCGACGATCGCGCTCTACGTCGGCGGCATGGGCGCCAAGGGGGCCAACTTCCACCGCGACGTGGTGGCCCGCATGGGCTACGAGGCCGAGTGCGACACCATCCAGGAGCTGTTCCTCGCCGGGCGCAAGGAGGAGGCCATCGCGGCCGTGCCGACCCGCCTGGTCGAGGAGATCGCGCTGATCGGGCCCGCCGCGAAGATCCGTGACGAGCTGGCCCGCTGGGAGGAGTCGGTGGTCACGACGATCCTCGTGCAGGGCGATGTGCGCACGGTGCGCGGCGTCGCCGAGCTGCTCGGCTAGCGCGCGCCCTCCTCCTTGCGGGTTCGGCGCAGGCCGAGCATGTAGGGCAGGCCGAGGCCGGCCGCCGCGAATGTCCGGCCGAGCCGGTTGGACCAGCGCGGCGCCGGCAGCGGGGCAACCGCCTCGAGGTCGTCGCCGGTGAGATCCCCGATGTCCAGGACGAAGGCGCGCGCGGTGCCGATCCCCTCGAGCTCGTCGGAGATCTCCTGCACGGCGCCGGGCATCGGGCGGTCGCCCGCGCCGTAGAGCTCCTCGGAAAGCAACACGTACTCGGGGATCGTGACCGGGTTCTTCAGCCAGCGGTGGGCGAGGATGACGTCGATGCCGACGAGCTTCTGCCGCTGCCGGATCGTCTGGGTGGCGACATCGCCGATGTGGGCGACGAACTTCAGCTTGAGGTTGGCTGCACCCTTGCAGCCGGTGCACGGGCAGAGGTTCGCGGCGACGTTCTGGCGTTCCAAGTGGAACGCGCGGTGCATGGCGAGGGCGACCTGGAGGAGCGCCGTGACGGTGTCCTCCGGGTCGGGCGCATCGGCCTGGCGCGAGAGGAAGGCGGCGTCGCCCTCGATCTCGATGAGGTCGTAGCCCGGGGCGGCGTCGATCATTTTGTCGAGCATGCGCGCGGTGTTCACCTCGGCGTGCGCGAGGCTCATCCGATGGGTGCTCATGTAGTCGGTGTACCCGCCGATGTCGGCAATCAGCAGGACCGCACGCCCAGATTCCATGGGCCAAGGATGCCACCAGCACCCGGGATCCTCAATCGGCAATCCGCACCAGGTCCGGCGGTCACGGGCTGACGGGCGGCTCCTCGTGCGGCTCCCTCGGCTCGTAGCGCTGCAGCATCTCGTCGACGGTGCTCGTCGCCTGCCGTGCGCTCGGCGTGTAGCCGAGCACGACGGAGAGGAAGCGGCCGGAGTCGAGCGCACGCAGGCGCAGCTCGCCCCTGGCCAGCACGGAAGCCGTGCGGCGCGTGCTGCGGAGCAGTGCGATCTCACCGAAGCCCTCCCCGGGGCCGAGCGTCGCGACGAGCCGGCCGTCGCCCACCACCTCGGCCCGTCCCGCCTGGATCAGGTAGTACCTGTCCCCGACGTCGCCCTGCTGGAACACCCACCGGCCCGGGGGCACGACGACGGGCTCCAGGCCGCGGGCGAGCCGTTCGACGGCGGGCAGCGGGAGGGCGGCGAACATGGGCACCCGCCGGAGCAGCGCGGCATCCGCGTCGAGCATGTCGACGAACCGGTCCAGGCCCCGCAGCCGGCGCCAAGCTGCCGCGGCGAGCAGCGGGCAAACCAACCCGATCGCGATGAGCGTGGTCTGCACGCCCGCCCACTCCACCAGCAGGGAGGCGGCGATGGCCCCGATCCCGATGAACACGGTGACGAGGGCCTCCAGCACGCCGAAGACGCGTGCCAGCACCTCGTCGGGAGCCCGCCGGGCGATCAGGGTGAAGCCGGCGACGTCGATCAGGGCGTTGCCCACGCCGACGAAGGCCAGCAGCCCCAGCGCCGCGGACTGCTGCGGCACGAGCCCGACGAGCGTGAGCGGGAGCCCCCAGAGCGCGACTCCGACGGCGAACCAGGCGCCGAGGCGCCCGGTGCCGACCAGCAGGGAGGCCGCGAGCGAGCCGAGCACCGCGCCGACCCCGACGGCGGCCATCAGGGCGCCGACGCCGGGCTCGCCGGTGCCCAGCAACTCGATCGCCACGACCACCGAGAGCACGGTGAGCGCGCCCCGGGTGAGGGCCTGTGCGGCGGCGAGTCCGAGGATCAGCGTGAGGTCGCGGTCGCGGGCCACCACACGGATGCCCTCTGCCGCCTCGCCGAGCAGGTTCGGGCGCCGCCCGGCGGGCGGGCGGGGCGGGGCCTCATAGCGGAGCCGCACGAGCAGCGCGGCCGCCCAGAATGAGGAGGCGGCGGCGACCGCGAACACGACGGACACCCCGGTGAACTGCAGCAGCACCGCAGCCAGCAGGGGGCCGACGAGCGTCGCCGCGGAGTCGAGCAGCCCGCGCACCATGTTGGCGCTGGCCAGTTCGTAGCCGGTGCGGCAGAGCGACGGAAGCAGCGCAGAGTGCGCGGGCCGGTAGAGGGTGGCGGCGATGGTCGAGAGCACGGCGAGCACGTAGATGACCAGCGGCGGGCCGGCCAGGGCGGCGATGACCGCGGCTCCGGCCGTCGCGACGCCGCGCACCGTGGAGACCAGGATCAGCACCCGCTCGCGCCGCCCGCGGTCGGCGAGCGGCGAGAGCAGCGGGGCGAGGATCGCCGACGGCACCATGCGGAGCAGCCCGACCAGGCCGAGGGCGGCCGCGCCGCCGTCGCGGTAGGCGACGATGCCGAGCGCGACGGTGAAGGCCCACTCGGCGGTCCACGCCCCGAGGAAGCTCAGCTGGGCCCGGCGCAGGTCGGGATTGCGCACGTTGCTGGTGAAGGCGGCGGCCGCCTGGCCGAGCCTGTTCCGGCGTCCGTCGCCTCCCATGAGTGGAGTCTAGAACTCGGATGCCGCCGCGCTCCACGCCCGCGTGGGCCAGAGGGAGCGTGCGACTGAAGCCAACGCCCCGGGGACTCGCATTGCCCGTGGGCTCGAGGGAGCGCCAGCGACCGAAGCCAACAGCTCCATCCGGAAACCCGCGCTACGCCTTCTTCGCCGCAGCCTTGGCCGCCTTCTTCGCCTCGCGCACCCGGGCGAGCGTCTCGGCATCCGTGATGTCGGCCACCGAGTGGCAGGTGTCCTCGCCACCATACGGCCCGGCCGCCTCCCGCCACCCGGCGGCCTTCAGCCCGCGCTGCTTGCCGAGCAGCGCCAGGAAGATGCGTGCCTTCTGCTCGCCGAAGCCGGGCAGCTGCTTCAGCCGGGTGAGCACCTCGGCCCCGCTCGGCGGGTTGCCGTCGGCCGTCGGAGCCGTCCAGATCGCCTCGGCGTCGCCGCCCCAGTCGCGCTCGATCATGCCGCACAACTCCTGCATCCTGGCCGCCATCGAACCGGGGAAGCGGTGCACGGCCGGGGTCTGCCGGCAGATCTCGACAAACGCCTCCGGGTCGTAATGGGCGATCGTCGCGGCATCCAGTGTGCCGAGGCGCTGCCGCAGCTTCTCCGGCCCGGCGAACGCCGTCTCCATGGTCACCTGCTGGTCGAGCTGCATTCCGAGCAGCAGCGCCAGCGGGCTGGAGTCCAGCAGGGCGTCGCTGGCCGCGTCTCCGGTCAAGTACATGTTCATCTCATTCCACTTCGGTCATTGTCGTCGAGACTGCTCGACTTGTAGTTCGGACGCCTCCCAACTACAAGTCGAGCAGTCTCGGCGAGGGGGCGGGGGAGAGGGGGAGGGGGAGAGGGTGAGGGAGGGCGGTCAGAGCAGGCCGAGGGCGCGGACGGCGTCACGCTCACCGGCGAGCTCGGCGACCGAGGCATCGATGCGCGCGCGCGAGAACTCCGAGACCGCCAGGCCCTGCACGATGCGCAGCCGCCCGTCGACCGACTCCACGGGGAACGAGCTGATCAGCCCCTCCGGCACGCCATAGGAGCCGTCGGAGGGCAGCGCGACCGAGGTCCAGCCCGCGCCGGGGGAGGTGCCGCCCACCCAGTCGCGGACATGGTCGATCGTGGCCGAGGCGGCCGAGCCCACAGACGAGGAGCCGCGCACCTCGATGATCTCCGCGCCGCGCTTGGCCACCCGCGGGATG
The DNA here is from genome assembly GCF_002936985.1 of Microterricola pindariensis. Classification (GTDB taxonomy): domain Bacteria; phylum Actinomycetota; class Actinomycetes; order Actinomycetales; family Microbacteriaceae; genus Microterricola; species Microterricola pindariensis. The sequence continues at coordinate 59,745 of NZ_MPZN01000007.1, read as the reverse complement.
AACTCCTCGGCCAGCCAGCGCTCCGCGGCATCCGCCCCGCCGAAGCGCTCCGCGAGCAGGGGGAGCACGGGCGCCCCATCGAGCGTCGCATGCGAGACGTCGGGGTACTGCGACGCCGAGTGGTTGCCCCAGATGGTGACATCGCGGATGCCGCCGACCGGCGCGTCCAGCGCTGCGGCGAGCTGCCCGAGCGCCCGGTTGTGGTCCAGCCGGGTGAGCGCCGTGAAACGCTCGGCCGGCACGTCCGGCGCGTGCGCGCTCGCGATGAGCGCGTTCGTGTTCGCCGGGTTGCCGACCACGACGACCCGGACGTCGTCGGCGGCGCCGGCGTTGATCGCGGCGCCCTGCGGCCCGAAGATTCCGCCGTTGGCCGCCAGCAGGTCTGCCCGCTCCATCCCGGGGCCGCGCGGGCGCGCGCCGACGAGCAGCGCGACGTTCACCCCGTCGAAGGCGGCCGTGGCGTCATCCGTCACGTCGACGCCGGCCAGCAGCGGGAAGGCGGCGTCCTGCAGTTCGAGCGCCGCGCCCTCCGCCGCCTTCAGGCCTTGCGGGATCTCGAGCAGCCTGAGCCGCACGGGCACATCGGCGCCGAGCATCTGCCCGGACGCGATGCGGAACAGCAGCGCGTAGCCGATCTGGCCGCCGGCCCCGGTGAGTGTGACGGTAACGGGAGTCTCTGAGTTCGCCATAGTCCAGACTAACCACGAGCGCAGCCGAGCTTCGAGGAGAATTTCGATTGGCGTCGCACCGTGCCGGCCCGCCCGGCGTCAGTGCCGGTGCGCCCCGGCGGGCTTCAGCGCCCGCAGGCGCAGGTACTTCCGGCGCATGGACACCGCCGCGTGCACGGTGTTGGCCAGGAACATCGCCGCGTAGACCCACACGAAGACCTCGGGGGTCCCCCAGAACAGGAAGATCCAGCACAGCGTGCCCATGTCGGTGGGAATCAACACCAGCGACTGGCGGATGCCGGCCGACTCGCTGGCGGGCGTCGCCGTGCCCGAGAGCTGCTCCGACAGGATCTGGCTCATGAACTGCCCGACGCTGACCAGGCAGTAGGCCACCGCAACGACGAGCGGCCAGGTGCCGAGGCCGGGCACCGCGGAGAGCCCGATCAAGACTGCGAGGTGGATGGCGGGCGTGCGGATCGCATCGACCACGTGGTCGAGCCACTCCCCGGCCGGGCTGCTTCTGCGGCTGAGGCGGGCCACCTGCCCGTCGGCCGAGTCGAGCACATAGCCGGCCGCGAGCAGCCCGGCCACGGCGAGGCCGAGCGGGGCCGACTGCGGCACGAGGACCATCAGCGCCAATGCCGCGAACGACAGCACAGCGGAGATCGTGGTGACGGCGTTCGCCGACCAGCCGAGGGAGTAGGCGGCGGCCGCGGCGAACCGGGCCAGCCGGCGGTTGACCCAGCGGGTGTAGGCGGGAACCCCGGCCCCCGGCTTCTGCGCGGAACGGAGCCCGTCCAACGCGGTGCTGAACCGCCCACGCGGGGCCGGCGCGAGTGCCGCCCCCGAGGCGCTCGTCGCGAACGGCGACGCCTCGGCAGCTACTTCGAGTGAGCTCATGTCCGCACCCCCGCTACTTCACGACTGCCGAGAGCTCAAAGCTCGCGCTCGGTGTCGCCTTGTAATTGGAGTGGACCTCGGCGGTGATCACGTTGGCGCCCGCCACGAGCGCCGATCCCGGCACCTCGAACACCACGGGGTTCGCCACCGCCGGCCCGGCTCCGACCGCCGAGATCGCGTAGGTGGTGTTCGTCACGGTGCCGGCCGCGATGTTGGAGCGTTTCACCTCGACGCCGTTCAGGTAGACGACGATGCCGTCATCCGCCCGCGTCGTGAAGACGAGCGCGCCGATCGCCTGCGGGTCGGCGATCGTGAACGACGAGCGGTAATAGGAGGTCAGTGGCTGCGGTGCCACCGCGCTCAGCACGGTTCCGAGCACCGCCTGCCCCCAGCCGATCGGCGCGGCCCCGGTCGACCACGCTGTCGCGTCGAATCCGGCGCCCTTCCACGCGGCGTCGGGGGCGCTGGCCGGGTAGCTGTACGACCAGGTGGATGCCGGGGCGATGACGACGGTGCCGGGGGCGACGGTGCCGGGGTCAACCGGCGGGTCGACCGGCGGGTCGACCGGCGGGTCGACGGGCGGCTGCGTGCCGAACGTGGCCAGCGCCGCCAGCTCGAAGCTGGCGCTCGGCGTCGTCTTGTAGTTCGAGTGCACCTCGGCCGCGATCACGTTCGCGCCCGTCGTGAAGGCCGAGCCGGGGATGGTGACGGTGACCGGGTTGGCCAGCGCGTTCGCGGCGGTGACCGAGGACTGGGCGTAGGTGGTGGAGGTGACCGGGCCGGCCGCGATGTTCTTGCGCACCACCTCCGTGCCATTCACATAGACCACGATGCCGTCGTCCGCCCGGGTGGTGAGCGTCACCGACGCCACCTTGCTCGCATCGGCCACGGTGAAGGACTTCCGGTAGTACGCGGTGAGCGGCTGCGGGGCTGCCGTGCTGAGCGTCGTTCCGAGGAGCGCCTGGCCCCACCCGATCGGCGCCGCGCCCGTCGGCCAGGCCGACGCGTCGAAGCCGGCGGACTGCCAGCCCGTTGCCGGGGCCGTCGCCCCGAAGGAGTAGCTCCAGGTGCTGCCGCCCGCGACCAGCACCGGGTTGCCGGGGTCGGCCGGGGTGGTGCTCCCGACCGTCGCCGCCGGGGTGCTGGCAGACCAGTTGCCGGAGCCGTCCGCGGCGCGCACGAAGTACTTCGTTCCCGCGGGGGTGACCGGCAGGGTGACCGTGCGGGAGCGCGTGGTGGCGACCACCCGGTCATTGCGCAGCACCTGGTAGGTGACGGCATCCTGGTTGTCCACCGAGGCCGCCCAGCTCAGCGTCTCGCCGCTCGGCGAGGCGGACACGGCCAGGCCGGAGGGCGCGGTCGGCGCCTTCGAGTCATTGGGGGCGAAGCGGACGAATCCGCCCGACCACTGGCTGACGTAGCCGGCCTTCTGCGACTTGGTGTAGTCGCCGCCGAACCAGGTCACCCCGTTGGAGTCGCTGAACAGCGCCCACGAACCCGCCCCGATGCGCTGGCTCACCGTCGGGCTGAACTGGGGCATCGGTTTTCCGGTCGCGTTGTCCCAGGCGCCGACACTGTTGATCTTCGTCGCCTGGGTCCAGGTCGTGCCGACCGACGGCCAGGTGCGTGCCCCGGCGTAGTTCGTGTAGAAGCAGTGGCAGCCGCCGTAGACGACGGAGCCGTCGCTCGAGATGGCCTGGAAGTCGCCGCCGGCGAGGCCGATGTTCGTGCTCAGCTCCGCCATCGTCGCGCGGTCGTAGCTGTAGAGCATGTGCTGCGAACCACCGAGCCACACCTTGCTGCCAACCTCTTTCACCGCCTGCTGGTAGTTGGTGGTGCTGGCGAAGTTGACCGACCAGGGAACGACTCCGGTGTCGGCGGTACGGATGCTGGCGGCTTTCACCGCCGGTGTCGTCTTGGACGCGGTGAAGAATCCCGCGTAGTAGACCCGGTCGCCCTGCGCGGAGGCGTCCAGAGCCATGACCGTGCCGTTGAACTCCGGGTTCCAGCTCTTGTCGGGGGTGCCGTTGCTCACCGAGACGCGGCCGGCCGCGCGGGTGTACACCTGCCCCGCTGCGGAGCCGCCGCTCATGTGGGTGAAGTTTCCGCCGACGTAGAGCCAGTCGCCCTGCACATCGAGCCCGCGAACCACCGGGACCCCGCCGGACAGGTTGTTGATCAGCGTCGTGGTGAAGGTCGTGTCGGTGGCCCCGGTCGTGGGGTTCAACACCACCAGCCCTGGCCGTGCGGCGCCGTTCACCTGGCTGAAGTAGCCGCCGACCGCGAGCTTGCCGTTGGGCAGCACGGCGAGCGCCTTCACCTGCTTGTCGAGCGTCGGCCGGAAGGAGGGGATCCACTCGCCGGTCTTCACGTCGAAGGCGGCGAGATAGGACTGCGCGACCTGGCTGCCGCCGGCAGCGGTCTTCTGGACGGTGAGGAAGTTGCCCCCGACGTAGATGATGCCGTTGCCCTCGGCGAAAGCGGACACCTCCTGGCTGCCCTCGACGGTGTTCGGTCCGGCGCCGATGCCGCTGACGCCCCACACGGTCGGCATCGCGAAGCTGCTGGCGACGGCGGCCTGCTCGAACTTGGCCGTCCCGGCATCCGCGATGGGGGCCGTGTACAGCGCCGAGCTCACCAGCTTGGGCCGCAGGTAGGCCTGGGTGAAGGGCCGGGGGCGCCCGGCTGTGGTGCTCGGCGCCCAGATGTAGCTGTCCGCGGCCGGATTGCCGCGGGCCGCGGAGCCGTAGCCGAAACCGGTCATCCAGCCCTGGGCGGAGCCCGTGGTCGTCTCGATCCGGTTCTGGTTGGTGCTCTGGCCGAAGGCGGCCATAGTGCCGCCGGTGCCGGAGGCGGTGCCGATCGTCCAGGCGCCCGCACGCTGTTCGTTCTCGAACATCCAGCTCCACTCGACGCGCGGGGAGGCGAATGTGAAGGTCGCCTCCTGCCACGCTGTGCCCGTGGTGTTCGTGGCCCGGCGCAGGCGCACGCCGTCCGTCATGGACGTGACCGGCTGGTTGTTGAGCAGCTTGTCGATCATGCCGGCGGTCAGCTGCTTGGGCGCGAACGCCGCCTGGCCGGTGAGCGTGTTCCGCACCTCGGCCGGGGTTCCCGCCCCCTCGTTCGTCTCCGACCAGCCCTCACGGCCGCGCCCGATCAGCACCCAGCCGCCGCCGCTCGTCGTCTGGTCGCAGTAGAACTGCTCGGCTGCGCCCATCGCGGGGGTGTTGAGCCAGTAGCTGCCGCTCGGGGCGGTGGGCTTCAGCTGTTTGATCTCCCAGCAGGAGGCCGCCGCCGTGTATTCGGAGAGCCCGTCGGGTGCCGGCAGGGTCGTCGCCGCCGTCGCGCTGATCGGCGTGAGCAACGCGGCGACGACGATGCCCGTCGCGAACAGCGGGCCTAGCCAGTTCTTCCTGGACCGGACGGAAACGCTTCGGGTAAGCGTCATCTCAGTTCTCCTTGTGGTGGGGTCTGTGACCGTTGACGGGGCCGTCAACAGGCCGTTTCATCGGGAAAGGACCTGGCGATGATGCGCCAGCTGTCGCCGCTCTGCTCGAACGTGAAGAGGTTCAGCGCGCGGTGGGACCCGGCACTGCCGGCGCCCTGGAGCGATGCGCCGTCGGAGTCCAGCGTCTGCACATCGCTGGAATCGACGCACGCCTGCGCGACGACGGTCGCGGGCGTGGCCGTGGTGTCGCTGCTCACGATGGTGACGTTGAGTACCTGGGGTGTGCCCGTCCGCGTCCAGCCGTTGGCCTGCAGCTCGAGCTGGTCGTTCTTGATCTCGTCGAGGATCGCGCCGGATGCCACGGCCGTCAGCTGATCGGGCGCCTCGGTGGCGTTGGGACTGAGCTCAGCGGCCGCGGTGACCAGGGTTGTCACGGTGTCGGCAACGGCCTCGGGAGTGAGCGGCGCCGCGACCCCCGCCGGCGGCGCGGGCGTTGCGGCGGCTGGCGCACTGGCAGTCGGAGTCGGAACCGGCGTGGCGGCCGACGGCCGAGCCGACGCGAGCGGGCCGGCTGTGCTGGTCGGCGCCGACTGGGTCAGGGCGACCCAGGCGGTTGCGGCGACGGCCAGAACCGCGAGAGCGGCGAGCGCGGTGAGGATGCGCCGTCGGACGGACGACGTGCGATTCTGGTCGGCGCGAGATGCCGAGCCGAACCCGTAGCGGAAGTCGTCGTCGTCTTCCGGCTCGCCGATCATTGCGCCCGAGACTGGGCGCAGGGCGGGCACGGGGCCGCGACGGGGGCGAAGCGCGGCGCGAGACGGCAGGGCTTCGGGCAGATGGGACTCGAGTTCACGAGCGTTCTCCTGTACTTCGGGTTACAGGCAATGGGTGACACGCTGCCGGGCAAAGGTGAGAATGCTTCAGCAACACCAGCACACTAGCCCCGGCCGACGGCCTCCGATAAGCCCCCCGTTCGGGTGTCGCCTCCCGTCGGCGCCTGGCGGCGGGCCAGGAGCGCGAAGTCGCGAAGCTGCAGGCGGTCGCGGTCGAGCGCACACCAGCCGACGAAGAGCACGGCGGACACAGCGAGCGAGAGCGCGAGCGCGAGCGGGGAGGCGCCGAGCGCCAAACGGAACGCGAGGGCCGGGAGCCCGAAGGTCGTCACCGCGATGAGCAGGGCGTATGCGATGGTGCCGAATTCCATTCGGATGCCGATGAAGCGGCGCACCTCGACGACGGCGAGCAGCGCGTCGACGAGCATGCTGAACGCCCAGGTGATGGCCGCGCCGTTGATGCCGAGCAGTGGGATCAGGACCAGATTCCCGCCGACGTTGAGCGCGAGCACGACGGCCTTGTTGAACGCGGCCCAGCCGCTGCGGCCGCTCATCAGCAGCACCGACTGGATGTTCCCGGTGGTGCAGGTGAGCACCGCCCCGATGCAGAGGATGGCGAGCGCGGTCGACCCGTGCACGAACTCCGGCCCCAGCAATCCGAGTACAACGGGGGCGAAGACCGCCAGAACCAGGTAGATCGGGGCGCTGAGCAGCACAAGCCAGCGTGCCGCTATGCGGTACAGCGCCTGGACCTCGCCGAACTTCTCGTGGAACAGCAGGCTGCTGAAGCGGGTCGCGACCACGACGCGCAGTGCGGTGTCGATGATGAGGCCCGCCGCGATGAACCGGCTGGCGCCTCCGTAGATGCCGGCGGCCGCCGAGCCGGCCAGGATGCCGACGATGAGGACGTCGAGCCAGATCAGTGACTGCTCCATGCCGGCCGACAAGGTGCGGGGGAGGGCGTAGGCCACGACGCTCCGGCGGACGGCCGGGTCGACCCGCCATGCGCCGCGCACCCCGGCCGCGCGTTCGTGGCGGGCGACCTGCACGCGCAGCACGACCGCGGCCGCCACGAGCGCGATGGGCAGCGGCGCCGCCCAGGCGAGGGCCACGCTGGCGTAGGAGCCGCCGGCTATGGCCACCAGCCAGACGGCGACCGGGCGGATGACGGGGAGGCCGATGCTGCCGACGCTGACGTACGGGATGATGCCGCCGAGCCCCCTGGTCGCCGCGAGGGCGACGAGGACGAGCGCCCCAACGGGCAGGAACCAGCCGACCAGTGCGACGGCATCGGCGACAGCCGAGGCCTCGCTGTCGCCGAGCTGGGCCAGCTGCGGCGCGAGGGCAACCGTCAGGGCCCCGCATGCGGTGCCGCTGATGGCCGTGATGAGGAGCATCGACGCCAGCGTCCCGCGGATGGCCGCCGGGTTGTGGGCGGCGAGGCGCGGCATGATCCAGACGGCAGCCGAGTCCATGCCGGCGCGGGCGAGGCTGAGGACGATGGTGAAGACCGCAATCGTCTGCAGCACGACCCCGGCGCCGACGTCGCCCAGGGTGCGCGCGAGCACCACGATGAGCGCGAAGCCCATTGTTGCGCTGATCGCGGAGCCGAGCAGGCTCGCCGTGCCCTCCCGGGCGAGCGTGCGCGTGTCCGCCGTGGTGAGCTGCGTCGGCGCGCCGCTCATCGAGGACCGGGCCTGCTGCTCACCATCTGTCGGGCGAGCCGGAACAGGAAGGCGGGATTGCCGAGGAGGTAGCGGGCCCCGAGCCGCCGCGGCTCGATCAGCAGGCGCCACAGCCATTCCAGCCCGGCGGAGAGCATCCAGCCCGGCGCACGAGGGTTGTCTCCGCTCGTCCAGTCGAAGAGGCCGCCGCAGGTGAGGATGGCCGGCACCGCGAGCCGCCGCCGGTGCTCTGCCACCCAGCGCTGCTGCAGCGGGTCGCCCAGGCCGACCAAGAGGATGCCCGGCCGGTACGCGTTGATGCGCGCGATCAACGCCTCCGTCTCCGCGGCCGAGACATAGCCGTCGCTGCACTCGACGAGCAGTCCGGGCGCGTCGGTCAGGAGGCGCTCGGCGGCGCGCTCGGCGACCCCCGGCTTTCCCCCGAACAGGAAGAGCCTCGTGCCGCTCGCGGCGGCGCGCGCGGCGAGGGGGTAGATGAGATCAGTGGTGGCGACCCGTTCCGGAATCCTGAACCCCAACAGCCGCGCCGCCCAGACGATCGACTGGCCGTCCGCGTAGCGGAGCTCGACCTCGGCCAGGTCGGCGGCGAACTCGGTGTTGGAGGCGGCGAGATTGCACACGGCCGCATTGACTCCGGTGGCGACGCGGGGCGTCAGCGGGTCAGTCCAGGCCAGGATGGCGTCGACGAGCTCATCCTGGCTGAGCGGGTCGATGGAGACGCCGAGAACGTGGGCGCGCTCGGCCTGTGCGAAGCCGCTCATCGCGCAGCGCCGGCGGACGCGGTCCGCGAATCGGAGCGGTGGCCGGTCGGCGCCGCCGACCCCGTGTCGGCCGGGGCGCTCGCCGGGTGGGGCGCGACGCTCATGTGGCGTCTGTGGGAGACCGTGATGATGCCGAGGAACACCGTTCCGATCCGCGCGGCCTCGGTCAGCACCTGCACGAGCGTGTCGGCCCGCGTGCGGTGCGCCGTCGCGATGATGGCCAGGCAGTCCGAGATGCGGAGGGCGCCCAGGACGCTGGACGGCGGGGCCGCAGCCCCCAGCGCGAGGATGTGGAACGTGCCAGGGGCCGCCCCCTCGATCCGGTCCCACGTCGCCTGTGCGATGTAGGGGGCTGCCGCATCCTCGGTCACCGGCAGGGGGAAGTAGACCTGCAGGGTGGGGACGGTCGCGGACTGGTAGAGATCCCCGCGCTCGTCCGCGTGTGCGAGCACCAGGCGGAGGCCGTCGCACACGGCGAGCCGCAGTTCAGCGGGCAGGTCCGGCAGTATCAGCTCCGTCGCCGCCCCGCCCTCTGCCATCACAGAGGCCAGGTTGGCCGGGACGTCGGGGTGGCCGGCCGAGGTGTCGTTGAGGAGTGTCAACGTCTTGGCGTTCTGCGGCAGGCCACTCATGATGCGCTCCCGTGCCATGCGGAGCTGCTCGAGGGTCGTCTCGCGCTCGGGGATGACGGCATCGACTCCCTGAATGTCGGCGAGAATCTCCGCTCCCGTTGCACGGTGGATCTCGCGGCTGTTGCGCAGTCGGCGGTCCAGCGGATTGATCGCGAATGCCACGATCATGCCCAGCACGAGGCCGGCGAGCGCACCAATGCCCAGCGCCCGCGCCCGGCTGGGCGCGAACACGACGTCGTTGCGGGCGGCGGTGGTGAGGATCGAGCCGCCGGCGGTGTCAATCTGCTCGAGCATGCTCTTCTGCGACAGGAGGGCGTTCAGCTCAATGGTGACGAGGTCCCTGTCGCTGATGGCCTGGTTGGCGGCAGAGCTGCCCGGCGCCGACGTGCTGATGCGCGAGTTCGCGTCCGCCAGCTCGGCGCCGAGCTGAACGCGACGATCCCCCACGCCTTTCAGGATGCTGTCGAGCTTCGTCTGGGCCTGGGTGGTCCGGTAGGCCAGATAGGCCGTGGCGGCAGCATCCGCGCCCGCTTGCGCCTGGGCGCTCGTCGGCGCGGTGAAGGAGATGTGCACGACGGGGGCGCCGGTGACGGCGCTCGCCGAGATCTGGCGCCGCACATCGGCGGGGTCGGCCCCGGACTGCAGCGCCTCGGCGGCGTTCTGGGCGACGGAGTATGAGGTGGCGATCTGCATCTCCGTCGACGCGTCGAGCAGGTTGGATGCCTGCTTCGTCGTATTGAAGGGATCGGTCGAGATGATGTTGATGTTGACGTCTGCCGTGGCCGTCACCGTCGCCGGGGTGATGACGAGGTAGGCGAGGGCGGCCAGAATGCCGAGCACCGCACCGAGCGCAATGACCGACCACTGCCGCCTGAGCACGAAGCCGTAGTAGTCCAGCCCCAACGCGGTGCGCTCCAACGGCTCCGACATGCTCATGCACCCCCGCCCCCGGCGACGCGCCTGCCGGACTGTCTGGCCTCGCCGGCCGGCGTCGGATGACTACCTCGAACTCCGCTGCCGTTGACGAGTTTGCCTCATATACTAATGTGCTCCATACGCGAAATAGCGAGTTGGCCGGTGGATTTAGTCTGCGGGGAGGTGCTCGACCCATGCGAATGGTTGCTGCACTGCCGAGCTCGCGTGGCGCGATCCGCCGGGCCGGAACGGGCCAGGGTCGGCTGTTCGGCCGGGATGCCGCGACGCTGCCCGGGCTCCCTCGCTGGCCGTTCACCGCCATGTTCGCGCTCTTCCCGCTCTGGTGGCTGCTTGGCCCCGGCGAGGTGATGTGGATCGTTCTGGCTGCGATCATGCTGCTCTACCTGTTGCGTCGCGGACACATCGAGGTGCCGCGCGGCTTCGGCATCTGGCTGCTGTTCCTGCTCTGGATGGTCTTCTCTGTCATCGGGATCGACACCGGCGGCCGGCTGGTCGGGTTCCTCTATCGAGCGCTGCTCTATCTGGCCGTCACCGTCATCTTCCTGTACGTCTTCAACGCTCGAACGACGTTGAGCGCACGGTATGTGGCCGGGGTGTTGACCGTGTTCTGGCTGATCGTCGTCGCCGGCGGCTACCTCGGCGTGTTCTTCCCGGTGCTCGCGATCCACACGCCCTTCGGCCTGGTCTTGCCCGAGTCGATCAGCTCAAACGAGCTCGTGCAGGAGATGGTCGTGCGCCGCACCACGCAGTACAACCCGGACGGCTGGCTCAAGCTCGACCCGCGGCCGAGCGCGCCGTTCCTGTACACGAACGGCTGGGGCAACGCCTACTCGATGCTGCTGCCGATCGTGATCGGCTACATGGTGGAGGTGCGCCGGGAGCGCCGTTTCTGGTGGCTGCTCATCGCCATCCCCGTCTCCTTCGTGCCGGCGTTCCTCACGCTCAACCGGGGGATGTTCATCGGCCTCGGCCTCGCCCTCGTCTACGTCGCCGCGCGCGCGGTCATCCGGGGGAACCTGCGGGTGATCCTCGCGCTGGGCGCACTGCTGCTCGTCGTTGCCGGCGCGTTCGCAACCCTGCCCATCGCCGACAGGCTGACCGATCGGGTGTCCACGAGCTCAACGACGGAGGACCGGGCGGGCCTGTACGAGGAGACCTTCACGCGCACGCTCGATGCGCCACTGTTCGGCTACGGCGCCCCGCGCCCGTCGGAGAAGGCGGGGGTGCCGTCGGCCGGAACGCAGGGGCAGATCTGGATGGTGATGTTCTCGCAGGGGTTCCCTGGCGTGCTGTTCTTCGTCGGCTGGTTCGTGTGGGCGTTCTTCCGCTCGCTCCCTGCGCGGGATCCGATCGGGCTGGCCTGCAACACGGTGCTGCTGGTGATCATCGTCGAATCGAGCTACTACGGCATCATGACGGCCGGAATCGCGGTGGCGATGATCGCGGCAGCGCTCACGATGCGGTCGGGGCAGCGCCCGGAGGAGCAATACCTGAGTCCCGCTCAGGGAGTCGGTTACACTGGCGCGAAGGTGGCCGCCGTGCCACGTTCGCAACACTGAGTTACAGAGGCGGTAGCCCATGTCAGCCCAGCACCGTGCCACCCTGCCGAGCGTGAGCGTCGTGATAGCCACGCGCGGTCGGCCCGAACTCCTGCGCATGGCTGTGCGGTCGATCCTCGCTCAGGACTACGCCGGCGACATCGACCTGACCGTCGTGTTCGACCAGATCGAGATCGATCCGCTGAGCGATGTCGACGTGCCGCACGAGGGGCGCGTGCTGCGCACCGTGTCAAACCAACGACACCCGGGGCTGGCCGGGGGCCGCAACACGGGCATCTTGACCGCGAGCGGCGAGCTCATCGCGTTCTGCGACGATGACGACGAGTGGATGCCGGGCAAGCTGCGGCTGCAGCTGGAGGCCTGGCGCGGCGACCCCGCCGCAATCCTGGTGGCGACCGGGATCCGCATCGAGACTGCTGGCCGCTCGGTGGAGCGGGTGCCGCCGGAGAGCACGGTGTTCGCGGACTTGATTCGCTCGCGCACGACCGAGCTCCACCCGTCCTCGTTCCTCTTCCGGCGTGCGGACGTGCTCGAGCGGTTCGGGCTCGTCGACGAGGAGCTGCCGGCCTCGTATGGCGAGGACTACGACTTCCTGCTCCGCGCGGCTCGGTTCGGGCACATCCTGGCCGTGCCAGAGCCCCTTGTCATCGTGCACTGGAATCGGGCGTCGTTCTTCGACGGCAAGTGGCTGGGGATCGCGGAGGGGCTCACCTATCTGCTCAACAAACACCCGGAGTTCTCAGACAGCGCCGCCGGCTCGGCCCGGATCGAGGGGCAGATTGCCTTCGCTCTTGCGGCGCTCGGCCGGCACGCGGAAGCGCGCACCTGGGCGCGCCAGACGATTCGACATGACCGCTCCCAACTGCGCGCCTACGCGGCCCTGGCCATCTCTGCGCGCCTCGTGCCTGCTGGCGCACTGGTCAGCGCCGTGAACCGGCGCGGCCGGGGGCTCTGAGCGCCGAGGCCAGGGGCTAGCGCTGGTAGACCCGCACGAAGTCGACCTGGAAGCTCGCGGGGAAGCTGGTGTCGGCATCCGGCGAGCCCGGCCAGCTGCCGCCGACGGCCAAGTTCAGGCGCATGAAGAACCGGCCGACGAAGGCCGTGTCGAGCCAGGGCGTGGTTGCAGTGTTCCGTTCAAACGTCCGCACGCCGTCGACGAACCAGATGAGGGAGCCCGGAGCCCACTCGAGCGCGTAGTCGTGGAAGCCGCCGGCGGTGGTGCCGGCGAGCATGTCGTAGTCGGTGCCCTCCTGGAGGAATGTCGGCTCGTAGTCGTAGTGAATCGTCTGCACGACGCGGTTGGCGCGGAACGGGTCGCTCGCGCCCGTTCCGATGGCCTCGAGAATGTCGACCTCGCCGACCTTGCTGGCACTCGGGCGCAGCCAGAAGGCCGGCCAGAGACCCTTCGACGTGCCCTGCGCGAGCGGGGTTCTGGCTCGGATCTCGAAGCGGCCGTACTCGAAGTCGACCTTGTTCTTCGTGGTGAGCATGCCGGAGGTGTACCGGCGGCCGTCCGGGAAGCGGGCGTCCCGGCCGCCGCACACGATCGGCGATGGCTCATCCCTGGCGGTGATGGTCAGCAGCCCGTCGGCGACACTCACATTCTCCGGGCGGTCCAGCAGGCACGCGAGCTCCTGGTTGCCGTCACCGAAGGTCGAGTCGTTCTCGACGTTCCAAGAGGCGCGGTTCAGGGCGTTGCCGGTGAACTCATCGTTCCAGACCAGCGTCCAGCCGGTCGGAGCTGGCGTGCTCGGCCGCCCCGGGCTCGCCCGGTCGGTGAGCGGGGCGCTCTGCGCGGGCTGCGCGGTGTCCGTCACCCGTGCGTCCGCAGTGCTCAGCCCGGTCAGCCCGAGTCCGGTCGCCGCGACGATGGCCAGGGCGCCGGCCGCACGGGATGGCTTCCACCGGGCGACGTGGCCCGGCGGCGGATGACGACGCGGCTCGTCCTCAGGGGCCGGGAGTGCCACGGAGGCGCTTCGGGGTCGGGAGAGCGGCCACCACGTGTTCACCGCGAGGCGCGCCGCGGCTCGACGCGGCCGTGGACGGCGGGCGGCCCGGCGGTGAGCGCGTCGAGAGCGCGGCGCAGCGCGGTGCTCGAGGTCGTCATCGTGTACGGGAAGTAGATGACCTCCACGCCGACGTCGGCGAACGCCAACTCGAGGGCCTGGCCGCGATCCGTGCCCTTCCAATCGTCGCCCTTGAAGTAGATGTCGAACCCCACGCGCTGCCAGGTCTCCAGCTTGTCGAGCGCGGTCTCGGCCACCGCCTCGTCGACGAAGGAGATGTGCCGGACGATCTCGAGCCGCTCGCTGAGGGGCACGACCGGACGTGTTCCCCTCGTGTGCAGGAGCACCTCGTCGGAGACGACGCCGGCGATCAGGTAGTCGCACTGACTCCGTGCATGCCGGAGGATGTTCAGGTGGCCGACGTGGAAGAGGTCGAAGGCCCCGCCGGCGTATCCGACACGATGGCGGATTCGTCCGCCGGCATCCGCGTGCGCCATCAGTACGCCCCCTGGGGATTGGCGATGGTCTTGAACGTGCGCCAGATGATCATGACGTCGCCGGTGAGCGACCAGTTCTCGACGTAGTAGAGGTCGAGCCGGACGCTTTCCTCCCAGCTCAGGTCGGAGCGGCCACTGATCTGCCACAGGCCGGTGATGCCCGGCTTGATGAACAAGCGGCGGTGCACGCTGCCCTCGTAGCTCTCGACCTCCGTCGCCAGCGGCGGCCGCGGACCCACGACGCTCATGTCGCCGATGAGGGCGTTCCAGATCTGCGGCAGCTCGTCCAGCGAGTACTTGCGCAGGACGCGACCGGCGCGAGTCACCCGGGGGTCGTTGCGCAGCTTGAACAGCACGCCGGATCCCTCGTTCTGATCGAGCAGGCCGGCGAGGTCATCCTCGGCTGTCTGCACCATCGAGCGGAACTTGAGCATCTGGAAGGTGCGCCCGTTGCGGCCGCAGCGCTCCTGCCGGAACAGCGCGGGCCCCGGACTGTCGAGTTTGACCACCGCGGCGATGACGAGCATCAGCGGAAGCAGGGCGATGAGAGCGAGCGCCGACAGCGAGACATCCAGGGTGCGCTTGAGGATGTGCTTGCCGCCCTCGAACCGTGGGATCTCCACGTGGATGAGGGGGAGGCCATCGACCGGGCGGAAGTGAATGCGCGGCCCGGCCACGTCGGTGAGCCGGGAGGAGAGCACCAGCTCCGCCGCCGTGCCCTCCAGATCCCAGCCGAGCGTGCGGATGAAGTCGCTGCCGCCCTCTGGCTGGCCGGCGACGATGACGGTGTCGGCGGCGACGGCCTCGGCCGCGTCGGCGATGCCGGCTAGATCCGAGACGATCGGCACGCTCTGCGTGCCGACGTCGAGGAACCCGATCCCGTCGCCGGGGAGGGAGACCCCGACCACGTGGAAGGCGGCACCGGACTTGGACTCGATCTGTGCGATGACGTAGCTGACGTCCTCGCGTGTGCCCACGACGATGGCACGGGCCAGGTAGTGGCCGAAGGTCCGCTGGTGCAGCAACCACTTGCGCCAGAACCAACGAGCCAGCAGCAGGGAGGCGATGCCGATGGGCAGGGCGATGACGAAATAGCCGCGGGCGACATCGACCTGGAACACGAGGAAGGCAATGGCGAGCAGCCCGAACGCGAGTGCGCTGGCGTTCACAACCCGCTTGTACTCGAGCACCCCGACCCCGACCACATGGGGATCCCTGGTGTGGAAGGCGGCCAGCGTCAGCAGCCACGCCGCCACGACGAGCGCCGTCACGGCCATGTACTGGCCCGCGACCAGCTCGGACTGGCGGAGCGAGTCGCCGGAGAAGTAACCGACCAGGCCGACGGCGACGACCACCGCGAGGATGATGCCGACATCGGTCAGCCGCAGACGGTCGCGGTAGAGCCGGGCCCAGCGCAGGCCAGAGGCTGGCTGGTCTGCCTGCACTGCGCGTGCCGGCGTGGGCGGAGCGGCGACGAGCTTGAGCCGGCGGGGCAGCCGGGGCGCGTCGGGCTCGAGGGGGCGTGCCTCACTCATGTTCCCACCGCAGAACAGCGCGAGATGCGAGCGGTGTGAACATCGCCTCCTGAGAGGCGGATGCGATGGATTCTTCAGTTGCGGGTCGCCGGAACGGTCGACAAATTGCTATAGCGGTCACAGATATCCCTGCATTTCGGGTTTACAGGTACTTCTTCGGGTGGACGTGAGATCAGCCCCGACGGAGCCGCTAGGACAGCCCGATCAAGAAGTGAAAACATCTCAGCTAATCTCGTCCATGACCCTACGCCCCGGCGGGAAGCCGGGAATACCCCAGTATGGGGGTGGTGGCCCGATCTGTTGTTCGGGCACATGCCGCTCAACGAAAAAACGGCCCCGCCGAAGCGGGGCCGTTCAGTGACCTTGGAGGTCTAGCGCACGGCCCGAGGGCGGTGCGCGGTACTCAGACTAGAGCGGGCGGATGTTCTCAGCCTGCAGGCCCTTGGGGCCACGGGCGGTCTCGAACTCGACCTTCTGGTTCTCGTCGAGGCTGCGGTAGCCATCGGTTGCGATTGCGGAGAAGTGCGCGAACACGTCGGCGCTTCCGTCGTCGGGGGTGATGAAGCCGAAGCCCTTTTCAGCGTTGAACCACTTCACGGTGCCGGTTGCCATTTTTGTCTCTCATTCATGAGGTCTCGATCGAATTCGACCTTCGAATCCGAGCGTCGCGTGTCTTGATTCGCCCTCAGAAAAGCGACCATGAACCGGGTTAGTTCGTGGTTGCTTGAAATACAATGCGCAACACAACAACTTGAGCGTCAACACTAGCTCATGAAGGCGTGATAATGGTGAACTTTTTTTGAAGCGTGATACGGATCGTTACAAAAGTGCCGAAAACCGCGTGATTTCGCGCCGATCTCCCGCTCCCTGTGAAGTCCCGTCATGCGGAGGGCGCGGGTGTGGCACGAGCCATTTTGGCTCTCAGGCGGCCTTGCGCAGCTCGTGGCCGTGCACGGTGAGCGCGTAGATCACGAGCACGTCGAGGGCGATGACGATGAGCGACCACCAGGGTTGGACCGGCAACAGGAAAAGCTGCCCGACGGCGTTGATGATGACGAGGACGATGGCGACGATGCGGGCCCAGGTCGCTCCGGCGAGCAGCGCCAGCGCGACCACGATGAGGGCGAGGCCGGTGATCATGTGCCACCACCCCCACCCCTGAACGTCGAGGAGGAAGAGGGACCCGCTCGACGTCGCGAAGTACGCGCTGTCGGGCCCGATGATGGCCATGAGGCCGTAGAACGCGTCGAAGATGCCCGCCGTCATCAGGACGAACCCAGCGAACCATCCCCAGCCGACCCAGCCTGTGGTCTCGGTCTTCGATGAAGTCTCGGACATCTCGCACCTCCCGGACAATGCCGACGCGCGCACGGCCGTTGCGGTGCGCTTCGACGGGTTTCCGTCACGGTACTGAGGCTGTGAGAGGGCGGGCATCACGCAGGTCGGGTGATCTTGCCGGGTGCCGGCGTGGCCGGGCAGCGGTGCCTAGGCAACAAAAAGCCCCCGCAGAACCGAAGTTCTGCGGGGGCTTGTCTTGTGGCTCCGACCGGCGTCGATCCGGTGACCTTTCGATTTTCAGTCGAACGCTCTACCAACTGAGCTACAGAGCCCGGAGCATTCGAAAATGCTGCCGAGAAGGAGAAAGCCCCAACTTTCGAAGGGGCTTGTCGCCTGAGCGACCCTGACGGGACTTGAACCCGCGACCTCCGCCGTGACAGGGCGGCACGCTAACCAACTGCGCTACAGGGCCTCGTGAGAAGCTATTCAATTATATATGCTGCTGTGTTTCTATTATGACCTATTCAGTTATGTGACCCCAACGGGATTCGAACCCGTGCTGCCGCCGTGAAAGGGCGGTGTCCTAGGCCACTAAACGATGGGGCCGGATTGTCTTGAACTGCAGGACAACCGAGGCATAAGCATACGTGGATTTTGGGCCGGTGCAAAAACGCCTGCGCCCGGGCGTGTCTCGCGCGGGTCGAAGTTGCCGCCACGGCCGCAAATCTCCCCGATTTCGGCCCTCTTCCGGGCTAGTGTCGCCGTGACTGCGCAGTGTGCGCTTCCGCACGCTCGCCGAACCGAGTTGTTACTGTTGTCAGAGTTGCCAGTGCTACCGCTGTGACGGAAGTTACTTGTCGAGGGTTTCGGGACTCTCGAACGGGGGAGAGATGAAGCGCACAGACCAGAGAGAGAAGCGCGGCCGCGCTGCACTGCGATGGGGGTTCACTCGCCACCGCGCCCGAACGGGCATCGGCGCCGGGCTGGCGCTCGCCCTGACGGCGACCCTCGCCCTCGGCGGGCCGGCGAACGCGGCGGGGTTCCCCAGCTGGGAAGACGTGCAGGCCGCCAAGGCCAACTCGGCCTCCGCCCAGCAGGCGGTCGAGAACATCCGCTCGCTGATCGTTGAGCTGGACGCCGCGGCGCAGACCGCCCAGGCGGAGTCGGACAAGCGCAGCGAGGAGCTGCTCACCGCCAAGAACAAGTACGACGATGCGGCCGAGCGCGCCGCTGCTCTGCAGGAGCAGGCCGACGCCAGCAAGGCCACCGCCGACGCCGCGACGAAGCAGGCCGGCCTGCTGGCCGCGCAGCTCTACCGCTCCGGCGGGGGAGACCTGAGCGTGAACCTCTTCCTCGACGGCGGCCAGGGCGGCGCCGACGCCGCGGACGGCCTGCTGTCGCGCCTCGGCAGCATGAGCAAGATGGTCGAGCGCAGCACGGACATCTACGCCAGCGCGCAGACCACCACGAACACGGCCGCCTCACTCGGCGACCAGGCCAAGATCGCGACCGCCGAGCGGGAGAAGCTCCGCGTCGCGGCCGAGGCTGCACTCGCCGTCGCCGTCGCCGCGCAGCAGGCGGCAGACGCCGCGCTGCAGGAGTCGCAGGACCGCAGCGTCGTGCTGGACGCGCAGCTCGCCTTCATGCTGGACACGCAGGCCAAGACGGCGGCGGCCTACGAGGAGGGCGAGCGCCAGCGCATCGCCGCCGAAGCTGCAGCTGCCGCGGCGGCCGCGGCCGCTGAGGCGGCGGCAGGCGGAGGGGGCGGTGGCGGCGGTGGCAGCGGCCCCGGGCCCGGGCTCGGCGGCGGCTACATCAACAACGGCTGGGCCGTGCCGGCATCCGGACGCATCACCGACAATTTCGGCCCGCGCCCGAGCATCTGCACGAGCGGCGGCTGCTCGAACAGCACCCACCGTGGAACTGACCTCGGCACCGGCTGCTCCGCCCCGATCTACGCGGCCGCCTCCGGAACCGTCACCTACTCTGGCCGAAACGGCACCTACGGCAACTGGATCGAGATCGACCACGGCGGCGGCGTGAGCACCGGCTACGCCCATATCCGCGACGGCGGCCGCTTCGTCGGCGTCGGCGAATGGGTCGAGGTCGGCCAGAACATCGCCAGCTCGGGCACGACAGGGGCGTCGACCGGATGCCATCTGCATTTCGAGGTCTACATCGGAGGAAACAGAGTGAACCCTGTTCCGTTCATGGCCGACCGGGGGGTTCCCCTTGGCTGATCCGCGCACCAGACCGCTGTCGAGGGTGAAGCCCGCGACGATCTTCTCCGCCGTCACGATCGGCGCCGTCGCGGCGACGGTCGGCCTGGTCGGACCCGTCTCCGCCGCCCCCGACTACCCGTCGTGGAGCGACGTGCAGAACGCGAAGAACAACGAGGCCACCAAGAAGGCCGAGATCGCCAAGCTGACCGGCTTCCTCGACGCGTTGCGCGCGACGGCGGATGCCGCGATGAAGGACTCGATGGTCGCCGCCGAGGCATGGCGGGTCAACCAGGAGCAGCTGACCGCCGCGACGGAGCGCGAGAAGACGCTCAAGTCGCAACAGGCGGCCGCGGCCAAGAAGGCCGAGACGTCGAAGATGCGGGCCGGGCTGCTGGCCTCGCACCTGGCGCGCAGCGGCGGCCAGGACATGTCGGTCAACCTGTTCCTGCAGGGCGACGGCGCCGACGACCTGCTGCGCCAGCTCGGCGTCGCCAGCAAGCTGAGCGAGCAGTCCCGCGAGATCTACAGCGAGGCGATCCAGGACAGCAACACCGCGGCCTCCCTCGCCGATCAGGCCGCGGCGGCCACCGTGGAGCGCCAGCGGCTCAGCGCCGAGGCGCAGAGCCGGCTCGACACCGCCAACAGCACGGCCCAGGTGGCGGTCAACGCCTACGACGCCGAGCAGCGAAAGTCCGACGAGCTCTACGCCCAGCTGGCGCTGCTGCGGGACAGCACCGCCGAGCTCGAGCGCGCCAGGGTCGAGGGTGAGCGCGCCGAGGAGGCCGCGAAGAACCCGCCGCCCGTCGCGCCCCCGATCACGCCGCCGGCCGGCGGCTCCAACGGCGGCTCCGGCAGCGGGGGAGGCTCGACGCCCAAGCCGACCACCCCGCCCACGACTCCGGTCACCCCGCCGACGACCCCGGTCACGCCGCCCACGACCCCGGTCACCCCTCCGGTGGCCCCGCCGGTGACGCCGCCGGTGACGCCGCCCGTGTCGCCGCCGAGCAACGCCAGTGCGGTCGAGCAGGCGATCTCCTTCGCCCTCAGCCAGACCGGCAAGCGCTACCAGCTGGGCGGTGCGGGCCCGGACGTCTGGGACTGCTCCGGCCTCACCATGAAGGCTTACGGCTCCGCCGGCGTCGGCATCGGGTCGCACGGTGCGACCGCCCAGTACAACACGATGCGCAACCAGGGGCGGCTCGTGCCGTTCAGCGAGCGGCAGCGCGGCGACCTGATCTTCTGGGAGGGGCGCCCTGGCGATGTCTACCACGTCGCCATCTACCTGGGCAACGGCCGCATCGTGGAGGCGCCGAACGAGAACGCCCCGGTGCGCGAGTACTTCATCTGGGGCATGGGCGACGTGGTGTCGTACGTGGGGCGCCCGGGCTAGAGCCGGACGCCGGGTGGATGCCGCGGCATCCGCCCGGCCCAAGAGAGTCGGGCCCGGGGCAGTCAGCCTTAACCGCCGGGCTGGGACGCGAGAAGGGGCACGCCATGCGGCGTGCCCCTTCTGCGTTCAGTAGCGCGTACTGGCGGTGATCAGTGGCCGGGGAAGGCGACGATTCCGGCCTCGATGATCGCGGTGGCCTCGGCGGCGTCGCCCCAACCCTCGGTCTTGACCCACTTGCCGGGCTCGAGGTCCTTGTAGTGCTCGAAGAAGTGCTCGATCTCCTTGCGCTGGAACTCGGGGATGTCGGTGACGTCCTGGATGTGGTTCCAGCGGGGGTCGCCGGCGGGCACGGCGATGACCTTGGCGTCGCTGCCGCCGTCATCGGTCATGTTGAAGACGCCGACCGGGCGAACCTTGACGCCGACGCCCGGGAACAGCGGGTAGTCGAGCAGCACGAGCACGTCGACGGGGTCGCCGTCCAGGCCCAGCGTGTTCTCGAAGTAGCCGTAGTCGGTCGGGTAGACGAAGGTCGTGTAGAGCACGCGGTCGAGGAAGACGCGACCGGTCTCGTGGTCGACCTCGTACTTGTTGCGGCTTCCCTTGGGAATCTCGATAACGGCGAGGTACTCAGCCATGGTGGGGTCTCCTTGAATCCATGAAATGGGTGTGGATGCAGCGCAAACCCCGAGTGGGGAAAGTCCGGAATAAGGTTACTTGATGGAATCCCTGCGCCGACCCCGTTTGACCCCGGCCATTGCCGACGTCCGACGGGCGGTGCGCGAGGGGCTGCTCGCCGCGTTTGAGGCGCCGGATGCCGCCGATTCCCCGCTCGTGCTGGTCGCCCTGAGCGGCGGCGCCGACTCGCTGGCGTTGGCCGCCGCGACCGCCTTCGAGGCGCCGCGGGCCGGGCTCCGCGCCGGCGCCGTCGTGATCGATCACGGGCTGCAGGACGGCTCCGCCGCGATCGCCGCCCGGGCCGCCGAGCAGGCGCGCGGGCTCGGGCTCGACCCCGTGCACGTCGTCGCGGTCGCCGTCGGCGACGAGGGGGGCATGGAGGCCGCGGCCCGCGCCGCCCGCTACGCCGCGTTCGCTCGGCTGCAGGCCGAGGCCGGCGCCAGCGGCATCCTGCTCGGGCACACCCTGGACGACCAGGCCGAGACGGTGCTGCTCGGGCTGGCGCGCGGCTCCGGGCCGACGAGCATGCATGGCATGGCCGCGCAGACCGGCCCGTACCTGCGCCCGCTGCTCGGCATCCGCCGTGCCGACACCGTGCAGTTCTGCGCGGATGCCGGTCTGGAGCCGTGGCGGGACCCGCACAACGCCGACCCCGCCTACGCCAGGGTGCGGGTGCGCGACACCGTTCTGCCGGTGCTGGAGGCCGAGCTCGGCCCCGGGATCGCCGAGGCGCTGGCCCGCACCGCCGAGCAGCTGCGCGAGGATTCCGCCGCGCTCGACGAGATGGTGCTCGAGTTCATCGAGGAGATCTGCGAGCCGGCGGAGGCGGGCATCGCCGTCTCGGCCGCGGCGTTGGCGGCCAATCCGGCTGCCCTGCGGCAGCGCGTCATCCGGTTCGTGGTGCAGAGCGAGTTCGGCGTCACGCTCGAGCGCGTGCACACGCTGGCGGTCGCCCGGCTGGTCACCGACTGGCACGGTCAGAAGGCTCTCAACTTGCCAGGCGTTAGGGTTGAGAGGAGCGCTGGGCTGCTCGTGTTCACGGCCGCCTAGCCAGACCTCCAAGCCACACGGCACTACTCCCCGCACGACAGAGCAGCAGGGCCTCGGCGCAGCCGAAGCCAGAACGGATCGAACGTCCATGGAATCGCACAACATCGCCGGTGACCTCGAGGAAGTCCTGCTGACCGAGGAGCAGATCCAGGGCCGCCTGGCCGAGCTGGCCCGCCGGATCGAAGCCGACTACGCCGGCGAGAACGTGCTGTTGGTCGGCGTCCTGAAGGGCGCCGTCATGGTGATGGCCGACCTCGCCCGCGAGCTGAACATGCAGGTCACCATGGACTGGATGGCCGTCTCCTCGTATGGCTCCGGCACCACCTCCAGCGGCGTCGTGCGCATCCTCAAGGACCTCGACAGCGACCTGACCGGCCGCAAGGTGCTCATCGTCGAGGACATCATCGACTCCGGCCTGACCCTCAGCTGGCTGATCTCCAACCTCAAGTCGCGCGGCCCGGAGTCGGTCGAGATCTGCGCCCTGCTGCGCAAGCCGGAGGCCGCCCGCGTCGACATCGACGTCAAGTACCTCGGCTTCGACATCCCGAACAAGTTCGTCGTCGGCTACGGCCTCGACTACAACGAGCAGTACCGCAACATGCGCAGCGTCGGCATCCTCGCCCCGCACATCTACAGCTAGCGCCTGCGCCCCCTCTCTGGGCGCGAGACCCCAGGCCCCGGACGACGCATCGCGCGGCATCCGGGGCCTTTCGCGTTCCCGCGACCCCGGTGGGGTCTCGACAGGCTGAACCAGCGGGCGCCCCGCTGAATGAGCCTGTCGAAATCGGCTCGCGGGGCCGGGTTTCGACCCGCCGCCGGGGGCCGCAGAGGCGGCCGCGCAGGGCACAGGGTGAGCCTGCAGCGAACATGCGGCAATCGTGCAGCGCGGTCGCGGTAGCCTTGCAGCACCATGAACGTCAAGAAGCTTCTTCGCGGTCCGCTGCTCTACATCGTGCTCGCGGTTGTTGCCGTGTGGATCGGGTCCAGCCTGATCACTATGTCCGGGTTCCGAGAGGTCTCCACGCAGGAGGGCCTCGCGTTCCTGAAGGACGGCAAGGTCGCCAGTGCCAAGATCGTCGATGGCGAGCAACGCGTCGACCTGACGCTGAGCAAGGCCGACCCGAAGCTCGGCGACCAGGTGCAGTTCTACTACGTCGCCCCGCGCGGCACCGAGGTCATCGACGCGGTCACCGCGGCCAACCCGCCGCAGGGCTTCGACGACGAGGTCCCGCAGCCCAACTGGCTGCTCTCCCTGCTCGGCATCCTGCTGCCCGTTCTGCTCATCGGCCTGTTCTTCTGGTGGATGCTCTCCAGCATGCAGGGCGGCGGCAACAAGGTCATGCAGTTCGGCAAGTCCAAGGCCAAACTCGTCACCAAGGAGAGCCCGAAGGTCACCTTCGAGGACGTCGCGGGCGCCGACGAGGCGATCGAGGAGCTCGAGGAGATCAAGGACTTCCTCAAGGACCCGGCCCGCTTCCAGGCCGTCGGCGCGCGCATCCCCAAGGGTGTGCTGCTCTACGGCCCTCCCGGCACCGGCAAGACCCTGCTCGCCCGCGCCGTCGCGGGTGAGGCCGGCGTGCCGTTCTACTCGATCTCCGGTTCTGACTTCGTCGAGATGTTCGTCGGTGTCGGCGCCAGCCGTGTGCGAGACCTGTTCCAGCAGGCGAAGGAGAACGCCCCGGCCATCATCTTCGTCGACGAGATCGACGCCGTCGGCCGCCACCGCGGCGCCGGCATGGGCGGCGGACACGACGAGCGCGAGCAGACGCTCAACCAGCTGCTCGTCGAGATGGACGGCTTCGACCCCAAGGCGAACGTCATCCTGATCGCGGCCACGAACCGCCCCGACATCCTGGACCCGGCGCTGCTGCGCCCCGGCCGCTTCGACCGCCAGATCGGCGTCGACGCCCCGGACATGCTCGGCCGCAAGAAGATCCTCGAGGTGCACGGCAAGGGCAAGCCGCTCGCGAAGGGCGTCGACCTCGAGGTCGTCGCGCGCAAGACGCCCGGCTTCACCGGTGCAGACCTGGCCAACGTGCTGAACGAGGCCGCGCTGCTCACCGCGCGCTCGCACGCCCAGCTGATCGACAACCGCGCCCTCGACGAGGCCATCGACCGCGTCGTGGCCGGCCCGCAGCGCCGCACTCGCGTCATGAAGGACAAGGAAAAGCTGATCACGGCCTACCACGAGGGCGGGCACGCCCTCGCGGCCGCGGCCATGAACTACACGGACCCGGTCACCAAGATCACGATCCTGCCGCGCGGCCGCGCCCTCGGCTACACGATGGTGATGCCGCTCGAGGACAAGTACTCGATCACCCGCAACGAGCTGCTCGACCAGCTGACCTACGCCATGGGCGGCCGCGTCGCCGAGGAGATCGTCTTCCACGACCCGACGACGGGTGCCTCCAACGACATCGAGAAGGCCACCGCCACCGCGCGCAAGATGGTCACCGAGTACGGCATGAGCACCGACGTCGGAGCGGTCAAGCTCGGCCAGTCGAGCGGCGAGATGTTCCTCGGCCGTGACATGGGTCACCAGCGCGACTACTCCGAGCGCATCGCAGAGCGTGTCGACCAGGAGGTGCGCGCGCTCATCGAGCAGGCGCACGACGAGGCCTGGGAGGTTCTGAACGAGAACCGCGACATCCTGGACCGCCTGGCCGCCGAGCTGCTCGAGAAGGAGACGCTCGACCACAACCAGATCGCCGAGATCTTCAAGGACGTGAAGAAGCTGCCCGAGCGCCCGCAGTGGCTCTCCAGCGACAAGCGGCCGCTCTCGGAGCGCCCCCCGATCGACTTCCCCGT
Source organism: Microterricola pindariensis (assembly GCF_002936985.1). GTDB lineage: Bacteria > Actinomycetota > Actinomycetes > Actinomycetales > Microbacteriaceae > Microterricola > Microterricola pindariensis. Next base: position 34,862 of record NZ_MPZN01000007.1, on the reverse strand, counting down.
GCTCACCTCCCCGGTGAACCCCGGGGCGACCGACGGCGGCGTGGAGTCGGGCGGCGTGGGCACGGAACCCGCGCCCGGCCGCACCCCGACGATCAACCCCCGCCCGGCCACGGCGTAGGCGACGCTCGTGAGCGGAGTCGACCGGGCTCGCATCGAGGCAGCCGTGAACGAGATCATCCTCGCGATCGGTGAGGACCCGGCCCGCCCGGGCCTGGCCAGGACGCCGGCCCGCGTGGCCGACGCCTACGCGGAGTTCTTCGGCGGCCTGACCCAGGACCCGCTGGAGCACCTGCGGGACTCGGTGCCGATCGGCGCCGACGTGGACGGGGCGCCCCAGACCAGCGACGCGGTGCTGCTGCGCGGCATCGACTTCCGCTCGGTCTGCGAGCACCACCTGCTGCCCTTCGTCGGCGTCGTGCACATCGCCTACCTGCCGAGCGACCGCGTCGTCGGCCTCGGCCGGCTGCCGGCGGTCGTCGACACCCTCTCCGCCCGGCCGCAGCTGCAGGAGCGGCTGACCGAGGAGATCGCCGACGCGCTGCAGGAGGGGCTCGACCCCCGCGGCGTGCTCGTCGTGCTCGACGCCGTGCACCGCTGCGTCGTCGCCCGCGGCTCCCGGCAGGCCTCCAGCTCCACGGTCACGATCGCCAGCCGCGGCGAGCTCGCAGAGCCCGCTGCCCGCGCCGAGCTGATGGCGCTGATCGCATCGGGCGGCCACGGTGTCTGACCCGGCGCTCCCCGCCGGCACCCCGTCCAGCCACGCCTTGTTCGACCGGTCGGATGCCGCACCGCTCGTCATGGGCATCGTCAACGTCACACCGGACTCATTCAGCGACGGCGGGCGCTGGGCCGAGCCGAGCGCGGCCGTCGCCCACGCGCGGCAGCTGGTGGCATCCGGCGCCGACATCATCGACGTCGGCGGGGAGTCGACGAGGCCGGGCGCCCCGCGCGTTGACCCGGCGGCAGAGCAGGCGCGCGTCGTCCCCGTCGTTGCCGCCCTGGCCGAGGCCGGCATCGCGGTGAGCGTCGACACCATGAACGCCTCGACAGCGCTCGCCACCGCGGCCGCTGGCGCGCTGATCATCAACGACGTCTCGGGCGGGCTGGCCGACCCGGCGATGGCCGATGCCGTTGCCGCGAGCGGGCTGCACTACGTCGCGATGCACTGGCGCGCGCACGCCGACACCATGCAGCAGCTCGCACAGTACGGCGATGTGGTCTCCGAGGTGTGCGCCGAGCTCACCGCGCGCGTCGACGTGATGAAGGCGGCCGGCGTCGCCGCCGACAAGCTGATCCTCGACCCCGGGCTCGGCTTCGCCAAGACCGCCGCGCACAACTGGGCGTTGCTCGGCCGACTCGGCGAGCTGCGGGCCCTCGGCTACCCCGTGCTGGTCGGTGCCTCGCGCAAAAGGTTCCTCGGGGAGCTGCTGCCGGACGGCACCGCGCCCGCAGAGCGCGACCTCGCGACCGCCGTGGTGAGCGCGCTTTCCGCGCAGCAGGGGGCGTGGGCGCTGCGCGTGCACGACGTGGCGGGCACGCGGGTTGCCCTCGATGTGCTCGCTTCGTGGCAAAGTGGAGCACGTGCCTGATCTCAATGCGGTTCGCCAGAGCCCTGACGCCCCATCCGCCGTCGTGGACTGGGCGGCGCGCGACCACATCACGCTGACCGGGCTGCGCGTGCAGGCCCACCACGGCGTCTTCGACTTCGAGCGGGAGAACGGCCAGGCCTTCGTCGCCGACGTGACCGTGTGGCTGGACTTCGCCGCGGCCGCCGCCGGCGACGAACTTGCCGCAACCATCCACTACGGCGTGCTTGCCGAGGAGGTCGCCGCCGCGGTGCAGCGCGACCCCGTCGACCTCATCGAGACGGTTGTCGAGCGCATCGCCGCGACCGTGCTCGCCCACCCGGCCGCCCAGCGCGTGCGGGTGACCCTGCACAAACCAGACGCACCGATCACGGTGCCCTTCGACGACGTCTCCGTCACGATTACCCGGGAGCGCTCATGAGCACCGCCGACCAGTCCATGCAGCCGGCCGTCATCGCCCTCGGCGCCAACCTCGGCGACCGCGACGAGACGCTGAGCCAAGCCGTCGTGGCCATCGCCGAGCTCCCCGGCACCGAGCTCACCGGCGTCTCCGCGCTGATCGAGACCCCCGCGCTCAAGCCGCACGGTGTCGACCACGACGCCCCCGCCTACCTCAACGGCGTGGTGACGGTGCTCACCAGCCTCGCCCCGCACGCCCTGCTCGACGCCCTCAACGCCATCGAGAACGAGCACGGCCGCCAGCGCACGGAGCACTGGGGCGACCGCACCCTCGACCTCGACCTGATCAGCTACGGCGAGCTGGAGCAGAGCGACGAGCGCCTCACCCTGCCGCACCCGCGCGCCGCGGAGCGCGACTTCGTGCTGGTGCCCTGGCTCGAGCTCGACCCGGACGCCACCTTGCCCGGCCACGGTCGGGTCGACGCACTGCCCGCCTCCCAGGCCGACGGCCAGGCGCCCGGCTCCGGGGCCCCGCAATGAGACGCACCGCCCCGGCGACGCTGGCGTTGCTGGCGCTCGGCGGCACGGTGCTCGCCTTCTTGGCAGAGCTGGCGATCGCGTCATCCGGTCGCCCGATCATCGTGCCCCCGATCACGCTGGCCCTGACGCTCGTCGCCCTCGGCGTGGTCGTCGTCGCGCTGGCCTGGCCGATCCGCCGCGCCGTCAAGGCCACCGTCAGCACCCACGTCGACCCGTTCCGGGCGCTGCGCGTGGCGGTGCTGGCCAAGGCCTCCAGCCTCTCCGGTGCGCTGCTCGGCGGGGCGGGGCTCGGCCTGCTCGTCTACCTGCTCAGCAGGCAGAGCACACCGCCGGCCGCGACCCTCTGGATGGCGATCGCCACCGCGGCGGGCGGAACCCTGCTGCTCATCGCGGGGCTCGTCGCCGAGCACTTCTGCACGCTGCCGCCAGACAAGCACGACCCCGACACCGAGAAAGCGTAGGGCCGCCATGCCCGCGTCCGATGAGAGAGATGCCATGACCGAGCCAATGACGGATGCCGCACCCACGACACCCGCCGGAGCGCCGGCCGCACCGGTTGCACCTGCCCCGGAGCCGGAGGCCGCCGCGGACGCCGCCCCGGCCACCGGCCGCCTCGACCTCGGCGACCCCACCGTGTGGCACCGGGTCTCGCCGAAGTACCTCGTCGTCGAGGTCGTCGGCACTCTGATCGGCGGGCTGCTGTTCTGTGCGGGAGCCGCCGCCGTGTGGATCCTCGGAGACCAGCAGTGGGCGCTCTGGGTGCTCGTCGGCCTCATCGCGATCTTCCTCGTCACGCTCGTGGTCGAGCCGCGCCGGGTGCGCTCCATCGGCTACCAGCTGCGGGCCGACGACCTGCTGTTCCGCCGCGGCATCATGTTCCAGCGCTTCGTGTCGGTGCCCTACGGGCGCATGCAGCTCGTCGACATCACGCGGAGCCCCATCGCCCGCGCGCTCGGTCTGGCCGAGCTCAAGTTCGTCACCGCGGCCGCCGCCACCGGCGTCGTGATCCCCGGCCTGCCCCTGGAGGAGGCGGAGGAGCTGCGCGACCGGCTGGTCGCGTTGGCCGAGAGCCGCCGGGCGGGGCTGTGAGCATGGCCCAGGGCTCGGCGCAGGGTCCGCTGCAGGACCCGCTGCCCGGCCAGCCGGGGGCGGTGCGGGCCGTGGAGACGAGCCTCGCCGACGGGGAGTGGCACCGGCTGCACCCGGCCACCCCGCTGCTGAAGGGCGGCGTCGCGCTGATCGCGATCACGGGAATCGTGATCGCCAACCTGCGCGAGCGCCTGTTGGAGCTGTTCTTCAGCGTGCCCACCTACGGCGGCGACCCCCTCGACGAGATCTATCGCCGCGGCATGGTCGGCTGGGCCCTGCTGGCCGTGCTCGGCGTGCTGCTGCTCGTGATGGCCGGCTTCTACCTGTCCTGGCGGATGCACAGCTTCCGGGTGACGCCGGAGGCCGTCGAGGTGCGCAGCGGCATCCTGTTCCGCACGAACCGCAAGGCCCGCCTCGACCGGATCCAGGGTGTCAACATCAACCGGCCGGTGCTGCCGCGCATCTTCGGCGCCGCCAAGCTCGAGGTCGGCGTCGCCGGTCAGGACGCCAACGTCCAGCTGGCCTACCTCGGATCCGGCCACACCGACGCTCTGCGCCGCGACATCCTGCGGCTCGCCTCCGGCGCGCGGCAGGGTGCCGTTTCCGGCGCGCAGGCGGTGGCAACAGCGGGGACCGCGGCCGGTCCAGCTGTTGCCGCTGCGCACGCCGACACGGCGCCGCACGCGGGGCCCGAGGGCGAGGCGGGGGCCCACAGCGGGCACCGGCTCGCGGCATCCGTCGGCGCCCTCGTCACCCAGCGCGCCAACGAGTTCCTCGCCCCCGAGCTGGACCCGGACGCCGCCCCGCCGGAGTCGGTGGTGCACATCCCGCCGCTGCGCCTGATCGCCTCCATCGTGGTCAGCGGCTTCAGCGTCGTGGTCATCGCCCTGTTCATCGTGGTGCCGATCGGCGTCGCGAACCGGCAGTACTGGATGCTCTTCAGCTTCATCCCCGCCCTGATCGGTGTCGCCAGCTACTACATCAACCGCTTCACCAAGGGGCTGCGCTACACGATCGCCGGAACGCCGGACGGCGTGCGGGTCGGCTTCGGCCTGCTCTCCACCAGCAACGAGACGATCCCGCCCGGCCGCGTGCACGCCATCGCCGTCACCCAGCCGCTGCTCTGGCGGCCGTTCGGCTGGTGGACGATCCGCATCAACACCGCCGGGCGCTCCCAGCAGAACGGGCAGAACGCCTCCAACACCACGGTGCTGCCGGTCGGTCGCATCGACGACGTCGAGCGCGTGCTGGCCCTGCTGCTGCCCGGGGCCGGGCTGCAGCCCGAGCCGGCGGATGCCGCGGCGCCCGCCCTCGCGGTGTCGGTGGGAATGCCGCCCGCCGCCGGCGACGGAGCACTCGCCGGAGCACCCGACGGCGCACTCTCCGGCCTGCCGGGCGCCGCGCCCGTCGCCCCGGTGGCGGCGACGCCGTCGCTCATCGAGCGCGGCCTCACCTCCAGGGGCGGCGCCGACGGCTACACCAACGCGCCGAGCCGGGCCGCCTGGCTGCGGCCGTTCTCCTGGCGCCGCACCGGCTTCGCACTCACCGCGAGCACCGTGCTGCTGCGCCGCGGCGTGATCTCCCGTGAGCTCACCCTCGTGCCGTTCGCCCGGGTGCAGAGCGTCGGAGCCTCGCAGGGGCCGATCCAGCGACGGCTGGGCCTCGGCGGCGTGCAGCTGCACACGGTTGCCGGGCCCGTCTCCGCCCGGCTCGGCGTCATCGACCGCGCGGTCTCGGCCGAACTGTTCGAACAGCTCGCGGCCGGCGCCGTGGCATCCGGTGCCAGCGACACCAGCCACCACTGGGGCACCCCTCAGGAGGCTTTCTGATGACCGGGCAACGTGCGGGCCGACTCGGCGTCGGCATCGTCGGCGCGGGCAAGGTCGGGCCGATCCTCGGCGCCGCCCTCGCTGGGGCCGGGCATGCGATCGTCGGCATCTCGGCGATCTCGGCCGAGAGCAAGGAGCGGGCGGAGACCATCCTGCCCGGGGCGCCGATCCTCGACGTCGACGTGCTCGTCGAGCGCAGCGAACTCGTGATCCTGGCGGTGCCGGATGCCGAGCTCGAGCCGCTCGTCGCCGGCCTCGCCGCCCGCGGCGCCTGGCAGCCGGGCCAGCTCGTGCTGCACACGGCGGCCCGGTACGGCATCGGCGTGCTGCGCCCGGCCCTCGCGGCCGGAGCGATCCCGCTTGCACTGCACCCGGCGATGACGTTCACCGGCACCAGTCTCGACCTCGCCCGGCTGGCCGGCACGTGGTTCGCGGTGACCGCTCCCGCCCCCGTGCTCCCGATCGGGCAGGCCCTCGTCGTCGAGATGGGCGGCGAGCCGCTCGTGATCGCCGAGGCCGACCGCGCCGGCTACGCCGAGGCCATCGACACCGCCGTGTCGTTCTCCACCGCCATCGTCGAGCAGGCCGCCGGCATCCTGGCCGGAATCGGCGTCGAGGCGCCGGGCACCGTGCTCGCGCCGCTCGTGCGCTCTGCCGTCGAGCGGGCCCTGGCGCAGAGCGGGGGAGCCGAGCCGTCCCGCGAGCTGCTCGACGAGGCATTCCCGAGCAGCCAGTATTACGAAAACGACGACCCAGAGGAGCAGGCGTGACCGCCCCGCAGCTGTTGACCACCGTCCGCGCCACCCGCGCGGCACTCGAGCGGAAGCGGGCGGGGGGAATGACCCTCGCCCTCGTGCCCACGATGGGCGCCCTGCACGAGGGGCACCTCAGCCTGGTGCGCCGCGCCCGCGAGCTGGCCGATGTCGTGGTCGTGTCGATCTTCGTCAACCCGCTGCAGTTCGGCGCGGGGGAGGACCTCGACGCCTACCCGCGCACGCTCGACGCCGACCTGGCTCTGCTCGCCGCGGAGGGCGTCGACTTCGTCTTCGCCCCCTCTGCGCGCGAGATGTACCCGAGCGGCGAGAGCGAGACTCGGGTGACCGCCGGCCACGTCGGCACTCTGCTCGAGGGCGCGACCCGGCCCGGCCACTTCGACGGCATGCTCACCGTGGTGGCCAAGCTGTTCAACATCGTCGGCCCCGACGTGGCGCTGTTCGGCCAGAAGGACGCCCAGCAGGTCTTCCTCGTGCGCCGAATGCTCGCCGACCTCAACCTACCGCTCGATCTCGAGGTCGTCCCGACCGTGCGCGAGGCCGACGGGCTGGCGCTCTCCAGCCGCAACCGCTTCCTCGACGCGACCGCGCGGGAGGCCGCGCTGGCGCTGAGCGCGGCCCTGCAGGCGGCGGATGCCGCGGCGCGCGAGGGCCTCGTCGAGCTGCTCGCCGAGGCGACGGCCAGCTTCGGCGACCACGACCAGGTCACGCTGGACTACCTCGTCGTCGTCGACCCGGAGACGTTCCTGCCCGTCGACGAGCACTACCGCGGGCGGGCGCTCGCCCTCATCGCGGCCCGCGTCGGCGCCACGCGGCTGATCGACAACGCCGCCATCACGATCGGCTAGATCCCTCACTCGGCGCGCGCCCGCGGCGCCAGCCGGCAGGGGCGTCCGGAGAGCTCGGGCGAGGGGCCACCCTGCGGCCCTCACCCGCTTATCGGGGCAGCGGTCCTCAGCTTTCTGGGACCGCTCAACGGTGTTGGCTTCGGTCGCTGGTACTCCCTCCAGCCAGCGTGCGACTCCCGCGTCCCTCTCTCCACGTCGGCTGAGGGAGCGATGCCTCACCACGTCGGCTGAGGGAGCGATGCCTCACCACGTCGGCTGAGGGAGCGATGCCTCACCACGTCGGCTGAGGGAGCGAGGAACGAGCGACCGAAGCCCGGTTTCCAGCCCGGCCACGGCGCCACTTCCGACGCTACCGCACCCGACCGACACGACTAAAAGTTATCCACATCAGGGATTTAATCCGTTTGGGGCGCCCATTCTTCCGTAGAATTGTGGTATGCGAACAGCCATCCCGGAAGCCACAGAAGACGTCGCCGCCGCCCACCTCGGGCTGGCCGCGGCGCTGTCCGGGGTGGACGAGCGGCTGCTGCACGACGGCCCGCTCCTGCAGCTGACAGCGGCCGTCGAGAGGGTCGGGATGCTGGTCGATTCCTGGCGGGTGCGCCTGGCCGGCGAAGTCGGCGCCCGCTCCCGCCGGGAACTCGGCGACGACCGGCTCTCGGCCAAGAAGGGCTGCCGCAACGGGGTCGAACTCCTCGCCCGCGTGACGCTGGCCTCCGAGCGGACGATCACGCAACGGATGCGCCTCGGGGCGGCCACCCGGCCGCGCACCGCGCTGAGCGGCGAAACTCTCCCCGCCGCGTTCCCGGAGGCAAGTACGGCACTCCGGTCCGGCACCCTCGGCTACGACAGTGCCCTGGCCATCGTCGACACCCTGGACCCGATCCGCGGCCGGGTCGGCGATCTCAACGTCGAGCTCGCTGAGACCGCGCTCGTCGCGGCCGCCACCGGCCCCACCCTCGAATCCGCGCTGCCGTTCGGCGCCGACGAGGTCCGCGGCCAGGCCCGCGTCTGGGAGAGCGTCCTCGATGAGGACGGCACGATCCCGGCCGAGGAGCGGGCGATGGGCGCCCGCGGCATCAGCGGCGGCCTCACCCGGGACGGCCTGGTGCACCGCAAGATGGCACTCCTGCCGGAGATCGACGCCAAGTTCGAGACCCTGCTGAACGCGTACCTGAGCCCGCGCTCGAAGCCCACCTTCGCCGACCCCGACCCCGACCCGGACCAGCCGAAGGACCCGCGGGCGACCGCGCAGGCCCGGCACGATGTCTTCGCGAGCCTGATCGACGGGGCCGCCCGCAGCGCGGCCGCCCCGACGATGGGCGGCGCCGCCCCGACCGTGCTGGTGTCGGTGCGGCAGGCCGACCTGGCCGCCGGCAGCGGCGCCGGCTTCATTGAGGGCTGCGAGGCGCCAATCTCCCTGCGCGCCGTCGAGCAGTTCGTCTGTGCGGGTGGCCTCCAGCACGTGCTGATCGGCGACGACGGGCGCCTGGTCAGCCTGAGCAGCACCGACCGGGTGTTCAACGCGGCCCAGCGGCGGGCGATCAGCCTCCGCGACGGCGGCTGCATCATTCCCGGCTGCACGATCCCCGCGGCGTGGTCGGAGATCCACCACGTCATCGCGTACCGGGATGGTGGCGAGACTGAGACCTGCAACGGGGTGCTGCTCTGTTGGTTCCACCACCGCACCATCGAGACCAGCGGCTGGCACATCCTGATGATCGGCGGCGTCCCGTTCGTGAAGCCGCCGCCCTGGCTGCGGAACGGCCGCAGCGAGGCCGACACCCCGTGGCGAAGATCCACGAAGTCCCGCACCCAACTGGCCGACCTCCTCGAACAGCAGCGCGAGCGCCAGCCCGTGCTCGTCGAGTAGACCCGCGGCCGAATCGAGACGCGCGCAACCCGATCCCGCGAGACGCCCAGGGCTTCGGTCGCTGGCGCTCCCTCGAGCCAACGGGATGCGCGCGTCGGCTGGCACTCTCTCCAGCCGGCGGGGAGGGCGGCAGCCCGGGTGCGGGACGGCAGCGGCGGCGCTGAAGTGCACCGCCGAATCAGCCGGGCAGATGCCCAGTCCACTGCCGGTACTCTTGAAGCTGCGTGTGTATACGTCTTGATACCCCGCATCCAGCCCCAGTTCACGGAGTAGACATGGCCGACGCCCCCACCTCGCCCGAGCCCACAGCCGAAGAGATTGCAGCAGACGTCTCTGAGCAAAAGGCCGTGCGACTGGCCAAGCGCGAGCGGCTCATCGCAGCCGCGGCCGACCTCGGTGGCGGCGCCTACCCGGTGAGCGTCCCCGTCACCACGACGATCCCCGAACTGCGGGCCCGCTTCGGCGAGCTCGAGCCCGACACCGCCACCGGCGAGATCGTCGGCGTGGCCGGCCGCGTCATGTACCTGCGCAACACCGGCAAGCTCTGCTTCGCCACGCTGCAGGCCGGCGACGGCAGCCGCATCCAGGCCATGGTCAGCCTCGCCGAGGTCGGCGAGGAGAGCCTGGCCGAGTGGAAGGACCTCGTCGACCTCGGCGACCACGTCTTCGTACATGGCGAGGTCATCTCCAGCCGTCGCGGCGAGCTGTCGATCATGGCCGACAGCTGGCAGATCGCATCCAAGACGCTGCTGCCGATGCCGAACCTGCACAACGACCTGAGCGAAGAGAACCGGGTGCGCAGCCGCTACCTCGACCTGATCGCCCGCGAGCAGGCCCGCACCAACGTCATCGCCCGCGCCAAGGCCGTCGCCAGCCTCCGCCGCACCTTCGACGAGCTCGGATTCATCGAGGTCGAGACCCCGATGCTGCAGGTCATGCACGGCGGCGCATCCGCACGCCCCTTCGTCACCCACTCGAATGCCTTCGACACCGAGCTGTTCCTGCGCATCGCGCCGGAGCTCTACCTCAAGCGCGCCGTCGTCGGCGGCATCGACCACGTCTTCGAGATCAACCGCAACTTCCGCAACGAGGGCGCTGACTCCACGCACAGCCCCGAGTTCGCCATGTTGGAGGCCTACCAGGGCTACGGCGACTACAACTCGATCGCCGACCTCACCCAGAAGCTGATCCAGGATGCCGCCACCTCCATCGCGGGTGGGCACGTCGTGACCTGGGCCGACGGCACCGAGTTCGACCTCGGCGGCCAGTGGGACCGCATCTCGATGTACGACAGCCTCAACGCGGCCGCCGGCACCAGCTTCACGCCGGAGACCCCGATCGCCGAGCTCAAGGCCCTGGCCGAGCGCGAGGGCATCGAGATCGACCACCCGATCCACGGCAAGTACGTCGAAGAGCTCTGGGAGCACTTCGTCAAGGGCGACCTCGTGCGGCCCACCTTCGTGATGGACTTCCCCGTCGACACCAGCCCCCTCGTGCGCGGCCACCGCTCCATCCCGGGCGTCGTCGAGAAGTGGGACCTCTACATCCGCGGCTTCGAGCTGGCCACCGGATACTCCGAGCTCGTCGACCCCGTCATCCAGCGCGAGCGCTTCGTCGAGCAGGCGACGCTGGCCGCCGGCGGCGACCCCGAGGCGATGCGCCTCGACGAGGAGTTCCTGCGCGCCCTCGAGTTCGGCATGCCGCCGACCGGCGGCATGGGCATGGGCATCGACCGCCTGCTGATGGCCCTCACCGGCCTCGGCATCCGCGAAACCATCCTGTTCCCGCTGGTCAAGTAGAACGAGGCACGCCATGAGCAACGAGTTCCTGCCGAAGAGCGAGACGGACCCGCCGAAGGACCCCAAGCGGGTCTCGAACAACCGGCTCGCCTTCTGGATCATCGCCGGCGGCATCGGCGTGTACATGCTGGGCAGCGGCATCTGGGGAATCATCACCGGCGGATCCTGATGTGAGGGTGCGGATGCCGGTGCAGCCGGCATCCGCCCCTCAATCAGCGCGTGCGCCCACGGCGGCGCCGAAAGCAACGTATTCTGGAGTGGCTATGGATATCTATTGGGTGAACGCGGTGTGGTCGGTTCTGCCGACGCTGCTTGTCGGAGGCATTTTCTGGCTCGTGATGCGCTCGATCATTCGCGCAGACCGCACGGAGCGCAAGGTGTACGCCAAGATTGAGGCCGAAGAGCGCGCCCGGCTGGGTCTCGACAAGCCGGCTCACTGAGCTCCATGCTGATTGACTTCACGGATCCCTCGGACACGTCGCTCGTCATCATCTTCCTTCTGCTGTTCGTGGACCTCGCGGTCCGCGTTGCGGCGATCATCATCATCCCGCGCAACCGCCGTCCAACGGCCGGCATGGCCTGGCTGCTCGCGGTCTTCTTCATCCCGTACATCGGGATCCTGCTGTTCCTGCTGATCGGCAACCCCAAGCTGCCGCGCAAGCGAATGGCCAAGCAACGCCGGATGGACGCGTTCATCCGCGCCAACTCCGATGTGCCGGGCGGCCGGCCGCACAACGAGGAGTGGCCGGAGTGGTTCGCCTCGGTGGCCCAGCTGAACCGCAACCTCACCTCGATGCCGATGGTCGACGGCAATTCCGCGACGCTGCTCGAGGACTACGACGGCACGATCCAGGCGATGGCCGACGAGGTCGACCGCGCCACGAAGTACGTGCACGTCGAGTTCTACATCCTCTCCTGCGACCAGACCACGGCCGTCTTCTTCGACGCGCTCGAGCGGGCCGTCGCGCGCGGCGTGACCGTGCGCGTCTTGTTCGACCACTGGGCGTCCTGGCGGAGCAAGGGCTTCAAGCACACGGTACGCCGCCTCACCGAGATGGGCGCGACGTGGCATCAGATGCTGCCCGTGCAGCCGTTCCGCGGCCACTTCCAGCGGCCGGACCTGCGCAACCACCGCAAGATCCTCGTCGTCGACGGGAAGTCCGCGTTCATGGGCTCGCTCAACCTGATCGACCGCAGCTACAACAAGCGCACCAACATCAAGCGCGGCCTCAAGTGGCAGGAGCTGGTCACCCGCGTCGAGGGGCCCGTCGTCGACGCCCTCAACCTCATCTTCATCACCGACTGGTACATCGAGTCCGAGGAGCTGCTCGAGAACGAGGCGCGGGTGCTCGAGTCGATCGACGACCCCGCCCTGCTGGAGTGCCAGGTGGTGCCGAGCGGGCCCGGCTTCGAGGGCGAGAACAACCTGCGCCTGTTCCTCGCGCTGCTCTACGGCGCGCAGCACCGCATCGTCATCACCAGCCCGTACTTCGTGCCGGACGAGTCGATGCTCTACGCCATCACCACGGCGGTCGAGCGCGGCGTCCCGGTCGACCTGTTCGTGTCGGAGATCGGCGACCAAGCCTTGGTCTGGCACGCGCAGCGCTCCTACTACGAGGCCCTGCTGCGGGCCGGGGTGCGCATCTACCAGTACAAGTCGCCGTACATCCTGCACTCCAAGCACTTCACGATCGACGACGACGTGGCCGTGATCGGCTCCAGCAACATGGACATGCGCTCCTTCGGCCTCAACATGGAGGTCTCGATGCTCGTGCGCGGAGAGAGCTTCGTGCGCGACATGCGCGCCGTCGAGGACCACTACCGCTCCGTCAGCAAGGAGCTCACCCTGGACGAGTGGATGAAGCAGCCGCTCCGCTCCACCGTGCTCGACGGGCTGGCCCGCCTCACCTCGGCGCTGCAGTAGCCCCCGCCCCTCGCCCGCTCCTTCCGCACCCCACCCCCTGTCCCTGTCCCTACGTCGAGACTGCGCGACTTGTAGTTCGAAGCGCCGTGAACTACAAGTCGCGCAGTCTCGACGAGGGGTGTGGGGCGGGGGACGGGGGAAGGGCGCGGGGGCGCGGGGCTAGCCGCGGGGCTTGAGGCGCACGGTCGGCAGAGCCGGGGCCGGCAGCGCCGGGCCGGGGTAGTCGGCGACGGTGCCGAAGCGGCCGGATGCGGCCGCGCCCGCGATCACGTCATGCTGCCAGTCGTCGCGATACTCGACGACCTCGTCGTGGCTGCGTCCGATGAAGTTCCACCACATCACGATCTGCTCGGGGAACGGCTCGCCGCCCAGCATCACGAGGCGCACGGGGGAGTCGCCGGCGCGCAGCGTGACGGATGCCCGGCCGGGGGCCAGGTAGCCGAGCTCTGACCGGGCCAGCAGCGTGCCGCCGTTGCCGGCGGCGTCGTCGAGCGTGACCGGCCCGGCGTCCACCAACAGGCCGTGCTCGAAGCCCGGGTCGAGCGCGAGCGTCAGCGTGCCGCCGGCCGGCAGGTCGAGCTGCGCGCCGAGCAGGGCGGAGAAGACGGTGGGCGCCGCCGCGTCGGGGCCGACGGCCGGGGCGGGCTCGTCGGCGAGGGCGCCCACGAACACCTGGGCCGTCGCGTCGCCGCGCTGCAGGCGGCGGGCGTCGTGCCGCTCGAAGAAGGGCTGCACGGTGCGCGCGGCATCCGGCAGCACGATCCAGAGCTGCACGCCGTGCAGCACAGTCGTGCCCGGGGTGGACACCTCCGAGTGCGAGATGCCGCGCCCGGCCGTCATCAGGTTGAGCTCGCCCGGCCGCACCATGGCGTGGCTGCCGACGCTGTCGCGGTGCTCGATCTCGCCCTCGAACAGCCAGCTGGCCGTCTGCAGGCCGGTGTGCGGATGCGGCGGCACCACCATCCCGCCGGTGGCGGCGACGTCGTCCGGGCCATAGTGGTCGGCGAAGCACCAGGCGCCGATCGTGGTGCGCCCGCGCTGGGGCAGGGTGCGCCGCACCGGCATGGCCCGCGGCCCGCCGAGGGGTACGTCGCGCGGCAGCAACACCTCGACCGGGGGCGGCCCGGCATCCGTCACCGCCGCGATGTACTCGCAGACGAGCTCGGCCGGGTCACGCTCGAGGTTGCTCATGGCTCCAGCCTAGGCCTGCGCCGAGCCGGTAGTCTGGCCGCATGAAGAGCTTTCGTGCCGCTGCCGCGCTGCTTCTCGCGGCCACCGTCGTCGTGGGAATCAGCGCCTGTGCGAGCACGCCGGGCGCCGGATCGGGCGGCTCGCTCAGCGCCGTCGAGGACTACTCCGGCCTGCCGGAGGGCATGGTCGGGCTACCGCAGAACCCGAGTGGCGAGCCGCAGCTGTACTGGCTGCAGGACGGGGCGCAGATCGGCATCACGCTCTGGGGCAGCTCGACCTGCCCGCCAATCGTCGAGTCGCTGACGCAGACCTCCTCGAACGCGTTCACCGCTGAGCAGGCACCGCTGCCCGACCAGCCGTGCACGCGCGACCTCGTGCCGCACACCACGGTCTTCACGACGCCGAGCGACACGGCGACGAGCTCCGACGTCACGATCGTGCTCGACGGCACCAGCCTGACCCTGCCCGGGCGCCGTTAGCCACGCCCGGCGAGATGCTGGTGACGCCGCCGCCGCCGCCACTAGAGTGGCGGCATGGCTACTACCCTGCGTACCCGTCGTCTCGTGCTCGCAACCGTGGTTGCGGCGTCCGCCCTGCTGCTCACCGGCTGCGCCCCGATCGGCAACACTCCGACGGGCAACTTCCCCGGTTTCCCCGAGGGGACTGAGCCGAGCGGCGACGTGACCGGCGAGCCGCAGGCCGCCTGGGTTTCGGAGGGCGACAAGATCGCCATCACCCTCTTCGGCAGCTCGACCTGCCCCTACATCGCCAGCACCATCAACGTTGTGAAGAAGGCCGACGAGGGCAACGCGGTGAGCATCGAGGTTCCGGCACTGCCCGACCAGCCCTGCACCATGGACCTGGTGCCGCACACGACCGAGTTCTGGACCCCGCAGGACGTCACCACCACGAAGCCGCTGCAGATCACGGTGCTCGACCAGACCATCGAGCTGCCGATCAAGTCGTACAACCCGGGCCAGGACACCAGCCACTAGGCAGCCGCCGAGCGCCGGTCGGATCAGCGAGCGGCGCGCACGAGCAGCTCGCCCACCTCGCAGTCCAGCGCGTCGCAGATCGCCTGCAGCGTCGAGAAGCGGATCGCCCGCGCCCGGTCGTTCTTCAGCACGCTGAGGTTCACGACGCTCACGCCGACCAGCTCGCTCAGCCGGGTGAGGGTCATGCCGCGCTCGGCGAGCAGCTCGTCGAGCCGGCAGCGGATGCCGTCGTCGCCGGTGTCTGCCGGGGCCATCAGACCAGCCCCACGGTGTCGCGCTGCATCCGCTCACTCTGCCGGAACGCCGCCGCGACGGCCAGCAGGGCCAGGCCGAGGAAGACCGGCCAGAACTCGATGCTCGCGTCCATCGTCGGCTGCGGCAGCCCCGTCGTGAGCGGGTCGAAGGTGCCGAACGGGACCCCGCCGGTGCCCGTGTCGGTGCCGGGTTCGAGCGCGCTGCCGCCGACGCTGATCTGCTCGGAGCTCCACGCGGTGACCAGCAGCGCCTGCTCTGCGGCCTGATAGCCCGCGGTCTCGAAGCAGATTTGCCAGCCGATGCCGCCGACCATCAGGGCGACGGCGCCCACGGTGAAGCTGCGGGCCACGATCGGGCGAAACGGCTCGTTGGCGAGAAGCCGGTGGCAGAGCACGGCCACCGCGGCGGCGAGCACGGCGACTGTCGCGCCCTGCAGCAAGTGGCCGCCAGCCAGGAGCACACGGGTGCTGGCATCCAGACCTTCGATGTCGACGGTCGCGCTCGAGAAGCCGCCCCCGGTGACCGTGGCGGCCGGGCCCTGCTGGATCCGCACCCAGGGGTAGACGCCCGGCCAGAACGTCTGCACCGGGATGGTGACGCTCACGGCCTGGGCGGTCAGCGACTGGAGCACGAGGGCGAGGGCCGTGGCGGCGGCGATGCCGGCGGCGGCGGTCGCGCCGAAGCGCGTGAATACGAGGATTGCGGGGCGGGTGCTGGCCGGCATCCGCTCGTCGAAGGCCACGTCGTCGCCGCGCCGACGCAGCAGCCAGTAGCCGACGGCGACGCCGATGAGAACGACGAGGGAGCCGAGCACGATGATGTTCCAGGCGAGCATCAGACGAGTCCGTCCGTGTCGCGCTGCATCCGCTCGCCGATCTCGAAGGCCGCCGCGACGACGCCGAGCACGACGCCCACGAACACGATCGTGAGGTCGAAGCCGCCGGCGAACGGGAAGACGCTGCCGACGGGGTCGGGATTGAGCTCGGCGGCGATGGTGAATTGGGCGGCGATGCCGAGCGCGTAGCCGAGCAGGCCGCCGGCGATCAGGGTGATGGATGCCGTCGCCAGCAGCCAGGTCATGCTGCGCCCGAACGGGCGCCCGCGCACCAGCCCGATGCTGGCGAACACGATGGTGCCGGCGATCAGCACCTGGGCGAGGCCGAGCGCCAGCGCCGACGCGGCCAGCAGGAGGCGGGCGGGCGTCGAGACGTCGGCGAGCACGAGCAGCGCGCTGTCGAAGCTGCCGGAGACGAGCCGGGCGGGACCGGTGACGGCGCTGTCCGGAACCGCGAACACGGCGCTCATCTGCACCTCGATGGTCTCGGCGACGAGCACCGCGACGATGCGGGCGGCGCTCCCGACGGCGACCAGCACGCCGTAGGCCGCTGCGACGACGGCGAAGAAGAAGAGCGACCCCCGCTCCGCCCTCCGCAGCTGGTGGCCGGCCGTTTGCGTGCCCATTGCATCTCCTAACGATTATCGATAACAACGATAATCGTTAAGCTAGGGCTGTGTTCCGCGGCTGTCAAGGGGACGGCGGCGGTGCGGGGTTTCGACGGCTGCGACCAGCGGGCCCGATCGGGGACGCGAGCCGGCGGCATCCGCGTCTCTCATCGTCATGCTCTGGGCGAACAGCGGCATATGCACGCCGCGCGCTGGTTACTCTCTATGTATCGGTGCTGTATCCGGTACGGCATTGCGAGGAGTAGAAGATGTTTGAGAGATTTACCGACAGAGCCCGCCGTGTCGTCGTCTTGGCCCAAGAAGAAGCCAAGATGCTCAACCACAACTACATCGGAACCGAGCACATCCTGCTCGGTCTGATTCACGAGGGTGAGGGCGTCGCAGCCAAGGCGCTCGAGTCGCTGGGTATCTCCCTCGACGCCGTGCGCGAGCAGGTGCAGGATATTATCGGCCAGGGTCAGCAGCAGCCGACCGGCCACATCCCGTTCACCCCGCGCGCCAAGAAGGTGCTGGAGCTCTCGCTGCGCGAGGCCCTGCAGCTCGGCCACAACTACATCGGCACCGAGCACATCCTGCTCGGCCTCATTCGCGAGGGCGAGGGCGTTGCCGCCCAGGTGCTCGTGAAGCTGGGCGCCGACCTCAACCGCGTGCGCCAGCAGGTCATCCAGCTGCTCTCCGGTTACCAGGGCAAGGAGCAGGTCGCCGTCGGCGCGAACGAGCAGACGACCCCGCAGGGTGGCTCGCAGATTCTCGACCAGTTCGGCCGCAACCTGACCCAGGCTGCCCGCGACGGCAAGCTCGACCCCGTGATCGGGCGCGAGAAGGAGATCGAGCGGGTCATGCAGATCCTCTCCCGTCGCTCCAAGAACAACCCAGTGCTGATCGGTGAGCCCGGCGTCGGCAAGACCGCCGTCGTCGAGGGCCTCGCCCAGGCCATCGTCAAGGGCGATGTGCCCGAGACCCTCAAGGACAAGCAGCTCTACTCGCTCGACCTCGGCTCGCTCATCGCCGGCAGCCGCTACCGCGGTGACTTCGAGGAGCGCCTGAAGAAGGTCACCAAGGAGATCCGCACCCGCGGCGACATCATCATCTTCATCGACGAGATCCACACCCTTGTCGGTGCCGGTGCGGCAGAGGGCGCCATCGACGCGGCCTCGATCCTCAAGCCGCTGCTCGCCCGCGGCGAGCTGCAGACCATCGGTGCGACCACGCTGGACGAGTACCGCAAGCACTTCGAGAAGGATGCCGCGCTCGAGCGCCGCTTCCAGTCGATCCAGGTCGCGGAGCCGTCGCTGCCGCACACCATCAACATCCTCAAGGGCCTGCGCGACCGCTACGAGGCGCACCACAAGGTGTCCATCACCGACGGCGCCATCGTCGCCGCGGCCAACCTGGCCGACCGCTACATCGCCGACCGCTTCCTGCCGGACAAGGCCATCGACCTGATCGACGAGGCCGGCGCCCGCCTGCGCCTCTCGATCCTCTCGAGCCCGCCCGAGCTGCGCGAGTTCGACGAGAAGATCGCCGTCGTGCGCTCCGCCAAGGAGGCCGCGATCGAGGACCAGGACTTCGAGAAGGCCGCCAGCCTGCGCGACGAGGAGAAGAATCTCCTCGGCGAGCGTCTGCGCCTCGAGAAGCAGTGGAAGTCCGGCGACGTCAAGACCACCGCAGTGGTCGACGAGGGCCTGATCGCCGAGGTGCTCGCACAGGCCACCGGCATCCCCGTGTTCAAGCTCACCGAGGAGGAGTCCTCGCGGCTCGTCTTCATGGAGAAGGCCCTGCACGAACGCGTCATCGGCCAGGAGGAGGCCATCTCGGCCCTGTCCAAGACGATCCGCCGCACCCGTGCCGGCCTCAAGGACCCGAAGCGCCCCTCCGGCTCGTTTATCTTCGCCGGCCCGACCGGCGTCGGCAAGACGGAGTTGGCCAAGGCGCTCGCCGAGTTCCTGTTCGACGACGAGGACGCCATCATCTCGCTCGACATGAGCGAGTACGGCGAGAAGCACACCGTCTCCCGTCTGTTCGGTGCCCCTCCCGGATTCGTCGGTTTCGAAGAGGGCGGCCAGCTCACCGAGAAGGTGCGCCGCAAGCCGTTCTCCGTCGTGCTGTTCGACGAGATCGAGAAGGCACACCCCGACATCTTCAACTCGCTGTTGCAGGTGCTCGAGGAGGGTCGTCTCACCGACGGCCAGGGCCGCGTCGTCGACTTCAAGAACACCGTCATCATCATGACCACGAACCTCGGTTCGAAGGGCATCTCCGGCGGCCCCGTCGGCTTCCA
This sequence comes from Microterricola pindariensis, assembly GCF_002936985.1. GTDB lineage: Bacteria > Actinomycetota > Actinomycetes > Actinomycetales > Microbacteriaceae > Microterricola > Microterricola pindariensis. Next base: position 16,016 of record NZ_MPZN01000007.1, on the reverse strand, counting down.
GCTCGAGGGTGACAGCGCCGTGGGCTACGACATCATGAAGGGCAAGGTCGTTGAGGAGCTGAAGAAGCACTTCAAGCCCGAGTTCCTCAACCGTGTCGACGAGACGATCGTCTTCCCGCAGCTCTCCAAGAGCGAGCTGCTGCAGATCGTCGACCTGTTCATCAAGCGCCTGAGCGAGCGGATGCTCGACCGCGACATGACGGTGGAGCTCACCCAGGCCGCGAAGGAGCGCCTCATCGAGGTCGGCTTCGACCCGGCCCTCGGTGCCCGGCCGCTGCGTCGTGCCGTGCAGCACGAGGTGGAGGACCTGCTCTCGGAGGAGATCCTGCAGGGCTCGCTCAACGCCGGCGACCACGTGCACGTGGACTTCGTGGACGGCAAGTTCGTCTTCACGACCACGCAGCGCGAGCTGGCCGCGACCTCGAACGTGAACGCCAACGCCGCCCTCGGCACCGGCTCGGTCACGCCCGACATCGCGATCACCGGCTAGTCAGCACAGCGTGTGCAGGGCCCGTCAGCTTCGGCTGGCGGGCCCTTCTTCGTTTCTGGCCCTTCGTTGTTCCCGGCCCGGCCCGGCCCGGCGCCGCGCCCTGCCCGGCCGTGCGGGGGCGGGTGCGCGGCACCCCGGGGCACCGCAGTACGCTGGAACCCACGCAAACAGGAAGGTGCCAGGGTGGCCCAGGAATTCACGGTGCGCCGGGCGCGCACGAGCGATGTACGCGGCATCCAGGCCCTGATCGAGCCGCTCGTGCAGGAGCGCATCCTGCTCGGCAAGGACCTCGTGGTCTTCTACGAGGCGGTGCAGGAGTTCCGGGTCGCCGAGAGCGCCGACGGTGAGATCATCGGATGCGGCGCGCTGCACGTGATGTGGGAGGACCTCGCCGAGGTGCGCACGCTGGCCGTCTCCGACGACTGGCGCGGAACCGGCGTCGGGCACGCCCTGCTCGACCGGCTGCTCGAGGACGCCGCTGAGCTCGGACTCTCCCGCGTCTTCTGCCTCACCTTCGAGGTGCCGTTCTTCGAACGACACGGCTTCGCCGACATGGGCGAGGAGACCGTGGCGCCCGACGTGTACGCCGAGCTCGTGCGCTCGCCCGACGAGGGCGTCGCCGAGTTCCTGGACCTGGCCAGGGTCAAGCCGAACACCCTCGGCAACACCCGCATGCTCAAACGGCTCTGAGCTGCCTCTGAGCTACCTCTGCGGGGCCGCCGCACCGCGCCGCCGCGGGCCAAAGCGCTGAATCACCGGCCAAATGCCGGGCAAAGCGGGGCGGGCTGGCTAGCCTGAGGGCATGTCGACGATCAAGCACCCCGTCGGGCCACAGCCGAACAAGGTTTACTGGCGCCGCAGGCTCGTTGTGTTGCTCGGCCTGCTCGCCGTGATCGTCATCGTCGTGCTGATCATCGTCGGCCCCGGGCGCAGCGCAGAGGCCGGGAAGCCGGCCACCGACCCGGGCACCAGCTCGACGCCCGACCCGGGCAGCACCCCGGCGGCGGATGCCGCAGGCGGCGCCTGCGCACCGGGCAGCGTCAGCGTGGAAGCCGTCACCGACGCCAGCGACTACTCCGGCGAACAGGAGCCCGCGCTCTCGCTCGTCGTGACGAACACCGGCGCGACCGCCTGCTCACTCAACGTCGGCACGGCCGCCCAGGTGTTCACGGTCAAGAGCGGCGAGGACGTCTACTGGACGTCGACCGACTGCCAGACGGAGTCCAGCGACATCCCGTTCGAGCTGCAGCCCGGCGTGGCCGTCAAGTCCTCCGCCCCGATCGTGTGGGACCGCACCCGCTCAGCGCCGGACACCTGCGACTCGGACGAGCGCGAGGCCGCTGCGGCCGGCGGCGCGTCGTACCACCTCGTCGTGAGCCTCGACGGGATCACCTCGACCACCTCGAAGCAGTTCATCCTCAACTAGCCAGCAGCCAGCAGCCAGCAGCCAGCAGCCAGCAGCCAGCAGCGAACAGCCCGGCCAGCGCCGTGGAGCCTCGGTAGGCTGGAGCAATGGCATCCGGAGCTCAGAAGAAGTCCAAGCGCGTCGGCGGGCACCCCGCGACAAAGGCCGCGAAGGCGGGCAAGGGCGGCCCGACCGCTGAGGAGTTCCGCTCGCAGGCGCTGGCCGAGGCACTGGAGCGCCAGGACATGGCGGCCGTCGCCCTGGCGCTGCGCAACGGCAACACCGTCGTGCCGCTGATGAAAGCCGGCGACCGCGACCGGCCGTTGGAGTCCGGCGAGGTCTGGACGTACCGCGACCCGAACACGGGCGAGATCGCCCTGCTGCTGTTCAGCGATGCGCGCAACAAGCCGGCCAACCTGCCGCCGGCGGTCGGCCTGCAGGGGCCGGAGTGGCTGAAGGTGTTCCTCGGCCGCTATGGCGAGCAGATCACCACCGTCTTCCTCGACATCGCCGGGCCGCACCCGATGCAGGCATCGCCCGCCGATCTGCTGGCCGCCCTCGAGCTGTAGCGCGCACCGGCCGCGGAGGAGGCCGGAACGGTTGACGAACGCCGGGGCGCCTAGAAGGCCCGGTCCAGCTCGCGCTCCCGGTTCTCGACGCGCCGCTCGCGCTGCTCGGCCGGCGTGCCGGGGCCGGCCAGGCGCAGGCGCTCGAGCGCGGCGGTGACGCTGCCGAGCTCGGCATCCAGAATCTTGTTGAAGCCCAGCCGTCTGGCCTCCGCCCCGCGGTGCTTGCCGGCGTTGACTGGGCGCACCTCGCCGGCGAGGCTGATCTCGCCGTAGGCGGCCATGTCGTGCGGCACGGGCCGGTCGTGCATCGCGGAGGCGATGGCCACGGCGATCGCGAGGTCGGCGGCGGGCTCGGTCAGGCGCACCCCGCCGACCGTGGAGATGTAGACGTCCAGCTGGCCGACGCCGGAGAGCTTCGCGCGCCGCTCCAGCACGGCCAGGATCATTGCGACGCGGGACGGGTCGACGCCGTTGACGACGCGGCGCGGCTGCGGGCCGGTGGACTTGACGAGCAGGGCCTGAACCTCGACCGGCAGGGCGCGCCGGCCCTCGAGCGCCACGGTGACGCAGGTGCCGCTGACGCCGGTGGCGCCGCGGCTGAGGAAGAGCCCGCTCGGGTCGGGCACCTCGGCGATGCCGTCGCCGGTCATCTCGAAGCAGCCGACCTCGTCGGTCGGGCCGAAGCGGTTCTTCAGGGCGCGCACGAAGCGCAGCGCCGTCTGGCGGTCGCCCTCGAACTGGCAGACGACGTCGACCAGGTGCTCGAGCAGGCGGGGGCCGGCGATCGAGCCGTCCTTGGTGACATGGCCGACCAGCAGCACCGGCAGGTGGCGATCTTTGGCAACGCGGATGAGCGTGGAGGCGACCTCGCGCACTTGGCTCGGTTGGCCGGCGAGCCCGTCGGAGAGCGAGCTGGCGACGGTCTGCACCGAGTCGACGATGAGCAGCTGCGGCCCGACGGCGTCGATCTGGCCGAGGATCGTGGCCAGGTCGGTCTCGGCGGCGAGGAACAGCGTGGGCACGAGCGCATTGGTGCGCTCGGCGCGCAGGCGCACCTGCTGCACCGACTCCTCGGCGCTGACGTACAGAACCTTCTGCCCGGTGGCCGCCGCGCGGGCCGCCACCTCCAGCAACAGGGTCGACTTGCCGACGCCGGGCTCGCCGCTCAGGAGGATCGCGGCGCCGGGAACGATGCCGCCGCCGAGGACGCGGTCGAACTCGTTGATGCCGCTCGGCCAGTGCTGCACCGACTCGGTCGTGACGGCGGTGATGGGGCGGGCGGCACGGGCGTCGGACACCTGCGCCGGCTTCAGCGCCCGGGCCGAGGCACCCTGGTCTGCGGTGTCGAGCACGGTTCCCCACTGCTGGCACTCGCCGCATCGGCCGACCCAGCGGATGCTGGTCCAGCCGCACTCGACGCAGCGGAAGGAACTCACGGATTTGGCCATGATCCGAGGGTAGCTTGCCCCTCCGACACCGGGCCCGACACGCGCTCGGGCGCTCGATTCGCGCTGCGGGCCGCTGGCTACTAAACTTGTCCTCGGTACCGTGTCCGAGCGGCCGAAGGTACAACTCTCGAAAAGTTGTGTGGGTGAAAGTCCACCGTGGGTTCAAATCCCACCGGTACCGCCAGAAAGACCCCCTGAATCTCAGTGAAAACTGCAGAGGCAGGGGGTCTTCTTCATTGTCGGCCGCGTCCGACCTCCTGGGCGCGGGACGCGGCGCCACCGTCGCCGGCGGAGGATGCCCGCGGCTCCGCTGCCCATACACGGTTTTTGTCGCCGCCACAAGGGTGTGCGCGGAGCGAAGCCACTTCGGTAGCGTCTCGCGAGAGGTTCTGCGGGTCACCGCAGTTCCGGCCATTCCGAAAGGAGCAACAGAGTGAATATCCTGCTTGTCATCATCATTGTCGTGGCGATCGTGCTCGCGATCACCGGAGGTTTCGTTCAGTCGCTGAACTTCCTCCTCTGGGTGGGCATCGTGCTGCTCATCGTGGCGGTCATCGCCTGGCTGATTCGGTCTCTCTCTGGACGGAGGAACAGCTGATGAGCATCGGACTGGGGATCGCGCTGATCGCGATCGGGGCCATCTTGGTCTACGCGCTCAACTTCACCGTCGACTGGATCGACATCGACATGGTCGGCTACATCCTGATGGGCGCTGGCGCCGTCATCGTGATCATCGGCATCGTCCTGCTCGCACGCCGTCGGCGCAGCGTCGCCACGACGCACACCCAGGTGGACCCGGCCAGCGGCGAACGGCTCACGCGCAGCGAGAACTCCACGCCCGAGATCTGAGCGGCGTCGCCACCCCGGCGCCGCAGGCTCTCCACGCCTGCAACACGTACACAGCTTTTTCACAGGATGTCGGACCGAGGCCAGTGTTTGAGCGGAATCGCCTCGGTCCACAAGCGGAGGATGCCCCCCGAATGGGTTGCATTCGGCGGTGCGGGGTGGGACGGTGGAACCCGCTCGTCGTTCATCGGCGGGGCGGGATCGGGCCTGAACCGCCCGACTCCCAACAAGAAGGGACATGATCATGGGGTTCTTTGCATTTCTTCTCCTCGGCTTGCTTGCCGGGGCCATCGCCAAGCTGATTCTGCCCGGTGACCAGGGCGGCGGCTGGTTCGCCACGTTGCTGCTCGGCGTGCTCGGCGCGATGCTCGGCGGATGGCTGGGCGGGCTGCTGTTCAACGCCAACCTCGAAGACTTCTGGTCGATCCAGACCTGGCTTCTTGCGATCGGAGGAGCGATAGTCGTGCTCCTGGTTTGGGGACTCATTGTCGGTCGCAAGAAGGCTGCCTAGCCGCAGCCTGTAGCGGCCCCCGCCGGCCCGGGCTCTCCGGGCCGGCGGGGGCCACCGCACACCCGCCTTGAAGCGGGCGCGGGCCGCCATCCGCCCGCCAGAAACCCCCTGTCTCGATCAGAGACAGGGGGTTTCGCGTGCCGTGGGAGGCGCCGCCCAGGCGTCGATTCAGTCGCCGGGGGAGGTCATCACCACGGTGCCGGATGCCAGGGCGGCGAGCACGCAATCGGCCACGCGCTGGCGTTCAGCGGGCAGTGCGCCGGGCGCGAAGGGGGCACGCAGGTAGGGGAACGGCTCGTCGACCCGGATGATCGCGGCCTCGTCAACAGCGGGGTCGGCGATGCAGGCGATCGGCTCCTCGGCGGGTGCCCAGTCGGCCAACTCGAGCACGTACTCGTCACCGTATCTCCAGGTCTCGATCCCGACGGCGTCCGGGGGCTCGACGTCATCGAGGTCGGGCAGGCCTGTGGTGTTCCAGTACTCGACGCTGGCCGTGAACTCGATGACTTGGTTGGCTCCGGTGGCCATGATGTCGGAGGCCGTGATGCCGGCCACGCTGGTGCCGGCGGTGCTGCCGACGGTGACGTTCCCCGCCCACGGGGCGTGCCACTCCTCTGGGTGGAACTCGGAGGAGACGACCCTGAACGCAACCGGGCCTTCGTGCCCGCCGGCGCTGGGCACCACGATCTCTGCGTCCAGTCGCACCGGCGGGTACACCGACATCACGTCTCGAACCATGCCGCCGGGGGAGAACGGGAGGTCCGTTGCCGCCATCTCGGCGTCGACGGCCGCCGCGGTCTCGTGCGGCGTCCGAGCGTCGGGGATGACGGCGATGGCCGTCCACGCCGACTCGCAGCGGTAGCCGAGGTCTGTGGTGTCGTCGAACCACCAGTTCTCCGCGGTGTCGCAGTTGTCCTGTTGCACATCACCCAGCAGGGTGACGCGGTCGGAGAGCACGAGCCGGGTCCGCATCTCCGCAAGCTGGGCTGCGGCCTCGGCGCGCGCCTCGGGGATGCCCGGATCGGTCGGCGTCCGGTGCGGTTGGGACGAGAAGATGCACCCGGAGAGCAGCAGCGCGAGCGCCACAGCGGCTGCGGCTGCAGTCGCGACCAGCGACCTTCGAACGGAAGTGTGCGTCACCCGGTCACTGTACCGAGGGGCCGTTGCCCCGGCCGGCATTTCGCCGAGGCAGTCCGGGCCACTGCCTGTCGCACGCTCGAAGGGAGCAACGGGCCTACCGGGGCGCCGCGGCGGCCGGCGGCGCCCCGACGGCGGGAAGCGTGACCGTCACGGTGAGGCCGACGCCCGGGCTGTTCTCCAGCGCGATGGTGCCGCCCGCGTTCGTGACGATGGCTGCGACGATGGCCAGCCCCAGCCCGGTGCCCCGGCCGGCGGCGCGGGAGGCGTCGCCGCGGCTGAACCGCTCCAGGGCGTGCGCCTCGAATCCGGGCTCCAACCCGCCGCCGGTGTCTGCCACGCGCAGCACCAGGGCGCCGCGGGCGAGCGCGAGCGTCACGGTGAGCGCCCCGCCGCCCGGCATCGCCGTCACCGCGTTGCTGGCTAGATTGTCGATGATCCGGCCGAAGTCCTCCGCCTTGATCGCGAACTGCGCGCCGGGGCCAGGCACCGCGAGGCCCTCGTAGCTGAGCTCGATGGCGGCGGCCCCGAACCGGAAGCGGGCCCGCTCCACGGCGTCGCGGGCCTCCCTGTCGAGCTCGGCGGCGTCCGAGAGCCCGCCGTCCTCGCGCGCGGCGAGCCCCTCCAGTGTCGAGAGCTCGAGCAGCGAGTTCACCAGCGCCGTCAGCCGGGCCACATTGCGGCGGGCCCCCGCCACATCCTCGAGGAGCTGCTCCACCGACGACGCCTCGGCCTCGGCCAGCTGCAACTGCATGGTGAGAATCGCCAACGGAGTGCGCAGCTCGTGGCTGGCATCCGAGACCAGCTGCCGCTCGCGCGATGCCGAGGCGCGCAGCCGCACGATCAACTCGTTGAGCGTCTCGGCGAGCTCCGCGATCTCATCGCGGGCGGATGCCACCGGCAACAGCTCCGTGCCGGGGCTCGCGCTCAGCTCCTCCGCGCTGGCGCGCAGCCGTTTCACCGGGGCGAGCGCCGCCGACGTGAGCAGCCAAGCGGTGGCCGCCGTGCCCAGCACGATGAGGGCGAGGCCGACGAACAGCAGCAGCCGCATCTCGTCGAGCACGGTCGACTCCTCGTGCCCGCTGCGCGCCGCGACGACATGCCATTCGCCGCCCGCGGTGGTGATCGGCGTCGACAGCACCAGGTAGCTGATGCCGGCGGACTGGGCGCTCTCCGGCGTCACCGAGCGCGGCGTGTGCGACGCGACGAGATTCGGCAGCATGTCGCGCAGCGCGCTCGGCAGTGTGTTCACCGGGGTGCTGCCGTCGGGCGCGACCACGGCGATGTGCTGGCCGAGCCCTGGCGGGTCCAGCGGGCCGCCGTCCTGGTTCTGCAACGCGCTCACGTAGGCCGCGCTGTCGCTCTGCAGCACGGCAATCGAGCCGTCGCGCAGGATCCGCTCGATCTGCGCGTTGAACACGATGCCCGCGGCGAGGGAGATGAGCAGGGCGATCACGAGGCTGCCGCCGGCGATCCTGTTGCGGATCGTCAGCACCCGCGGAAGCGGACGGGGCGCCCCCGGGTGGGCGGCTGGCCGCATCAGGGCTCCGCGGCGACGAGCCGGAATCCGACGCCGCGCTCGGTCACGATCTGCGCCCCACTCTCGCTGTGCTCGAGCTTGCGGCGCAGGTAGCTCACGTACTGGTCCACGACGTTCGGGTCGATGTGCTCGTTGGTCTCCCACACCTGGGCGAGCAGCTCGGAGCGGCTCACCGTCTCTCCGGCCTGCGCGGCGAGGGCGCGGAGCACGTCGAACTCGGTGCGGCTGAGCGCCAGCTCGCGGTCGCCGGCCTTGGCGCGGTGGCGCAACAGGTCGATGGTGAGCGTGCCGACCGTCAGCGCGCGCGGCGCCGTGAGCGCATCGCGGCGGCGCACCGCCCGGATCCGCGCGGAGAGCTCGGCGATGTCGAAGGGCTTGATCATGTAGTCGTCGGCACCGGCGTCGAGGCCGCGGATGCGGTCGCCGACGGCATCCCGCGCTGTCAGCAGGATGACGCCCATGGTCGGGTCGTGCGCCTTCAGCCGCCGGCTGAGCTCGAACCCGGACATGCCGGGCAGCATGACGTCGACGACGGCCAGCTCGAAGTCCTCGGCGGCCAGCAGCGCCATCGCGGCAATGCCGTCGTGGGCCTCGGCCACCTGGTGCCCGTCGGCGCCGAGGCCGCGGCGCAGCAGCGCGGTGAGCTCTGGCTCGTCATCGACCACCAGGATCCTCACGGCACTCCCTCCGTCGGCTTGCACACATCCTAGGACCGGAACCGCTCGGCCAGACCGGGCAGGCGCCGCCTCTCTGAAAGGGCTCTCACGAAACGTTCATCAGAAATCATGCGCGGTCCAGTTGGCACTCAGACGATGAGAAATGCCCGAAGCCCGCAGCGAGAGGAGCGCCGACATGATCGATGTGCGCTCGGCTGTGGCCATGCGGATGCCGCACGCGGCGGCCAGCGCGCACCCGGCGCGCACCGCGGCACTGCTCGGCGCCGGCGCGGCACTGCTCTCCTTCGCGGGCAGCGGTATCCCGTCCTATTGGGGCGACGAGGCGGCCAGCGTGCTCTCGGCGGAACGCACCCTGCCCGGGCTGTTCGGGCTACTCGGGCAGATCGACGCCGTGCACGGCGCCTACTACCTGTTCCTGCACTTCTGGGTGCAGCTGCTCGGCACGGGGGAGTGGGTGGTCAGGGCGCCGAGCGCCGTCGCCATCGGGGTCGCCGCCGCCGGCTGCTACGTGCTCGGCCGCCGACTGTTCGGGCCCGCGACCGGGCTCCTCGCCGGCATCCTCTTCGCCGTGCTGCCGCAGGCCACCCACATGGGCGCGGAGGCACGCTCGTACGCCTTCACCATGGCGGCGGCCACCTGGCTGCTGATCTGGCTGCTCGTGTTGATCGACCGGCAGGAGCAGCGCCCCCGGGTGTGGACCGGCTACGGGGTGGCGACCGCCGGTTCGATCTACCTCTTCCTCTACCTCGGGCTGATGCTGCCCGTCGGGGCGGTCGTGCTGGTGATCCTGCGCGCACCGAGGCGCATCTGGGTGGGCTGGGCGCGCTCGGCCGCGCTGACACTGCTGCTGGCACTCCCCATTCTCGTGGCCGCCGTGCTGCAGAGGGCGCAGATCAGCTTCCTCGCCGGGCGCGGCTACGCGACGCCCGACGCGGTGCTCGTGTCGCAGTGGTTCGGCTGGCCGGGCCTCGCGATTCTCGCCTGGGCGCTGATCGTGATTGCGCTGCTGGGCGCGGCGCGAGCCCGACCCGCGTCGCACGGCCCCGCGGTGCAGCGCGCCGAGCGGATGCCGGCCGCAGAGGGAGCCGCACTGCCACACCGCGACGCGGTGCTCATCGTCACCGCGTGGCTGGTGCTGCCGACCGCCGCGGTGTTACTCGTGAATGCGGTCGCGCTGCCGGTCTACAGCGTGCGCTACCTCGCCTTCAGCGCGCCGGCCGCCGCCCTGCTGATGGCGGTGGGGCTGCGCGCCGTCGTCATGTGGGCGCTCGGCCCTGGGCGCCCCTCGGCGCGCCGGCAGCAGCTCGGGCTGCTGGCCGGCACGCTCGTCATCGCGGCGCTCGCCGCACCCGGCTACCTCGGGCAGCGCACCCCCTTCGCCCAGGGCGGCAGCGACCTGCGCCAGCTGGCCGAGACCGTCGCCGCCAACGGGCAGCGCGGCGATGCGGTCGTCTTCGACGAATCCGTGCGGCCCTCGCTCCGCCCGCGCCTGGCGATCGACCTCTACCCCGCACTCTTCGCCGGCTACGACGACGTGATGCTCGACACTCGTTACGTGCAGCGAACCCGGTTGTGGGACACCGTGCGCCCGCTCGCCGAGCTCGGCGCCCGGGTGCAGGGCCACGGTACGGTGTGGGCCGTCGAGCGCGGCACGGACCGCCCAGATGTCACCGCGCTCGAGGCACTCGGATACCGCGTGGACGCGGCCATGCCGATCAACACCAACACCGTTTTCAAACTCACGAAGGAGCAGCCATGACCCGCACAATCGTCGTGATTCCGACGTACAACGAGATCGAGAACCTCGAAGCCGTCGCCCGGCGGCTGCTGGACGCGGTGCCGGCGGTCGAGCTGCTCGTCGTCGACGACAACTCGCCAGACGGCACAGGGCGCCTGGCGGAGGACCTGGCCGCCGCTGATGAGCGCATCCATGTGCTGCACCGCCCGGGCAAGGACGGCCTCGGCGCTGCCTACCGGGCCGGCTTCGCCTGGGTGCTGGGGCACGGCGCCGACGTCGTCGTCGAGATGGACGCCGACGGCTCGCACCTGCCGGAGCAGCTGCCGCGCCTGCTGGACGGGCTCCGCGTGGCCGACGTCGTGATCGGCTCCCGCTGGGTGCCGGGCGGCGCGGTGCGCGGCTGGCCCGCCCACCGCAAGCTGATCTCCCTGGCCGGCAGCGAGTATGCGCGCCTCGCCCTCGGGGTGACGCAGCGTGATGCCACGGGCGGATTCCGCGCCTTCACCGCCCCCGCGCTGGCGCGGATCGGGGCCGAGCGCTCCACCAGCCAGGGCTACGGCTTCCAGATCGAGACGCTCTGGCAGGCGGTCGGGCAGGGGCTGCGCGTGGTCGAGGTGCCGATCACCTTCGTGGAGCGGGTCAATGGCAGCTCGAAGATGAGCGCCGGCATCGTGGTGGAGGCGATGCTGCGGGTCACCGTGTGGGGGCTCGCCGCGCTGCCGGCGCGGGTGCGCCGGCGCCGGCCGGCCGTTGCCGTGAGTCCGGCCCCCGTGCAGCGTTAGCCGGCATCCCCGGTAGCAGGAATTCACCCGCGGCGCCGCGACGTAGGCTGGGGGAACGCCCACCGGGAGGGGGTGCAGCATGGCTCAGACACGTCGCAGCACCGGCAACACCCAGACCAAGGCGCCCCGCCTCGACCGGGTAGACCCGCAGAACCTCGGCGCCGGCTACGCGGGCGATCTCGGCGCGAACTCCACCGTAGACGGCCTCTCCTTCGAGGCGCTCGAACTCGACAGTCTCGCGCTGGACTACGCCACCGTGAGCGAGAGCGTCTTCGCCGGCGTCACCGCCGACGAGGCCGAGCTGCGCAGCGTCCGCATCGTCGACACGGTGCTGGAGTCGGTGAACGTGCCCGTGCTCCGTGCCGCCCGCTCCACGTGGCGGGACGTCGTCGTGCGCGGTTCCCGGATCGGCTCCGCCGAGCTGTACGAGACGGGACTGCGGGCTCTGCGCTTCGAGAACTGCAAGCTCGGCTATGTGAACCTGCGGGGCGCGAGCCTCAACGACGTGCTCTTCGTCGACTGCACCATCGACGAACTCGACCTCGGTCAGGCCACGGCGGCGAGGGTCGCCTTCGACGGCTGCTCGGTGCGGGCGCTCGACCTGCAACAGGCCACCCTGAGCGACTTCGACCTGCGCGGGGCCGACGTGCAGGAGATCGCCGGCATCCGCAACCTCGCCGGGGTCACCATCAACGGGCTGCAGCTCGGCATGCTCGCCCCGGCGCTGGCCGAGAGCATCGGCATCCGCGTCGAGGGTTGAGCGCCAGCTCACGCGCTCCGCGCACCCCCGGCGCGCTGACCCCCAAAAGGGTTGCATTGTCGACCCGCGCGTGCCAAATTGGGAACGCACGCCGTTCGCGGACTGGTGGGGTTCGGTGACCGGCGTCGAGTTCACGCGGTGACGCTCGCACGGTGAAGGGAGTACGACGATGGGGTTCTTTGCTTTTCTCCTTCTAGGCCTGATTGCGGGCGCCATTGCCAAGATGATCATGCCCGGCAATCAGGGCGGCGGCTGGTTCGCCACCCTGCTGCTCGGAGTGGTCGGCGCGATGCTGGGCGGCTGGCTCGGCGGCCTGCTGTTCGGCGCCGACCTCGAGAACTTCTGGTCGATCCAGTCGTGGCTGCTCGCGATCGGCGGCGCCTTCATCGTGCTCCTGATCTGGGGCCTGATCTTCGGCCGCAAGAAGGCCGCGTAGCCCCAGGCCGGAGCGGCGGGGGCTCGACCGTCGATCACGGATGACGCGCTGCTCGACGACTTACGCCGAGCGGCTCTGCGCCGAGACAGCCGACCACAGTGCTCGCAGCGCCGGCCTGGGATCCGAGCGACCAATCGGGTTCTCGTCCCAGACCTGTGTGTGGCGGGATCCTTCGCGATACGTCGCCCAGCCGCCAGGGCGCCCGGTGCGGGCGAATGCTGCCCACGCCGTCATCATCCGTGAGCTCAGCTCCGGAGGCGGCTGCACGCCGACAAAGAACGCCGCGGCGGCCCGGTCAAGTGTGCCGAAGACGAACGGCAACTCCGCACCGTGGCAGGCGCCGAGACGACCGTTCATGGCCGGACTCGCCCAATCGAAGAGGTAACAGAAATTGAGCCCCTCACCGCCCAGGCGCGCCTCGAGGAGTCGATTGCTCGGCTGACGGTAGCTGCGATCACTGAGATACGCCTCCAGGGCCTCGGCCTCCGACGGGCGGTGGCCGACATCCGACTGAACTGCCCGCACGTACTGCTCCGGGCTGAGTGCCCCACCCAGATCGGCGGCGATCTCCCCGCGCAACGTGCGGGCCAGTTCCTTCGGCTCGCGCGGCGGGCCGAAGGCGAGGCTGAGGGAGGCCTCGTTCCGGTTCGTGCCGATGAGGAGGTCGACGGTGCGATTCAAGCCGGCGCGGACGGCGTCCAGCGGCGAGGCCGGCAGCAGCGTGCCGTCGACGACCGGCTGGAACGGAACCGAGAGCCCCACTGTCCGCGACTGATACTCGAGGCAGACGGCGGACTGCGCCGCGAGGAGTTCGCTGGTCGGCCGGTCGAACACTGTGCTCGCCTCCGAGACATCGATGCCGAGGTGCCGCAGGATGTCGCAGGTCACCGCCGACGCTTCAGCCGGGGCGTGCACCCGTTCGGCGGTTCCGCTCTGCATGATCGCCCGACGGAAGAGCCCGGTCGCCGTCGGCACCCCGAGCAGGGTGCCGACGAGTGCCGCGCCAGCCGATTGGCCGCCGATGGTCACGTTCGAGGGATCGCCGCCGAACTGAGCGATCTCGTCGCGGACCCACCTCAGAGCCGTGATGAGGTCGTGCACAGCCCCGTTGCTGAGCGCGCTGCCGTGTGCGGCCCGCTCCAGATGGAGGAAGCCGAAGACGCCCAGCCGGTAGTTGACCGCGACAACGACGAGGTCACCGCCGGCAGCGAGCGCAGCGCCGTCGTGCAGGGGCTCGGAGTTGGAACCGATGATGTTGGCGCCACCGTGGATCCAGAACAGCACCGGCCGGCCACGTTTCGCACCCGCCGGTGCCCAGATGTTCAGGTTGAGCCCGTGCAGGTCGTCCTGATGGCTGCTCGGTGAATCCGCGCCGCTGCCGAACGGGCTGGGGTTCTGTGGCGCTGCGGGCCCCGGCCGACTGCAGTCACGCGCTCCCGCCCACCCGTCGGGTGCCCGGCCGGGAACAAACCGCAGTCGGCCGGGCCCCAGCGTGGCGTAGGGAACGCCGAGGAAGGCCTCCACCGGTCCGTGCGGGGTGGTGAGGCGGATGCCGGAGAGCGCCCCGGCGGACGTATCGGCGTGCGGAACCTTCATGGCGCTCGGCATGTGCTCTCCTTCGGACGATGTGCGGCCCTCCCACCGTAGAGAGCCGCCACCGTCCGGAGCGGGGTGGCTGCCGGGCAATGGAAACGGGGGAGCCACCCCACGGATGCCGCGCCGGCCGGCAGCTCCGGGGTCGAAGTTCCATCCAATGAAAAGCGGGTACCTCAGAACCCTGCCGTTCGCCCACGCTGAACTCAGCTGGATCGCACCGATCCGGCCGAAAGCAGTAGGGACACGACATGAAGTTCATGGGCATCGCCGCCGATGACAGCAACGACACTCGTATCGGCGTCGTTCAGGGCGACTCGGTCGCACCGCTCACCACGCTCGTCGAGTTCTGGCAGGACCCGTTCGCCTGGCAGCAGCGCGCAGCGGCCGGCGCCGCGGGTGCCGCCCTGCCGCTCAGCAGCGTCCGCGAGGTGCCGCTGGTGCCCGCGTCCGCCCGCGTGCTCTGCGTCGGCCTGAACTACAAGGCGCACGCGGCAGAGGGCAAGTTCGAGGTGCCGGAATACCCGACGATCTTCGGCCGCTGGACGGCCTCGCTCAGCGTCGGAGGCGTGCCGGCTCCCGTTCCCACCGGCGAGGCCGGCCTGGACTGGGAGGGTGAGATCGCCGCCGTCGTGGGCGCCCGCATCCAGTCAGCGGATGCCGCCACCGCCGAGTCGGCCGTCTTCGGCTACTCCGTCTTCAACGACCTCACCTCGCGCCGCGCGCAGAAGCTCACCGCGCAGTGGACGCTCGGCAAGAACGGCGACTTCTCCGGCCCGATGGGGCCGCTCGTCAGCCGCGACGAGGTCGGCGACCTGCGAGACGGCCTGCAGCTGCGCACGCGCGTCAACGGCATCGAGGTGCAGAACGGCAACACCCGCGACATGATCTTCTCCGTCGGCGACATCCTTGCCCTCGTCAGCCAGACGTTCACCCTGCACCCGGGAGACGTCCTCGTCTCCGGGACGCCGGAGGGCGTCGGCTACGTGCGCACCCCGCCGTGGCTGCTGCAGCCGGGGGACATCGTCGAGGTCGAAGTGGACCGGCTGGGAACCCTGACAACGCCGATCGTCGACGCGTCGGCCCGAGACCGTGCCTGAGGGCCTGGGGTCCGCGACGGCCACGCCCGGCCAGGGCGCCCTCGCGGCGCTGCCCGACTTCGTGCCGGTGCTGATCGTCGGCGGGGGACCGAGCGGCCTGTTCCTGGCGGCCGATCTCGACCGGCGCGGCGTGCAGAGCCTCGTCATCGAGCCGCGCGACGCGGTGGACCACACCCGCCCGAAGGCGAAGACCACCAACGCCCGCACCATGAGCCACCTGCGCCGGCTCGGCCTGGCCGCTCCGCTGCGGAGCGCCGCCCCGCTCACGGCCGACTACTCCGAAGACGTCATCTTCTGCTCGAGCCTGACCGGCCACGAGCTGGCCCGCTTCCGCAATGCGTTCCAGCTGGCGCGGGGGCGCTACGAGTTGCAGCCCGAGTGCGGGCAGCAGGTGTCGCAGCCGATCGTCGAGGAGGTGCTGCGCGCCGGCGTCGACGCCTCGCCGCTGGCCGCGCTCGCGACGACCCTGCGGGTCGAGCGCATCGACGCCGCACCGGGGCGCCGGCCGCGCGCCCTCGTCGTCGACGAGGACGGCGCCTCCCGCTGGGTCGAGTGCGAGCACCTCGTCGGCGCGGACGGCGGCTCCTCGCTGGCGCGGCACGAGCTCGGCATCGCCATGGAGGGCGGCTCGGCCGCCAAGTCCAACTTCAACTTCCTGTTTCGCTCCGAGCGCCTGGCCGAGACGATTGCGCTGGACCCCGCCGTGCAGTACTGGGTGCTCCGGCCGTCCGCGGCCGGCATGATCGGCCGGATGGACCTCGAGGCGACCTGGTGGGTGATCATCCAGAACATCGAGCCCGACGCACACCCCGACCCCGCGGCGTTGGTGACGGAACTCGTCGGCACCGACGTCGACATCGAGGTGATCGCGACCGACCGCTGGACGGCCAGGATGCTCCTCGCCGCCAGCTACGGCCGCGACGGCGTCTATCTGGTGGGCGACTCCGCACACCTCAACCCGCCGTGGGGCGGCCACGGCTTCAA
>NZ_MPZN01000006.1 GCF_002936985.1 Microterricola pindariensis | reverse complement strand
TCGCTCGCCGCCTCCCACTTGCGGGAGAGGGCGGCGAGCTCGGCGGAGAACTCCGCCAGCTGCGGGGCGGTGAGGTAGCCAAAGGAGTCGGAGTGGTTGCTGGCGGCGACCCAATCCCGGCCAAGTGCGGGCTCGGCGTCGAGGGCGTCGAGCAGCTCGCCGAGGTAGGACTGCAGGATCGCCTGTTGCAACACCCGCACGGCTCCGTGCTGCTCCGGATCGTCGAGCAGCTCGGCCGGCTCGAAAACGGTGTGGCTGTGCGCGGCCTGCCACCAGCGCTCCCGGCCGTCGCGGGCCCGCTCCGGCGCCGGCACGACGAAGCCGAACTCGGCCAGCGTTCCCAGGTGGTAGCTCACGGTGCCGGGCGCCTCGTCGACCAGGCCGGCCAGCTGGCCGACCGAGTGGGCGCCGTCGGTGCGCAGGATGCCCAGCAATTTCAGGCGCAGCGGGTGGGCGAGGGCGCGGAGGGAGCGCGGGTCGCGCATGCCCTGCATGGGCCGCTTCGGAGCTGGCGTCTCGTTGTCCATGGCTCGAGCGTAGTTGCACAAGAGATCTTGTGCAATAGTTCTTGAGGAATTGGATGCCGTGCAGGCGCCGATGGCCGCCGGACTGCCCGGCCGGCCCGGCCGGTCCGGCCGGCTCGATCAGGCTGGCTCAGCCGGCTCAGCCGGCTCAGCCGGCTCAGCCGGCGGCCGCGCCGCCCAGCGGCCGGACGGTCAACAGCTGCTCGGCCCGGCCGATGGCGCCGGCGGCGTCGTGCAGCACGGTGCTGGTCAGGCCCTGTCCGTCAGAGCCGAACGTGACCGTGGTGTCCAGGCCGACCCAGTCGCCGAGCGGCTGCCGGTGGAGGTGGACCGTGAGATCGAGGTTGGGGAACATCCACTCCGTCGGCCGTTGCCGCACCGCGACCCCGTTCGCGGTGTCGACGAGGGCAATGTACGCGGCGTGCGCGCTGGCCCGCTCCCCCGCGACGAGCACGGTGCCTGTGCGCTGCCACACGGTTGCCCTGCCGGGGATCGGCGGGCGCGCGACGCGAGTCTCCAACGACTCCACGAATCCGCCCGGCCAGGTCTCCCGCATCGACCAGGGCAGGCAGGTCTCCGGCGCGGGCATCGGCGCAGGGGCGCCGCCGGCCACTGCGGTGGTGTCCCCCGCGGCACTGAACCAGGCGCGCCCCACGGCCGCCGTACGACCGGCGATGCGCGCACGTGCCTCGATGAGCTCGATCGTGTGGCCTGGGCGGATGGTCTCGACCTGGATCTCGATCTCTTCGGCGGCAAGGAATCCGAGGATGTCGAAGCCAACGCGCCCGAGTCGCAGCGTGTTCACCGCGCCGTGCTGCGTCATCCGGTGCTTGTCAATCTCGTGCACGAGGAGCCCGCCGAGCGGGCTGAAGTGAATCTCCCCCGGATTCCATGCGCCCTGCGCCCGGATGGTGGGGCGGTAGCGGGCTGGCCCGACGGGCTCGAAGTAGGCACTCACCGGCGCTCGATTTTCGGTCATGCGCGCTCCCCGCGCTGCCCACGAGTGCGTCGCGACATCCGCCAGCTTCGGATGACGAGTCGAGCGAGCATGAGCACGGCGACCAGGAGCAACCCGACGAAAGCGAGCAGCACGGCCGCGGTGATGCTCGGGATGGGGTCAGCCACGGTTCCTCACACCGCAGACTCTAGGTGCGGCGGCAACGGGCTGGCAAGGGAGTCGCCGATTCCGCCCGCGCGGTCGCGCCGTCACACGGTCACCGCACCAATCCCACAACCGCGGCTGAGCGCTCCTCCCCGCGTCGGCTGGACTCCTCTCCCCACGTGGGCCGAGCACCCCTCCCCGCGTCGGCTGAGCGTCTCTCCACACGTCGGCTGAGCGACGAACGAGCGAAGCCCCGGAGCCCACCAGACACACCTCGCCCGTCGCCCGCTGGTCGCGCATGCGCGCCACCCCTTTACGGGACCTGGGTCCGTGCCGGCGAATGCCGCAGGCGGCGGTGCCCCGCAGGCTCCCAGGCTTCGTGGGCTGCGCTGCTCGTTCCTCGCGGCGCGGCCCCCTCCAGCCGACGTGCAGACGGCCGCGGCGGCGGGCTGCCACCACCACCCTTGGTCGAGCAGGCGCGCCAGCGCCCTACGCCGCAATCGCCCGAGCCTGCTCGCGCGGGAGAACTCGCGTCGACGCGGATGCCGGCGCAATCGTTCGTTGTCTGCTCCAGGGCTTCGGGGGCTGCGCTGCTCCTTCGTCGCGGCGCGGCCCCCTCCAGCCGACGTGCAGTCGGCCGCGGCGGCGGGCTGCCACCACCACAGTTGGTCGAACCTCCCTCCCCACGTCGGCTGAGCGAGGAACGAGCGAAGCCCCGGAGCCAACCCGCCACACTGGCCCGCGCCGGACGCTCGAAGGTCACAATCAGGTAACGACGGTCAAAGTTGTCCACAATTACCCCGATTCGGGTCCGTTTTCGGCTTGGAATGTCAGTGGTCGGTGAGACGCTTCAAGCATGGAAACACCGCCAGCGCAGGCCCCCGGGATCGGGTTCGACCCGGTGCTGGATGCGTGCCTGGCCGAGCTGAGTTCGAGTGCTTCCGCAGAGTGTGTTCTGCAGGCGGAACGCTACCGGCGGATCGACGAGGCGGTGCGCCGGGCGGTGGTGATCGCCGACCCGCTCGGCGGCCGACCCTCCCTGGATGAGCAGTTCGCCCGGCGCAGCATCACCGCCGAGCTGGCCCTGATCCTGCGGGTGCATGAGCGGACCATGGTCGGCCTGATCTATGAGGCCGGCCAGCTCTGCGGGCCCTTCGCCAACACGCTGGCCGAGTTGGGCTCCGGGACCATCACCCTGCGGCATGCCCGCGAGATCCTCGCCGCCGCCGTCTTCCTGCCGCCCGCCGTGCACCCCCGCTTCGAGCGGGAAGCCCTCGTCAAGGCCCGCACCATGAACGTGTCCGCATTCCACAAAGCTGTGGCCCGGCTCCGCGACCGGCTGCACCCGGACGCCCTCGCCGAGCGCGCGGCCCGCTCGAGGGCGGACCGGCGGCTGGTGTTCGAACCCGACGCCGACGGGATGGCCTGGCTGCACCTCTACCTGGAGGCGGAGAAAGCGCTGGCCATCAGTACCAGGGTGGGCGATCTTGCCACGGAGGCGCAGAAGGAGGCGGCCGAGGCCGGCGAGCTGGGGGCAGACGTGGTGGCAGCGAATGAGGCCGCAGGCGAGACGGCGGACGGCATCCTCGGCTCGGGCACCCACGCCCAACTCGAGGCAGACATCGCCGCCGAGCTGCTGCTCGGCCTCCCCGCGCAGAGCACCGACGACGGCCAGACCCACATCCCGACGCTGGCGTTCTCCCGCCCCGAGGTCTTCGTCGCCGTCCCCAAACTCACGATCGGCATCGACACCCTGATCGGCACCTCCGAGGAGCCGGCCGAGCTGCACGGCTACGGCCCGATCGACGCCGCCACCGGCCGGCGACTCGTCGCCCAGGCGCCGACCCTGCACCGCATCCTCACCGACCCGCTCGACGGCACCCCGCTGCAGCTCGACCCCACCCAGTACCGGCTGAGCGCCTCGATGCGGCGCTGGATCCTCTACCGGGACGAGACCTGCCGGTTCCCCGGCTGCACCCGCAAAGCCGAGCGCTCCGAGACCGACCACACCCGGGCCTGGGAGAACGGCGGGCTGACCGTCGAGGCGAACCTGGCCGTGCTCTGCAAGAAGCACCACCGGCTCAAGCACAACTCCCGCTGGCGCGTCCAGCAGACCGGCAACGGCACCCTGAGCTGGACCTCCCCGGGCGGCCGGGAGTACACGACGACACCGTCCCGCATGCAACACGCCCCACCCCGACATCCGGGGCAATCCGGGTCACAGGTTTCGACGGGCTCACCACGCCGAACAGAGTCGGCACGCCTCGTCGACGACGGCCCACCGTTCTGAGGCCGTCGGAACGCCTGTCCCGATCAGTGCCCCTCTGCAGCGAACACCTCCTGGGCGTTAGCCGGGGCGGGCGCGAAGTCGCGAACGCCCGGTGACCGCCGCTCCATCCAGCCTTCCCGTGCCGGTCATGGTCGGTGTTCCTTTCTGCCGGCGCTGCGGCATCCGGTTGGACAAGGTGCGGCCCGCCCTGCCAAGAGGTGTACTGGCAGGGCCTCCCAGGCGGGGCGCGCGAGGCGTACGGTCGGTGACACGGCCGAACGACGGCCAGTAGCCACACCTCGAAGGAGACCTCCTGATGCACATCGAACCGGAGCATCCCCCTGCACAGGGCCCAGCCGACTGGTTCACCGGCGACGTGTACGTCGACCCGATCGCGACGCGGAAGCCCAATCCGAGCCGCATGATCGTCAGCCGGGTGCGCTTCACCCCGGGCGCCCGCACCGCCTGGCACTCGCACGTGCTCGGCCAGACCCTGCACATCACGGAGGGGACCGCGCTTGTCGGCACCCGCGACGGCAGCGTAATCCGCGCTACCCCGGGGCAGACCGTCTACACGGCGCCCGGCGAGGAGCACTGGCACGGCGCCACCCCCACCGGGTTCATGGAGCACCTCGCCATGCTCGAGGACGGCGACGACCCCGCAACCACCACGAACTGGCTCGAACACCTCAGCGACACAGAGTACGAAAGGGCGGCATCCTGATGCACACTCGCACCCTCGGACAAGGCCTCCAGGTCTCGGCCATCGGCCTCGGTGCCATGGGCATGTCCCAGAGCTACGGCCCCAACCCGGGCAGCCGGGCCGACATGATCAACGTGCTCCGCTCCGCCGTCGATCATGGCGTCACGTTCTTCGACACGGCGGAGGTCTACGGCCCCTACGTCAACGAGGAACTCGTCGGTGAGGCCCTGGCCCCGCTGCGCGAGCAGGTGGTCATCGCGACGAAGTTCGGCTGGCGCATCGAGGGCAACACGAGCGTGGGGCTCGACAGCAGGCCCGAGCAGATTCGCCGTGTGGCGGACGCCTCGCTCCGCCGCCTGCGCACCGACGTGATCGACCTGTTCTACCAGCACCGCGTCGACCCCGACGTGCCGATCGAGGATGTCGCCGGCACCGTCGCCGACCTCGTGCGCGAGGGCAAGGTGCGCCACTTCGGGCTCTCCGAGGCGTCCGCCGCCACCATCCGGCGCGCACATGCGGTCTTCCCCGTGACGGCGCTGCAGAGCGAGTACTCGCTGTGGACGCGCGACCCGGAGGCGGAGGTGCTGCCGACGCTGGCCGAGCTCGGCATCGGCCTCGTGCCGTTCAGCCCGCTCGGAAAGGGCTTCCTCACCGGCACCGTCGACCAGAGCACGACCTTCGCCGCCGGCGACATCCGGGCGAGCATCCCGCGGTTCTCCGAGCAGAACCGGGCGGCGAACCAGGCGCTCGTCGCCCACGTCGCCGAGCTCGCCGCGGCGAAGGGCGCGACGCCGGGACAGATCGCCCTGGCCTGGCTGCTGGCGCAGCAGCCGTGGATCGTGCCGATCCCGGGCACCCGGCGCACCGCGCGCATCGCCGAGAACGCGGGCGCCAGCGCCGTGCCGCTCTCCGCCGACGAGCGGGCAGACCTCGACGCGCTCGCGCAGCGAGTCGGCGTCAGCGGGGACCGCTACAACGAGACGCACATGGCGTACGTGAACCGCTAGCGCGCGCTGCGGATGCCGCGGGCCGCGGCATCCGCGAACCCGCTAGGCGAGCAGCGACTCCACCTGGCGGGCGATCTCGAGCTCCTCGTTGGTGGGGATGACCATCACGGTCACCTGCGCGCCGGCCGGGGAGATCACGCGCGCCGCGCGCGAGGCCAGCTCGTTGCGGTCGTTGTCGATCTGGATGCCGAGGTGCTCGAGCCCGGCGAGGGCCCGCCGGCGCAACAGGGCGTTGTTCTCGCCGATGCCGGCCGTGAAGACGACGGCGTCCAGGCCGCCGAGCTGGGCGTAGTAGGCGCCGATGTAGTGCCGGATCCGGTGCCGCCAGACCTGCAGGGCGAGCTCCGCCTCCTCGTTGCCGTTGATGGCGGCATCCTGCACATCGCGCATGTCGCCCATGCCGGTGAGCCCCAGCAGGCCGCTCTGCTTGTTCAGCAGCACGTCAAGCTCGGCGATGCTCATGCCGGCCGCGCGGTTGAGGTGGATCAGCACGGCCGGGTCGAGGTCGCCGGAGCGGGTGCCCATGACCAGGCCCTGCAGCGGGGTGAGCCCCATCGACGTGTCGACGGACCTGCCGCCGTCGATCGCGGCGACGGACGCCCCGTTGCCGAGGTGCAGCACGATGGTGCGCACAGCGCCGAGCGGCTTGCCCAACAGCACGGCCGCCTGCTCGGAGACGTACTTGTGCGAGGTGCCGTGGAAGCCGTAGCGGCGCACCTTGTACTCGCGGGCGACGTCCTTGTCGATGGCGTAGGTGTAGGCCGCCGGCGACATGGTCTGGTGGAACGCGGTGTCGAAGACGACGACGTGCGGCACGTGCGGCAGCGCCTTCTTCGCGGCCCGGATGCCGAGCAGGTTGGCCGGGTTGTGCAGTGGGGCCAGGCGCGACAGCGCCTCGATCTCGCGCTCCACCTCGGCGGTGACGAGGGTGGGGCCGTCGAACTCGCTGCCGCCGTGCACGACACGGTGGCCCACGGCGATCAGGTCGTCGACGACGCCGAGCTTGGCCAGCACGACGTTCATCGCCTCGGAGTGGTCGCTGATGAACGAGTCCGGCTCGCCGATGCGCTCGATCAGGCCGCTCAGGCGGGAGGCCCCCGTCCCCAGGTCGATCAGCTGGTACTTGAGCGAGGAGGAGCCGGAGTTGACGACGAAGACGGAGCTCATGAGGTGGCCGCCTGAATCGCGGTGATGGCGATGGTGTTCACGATGTCCTGCACCAGGGCTCCTCTGGAGAGATCGTTGATCGGCTTGTTCAGGCCCTGCAGCACGGGGCCCATCGCCACCGCGCCGGCGCTGCGCTGCACCGCCTTGTAGGTGTTGTTGCCGGTGTTCAGGTCGGGGAAGATGAACACCGTCGCCTTGCCCGCCACCTCCGAGCCGGGCATCTTGGATGCCGCGACGGCGGCGTCCGCGGCGGCGTCGTACTGGATCGGGCCCTCGACCGGCAGCGACGGGCGGCGCTCGCGCACGAGGGCGGTGGCCTCGCGCACCTTGTCGACGTCGACGCCGGAGCCGGACTCCCCGGTCGAGTAGGAGAGCATGGCGACCCGCGGCTCGATGCCGAACTGCGCGGCGGTCTCGGCCGAGGAGAGCGCGATGTCGGCCAGCTGGGTGGCGGTCGGGTCGGGGATGACGGCGCAGTCGCCGTAGACGAGCACGCGGTCGGCCAGCGACATCAGGAAGACGCTGGACACGACGGAGACATCCGGCCGGGTCTTGATGATCTCGAACGCCGGGCGGATGGTGTGCGCCGTGGTGTGGGCGGCGCCGGAGACCATGCCGTCGGCGAGGCCCATGTGCACCATCATGGTGCCGAAGTAGGAGGGGTCGGTGACGGTGTCGCGGGCCTGCTCGAGCGAGATGCCCTTGTGCGAGCGCAGCTTCGCGTACTCCCCGGCGAACTTGAACCGCAGCACGTCGTCGTAGGGGCTGACCACCTCGGCGGCGGAGATGTCCACGCCGAGCTCGATGGCGCGCGAGTGCACCTCGATCGGCTCGCCCAGGATGGTCAGCCGGGCGATGCCGCGGGCCAGGACGGTGGCGGCGGCGCGCAGCACGCGGTCATCGCCGCCCTCCGGCAGCACGATGTGGCGCTTGGCCGCACGCGCCTGCTCGATCAGGCCGTACTCGAACATGAGCGGGGTGACGACGGTGGAGCGGCTGAGGTTCAGCAGCCCGAGCAGCTCCGCGGCGTCCACGTGCTGCTCGAACAGGGCCAGGGCGGCGTCGTACTTGCGCTGCGAGTCGGCGGCCAGCCGGCCGCGGGTGCGGGTGATCGCGACGATCGTGTCGTACGTGCCGAGCTCGGTGCGGATGATCGGCAAGGTCTGCGGGAGCCCGTCGAGCAGGCGCTCGATCGGCTCCGGCAGCTCGAAACCACCGTTCAGCACGACGCCGGCGATCGACGGGAAGGTGCCGGATGTCTGCGCCATCATCGCCGCGAGCAGCACCTCGGTGCGGTCGCCGGCGACGACGAGCACGGCGCCCTGGGTGAGCCGGGGCAGCACGTTGACCATGCCCATGCCGGCCACGACGACGCCGAGCGCCTCGCGGGCGAGCAGCTCGGGGTTGCCCTTGATCAGGGTGCCGCCGGTCGCCTGCATGATCGACTCCATGCTCGGGGCGATCAGGTACGGGTCCTCGGGGATCACCCAGACGGGCACGTTCGGCTGCGCGGAGACGATCGCCGCGCGCACGGCCTCCATCTGGCTGGCATCCGCCCGGTTGGCGATGACGGCCAGCAGGGTGGCGTGGGCCGAGTGCAGCTCGTGCAGGGCCAGCTCGGTGATGTCGTGCATGTGCGCCGGGGTGCGCGGGTCGGCCTGGCCGAGCCGCTCGCCGGAGACCTGGCTGGAGCGCCCGCCGAGCACCAGCAGCACCGGGGCGCCCAGGTTGGCGGCGATGCGCGCGTTGTAGCTCAGCTCGGTCGGGCTGCCGACGTCGGTGTAGTCGGAGCCGAGGATGACGACGGCGTCGCACTTGGCCTCGACGGCCTTGTAGCGCTCGACGATGCGGGAGAGGGCGGCATCCGCGTTCTCATGCACCTCGTCGTAGCTGACGCCGATGCACTCCTCGTACTCGAGGGACACGCTGTCGTGGCCGAGCAGCAGCTCGACGACATAGTCGCGCTCTGCGGTCGAGCGGGCGATGGGGCGGAAGACGCCGACCCGCCGCACCTGGTGGGAGAGGGTGTCGACCGTGCCGAGCGCAATGGTCGACTTCCCGGAGTGCCCCTCGACGGACGTGATGTAAATGCTTCCAGCCACCCTCCTAGAGTAGTCGCGCCTCCGCGCTGCGAGTGCCCGCCCGCACCCGCTCGATCAGCGGCTGGGTGCGGTAGGGCACCATGTGCTTCATTGCCAGCACCGTGGAGGTGCGCTCGATGCCCGGAGTGCTGAGCACCAGGTCGGCGACCCGGTAGAGGTCGTCGGCGTCGGCGGCGGCCACCCGGATCAACAGGTCCCAGTCGCCGGAGACTCCGAACACCTCGATCACCTCGGGGATCAGGGCAAGGCTCTCCGGAAGCTGCGAGAGCTTCTGCTGGGTGACGTGGGCGAAGATGAAGGCGCTGAGCGGCAGGCCGACGGATGCCGGGTCAACCCGGCGCAGCGCGTCGGAGAGCACCTCGGACTCCAGCCGGTTCAGCCTGCTGTGCACGGTGCTCCTGGCCAGCCCCGTCGTCTCGGCGAGGGCCACGGCGGTGGCCCGCGGGTAGTCGGCGAGCGCCAGCAGCAGCGCGGCATCCGTCGAATCGATCACGCGATCAGTCATATTGTCTGGCCTCACTCCGTTGGGTGGCACACAAGTGCGTCATTCTGACTGAAATCTAGCCGATCTGTTGCCCATTGTGCGCATTCATCCGACGATTGTGCCAGCACAGCCGCAACGCCGACGAAGGAGTCACCGTGTCCGTCACACTCAGCCCCACAGCACCGCCGACCGAGGCAGCCGCCCGCGGGCGCGACGCCCTCCTCTCGGCCATCGAGCAGCGCGTGCTCTGGCTCTCGACGGCGAGCATCCACCACGCCAACCACGTGCGCCCGAACCCGCTCGGGCTGAAGGTCGGCGGCCACCAGGCCTCGTGCGCGTCGATGACGACGATCATGACCCAGCTCTGGTTCGAGCAGCTCCGCTCCGGCGACCGCGTCTCGGTGAAGCCGCACGCCTCCCCCGTGTTGCACGCCATCAACGCCCTGCTCGGCGAGCTCGACCCGGCCGCGCTAGCCGGCCTGCGCGAGTTCGGCGGGCTGCAGAGCTACCCGAGCCGCACCAAGGACCCCGATCCCGTCGACTACTCGACCGGCTCCGTCGGGCTCGGCGCCACCGCCCCGCTCTGGGGCGCGATCGCCCGCCGCTACGTGGAGAACCACGGCGGCCGCGCCGGCACCGGCCGGCAGTACGCCCTGATCGGCGACGCCGAGCTCGACGAGGGCGCGATCTGGGAGGCCATGGGCGACCCGGCCGTTGAGCACCTCGGCGAGCTGGTCTGGGTGGTCGACTTCAACCGGCAGTCGCTCGACCGGGTCGTGCCGGCCGTGAGCGTCACCAAGCTCTCGGCCATGTTCGAGGCCGCCGGCTGGCAGGTGCTCGTGGCCAAGTACGGCCGCCTGCTCGAGGGCCTGTTCGCCCGGCCGGGCGGCGAGCGGCTGCGCGCGCGTATCGACACCATGACCAACCCCGAGTACCAGCGGCTGCTGCGCAGCTCCGACGAGCAGCTGCTCGACCGGCTCTGCGGCGAGCGCTGGCCCGAGCTGCGCCAGCTGCTGGCGGATGTCGGCCCGGCCGCGCTGCGGGCGGCGGTCGGCAACCTGGGCGGGCACGACCACGACACCCTGCGGCAGTCGTTCGCCGCCATCGACGACACCCGGCCGACCGTGGTCTTCGCCTACACGGTCAAGGGCAGGAACCTGCCGATGGAGGGGCACCCGCAGAACCACTCCGCACAGCTGACCCCGGCCCAGTTCGAGCAGTACGCCGCCTCCGTCGGCCGGGACCCGGCCGACCCGTTCCAGGTCTTCGAGCCCGGCTCGGCCGAGGGCGCCCTCTGCGCGGAGCGCGCGGCGCTGCTGCGCCGCGATCCGGTTCCGGCCGCCGGCGCCTTCAGGCCGCCCACCGACCTCGGCTGGGTTCCGCGCGGCACGAGCACGACCCAGGCGGCGCTCGGCCGCACCCTGCTCGACCTCACCCGGCGCGCCCCCGCCATCGCGGAGCGCGTGGTGACGGTGAGCCCGGATGTCAGCTCCAGCACCAACCTCGGCGGCTGGGTGAACAAGGCCAAGGTCTGGTCGGCTGCTCCCTCCCGGGACTGGTTCGACGATGACCCGGAGACGATCCTGCACTGGGAGGAGAGCGCAGAGGGGCGCCACATTGAACTCGGCATCGCCGAGACGAACCTGGTCGGCCTGCTCGGCGAGCTCGGCGCGACATGGAGCCGCTGGGGCTTCCCGCTCATCCCGATCGGCGTCGTCTATGACCCGTTCATCGCCCGCGCGCTGGAGCCGTGGACGTTCGGCATGTACGCGGGCGGCCAGTCGATCTTGGTCGGCACGCCCTCCGGCGTCACCCTGGCCGCCGAGGGCGGCGCCCACCAGTCGCTGCTCACCCCGGCGATCGGGCTGCAGCAGCCCGGCCTGCTCAGCTACGAGCCGGCGTTCGCGCTCGAGGTGGAGTGGATGCTGCTGGAGTGCATCCGCCGCATCGGGATCCCGGGTGGCAGCTCCAGCTACCTCCGGCTGTCGACCCGGCCGGTGCAGCAGGACCTCGCCGGGGTGCCGGCGTTGCCGGAGGCCCGCGAGCTCCGCCGCCGGCAGGTGCTGGCCGGCGGCTACCTGCTGCGCTCGCCCCAGGCCGGTGGGGCGCCGCACGCGACCATCGCGGCGATGGGCGCGCTGGTGCCGGAGGCCATCGCCGCCCGCGACACCCTGGCCGAGGCCGGCGTGCACGTCGACGTCGTCTGCGTCACCAACGCCGGGCTGCTCTTCGACGCCCTGCAGGCCAGGACCGGCCAGGCGAACGGCGAGGCAGGCAGCGCGGATGCCGGCGAGTGGATCCTGCGCGACATCCTGCCCGCCCACCGGGCGGCCCCACTCGTCACCGTGCTCGACGGCCACCCGCACACCCTGTCGTTCCTGGCCGGCGTGAACGGGGTGCAGGCCGCGCACCTCGGCGTCTCCCAGCTCGGCCAGTCGGGCGATCTGGAGAGCGTCTACCGCTCCCACGGCATCGACGCGGCCTCCATCGTGCGGGCGGTGTTGCGCGGCATCGCGCAGGGCTAGCCCCGCAGACACAAGTGGCCGCCACCCCGAGGGTGGCGGCCACTGTCGTGTGCGGCGCGACTAGCCCTTGACGGCGCCGGCCGTCAGGCCCTGCACGATGTAGCGGCTCGCGAAGGCGAACAGGATCATCGTCGGCACGATCGTGAGCACGGCCGCGGCCGACATCGAGCCCCAGTCGATCGTGAAGCTCGAGATGAAGCCGTTCAGCGCGGTCGGGATCGTCTTGTTCTCGTCCTTGTTCATCAACGTCACAGACAGGAACAGCTCGTTCCAGCAGTTGACGAAGTTGAAGATGAACGCGGCGATGATGCCGGGCTTCATCACGGGGATGATGACCCGGAACAGCGCGCCGAACCGCGAGCAGCCGTCGATCATGGCCGCCTCCTCGAGCGCGTCGGGAATGTTCGCGAAGAATCCGCGCAGCATGATCGTGCTGAACGGGATGCACACCGCGATGTAGATGAGCATCAGGCCGAAGCGGTTGTCGACCAGTTTCAGCTGCACCATCATCAGGTAGAGCGGCCCGAGCGCGATGAACGCCGGGATCATCTGGGTGACGAGGAACGCCATCAGCACCGCGCCCTTGCTGCGGAACTCGAAGCGGGCCAGCACGTAGGCGGAGAGCATCGAGATGAACGTCGCGACGGTCGCGGCCACCGTGGCCACGAGCAGGCTGTTGAAGACGTAGGTGCCGAAGCTCGACTTCTGGAACAGCGAGATGTAGTTCTCGAGCGAGAACACCTCGGGCCAGTACGTCAGCGGGTAGCTGAAGATCGCGCCGGGGGTCTTGAACGAGGTGATCAGGATCCAGTACAGCGGGAACAGCGAGATCACCAGCCACAGCCCGAGGAAGACGATTCTGACGACCTTCGCCGCCGGCATTTCCCGGTTGATCATGAGCGTGCCCCCTTCTTCTCGCGGATGGCCATCAGGTAGAACGCGGAGAACACCAGCAGGATCGCCACGACGATGAGGCCGAGGGCGGAGGCCTGCCCGTAGTCGCCGCGCTGCGTGATCGCGATCATCCAGGTGGTGATGATGTGCGTCTGGTTGGCGGGCCCGCCGCCGGTCATCGCCCAGATGATGTCGGGGAAGTTGAAGATCCAGATCACGCGCAGCAGCACCGTGAGCGCCAGCGTCGTGCTGATGTACGGGATCGTGATGCTGAACAGGGTGCGGATCTTGCCGGAGCCGTCCAGCGCTGCCGCCTCGTAGACGTCGTCTGGCACGGATTGCAGCGCCGCGAGGATCATGATCGCGAAGAAGGTGACGCCGTACCAGGTGTTCGCGATGATCACGGCCGTCATGGCCGTACCCGGCTCCGCCAGCCACGGGATGGGGGCGTCGATGAGGCCGGCCTTGCTCAGCAGGTCGTTGATCACGCCGAATTCGCCGTTGAACATCCAGCGGAACAGGATGCCGATCAGGAACCCGGAGATCGCCCACGGGAAGAAGATGAGCGCCTGGTAGAGGCCGCGGAACACGAACTTGCGGCGCAGCCAGAGGGCCAGCGCGAATCCGATGATGAACTGCGGGATGATCGAGGCCACGACCCAGACCACCGAGTTGCCGAGGATCACGTAGAAGTTGGGGTCGGCGAAGATCTTCTGGAAGTTGCCGAGGCCGACCCAGTCCGTGTTCGTCAGATTGTTGAGGTTCCAGTTGCGGAACGCCATCTGCGAGCCGGCGAGCATCGGGTAGTAGGTGAACACGGCAACGAACACCGCCGCCGGCGCCATGAACGCGGCGATGACCAGGCCGCGCCGCGTGCTGAAGGAGCGACGGCGGGTGGTCTTCTGTGGGGACACGCTGGGGGCGCCCGCCCGTGTGAACGGGCGCCCTGTCGCGGTCGTCGTGTGACGAGACATGGTGGTTTCTACTCAGCCGCCCACTTCTCGGCCCAGTAGGAGTCCCAACTGGCGAGAAGTTCCTTGCTCGTCATCTGTCCGATCAGCACCTGCTGCAGCTCGGTGTCTGCCTTGTCGGCCCACTCGGTGAACCAGGCGACGCCGCGCGGCTGCTCGGCGGTGATGTACACGTCCGGGTTCTCGTTCATGTAGAGGTAGCTCGCCCACGCACCGGTCTTGTAGAACGGGTCGTCGGCTGCGCCGGTCAGGATCGGGACCAGGCTGTTCTTCTGCGTGAACTCGATCGAGGCATCGCCGGAGTTCAGGAACTGGATCAGCCGGGCCGACTCGGCCTTGTGCTCGCTGGCCTCTGCCGTGCCCCAGCCGGCCGTCGCGAGCGGCTGGATCGCCTTGCCGCTCGGGCCGACGAGCATCGGCGCCGTGTTCCACTGCTCGGCCGTGATCGCCTTCGACTCGGAGACGGCGGCGATGACCTCCGGGTCCTGCAACAGGAAGCCGGTGGAGCCGTTGGTGAATCCCTCGACCATTTCGGGGTAGCCCCAGGCGACGGATGACGGCGGCGAGGCCTGCTTGAACAGCGTGAGGTAGGTGTCCATCGCGTCGAGCGCCTCCGGTGCGGAGAAGATCGAGTCGCCGTTCTTCAGCCGGTACGCGTTGGTGACGTCGATGTCACCGGCGACGTAGGCCGAGATGGCGAGCACCGCGTTGGTGTAGCCGTTCTTGCCGCCGCGGAACGCATAGCCGTACTGGTTGGCGGCCGGGTCCTGGATGGCGGTGGCCTGTTCGACGATGTCGTCCCAGCTCACCGGGGCGCCGTCGAATCCGGCATCCTTCACCATGTCGGTGCGGTAGAACAGGCTGATGCCGTAGAAGCCGTACGGCACGAAGTACATCTTGCCGCCGGCGGTCGCGACGCTCTGGGCGTTGGGAGTGAGCGAGTCCCAGCCGTCCCAGCCGTCGAACTCGCCGGTCATGTCGCTGAGCCATCCGTTGGCCGAGAAGGGGCCGACGGTGAGGTCGCGCACCTCCAACACGTCGACGCCGGAGCCGGACTGCAGCATCTGCTGGATCTTCTGGTCGGCCTGGTCGGTCGGCGGCGAGATCAGGTCGACGTTGATGTCGGGGTTCTGCGCCTCAAACTCGCCGATGAGCTTGGTGAGCAGTTCGGTGCGGGCGGGGCTGGTCAGGCTCTCGACCAGCTGGAGCGTCACCTTTCCGTCGCCGGCGGGGGCGGAGCAACCGCTGAGCGCAAGAGCAGTCACCAGGCCAAGCCCGAGACCGGCAAGAAGTTTCCGTTTCGTCATGTCTCCTCGTTTCGTAATGCGTGCTGTGGTCCGGGATAGGTGCAAAGGGTGCCGGCGCGAGCTCAACGCTCGGCGTCGCGCGCCCAGTCGCAGAGCGTCGGAACCATGCGCTCAACGAATTCTTCGAAATCTGCTGCGGTGTTGTAGACGTGGGCCGAGAGCCGGAAGTAGCCGACACCGCCGAAACTGGTGAAGGCGCCCTCGATGCCGAACTCGCTGACCACCCGGTTGCGCAGGGCGTCGGCGGTCGGGTGCGAGCCGGCCAGTCCCTCTGGCAGCCGCACCAGACGCAGCGCGCTGACCGGGGAGCCGACGTCGACGCGGTGGTCCTGGCCGGTGCGCTCGGCGAACGCCGTCGCCACGATCTCCTCGGCGTAGTCGGCGAGCTCGCTGATGTAGCGGCGGGCCTGCCCCCAGCCCCAGGTGTCGGCGATGAAGCCGGTCGCCGTCGGCGCGGCCAGGTAGCTGGTGAGGTCGAGCGTGCCCTGGGTGTCGAAGCGCTCCGGGAACTCGAGGGGCGAGCCCCAGGAGTCCACCAGCGGGTAGAGCACGCTGTTGAGCTCGGTGGGGGCCAGCAACACCGCTGTCCCGCGCGGGGCGCAGGCGAACTTGTGCAGGTTGCCGATCCAGAAGTCGCAATCGACGCCCTCGAGGGGGCTGTCGTAGAGGCCGGGCACGTGGGCGCCGTCGACGAGGGTGACGATGCCGCGGGCACGGGCGGATGCCGCGATCTCTGCGACGGGCATGAAGCGCGCGGTCGCCGAGGTGATGTGGTCGATCACGATGAGCCGGGTCTTCTCCGAGCAGGCCGCCATGACTGCGTCGTGTGCCTCGGCCGGCGTCGCGTGCAGCGGCACGTGCGCGGTGACCACGGTGCCGCCGTGGCGGCGGGCCATGCGCTCGGCACCCATCGTGACGGCGCCGTAGCCGTGGTCGGTGACCACGATCTCGGCCCCGCGCTCCATGGGCAGGCTCGAGTAGACGACGGTGGCGCCGGCGCTGGCGTTGGGCACGATGGCCGTGTGCTCGGCGGGCGCGCCGACGAAGTCGGCGATCTCGCGGCGCACGGCCCCGATGCGTTCGGGCAGGAAGCTGAACCACGCCACGGGGTCGGCGTCCATCTCGGCGCGCAGCTCGTTCTGGTGCAGCTGGGCCACGCGCGGCACGGCGCCGAACGAGCCGTGGTTGATGTGCAGCGCACTCTCCGAGAGCGTCCAGGCCTCTGCGGCCGGCGCGCCGCCCGGCAGCGTCAGCGGGCTCGGGGCAAGTGCGGCTGGGAGCCGGCTTGGCGCATTCGTCGAAGTCATCTGAGGTGTCACATCCTTGTGCAGTGCGAGAGCTTGTTTCGACGATTCGCCGACGCCTCGCAAAAAGTTATTGGATGACTTAATGCAAAACGGCGGATGTATGCCGACTCCAAGGAGCATATACACGAAGTCGTCAGATAACTACCCAGTCATTAGATGACTTTCGGGCCGTATGCTGTTCGGTACGTAGCACGACACAGGCCGAGAACACCACTCGCACAAGGAGGCGCACCATCAGCGCGATCGACGATGCATTCCACGGCCTGCGCCAGATGATCGCCTCCGGCGAGCTGCAGCCCGGCCAGCAGTTCCCCTCGGAGGCGCAACTCTGCGACAGGCTCCAGGTCTCCCGCGGCTCGCTCCGCGAAGGTGTGCGCATGCTCGGCGCGCTCGGAGTGATCGAGTCCAGGC
Organism: Microterricola pindariensis; assembly: GCF_002936985.1. Lineage (GTDB taxonomy): Bacteria > Actinomycetota > Actinomycetes > Actinomycetales > Microbacteriaceae > Microterricola > Microterricola pindariensis. The sequence goes on along the minus strand of NZ_MPZN01000006.1, from coordinate 73,342 downwards.
ACGGCTCCGGCACCTACGTCTCCGCGCTCGAGCCGGCCAACATCATCGGGGCGCTCGGGCTGACCGTCGGCCTGATGCCGCTCGAAGGACTGATCGACATGTTCGAGTCGCGGCGCGTGCTCGAGTCGCACGCGACGTCGCAGGCCGCGGCCAACATGACCGATGCCGTGGCGGCCGAGCTCGGCGGCATCCTCGACGCCCTCGAGCTGGCCACCGAGCAGGAGGAGGCCTCGGACCTGGACGCCCAGTTCCACGAGAGGATCACCGCGCTCGCCCAGAACGCGACGATCGCCGAGCTGCTGCGCGTCTTCCGCTCGCGCTCGCGCTCGTACCAGCTCTTCGACCTGCCGGCCGGGCCGGACATCAAGGCGCAGAGCGACCGCTCCCACCGCGAGATCCTCACCGCGCTGATCGCCCGCGACCCGGCGACGGCCGCGACGGCCGCCGCGTCGCACGTGCTGCAGACGGAGCGCTGGGCCCGGGAGCACCGGCCGGTCGCAACGCCCGGCCCACTCCCGGTCGACTGACCGGGTTAAAGAAAAGGACCCCTCGCGCACCCGCCAGAGCCCGGTTACCCTTGCTACGTTTCCGTCCTGGGGGAATTGGCCTGGATGACGCCACGCGAGGAGTCGTTCCCTACTTTACCGTGTTCGGAGAGCACTCGGTGACACCCTCGATTCCGGCCCGCGGCGCCCTCGTGTCAAAAAGCACTCGATCCATCAGATAAGATTCTCTGAGTCGCTTTCTTTCGAGCAAGCTTCTGGAGAATTCGCCTAGTGGCCTATGGCGCACGCTTGGAAAGCGTGTTGGGTGCAAGCCCTCGGGGGTTCGAATCCCCCATTCTCCGCCACCACAGAAACACAGATCGCGAGCTACAGAACAGATCGCGAGACACAGACAATGTCCAACTTCGGTTGGGCATTTCTGCTTTAAACAGACGAAACGCTCGAGGCGCCGGGCGAATCCCAAATTCCCTCAAGTTCCTTTTCGCCGTCCGCGTCGGCGGGGCGCTCTGCTCGTGCGGCAGAAATTCCCAGACGGCATGGCCTTTCCCGCGCTCGGCCCGACAGCCGGTGTTCGCAGATTCTTCGCCCAAAGCTCATTTGGATGTGTCATCCCGCATACCTGCGTGATGCACTTGTCTCGATTGCGCCGTACGCTCAGGGGTATGCACCGGGGGAATGCAGACGACAACGTGAGCGCTGTGGGGGCGAATACGGTGGTTGTGCGACCCCGCGAGCAGGTGTTCACGCAGTCCGGGCTGGCTGTGACCGCACTGCTCCTGCCCGTGTTCGCGGTGCTCTACTGGCTCACGATTCCCGCCGGCACCTGGCACATCGTCGCACTGGCCAAGCTGATCGCGATCGTCGTCATCGCTCGCTTCGTCGTGATCTACCACCGGGCGAACATCGCCATCTCACCGACCGGCGTGCGCGAGAGCGGATTCACCGGGCTCCGCCGGGAGATCCGCATGGAGGAGATCGAGTCCGTGCTGCTCGTCTCGCTCTACCGTGGCGCCACGGTCGACACGGAGGAGCAGCTCTTCGTCATCGGGAAGGACGGCAGCACCCTGCTGCGGATGCGGGCACGCTACTGGGCCCACGAGGACATCCTCCGCGTCGCGGACGCGATCGAGGCCCCTGCCACGGTCATCAGCAGCCCGCAGACCCTGGACGAGTTCCGGCGCGAGCACTCTCGGCTGCTGTTCTGGTTCGAGCGTCGTCCGCGGCGCAGCCGCGCCTAGTCCGCGACTTCCCCGCGCTCGCCGACCCGAAGACTCACATGACAGCAGATCGCACCCCTCCGCCGAACCCGGATGCCGTCGGCCGCGCACTCCTGCAGGGCTACGCCGAGCGCTGGCGCACCCAGCCGGACGGGGACGCCTTCGCCACGGCATCCAGCATTCTGCAGCCGGTGCTCTGGACCCCCGCCGCCGGCGCCCCGCGGAAGGCCATGCTCAAACTGGCGCGGCCCGGCGCGGCCGGCGACGAGGAGCGCGCGGGTTTCGCCCTGCAGCAGTGGTGGGGCGGCAACGGCGCGGCGATGGTGTTTGAGCGCGGTGACGATGCCGTGCTGCTGGAGCGGGCGCTCGGCCGACGCTCGCTGGCGGCCATGGCCTCCCGGTCATCGGCGGCGGATGACGATCACGCGCTGCGCCTGCTCTGCCAGAGCGTCGCGCGCCTGCACGAGCCGCGCCCGGCCCCGCCGGCGCTGGTCTCGCTCGAGCGGTGGTTCGCGGAGTTGTTCGAGCACGCGGATGCCGGCGGCGCCGGCTACCTGCGCGGCGCCGACCTCGCCGCCGAGCTGCTGGACGAGCCCGGTGACATCGTGGTGCTGCACGGCGACGTGCATCACGGCAATGTGCTCGATTTCGGCGGGCGGGGCTGGCTCGCGATCGACCCGAAGGGGCTCTCCGGCACGCCGGCGTTCGACTATGCGAACATGCTCTGCAACCCCTCGCCGGAGCGGGCCGCCCACCCGGAGGTGCTCGCCCGCCGGGCGGCGACGGTGGCGCTGGCATCCGGGATAGCCGCGGGCACCCTGCTGCGCTGGACCGTGGCCTGGACGGCCCTCTCGGCGACCTGGCATCGGCTCGGTGACGACGCTGCCGCCGCCGCCCGAAAGCTCGCCATCGGCGACACGGCCACCCGCTTGCTGCTCGACGCCTGAGCCGGCTCGGCTGGGCCCCAGTGGCTATGAAGCGGTAGCTCTGCCGACGAGCGGGGCCTCGGCGCTGCTGGAGGGCAGCGCGTGAAAGCCGAGCCGGTCGTAGAAGGCGGCCGCTCCGACGTTCTGCGGGGCGAAACCGAGGTGCAGCCCGGGCACGCCGCGCTCGTGCAGCGCGGCGCGCAGGCCGTCGATCAGCACGCGGCCCAGGCCCTGCCCCTGCGCCTCCGGGAGCAGGTCGATGTGCAGGTGCGCCGGGTAGGCGTCGAGCTCGGCGATGAGCATCCTCTCCGGGTGCAGCCCGGACTCGACGACGCCGGCCTCCGCGGCATCCGCCGGCTGGCCCGCATAGCGCTGGGCGAAGCCCGGCAGCCAGTTCGCCCGGTGCCAACGCACGAAGTCGGCGGTGTCGGCCACCGCGAGCAGGTAGCCGACGGCTCGGTCGCCGGAGGCGACGATGCTCACCAGCTCGGGCGCGTACTCCAGGTACGGTCCGGCGTACACATCGGGCATCAGATCGTCGGAGCTGTACTGGCCGCGCGCGTCGCCGCCAGCGTCGGCGGTGCGCACACAGATGTCATAGACCGCGGCACGGTCACTCGGGCGGTAGGGGCGGATCTCCAGCATCGGTCCATTCTGTCGTGCAGGAGGGGCCGCCCGGTTACCGGCGCTTCCGGGTGCCGAAGATGCCGCCGATCACCGCGGTCAGCACCGATTTGGTCGCGCTCGAGCCCAGCACCTCCTCGAGGACGGTCTTCTGCTGCGTGGTGGAGCGGGCCGTGCCGGAGGTCTTCTTCAGCAGCCGGTCGTACTCGGCCTGCGCCTTCTTCTCGGCCTTCGCCTGCTCGGCTGCGATCGCCGCCTGCGCCGTGGCGTACTCGGCGTCGGCCGCCGCCTTGTCCTCGGCCTGCTGGGCTGCGTCGGCCTTCGCCGCGGCATCCGCCAGCTTGCGGGTGAGGATCTCCCGCGCGGAGTCGCGGTCCAGGGCTGTGCCGTATCTGGCGAGCAGGGGGGATGCCGCGATCACGGCGTCGATGGCGGCGTCCGGAGACGGCGACATCGAGCCCTGCGGCGCGCGCAGCCGGGTCCAGGCGACGGGGCTCGGCGCGCCCTTCTCGTTCATGACGGTGACGATGGCCTCGCCGGTGCCGAGCGTGGTGAGCACCTCGGCGAGGTCGTAGCCGGAGTTCGGGTACGTCGAGACGGTGGCGCGGAGGGCCTTCGCGTCATCCGGGGTGAAGGCGCGCAGCTGGTGCTGCACGCGGGAGCCGAGCTGGGCGAGCACATCGCCCGGCACGTCTTTCGGGGTCTGCGTGACGAAGAAGATGCCCACACCCTTGGAACGGATCAGCCGCACCGTCTGGGTGATCTGGGCGAGGAAGTCCTTGGAGGCCCCGGTGAAGAGCAGGTGTGCCTCGTCGAAGAAGAACACCAGCTTGGGCTTGTCGAGGTCGCCGACCTCTGGCAGGTCGTTGAACAGGTCGGCCAGCAGCCACATCAGGAAGGTGGAGTACAGCGCCGGCTTGTCCTGCACGCCGGGCACCTCAAGCAGGCTGATGACGCCAGAGCCGTCGGCCGCCTGGCGCAGGAACTCGGCGGTGTCGATCTCGGGCTCGCCGAAGAAGACGTCGGCGCCCTGGTCGGCGAAGGTGATGAGCTCGCGCAGGATGACGCCGACCGTCGCGCTGGAGAGGCCGCCCAGTTCCTTGAGCTCGGCCTTGCCGTCGTCGCTGATCAGGTAGGAGAGCACGGCGCGCAGGTCGGTCAGGTCGAGCAGCGGCAGCCCGGACTTCTCGGCGTAGTGGAAGACGAGGCCGAGGCTGGACTCCTGGGTGTTGTTCAGGCCGAGCACCTTGCTGAGCAGCACGGGGCCGAAGCCGGTGACCGTGGCGCGGATCGGCACGCCCCGGCCGACGCCGCCGAGCGAGAAGTACTCGACGGGGAAGCTGTCCGGGGTCCAGTCCTGACCGATGCCGGCGGTGCGCGCGAGCAGTTTGGGGTTGGCCTCGCCGGCCGTGCCGATGCCGGAGAGGTCGCCCTTGATGTCGGCGGCGAACACGGAGACGCCGTGGCTGGAGAGTTGCTCGGCGAGCAGCTGCAGGGTGCGGGTCTTGCCCGTTCCGGTGGCGCCGGCGACGAGCCCGTGCCGGTTGGTCATGGCCAGCGGGATGCGCACCTGCACCTCGGGCAGTGCCTCGCCGTTGACCAGGGCGCCCATCTCCAGCGCCGGGCCCTCGAAGCTGTAACCGGCCCGGATGGTTTCGACGTGCGCGGCGTCCAGCGGGCCCGCCGGCGAAGCCCCGCCGGTTGGGCCTGTCGAAACCCCCGGCGCGGCCGCCTGTGCGGCCTCGGCCGCGGCGAGCGCAGCGGCCGCGGCCTCCTGCGCCTTCCTGATCGCCTCTTCCGCCTGCGCCTGCAGCACCCGGGCTGCCTCGGCGGCGGCGGCGGCCGCGTTCTGCGCTGCCCTGAGCTGATCGGCCGTGGCCGCGTCATCCGTCATGGACACATCCCCTTTGCTCCCCTGTGGTTCCGCGCATGCTGGACTCGGTTCAGCCTGCCCGGGTGGGTGTGCGCTCGTCGAGGCCCCAGGGCTGGTCGTAGCCGCCCTCGTCGAGTGGCCGCGCCATCAGCTCGAGGAAGGGGGCGGCGTCGAAGGCCTCCGGGCCGAGCACCCCGCTGCCCTTCCACACGCCGGTGGCGAGCAGCTCGAGTGCGATCACCGGGTTCATGGCCGTCTGCCAGACCACGCACTGGGCGTCGTACTCGCGCATCGTCCACTCGTTGTCGCTCACGTGGTACAGGTAGACCTCGCGCGGCTCGCCGTCGAGGCCGGTGCCCGTCACCCAGACTCCGGCGCAGGTCTTGCCGGACATGCGCGGACCGATGCTGGCGGGGTCTGGCAGGGCGGCCGCGACGACGTCGCGCGGGGCGACCTCGACGGGGCCCTTGACGCCTGCGGCATCCGCACCGCGCACCCGCAGCGGAACGGTCGAGTCCAGGCCCAGCAGGTGCAGCGTCTTCAGGACCCCGATGAACTCGGCGCCCAGACCGTATTTAAAGGTGACGCGCTTGGCGTCCAGCCAGCGCGGCATCAGCAGCACCTCCTCGTGCTCCACGTTGACGCACTCGACGGGCCCGATGCCCTCCGGGAACACGAAGACCTCCGGCTCGGAGAACGGCGGCGTGGTGAACCAGCCCTCGTCCTTCTTCCAGATCACGGGCGGGTTCAGGCATTCCTCGATGGTGGTCCAGATCGAGAACGAGGGCGCGAACATCTCGTTGCCCTCGTCGTCGCGCACGACCAGGTTGGCTCCGTCCCGGGTGCCCAGCTCGTCGATCTCGCTGAACAGGTGGTCGCTGGCGTACCGGGCGAAGACGTCGCTGAGGCCCGGCTCGACGCCCATGCCGACGAGGGCGAGCTGACCCAGCTTCTGCCAGTCCGGCGCCTGCGCGAACTGGTCGTCGCCGAGCTTGACGCCCGTCTGGCGGTGTGGGTCGGTCGGATGCGGCTCGCTGAGGCTCATGGCCATGTCGAGGTAGTTCGCCCCGGCGGCGAGGGCGCCGGCGAAGATCGTCGGCACGAACTTGGGCTCGACGGCGTTCATCACGTGGGTGATGCGGTGTTCGCGCACGAGGGATTCGACCGCATAGGGGTCGGAGGCGTCGATCTGCTCGGCGCGGAAGCGCTGCGCGGACTCCTCGCCGTGCCTGGCTGCGATCGCGGCGATGGTGCGCTCCGCACGGGACTCGTCGAAGTCGCTCACCACGATCAGCTCGTAGAAACTGCGGCGGGCCGCGATCTTGGCGATGGCGTCGCCCACTCCCCCCGCGCCGACCAAGAGGATGCGCATGCCGCCCGAGACCACCCTGTCATCGTTCATGCTCCGACGTTAGCGCGTGGGGCGGCCCCGCTCTAGAGCCGAAGGGCCCCTCTTCCGGTCAGGGTGAGGCGTGCCCGGTGGCCCGGCTCCCGGCCCGGCTGTGCGCCCGCGCCAGCCGCTCCGCCTCCAGCCAGCGGGCGCTGAACGCCCAGAGCAGCAGCACGACGCCGGCGCCGATGAGCGCCCCGCCGACGGTGTCGCTCAGCCAGTGCGCCCCGAGCAGCGTGCGACTCCACGCCATCAGCAGCACGTAGGCCACCCCGGCGATGCGCACCCACACCACGGGGAAGAGCACGGAGAGCGTCACCGCGATCACGGCGGCGTTGGCGGTGTGCCCGGAGGGGAAGGAGCCGAAGTCGGAGTGCACCAGGATGTCCTCCGGCCGCGGCCGGGCGAAGAGGTGTTTGAGCAGTTGCACGCCGAGTGTGCCGGCGAGCGCCGCCGCGACCGAGAACAGCGCGGCCCACGGCCGCCGGAGCAGCAACAGCAGCGCGACGATCGAGAGCGGCACGACGAGCACCGCCACGATGCCGCCGCCGAAGGAATTGAGGAAGAGCGCGAGCCCCGCGGTGAACGGCGAGCGCATCGACACCATGAGGCTCTGCCACGCCGCGTCGATCGCGAGCGGCGCGCCGCCGTTCAGCAGCGTGATGCCCGCGCCGAGCAGCACCGCGAGCAGAACCGCGGCGGCACCGACGATCAGCGGGCGACGCCGGGGACTGTGTGTGCGGATGCCGCTCGCTGCCGTCATGGGCCTACGCTATCGCGGCCGCCTAGGCCGAGAGCGCAGGAACCGTGCGCGGGCGCACGATCCACCAGAGCGCAATGATCGCGATCAGCGCGGTGACGGCCATGACGCCGCCCATCGGCAGTGCGGTGCTGACGCCGAGCATCCCGACGATGGGCGAGACGACCCCGGCGAGGCCGAAGTTCACCGCGCCGAGCAGCGAGGCGGCGGTCCCGGCCTCCTGGCCGTGGCCGTTCAGCGCGATCACCTGCACGCAGGGGAAGCTGAAGCCGCACATGGTGATGAAGAACCAGAGCGGGACGATCGTGCCCCAGAGTCCGGCGCCTGTGACATCCAGGACCATGATGGCGATGCCGAGCAGGAGCATCATCGAGGTGGTGATGGCGAGGATCCACTGCGGGGCGAGCACGGTGCGGATGAGGCGCGAGCTCGTCTGCACGCCGATGATCACGCCGATCGAGTTCGCCCCGAACAGCAGGCCGTACTGCTGCGGGGTGAAGCCGTGCACCTGTTGGAAGAGGAACGCCGAGGAGGAGAGGTAGGAGAACAGGCCGGTGAAGACCATGCCGCCGACGATCGCGGTGCCGACGAACACCCGGTCGGAGAGCACCGCCTTGAACCGCGCGCCGACGGAGGCGTGCGCGCTCTGCACCGGGCCGCCCTTCGGCCGGGTCTCCACGATCCACAGCCAGACGGCGAGCACGACGACGGCGCCGTAGGCGGCGAGCACCCAGAAGATGCCGCGCCAGTCCATCACGAGCAGCAGCTGCGAGCCGATGACGGGGGCGAGCACCGGCGCGAGGCCGTTGACCAGGGCCAGCCGGGAGAGCATCTTGACCAGGGGCTTGCCACCGAACAGGTCGCGCACCATGGCCATGGCGACCACGCCGCCGGCCGCGGCGCCGAAGCCCTGCAGCACGCGGAAGACGCCGAGCACGAAGATGTCGGATGCCATGGCGGCACCGACACAGGCGAGGATGTGCACCAGCGTCGCCAGGATCAGCGGCAGCTTGCGGCCGACCTTGTCGCTCCACGGCCCGACGATCAGCTGGCCGAGGCCGAAGCCGATCATGGTGCCGGTGAGGGTGAGCTGCACGGCGGCCGCCGAGACGCCGAGCTCGCTCTCCAACACGGGGAAGGCCGGCAGGTAGAGGTCGATCGTGAACGGGCCGAGCGCGGTCAGGGCGCCGAGCACCAGGATGTAGACGAGCCGCTGCCGGGGGCTGAGCGCATCGCCCGGGTGGGCGTGCCGGGGCAGGCGGATCGAGGCGGTGTCGTCGGGGCGGATGATCGGGATGCTGGCGGTGCTGGTCACAGGCGTGTCCTTGGAGGTGGCGGAGTGTCGGCGGGCGGCAGGGCTGCGCGCCTGCCCGATCGGCGACCCCTGGAGCCCGGGCCGTGCGCAGCCGTCGAATCGATTCGACACGGGCGACTGTGCAATGTTACCGGATGCCCGGGCGCCGGTTTCGACAGGCCTACCCGGCGGGGGCGGCGACGCTGGCTGGGTCCTCGAGCACGGGCTTGAAGGCCAGCAGTGCGGCCCCGACCACGAGCAGCTCGTTGCCCAGCTCGGCCCGGCCGAAGCGCACCCCGTCACCGGCCCCCGGCAGGGCGCTGCGCGAGACCGCCCCGCTCAGGCGCTCGGGCGCGACCGCGTACAGCGTGCCGAGGAACCCGCCGAGCAGCACCAGCTCGGGGTTCAGGGCATTCACGATGTTGCGCAGCGCGATGGCCAGGAAGCCGCTCTGCCGCTCGAGGAGGGCGGCGACGGCGGCATCCGGACCCTCTGGCCGGGCGAGGTGGGCGAGCAGGGTCTCCTCCAGCTCCTCGCTGCGGGTGTTGTCGAGCCCGAGCAGCGCCAACAGCGGCGCGCGCCGCACCTCGGTCTCGAGGCAGCCGCTCGCGCCGCAGTGGCACGGCGATCCGGCCGAGTTCACGAAGGTGTGCCCGAACTCGCCGGCATAGCCGGCCGCGCCCTCGAACAACTGGCCGTCGAGCGCGATGCCGCCGCCGATGCCGCTGGCCCCGCCGTTCAGGTAGACCAGGCCGCGGGCGCCCCGACCGGCACCGTACTGGCTCTCGGCGACGACTCCGGCGGAGGCGTCGTTCGCCGCGGTGACCGGCAGCTGCAGCTCCGCGGCCAACATCTCGGCGATCGGGACGTCGCGCCAGCCGAGGTGTGGCGCGAGAATGACGACGCCGTCCGACGCGCGCACCAGTCCGGGCACCGCCAAGCCGACGCCCACGAAGCGCGTGGAGGCGCCCAGCTCGCCGCGCATGCCGGCGACGGCGGCCGCCACGATCGCGACCACCTCTTCTGCGCTCGGCGCCGCGGCGGTGTCGTGGCGGATGCGCGAGAGCACCCGGCCGCTCAGGCCGACCAGTGCGATCGTCACGGCGTCGATCTCGGGGTTGACCGCGATCGCCACGACATCCTCACGCGGCACGATCACCGGACTGGGCCGCCCGGCCAGCTTGGTGGCGCTGGGCTCCGCCTCGTCGACGAGCCCGAGCTCGACCAGCTCGGCGACGAGGGCGCCGATGGTCGAGCGGTTGAGGCCGGTCGCCCGCGTGAGCTCGGCCCGGGAGACCCGGCCGCGCGCGTGGCTGATCCCGAGCACGACGGCCAGGTTGTTGCGGCGCACGTCGTCGAGGTTGTTGCCGCGCCGCGCCGGCCGCGAGGAGTCAGCAGCTGGGATCTGCGCCACGAATTGCTCTTCTCTCGTTCGACGCCGAACCGCACCCGCCGTCGATTTGATGTCTTCAGCAACATAATAGGCGCGCCCGACCCCGCGCGGCGGCCGCCGCGCCCGGCGCACTCCGGGCTGGCCCGCACACACGGCTGGCGTTTTCCCGGCAGATCTGTAATATGTGGTTTATCCAAACAAATCACCAATGAAGCTGAGGACACGCCATGACCCCCACCCCCACCCGTGCCGACAAGTTCTCCTTCGGGCTCTGGACGATCGGATACAACGGCACGGACCCCTTCGGCGGCCCGACGCGCCCCCACCTGGACGTCGTCGAGGCCGTGACCCGGCTGAGCGAGCTGGGTGCCTACGGGCTCACCTTCCACGACGACGACCTCTTCGCCTTCGGCTCGAGCGATGCCGAGCGCCAGAAGCAGATCGACCGGCTGAAGCAGGCCATGGCCGACACCGGCATCATCGTGCCGATGGTCACGACCAACCTGTTCAGCGCGCCCGTCTTCAAGGACGGCGGCTTCACCTCCAACGATCGCGCCGTGCGTCGCTTCGCGCTGCGCAAGGTGATGCGCAACCTCGACCTGGCCGCCGAGTTGGGCGCCAAGACCTTCGTCATGTGGGGCGGGCGGGAGGGTGCGGAGTACGACGCCGCCAAGGACATCGGGGCCGCGCTGGAGCGCTACCGCGAGGCCGTCAACCTGCTCGGCGACTACGTCACGGACAAGGGCTACGACATCCGCTTCGCCATCGAGCCCAAGCCGAATGAGCCGCGCGGCGACATCCTGCTGCCGACGCTCGGCCACGCCATCGCGTTCATCAACACCCTGGAGCGCCCGGAGCTGGTCGGCGTGAACCCCGAGGTCGGCCACGAGCAGATGGCCGGGCTCAACTTCACCGCCGGCATCGCGCAGGCCCTCGATGCGGGCAAGCTCTTCCACATCGACCTCAACGGCCAGCGTGGCATCAAGTACGACCAGGACCTGGTGTTCGGCCACGGCGACCTGCAGAACGCGTTCTCGCTGGTCGACCTGCTGGAGCACGGCGGACCGGACGGCGGCGCGGCCTACGATGGCCCCCGCCACTTCGACTACAAGCCGTCCCGCACCGAGGACATCGACGGCGTCTGGAGCTCGGCGGCCGCGAACATGCGCATGTACCTGCTGCTCAAGGAGCGCGCCGTCGCCTTCCGTGCTGACCCCGAGGTGCAGGAGGCGCTGGCCGCCGCGAAGGTGGCCGAGCTGTCGGCGCCGACCCTCGGCGCCGGCGAGGGCTACGACGACCTGCTGGCCGACCGCGCCAGCTACGAGGACTTCGACGCCGACGCCTATTTCGGCGGCAAAGGCTTCGGCTTCGTGCGCCTGCAGCAGCTCGCGATGGAGCACCTGCTGGGCGCGCGCGGATAAAAAGGCGCTGCGCGCCTTTTTATCCGCGCGCGAAAGGCGGCAGCCCCTGCCCCGGCCCACACCCGTTGCCCCACCGAAAGGACCGCCATGAACCTCGTCGCCGGCGTCGACTCCTCCACCCAGAGCTGCAAGGTCCTGATCGTCGATGCCGATACCGGGCACATCGTGCGCAGTGGCCGGGCGGCGCACCCGGACGGCACCGAGGTCGATCCGGAGGCGTGGTGGCTGGCACTGCTCGAGGCCCTGGCGGATGCCGGCGGCCTCGCCGACGTGAGCGCGATCTCGGTCGGTGGGCAGCAGCACGGCATGGTCGCGCTGGATGTGGGCGGGTGCGTCATCCGCCCCGCCCTGCTCTGGAACGACACCCGCTCGGCCGCCGCCGCCGAGGCGCTCACCGCGCAGTTCGGCGCCGAGGAGTACGCGGAGCGCACGGGGGTGGTGCCAGTGGCCTCGTTCACGGCGAGCAAGCTGCGCTGGCTTCGCGACGTGGAGCCCGGCAACGCCGCCCAGGTGGCCGCCGTCGCCCTGCCACACGACTGGTTGAGCTGGCGCCTGCGCGGCTACGGGCCCGAGGGCTCCGCGCCGCTGGGGCCGATGCTCGACGAGCTCTGCACCGACCGCTCGGATGCCAGCGGCACCGCGTACTGGTCGCCGATCACGAACGACTACGACCGCGAGCTGCTCCTCGCCGCGCTCGGCCACGACGCCGTGCTGCCGCGGGTGCTCGCCCCCGACGAGAGCGGCGGAGAGGTGCACGCCTCCGTGCTGGGCGCGAGCTCCGACGCCACGCCTATCGTGCTCGGCCCCGGCGCCGGCGACAACGCCGCGGCCGCGTTCGGGCTGGGCGCGCGCAGCGGCGACGTGGTCGTCTCGATCGGCACCAGCGGCACCGTCTTCGCGGTCACCGACAGGCCGAGCCGCGACGCCACCGGCACCGTGGCCGGCTTCGCCGACGCGAGCGGCGCCTACCTGCCGCTCGTCGCCGCGCTGAACGCGGCCCGCGTGCTCGACGCCGTTGCCGGGCTGCTCGGCATCGACCACGACGAGCTCGGCCGGCTGGCCCTCGAGGCGGAGCCCGGTGCCGGCGGCGCTGTCCTGGTGCCGTGGTTCGAGGGCGAGCGCACCCCGAACCTGCCGGGCGCCACCGCGGGCCTCTCCGGGCTGACCTTGGCCAACACGACCCGCAGCTCCGTGGCCCGCGCCGCGATCGAGGGGCTGCTCTGCGGGCTCGCCGACGGGCTGGAGGCCGTGCTCGGCCAGGGCGTCCAGGCCCGCCGGCTGCTGCTGATCGGCGGCGCCGCCCAGAACCCCGCCGTGCAGGCGATCGCCGCCCAGGTCTTCGCGCTGCCCGTCGTCGTGCCCACGCCGGGCGAGTATGTCGCCATCGGCGCCGCGCGGCAGGCCGCCTGGGTGCTGGCCGGCGGCGCAGCGCCGGAGTGGCCGCTCGCGACCGTCGCAGCCCCCGCGGTCGATCACCGCCCCGTCATCCGCGCGCAGTACGCAGTGGCGCGCGACGAGCGCGCCGCCGCCCTGCTGTAGCGCCGCATGAGGGAGCGCTCTCCGAACGTTATGAAATCGATACTGAGAATTTCTCGGGAATCCTGCGCCCGGCGTTTTTTCGGAGCAACATTTCTATTTGCCACCATTCGACGTGGAAGGTGACCCCGCAAGGGCTACAACAGCACCGCATAGAAGGGCAGAGAGATGAAGAAATCTTCATTGATCTCGTTAGCCGCCGTTGCGAGCGTCTCAGCATTGATGCTCGCAGGCTGTTCGAGTTCAGGGGGTGGTGGCGGGAGCAGCGACACGGCTTCGCCTGCAGCCGACTCACGGGCCTGCGTGATCCTGCCGGATGCCGCGTCCTCACCGCGCTGGGAGGGCATGGACCGCCCGGCCCTCGAGAAGGCCTTCACCGACGCCGGCTTCGAGGCCGACATCCAGAATGCCCAGGGCGACACCAGCAAGTACGCGACCATCGCCGACCAGCAGCTCAGCAAGGGATGCGGCGTGATGGTCCTCGTTGACTACAACGGCGCCGCCGTCTCCGTGGCCGCGAAGGCGAAGGGCGAGGGCATCCCCGTCATCGCCTACGACCGCCCGATCGAGGGCGCCGACTACTACGTCTCCTTCGACAACGAGAAGGTGGGCGAGCTTGAGGGTCAGTCGATCGTCGACGGCCTGAAGGCGGAGGGCAAGGACCCGGCCACCGCAGTGGTCGTCTACATGGGCGGAGACCCGGCCGACGGCAACGCGAAGATGTTCCACGACGGCGCCGACACGGTGATGTCGGCCGTCGGCATCAAGCCGGCCCAGGAGCCCCCGGGAGTCTGGGACGGCGACAAGAGCGCGACGAACTTCGAGCAGGCCCTGACCGCCCTCGGCGGCAAGGTCGACGCGGTCTGGGTCGCCAACGACACCAACGCCGCCGGCGTCATCACGATCCTCGACAAGAACGGTCTGAAGGTCCCGGTCTCGGGCCAGGACGCCTCGGTCGCCGGATTGCAGAACGTGCTGCTCGGCAAGCAGACCGCGACGGTCTGGAAGCACGTCCCCGATGAGGCCGACGCCGCGTCCACCCTCGCCGTGGCGCTGCTGAACGGCGAGACCCCCACCGTCGACAAGACGCTCGACGACGGCACGCCGTACATCGCCGTCACCCCGGTGCTCGTCGGGCCGGACATGGTGAAGGACGTCGTCGCCGCCGGCGACGCCACCGCCGCCGAGCTCTGCACCGGCGAGGTCGCCGCGGCCTGCGCCACCTACGGCGTGGAGTAGCCGGCAACAACCAGAAGGATCGGAGGGGCCGCGCCAAGCCGGCCCCTCCTTTCCCTCTCCCTGTCAACGTCGACATGCCGGGAGGACGACCCATGGCTGAGGCACCAATCATCGAACTGACGAACATCGTCAAGAGTTTCGGCCCCGTCAGCGTGCTGAAGGGCGTGAACCTCCGGGCCTACCCCGGCAAGGTGACCGCCCTGGTCGGCGACAACGGCGCGGGCAAGTCCACTTTGATCAAGGGGCTCGCCGGGGTGCAGCCCTACGATTCCGGGGAGGTGCGCTTCGCCGGCGAGGCGGTGCACCTGCACTCGCCGCGGGAGGCGTCCCGGCTCGGCATCGAGGTGGTGTACCAGGACCTGGCGCTCTGCGACAACCTCGACATCGTGCAGAACATGTTCCTCGGGCGCGAGGAGCTCGGCTTCGGCACCTTCGACGAGGGCCTGATGGAGCGCGAGGCGGCGGAGACGCTGCGTCAGCTCTCGGTCAGGACGGTGAGTTCGGTGCGGCAGAAGGTGTCCTCCCTCTCCGGCGGGCAGCGCCAGACGGTGGCGATCGCGCGCTCCGTGCTGAAGAAGGCGAAGGTGGTCGTGCTCGACGAGCCGACGGCCGCCCTCGGCGTCGCGCAGACGGAGCAGGTGCTCGAGCTCGTCGGCCGGCTCGCTGAACAGGGGGTCGCCGTCATCCTGATCAGCCACAACCTCGCGGATGTGTTTGCCGTCGCCGACTACATCAGCGTGCTCTATCTCGGCCAGATGGTGGCATCCGTCAAGGCGGAGGACACCAACCGCGACGACATCGTGGGCTACATCACCGGCAGCAAGACGTACAACGGGGTGCAGGCATGACCATCGGGGCGCCCAGCCAGGCGCCGGACCCGACCCCCACCGACGTGCTCGCCACCCGCAGCACCGCCGAGCTGATCGGAAGCGGGCAGGAGGGCACTGTGATGGATCAGGCCCGTGCCTACCTGCAGCGGGTGCGGCACGGCGAGATGGGGGCGCTGCCCGCGATCGGCGGCTTCGTCGTGCTGAGCATCATGTTCGCGATCCTCAGCCCGTTCTTCCTGACGGAGCGCAACTTCGCCAACCTGCTCACCCAGGCTGCGACGCTCGTGATGCTCGGCATGGCGCTCGTCTTCGTGATCCTGCTCGGCGAGATCGACCTCTCCGCCGGCGTCACCTCGGGCCTGACGATGTGCATCTTCGTCGTGCTGGTGAACGTGAACGGCTTCAACTGGATGCTCGCCCTGTTGATCGCGCTGCTGACCGGTGTGGCCATCGGAACGTTCATCGGCTTCTTCGTCGCCCGGGTCGGCATCCCGTCATTCGTCGTGACGCTCGGCCTGTTCCTCGGGTTCCAGGGGCTCGAGCTGATCATCATCGGCAGCGGCGGCCTGTACCGCGTGCAGACGCCGGAGATCCTCTCGATCATGAACGCCAACATGCCGGTCTGGGCGGGCTGGGCGATGCTCGCGGTGATCCTCGCCGTCTCGCTCGGCACCTCCCTCTGGGACCGAGCCAGACGCACCCGCGCGGGAGTGCCGAACCGCACCATCGCGCTGGTCTGGATCAAGCTGGGCGTGATCCTCGTGATCGGCGGCGTCGTCGTCGCCCTCCTCAGCAACGACCGAGGCACCGGCTTCAAGCCGGTGTCCGGTGTGCCGATCGTGGTGCCGATCACGCTGGCGATCCTCTGGGCCGGAACCTTCGTGCTCGACCGCACCAAGTTCGGCCGCTACATCTACGCGGTCGGCGGCAACGCAGAGGCAGCCAGGCGCGCCGGCGTCAAGGTGGTGCTCATCCGCTGGACGGCGTTCATCGTGTGTTCGACGCTCGCCGTGATCTCCGGCCTGTTCAGCATCTCCAAGGTCGGCTCGGTGGATGCCGCGGCAGGTCGCGACATCGTGCTGAGCGGTGTCGCGGCGGCCGTCGTCGGCGGGGTGAGCCTGTTCGGCGGGCGCGGCCGCCTGTTGCACGCCGCGATCGGCGCCCTTGTGATCGCCGTGATCACGAACGGGCTCGGCCTGCTGAACCTGCCGGCCGGCGTCAACTACGTCGTGACCGGCGCGGTGCTGATTCTCGCGGCCACGGTCGACGCCGTGTCGCGGGTGCGCGCCGGCGGCTCGCTCACAAGACGCTGACGGGCCGGGGAGCCCGGCCTCGAATAATTCCGCGCTGGTGGCGGCGGCGAAACGGCGCCACCTGAGGTGGCGCCGTTTCGACGGATGTGTTGCGAGCCGGGGCAGGATGCCGCCGGGTCGCGCGGCTACAGGCCCTGCGCCAGGCGGTAGTAGGCCTGGTTCCAGCGCAGCTGCCGGCCGAACTCGCGCAGCTCGGTCGACTCGTCGATGACGAGCAGCTCGGTGCCGGCCATCTCGGCGAAGTCCTGGAACACCTCAATGCCGACCGCCGTCGACATCACGGTGTGGTGGGCGGCGCCGGCGGTCAGCCAGGCGGCCGCGCTCGTGGCGAAGTCCGGCGCCGGCTTCCAGACGGCTCGGCCGACGGGGAGGTTCGGCAGCGGGGCGGTCGGCTGCACCACCTCGACGACGTTGGCGACCAGGCGGAAGCGGTCGCGCATGTCGCTCAGCGCGACGACGACGGCGGGGCCGGAGTCGGCGGTGAAGACCAGGCGCACCGGGTCCTCCTTGCCGCCGATGCCGAGCGGGTGCACTTCGAGCGTCGGCTTCTGGGTGGTCAGCGACGGCGAGACCTCGAGCATGTGGGCGCCGAGGATCAGCTCGTTCCCCGGCGTCATGTCGTAGGTGTAGTCCTCCATCAGCGAGGCGCCGCCGGGCAGGCCGGCACCCATCACGTTCGCGACGCGCACCAGGATGGCGGTCTTCCAGTCGCCCTCCGCGCCGAAGCCGTAGCCGTCGGCCATCAGCCGCTGCACGGCCAGGCCGGGCAGCTGGCGCAGCGCGCCCAGGTCTTCGAAGGAGGTGGTGAAGGCGCTGAAGCCGCCCTCCTCGAGGAAGGCGCGCAGCCCGATCTCGATCGCGGCGCCGTAGCGCAGCGACTCGTGCCGCTCCCCGCCCCGACGCAGCTCGGGGGCGACGGTGTAGAGCTCCTCGTACTCGGCGACGAGGGCGTCGATCGCCGCGTCGGACGCCGCGTGCACGGCATCCGCGAGCTCGTTCACGCCCCAGGTGTTCACCTGCACGCCGAAGCGCAGCTCCGCCTCGGTCTTGTCGCCCTCTGTGACGGCGACGTAGCGCATGTTGTCGCCGAAGCGGGCGAGCTTCATGCTGCGGGATGCCGCCCAGCCGGCGGCCGCGCGCTGCCAGCCGCCGACCTGCGCGGTGACGGCCGGGTTGCTGACGTGGCCGACGACGGTCTTGCGCACCACGCCCAGCCGGGTCTGGATGTAGCCGAACTCCCGGTCGCCGTGGGCGGCCTGGTTGAGGTTCATGAAGTCGAAGTCGATCTCGCCCCACGGCAGCTCGACGTTGGCCTGCGTGTGCAGATGCAGCAGCGGCTTGGCCAGCGCGTCCAGGCCGTGGATCCACATCTTGGCTGGCGAGAAGGTGTGCATCCAGGCGATGACGCCGATGACGTTGTCGGCGGCGTTCGCCTCGAGGGCGAGCCGGCGGATCGAGTCGGAGTCCTTGAGCACGGGCTTCCAGACGACCTTCACGGGCACGTCGCCCGCGGCGTCCAGCGCGCCGGCGATCTGCTGGGACTGGCTGGCGACCTGGCGCAGCGTCTCCTCGCCGTAGAGGTTCTGGCTGCCGGTGAGGAACCAGACTTCGTAGTGGTCGAGCGAGGTGGTGAGTTTCGGCATGCGGTGCTCTGACATCAGGCAATGGCTCCTTGGGGTGCTTGTCCGTAGACGTTCTGGTAGCGGGTGAAGAGGGAGTCGATCGCCTCCTGGGCGAGCGGGATGAGCGGTCCGCCCTGCCGGGCGATGTGCACGGTGCGGGCGACGTCCTCGACCATGACGGCGGCCTTCACCGCGTCGCGGGCGTCACGGCCGATCGTGAACGGGCCGTGGTTCGCCATCAGCACGGCGCGCGAGCGGTGGCCGCTCAGCGTCTCGACGATGCCGCGGCCGATCGAGTCGTCGCCGATGATCGCGAACGGGCCGACCGGGATCGGGCCGCCGAATTCGTCGGCCATCGCGGTGATGACGCACGGGATCTCCTCGCCGCGCGCCGCCCAGGCGGTGGCGTAGTCGGAGTGGGTGTGCACGACACCGCCGACCTCCGGCATGTTGCGGTAAACGTAGGCGTGCGCGGCGGTGTCGCTGGAGGGCGAGCGCTCGCTGCCCGGGGTGCCGGCGATCACGGCGCCGTCCAGGTCGCAGAGGATCATGTTCTCCGGCGCCAGGTCGTCGTAGGCGACGCCGGACGGCTTGATCACGAAGAGGTCGGCGCCGGGCACCCGGCCGGAGACGTTGCCGCCGGTCCAGATGACGAGGCCGTTGCGCACGAGCTCCCCGTGCAGCGCGGAGACGTCCTGGCGCACGGCCTGGATCGCGTCCTCCAGCTCCGGGTCGAAGCCGGCCGGGTCGAAGACGGTCATGCCGCGGCCTCCTGCGTGTCGGCGTCGGTTGCCACGGCGTCCCGCTTCAGCGCACGCAACCGGTGCATCACCTCGTTGCCACCGCGCCCGAAGTAGTCGTGCAGCAGGGTGTACTCGGCGAACAGCGCGTCGTAGGCGTCGGCGGATGCCGCGTTCGGCCGGTAGACGTCCTTGTTCAGCTTGCCCATCGCCTGCCCGGCCGCGAGCACGTTCTCGTAGGCGCCGGCGGCGACGGCGGCGTGGATGGCCGAGCCGAGCGCGGGGCCCTGTTCGCTGGCGATGGTCGAGATCGGCATCCGCAGCACGTCGCTGTAGGTCTGCATCAGCTGCGGGTTCTTCAGCAGCCCGCCGGCCACGATGAACTCGGTGACGGGAACGCCGCTGGCGTTGAAGGTCTCCACGATGGTGCGGGTGCCGAACGCGGTCGCCTCCAGCAGCGCCCGGTAGACCTCCTCCGGCCGGGTGGTGAGCGTGGTGCCGAGCACGACACCGGAGAGCTCGTGGTCGACCAGCACCGAGCGGTTGCCGCTCTGCCAGTCCAGGGCGATCAGGCCGTGGGCGCCGACCGGCTCCCGGTAGGCGAGGTCGGTGAGGTACTGGTGGATGCTGGTGCCCGCGGCATCCGCCGCCGCGACGTAGCCGGCGGGCACCTGGTTCTTGACGTACCAGGCGAAGATGTCGCCGACGCCGGACTGGCCGGCCTCGTAGCCGTAGAGCCCAGAGACGATGCCGCCGTCGACGACGCCGCACATGCCGGGCACCTCGGCGAGGGTGTCGGAGTTCATCACGTGGCAAGTGCTGGTGCCCATGATGGCGACCATCTGGCCGGGCTGCACGGCCTGCGCGGCCGGGGCGGTGACGTGCGCGTCGACGTTGCCGACGGCCACGGCGATGCCCTCCGGCAGGCCCGTCCAGGCCGCCGCCTCGGCGCTCAGCGTGCCGGCGGCGTCACCGAGCTGGCCGATCCGGTGCTCGAGCTTGTCGCTGACGAAGCCGGCGAAGTCGGGGTTCAGTGCGGCGAGGAAGTCGCGCGACGGGTATTCGCCGTCCTGCCAGATGCCCTTGTAGCCGGCGGTGCAGGCGTTGCGCACGTACTGGCCGGTGAGCTGCCAGACGATCCAGTCGGCCGCCTCGACCCAGTGCTCCATCGCCGCGTAGACCGCGGGGGCCTCCTCGAGCAGCTGCAGCCCCTTGGCGAACTCCCACTCGCTCGAGATGAGGCCGCCGTAGCGCGGCAGCCAGGACTCGGCGCGCGCCTCCGCGAGCTCGTTGATGCGGTCGGCGTGCGGCTGCGCCGCGTGGTGCTTCCACAGCTTCACGTAGGCGTGCGGCTGGTCGGCGTAGGCGGGCAGCTCGCTGAGCGGCGTGCCGTCGGCGAGCGTCGGCACCATGGTGCAGGCGGTGAAGTCGGTGCCGATGCCGATCACCTGCGCCGGGTCGATCCCGGCCGCGGCGACGGCCGCGGGCACGGCGCTTCGCAGCACGGCGACGTAGTCGGCCGGCACCTGCAGCGCCCAGTCGGGCGCGAGGGCGATCGGGGCGCCGGCTACCGCGGCCGGGCCGGCGGTCAGCGCGGTGTCCATCACGGCGTGCGGGTAGTCGAGGGTGGCGGAGCCGAGCTCTGCGCCATCGGAGACACGCACGACAACGGCGCGGCCGGAGAGGGTTCCGTAATCGACGCCGATGACGTACTGCTCGGCGGTGCTCTGCTCTGGGCCGCTCGTCTCGGCGGGGGAAGTGCTGCTCGTGCTCACGCGGGTGCTCCTTTGCTGGCCGCTCACGGCCTCGTTTACAACGTTGTAAACGTAGCAGCCAGAACGCCGAGCGTCTAGGCGAACCCTGATAGCTTGGTGACTCCCACCCACGCCGACGGAGGAGCACCATGGCCGCAACGCTCTCCGACGTCGCCCAGCTCGCCGGCGTCTCGATCAAGACGGTCTCCAACGTCATCCACGACCACCCGAACATCCGGCCGGCCACCAAGCAACGCGTGCTCGACGCGATCGCGGCCGTCGGCTACCGGCCGAACCTGACCGCGCGCAACCTCCGCTCCGGCCGCACCGGCGTCATCAGCCTGGTGCTGCCGACGCTGCGGAACCCCTACTTCGCCGAACTGGCCGAGGCCGTCATCGAGGCGGCCGAGCGCGAGGGGCTGTCGGTGCTGATCGAGCAGTCCCGGGGCGCGGATGCCGGGGCGCGCGCCAGCACGGCGCAGCTCGTCGACGGCATGCTGTTCAGCACGCTCGGCAGCGAGGCGGAGGACACCGGCCTCTACGCCCAGCTCCCGGCCGGCCCCCACTCCCCCGTCGACCACGTGACAATGCGCAACACCGAGGCCATCCGCGCCGCGACCGAGCACCTGCTCGCGCTCGGCCGGCGCCGGATCGTCGCGCTCGGCGCCCGGCCCGGCGACACCTCAGGGGCGGGGAGCCTGCGCCTGCTCGGCTACCGGCAGGCGCTGGCGGCCGCCGGCCTGGACAGCCGGCCCGAGCTCGAGCGCGCCGTGGAGTCCTGGACCCGTTTCGACGGCGCCGCCGCGACCGAGGCGCTTCTGAATTCCGGCACCCCGTTCGACGGCATCGTTGCGTTCAACGATGCGCTCGCGCTCGGCGCCCTGCGCACCCTCGGGCAGCGCGGCATCCGCGTGCCGGAGCAGGTGTCGGTGATCGGTTTCGACGACCTGGACGACGCCCGCTACTCGCTGCCGGCACTGACGACCATCAGCCCCGGCCGCGAGCAGATCGCCACGCTGGCCGTGCAGATGCTGGCCGAGCGCATCGCCGAGCGGGGCGAGCCGCTGCCGGCCCGCACCATCACGGTGCCGTTCGCTCTGGTCGAGCGCGAGTCGACCGCGCAGGCATCCGCCGACTGACCCACAGACGCCCGGTGAACCCTGAACGGGTGCTGCCGGACAAGCCGCAGGCATGGCAGGCTGTGTCGGATACTGAAGGCCGACGAGGACGTCGATGTGCTCCTCGGGGGGATCGAGGAGCGCGCTGGGCCGGATGCAGGGGCAGAGCGCACACGATCGATGCCCGCATCCACGGCGTGGCCGCCCTCGACCTCTCCGAACTCGACCGAATGCCGGCGCAAACCGGCGCATCCTGGGGGATCTGACACCGTGCCAACCATGACCGACGCACTCACCACCAAGCTCGACGCCGCCGCCACGCGGGCCGCCGCCCACCGCCTCACCGGCGCGGTGCTCTGGCGGGTGGAGCGCACCGACTCCGACTGGTCGTGGACGTTCGGCGAGCAGGACCAACCGATCTTCATCGCCAGCATCACCAAGCTGTACACGACGGTGCTGGTGCTGCGCCTCGTCGACGCCGGCCTGGTCGATCTGGACAAGCCCGCCGCCGACTACCTGCCGGCCGGCACCATGCAGGGCCTGAACACCCACGGCGGCGTCGACCACGGCGGCTCGATCACCGTGCGCCAACTGCTCAGCCAGACCAGCGGCCTCGCCGACTACTTCGAGGGGCCGGGCGGGTTCCTCGCCGAGTCGCTCGCCGGCGATCTCGCCTGGACGCCGGACGAGTCCATCGAGCGCACTCGGCGGATGCCGGCGCGCTTCGCCCCCGGCACCAGCCGCGCGCACTACTCCGACACGAACTTCACCCTGCTCGGCCTCGTGATCGAGCAGGCCGGCGGGCAGAGCTATCGCGACGCGCTGGACACGCAGATCTTCCGCCCGCTCGGCCTCGGCAACAGCTACCTCTTCGACCGGGACACGATGCAGCGCTACGACGAGGTCGCGCCGTTCTTCTCGAAGGGCCGGCCGCTGCGCCTGCCGCTGACGCTCGCCTCCTGCGGCTCACAGGGGGCGATCGTCTCCACGCTGCCCGAGTGCACCCGCTTCCTGCGCGCGTTCCTCGGCGGGGAGCTGTTCGACCCGCACTGGCTGCCCCAGCTGACCGCGCAGACGAACTCCGTCTTCGGCCCGCTGCGCTACGGGCTCGGGGTGATGCAGTACACCCTGCCGCGGGTGTTCTCACCGCTTGACCCGATGCCACGGCTCGTCGGGCACTCGGGGTCGATCGGCTCGGTGCTCTACTACGCCCCCGAGAAGCACCTCGTGATCGCCGGCACCGTCAACCAGATGGACAAGCGCCAACTCTCGCACCAGGTGCTCGCCCGCATCGCCTCACTGGCCGCGCGCGACTGAGGCTGCCGGCGCGAGTCGCGAAGCTCCGCTCAGCCCGCGCGCAGATAGCGCCAGGGCAGCTCGCGCATGTCCAGCCGGTTGCGCGGGCCGGGCGCATCAATCCGCGCGGGGTCGGCCGCATCCTGGCCGTACGCGACATCCGGGGGCCACACGGTCATGCCCCCGCCCGGCAGCATGCGTGTGGCGAACTCCGCCCGCTCGCTCCCCCGGGCACGCTGCAGCAGTGCGGCGACGGATGTCGCACCGAGCAGCCCGTGCAGCGTGAGCCAGGTCGGCGGGAAGAGCCGCAGTTCACCGCGCGCGTGCTGCGCGAGCGCGGCATCCGGGCTCAGCCAGCGGTGGCCAACGGCCTCGTCCGGCGCCACGGTGATGGGGCCCGCTGGAGCCGCGGCGAGCCAGAACCAGGTGCGCAGGCGTTTCGGCGCCTCCCGAGGCGGGTGCCAGCGCGAGAGCGGCGCGAGCTGCGCCGCCTGCAGCACCAGGCCCGTTTCCTCACGGGTCTCGCGAACGGCCGCGCGCCGGCTCGCCGCTTCCTCCTCGGTCAGTGTGAGCTCCAGAGGCCCGCGCCCAGCCGGGCCGTGCCCGGCGGGAAGCTCCTCGGGGTCGACGGCGCCGCCGGGGAAGACCCATGCTCCGGCGAAGCTGCCCCGGTCGTGCGGACGCTCGAGCAGCAGCACCTCGACGCCGGGCGCACGCTGCGCTCCCGCGCGCAGCAGCACGACGGTGGCGGCCAGCCCGGTCACACCCGCCGGCGCCGTGCGATCGTTGGTCTTCATGGCCGTCTCCCTCGACCGCCCCACCCTACGACAACCGCGCGGGGCACACAGCCCGATGGCGCATCTC
Source organism: Microterricola pindariensis (assembly GCF_002936985.1). Lineage (GTDB taxonomy): Bacteria > Actinomycetota > Actinomycetes > Actinomycetales > Microbacteriaceae > Microterricola > Microterricola pindariensis. The sequence goes on along the minus strand of NZ_MPZN01000006.1, from coordinate 49,626 downwards.
GGCCATAGGATGCGACGAGACAGTCGAAGGATTCATGCATGGACGCCACGAGAACGAGCCGCCTCACCCGGCGGCTGCGCGCGCCAAACCCCGGCCCGATGACCCTCGACGGCACGAACAGCTACCTGATTCGGGGCACGGATGCCGCGGCATCCGTGCTCGTCGACCCGGGCCCGCTGGACGAGTCCCACGTGGCCGCACTGGTGGCATCCGGCCCGATCGAGCTGATCCTGGTGACCCACGGGCATGCCGACCACACCGCGGCCAGCGCGCGCCTGGCCGCGCTCACCGGGGCGCGCGTCCGGGCGTTCGACGCCGACTACTGCATCGGCGGCGCCCCGCTGCGGGATGGCGAGCGGATCGCGGCGGCCGGCACCGAGATCGTCGTGCTGCACACGCCGGGCCACACGGCCGACTCGTTGTGCTTCCTGCTCCCGGAGGACGCGGCCGGCGACGCGGACTCCGCCGGCGCCGACGCCGGCGCCGGCTCCGGCTCCGTGCTGACCGGCGACACGATCCTCGGTCGCGGCAGCACGGTCATCGCCCACCCGGACGGCACCCTGGGCGAGTACCTGGCGTCGCTGGAGCGACTGGTCGCCCTCGGCCCGGCGCTCGCGCTGCCCGCCCACGGGCCGACGCTGCCAAGCCTCGCCGAGGTCGGGGCCCAGTACCTGGAGCACAGGCGGAGGCGCCTGGACGAGGTGCGCGCCGCGCTGGCGACCCTCGGCGTCGACCCGGCGGATCCGCAGCCCGCGGAGCTCACGGAGCGCGTCACCGCCCTCGTCTACCCAGACGTCGACCCCGCCATCCTGCCGGCGGCCCATGCCGCCGTGCGCGCCCAGCTCGCCCACCTGGCCGCCGCCTCGGCGCGCTGACGCCTCTCTCAGTGGATGAAGGCCTTGAGCAGCATGATCCCGACCCCGAGCGCGGCGGTCAGCAGCGCGCCCACCACCCGTGGGGCCTGCCGCCGCGTCCGGCGGGCGACGGCCAGATAGCCGAGCACGCCGAGCAGCACGACGTCGACCCAGAGCGCCGCCCAGACGGCGGCATCGTCGCTGAGCACGCCGACCGTGCCGAGCAGGATCACGCCGAGCGGGATCAGCGCAGCGGCGAGCAGGCCCCAGGAGCGCTGCACGCCGTGCGCGATCAACTTGCGCACCGACACCGCGTCGTCGCCCCCGGTCGCCCCGAAGCCGCCGACGACCTCGGCGAAGATATGCGCGATCCAGAATACGATCACGGTGCCAAGCACCTTGAGGAATACATCGATCGACGCGTCGGACTTCTGCCCCGTGACGATCACCATCGCCGACACCAGGATCACGCCGTAGACGGCCGATTCGGTCACCACCGAGCGGGCGAAGCCGCGCACCCCCGTCGCGTCCGCGCGCTCGCGCACCTCGAGCTCGTTGCCGCCCATCCGACACCCCTCTTCCTTGCAGCGATCCTAGGGCGTCCTCGGCCGGGAACGACAAAGGGCCCGCTCCATCCAGAGCGGGCCCCTCGTCCGACGGCCCCGCCGAGGCGGGGCCGTTGCACTACTTGATCAGCGCGAAGCCGGCGTTCCAGCCGATCTTCTCCTGCACGGCGAGCGTGAGCTGCAGGAACCCGATTGCCTCCAGCTCGCGGGCGCGGGCGAGAGCGCCGGCGTCGACGGAGGCGACGCCTCCGGCCTGCAGCACCGAGCCGAGCAGCGCCTTCGCGTCTGCGCTGTCACCGGCGATGTGCACGGTGGTGGCGGCGTTGCCGCCGACGGTGTTGCCGGCCAGGGTGGCGGCGAAGTTCGTGTTGAAGGCCTTGAGCACGCTGGAGGCGGGCAGCGCCTCGGCGATGACCGCGGCGGCCGAGCCGTCGGCGGGTACGACGAGCGAGTCGAAGGTCTCGAAGTTGAGCGGGTTGGTGATGTCGACGACGACCTTGCCGGCGAGCTTGTCGCCGTGCGCGGCGATGACGTCGGCGACGGCCGGGTAACCGACGGCGAGCACGACGATGTCGCCGTTGATCGCGGCGTCCGCGTCACGCCCGATGAACTCGACATTGTTGCCGCCGGCCGTCACGATGCCGCCGATTGCGGTGCCCATGTTGCCGTTTCCGATGATGCTGACCGTGGTCATGTCTCTCCTGCAATCTGCGCCGGGGCGCTTTGGTTGTTCCAACAAGTAAAACCATAACCCCATTTACTTGTTGCGTCAACTATTGCCGCGACAAGCGGTAGACTGGGGGCATGACCGAGCCAGCACGCAGCACCAGCACGGCCGGCCCGCGCCCGATGAACGACGACGAGGCCGCAGCCTGGCAGCGCCTGATCGCGGTCGTCGAGCTGCTGCCTCCCGTGCTGGACGCCCAGCTGCTGCGCGACGCCAAGCTCACCCACTTCGAGTACATGACGCTGATGGCGTTGGCGTCCGCGCCGGGAGAGGCCATGCGGATGACGGCGCTGGCCGCCAGCACGAATGCCACGCTCCCCCGCCTCTCGCACGTCGTGCGCCGGCTCGAGGAGCGCGGCCTCGTCGAGCGCTTCCCGTGCCCGGAGGACCGCCGGGCCACGAATGCGCGCATCACGCCGGAGGGCCTCGCCCTGCTCGACGCCGCGGCGCCCGGCCACCACGACACCGTGCGCAGCACCGTGCTCGACGCGCTCAGCGCCGAGCAGCTCGACCAGCTCTACGCGATCGCCGGCTCGCTGCTGGAGCGGCTCGACCCGGACGGCCGGCTCACCGCCACGGCTTGCCACCCGGCCAAGGCGCTCGACCCCGCGCCGTAACTGGGCCGCTCGAGCCCGGGCAGCCCGGGGGTTTCGACAAACTCAACCGCGGGGGCCGCTCAACCAGCGGGGGCCGCTACTCGGCGGGGCGCGACTCCCCGGCCTCTGAGGCCTCGGCCTCGGCCGCGGACGCCGCATCGACGGCATCCGCGATCTCATCGGCGATGAGCAGGTCGGCGCGCACGTGCTCGGTGCGGTACGCGGCACGGCCGATCATGTGCGCCGTCATCGGCTGCGTCATCATCTGGAAGCCGAGCACCAGGATCAGCGTCGAGGCGACGCCCCAGCTCGGGTTCAGCAGCCAGATGGCGACCACGATCGCCGCCACACCGAGAATCTGCGGCTTCGTCGACGCGTGCAGGCGCGAGAGCACGTCGGGGAAGCGCAGGATGCCGATGCCGGCAGCCATCGACAGGAAGGCGCTGAGCAGGATGAGCACACCGGCGAGGATCTCGTTCATGATGCGTCCTGCTTGGACATGAAGCGGGCGATGCTGATCGAGCCGACGATGGCGAACATGGCCAGCACCAGCAGCACGGGCAGCGTGTCGGTGTGCCGGTTGATGGCCATCTCGGCGCCGAGCGCGCAGATGGCGATCGCGAGCATGACGTCGGCGGCCAGGGCCCGATCCAGGATCGACGGCCCGCGAATGATCCGGTAGACCGCGCAGAGCGCGCCGATCCCGAACATCACTCCGGCCAGCACGGCGACAATCATGAGGAACGACATGTCAGTCTCCCTTCCGTCTCGCGCCGACGGTTCCGACGCCGCCCTCGCGCTCTCGGCGGTCCGCACGGATGCCGTCGGCCTCGTCCTTCGCGCCGATCGCCAGCACGATGCGCTCCTCCGTGCCGAGCACATCGCGCCGGATTCTGTCGATGTCCTCCGGGGTGCGCGTGCCGAGGGCATGGATGTAGAGGATCGCGTTCTCCCGGTCGGCGTCGATTACCACGGTGCCGGGGACGAGCGAGATCGAGACCGCGGTCAGGGTGATGACGAGGTCGCTGCGCGTGTGCAGCTTGATCGCGAGGATCGAGTTGATCGGGTGGTACCGCGGGTTGATCGCCAGCCAGGCCACGTGCAGTGAGGCGAAGGTGATGTCGGAGATCATCCGCCCGACGAAGATCAGCAGTCGCCACGGGTTCAGCCGCCCGCTCAGCGCGATCGGCGGCAGGTAGAACACGCGGGTGACGAACAGCGCCAGCAGCACGCCGGTCACGACGCTCATCACCGTGATCTCTTCCCAGAGCAGCAGCCAGAGCGCGACCAGGATGACGAGCAGGGGGAATTGGCGCCACAGGTTCTGCCGGTGTGTCTGCTCCGTCTCGGGGAAGGCCGGCCCGCTGGGCACACGGCTGGTCGGGATGACGCCGCCGCGCATGGGGGCCGGGTTCGATGGGTTCTCGTTCTGTGCCTCGGTCACTGCACACCCCCAGGGAAGACGGTGTCGATGTAGAAGGCCGGGGTCTTCAGGTCTTCTGCAGCCCGCTCGGCAATGCCGAACAGCGGTCCGGCGAATACCGTGAGCGCCACGGTCAGCGCGACCATGCCGGCGGTCACGGCGAGCATCGTGGCAGGCACCGTGCGGGTCTTGACCGCCACCGAGGCGTCCGGGGCCTCCGGGGCCTCCTGCAACGACTCGATCAGCACCGACTCGTAGCCCTTGAGCTCGCCCTTGCCGCGCCAGAAGGCCATGTTCCAGAACCGGGTGAGCGCGTACAGGGTGAGCAGGGAGGTGATCGCACCGGCAGCGATCCCGATCCAGACGAGCGGGCTGGGCGCCGCGGCGCCGGCCATGAATAGGCCGACCTTGCCGATGAAGCCAGAGAAGGGCGGGATGCCGCCGAGGTTCAGCGCCGGGATGAAGAAGAGGATGGCGACGAGCGGCGAGGCCTTGAGCAGGCCGGCCAGCCGGTTGATGGAGGTGGCGCCGCCGGTGCGCTCGATGAGTCCGGTCGTGAGGAACAGCGTCGTCTGCACGGTGATGTGGTGCACAACGTAGTAGATGGTCGCGGCCAGGCCCAGCGTGGTGGCCAGCCCGATGCCGAACAGCATGTAGCCGATGTGGCTGACCAGGGTGAACGAGAGCAGTCGTTTGATGTCGGCCTGGGCGAGCGCGCCGAGGATGCCGACGATCATCGTCAGGCTGCCGATCACCAGGAACAGCGCGCTCAGATCGTGCCCGGCGAAGAGCACCGTCTCGGTACGAATCAGGGCGTAGACCCCCACCTTGGTGAGCAGGCCGGCGAACACGGCAGTCACCGGCGCGGGCGCCGTCGGGTAGGAATCCGGCAGCCAGAAGGAGAGTGGGAACACCGCGGCCTTGATGCCGAAGCCGATCAGCAGCAGCACGTGCAGCACCAGTTGCACGTCGGCCGGGAGCTCTCCGAGCCGCACGGAGAGCTGGGCCATGTTGACCGTTCCCGTCGCGCCGTAGATCAGCGCGATGGAAGCCAGGAAGAACAGCGAGCTGACCAGGCTGACGATGATGTAGGTGACGCCGGCGCGGATCCGCTCACCGGTGCCGCCGAGCGTGAGCAGCACGTAGCTCGACGCGAGCAGCACCTCGAAGCCGACGTAGAGGTTGAACAGGTCGCCGGCGATGAAGGTGGTGAAGACTCCGGCAGAGAGGATGAGGTAGCTGGGGTGGAAGATCGACACCGGCGTCTCGCGGTGGCGGTCGGCGACCCCCTGGCCGATGGAGTAGATGAGCACGCCGAGCAGCATGATCGCCGAGATCAGCAGCATGATGGCCGAGAGCCTGTCCACCACGAGGGCGATGCCCCAGGGCGCCGCCCAGCCGCCGACGGCGACGACCGCCGGGCCGTTCTGGTCGATGAGGGCGATCTGCACGGCGCTGATCGCGACGGTGGCGGTCAGCGCGGTGCTGCTGATGGCCACCTGCAGGCGCGGCTGGCGCCCGAAGATGACGGTGAGTGCGGCCGCGATCAGGGGGATCAGGACCATGAGCGGGATGAGCTCTGGCATCAGCTGCTCCCGTCTCGCGGTGAAGTGTCGTCTGTCCCGTCGCGCCCAGCCTGCTCGCTGCGCTGCACCTCGATCGGGGAGGTGTCCGTCGGCACATCGAGCGCGGTGAGCTCGGCGAGCAGCTCTGCGGCATCCGTGTCGGCGTCACGTGCGGTGTCGTCGACGTCGCCCGTCGCGTCGAGGTGCTCGTCACTGGCGTCGAGGATGGCGTGGATGGCGGTGTCGTCGTCCTCGGAGCGGCGCAGCTCCGCGGCGGAAGCCAGCGCGTCCTCGAGGTCTTGCTCTTCATCGTCGATGAGGTCGCCCTTGGCGCCCAGCTGGGCGAGCCACCAGGAGCGGTAGATGAGGGCGAGCATGAAGGCGGTGATGCCGAGGTTGATGACGATGGCGGTGAGGATCAGGGCTTGCGGCAGCGGGTCGGAGATGTCGGCGGCATCCACTCCGTCGTTCATGATCGGGCCCAGGCCGGGCCGCCCGCTCATCAGGAACAGCAGGATGTTGGTGGCGTTGCCGACCAGCAGGAAGCCGATCAGCACGCGAGTGAGGCTGCGCTCGAGCATGACGTAGACACCGGAGGCGTACATCACGGCCATCAGCAGGATGAGGGTCATCGAGGCGTTCATCGGGATCCCCCCTCTGCTTGGTTTGGCTTGGCCGGGTTGGTGTCTGAGGTGCTCGGCCGCGCGTACTCCGCGTCTTCCTCGTCGTCCTCCTGGTCTTCCTGCTGCCGGTCAACCTCGCTGCCGAGGCTGCGCAGGATGTCGAGCACGAGACCGAAGACCACCAGGTAGACGCCGATGTCGAAGATCGTCGAGGTGCCGATCGAGATCTCGCCGAGCACCGGGATGCTCGCCTCGAACCACGAGGACTCCAGCACCTGCAGCCCGAAGAACATCGAGCTGAGCGCGGTTCCGACGGCCAGCAGCAGACCCGTTCCGAGCAGCTTGCCTGCATCGATGGGCACGGCCTCTGCCAGCTCGTAGCGGCCTCCGGCGAGGTAGCGCGCCACCAGCGCGAGACCGGCCAGCAGCCCGCCCGCGAAGCCGCCGCCCGGCTGGTTGTGCCCGACGAAGAGCAGGTAGATCGAGACGATGATGGCCGGGTGGAAGAGCAGGCGAACGAGCACCTCGATGATGATCGAGCGGTTCTGCGGTGAGAGCGTGCGGCCGGCCAGGAGCCAGGTCTGGCGGGAGACGGCGCTGCTGTTGAGCACGGGGCGGTTGCGTCGCTCGCCGCCGCCCTCCATGCGCTCGACGGGCGCGGCCCGGCCCGAGATGAAGACGAGGCTGGCGACGCCGGTCGCGACGGCGACGAGCACCGCGATCTCGCCCATGGTGTCCCAGGCCCGGATGTCGACGAGCATGACGTTGACGATGTTCTTGCCGTGCGCCTCCGCGGCCAGTGCGGGCAGCTCGGCCGAGATGGATGCCGCCTCGCGGGCGCCGAGGGCGATCACCGCGATCACGGCCATCACGGTGCCGGCGAGGATGCCGAGGGCCGCGCGGAGGCCCTTGCGCACGGCCTTGTTGCGCGCCGCGATCTGCTGCGGGAGGCGGCGGAGCACGAGCACGAAGACGACGACGGTGAGCGTCTCGACGAGCGCCTGGGTGAGGGCGAGGTCGGGGGCACCGCCCATCGCGAAGAGCAGCACGAGGCCGTAGCCGGTGACCCCGACCAGCAGCACCGCGGTCATGCGGTGGCCGGCGATGGCGGCGCCGATCGCGGCCATGCCCATGACCAGGGCGATGAACGGCTGGACGGCGTAGTCCCAGGGCACGACGCCCTCCGGCCACGAGCGGTTGAGGGCGGCGGAGAGGCCCAGGCCGAGCACGAAGACGCCGATGATCACGGCCAGGTAGGCCGGCAGGCCGCCGCGCTGGATGCGCGTGGTCAACGCGGCCGCGAAGCGGTCCAAGGCGCGCATGAACTGCACGTACTCCCGCCCGGCGTCCACGGCCTGCGGCAGCTTGGCCTGCAAGCGGGCGACCTGGCGGCGACGCCGCATCAAGACGAACCCGAGCAGCAGCACGCCGGCGGAGATGGCCAGCGCGGGCTCGAAGCCGTGCCAGAGGGCCAGATGCTGCTCGTGCGGGCCGGGCAGGGTGTCTGCGTATGGCGCCACCAGGGCGTCGACCGTGCCGGCGGCGACACCGCCGCCGATCGTCGCGAGCGAGAGCACGAGCGGGGCCGTCAGGATGCCGAAGCCGGTGTTGTGCAGCTGGATGGCGCCGACGTCCGCCTTGGTCGAGAACGCACCCCAGATGAAGCGCAGGCTGTAGGCGACGGTGAGCACGGAGCCCAGCACAACGCCGACGAGGGCGAACCAGGCCCAGAACTCGCTCTGCCCGGCCCCGCCCGAGGTGGCCTCGAGGAGGGACGCGAAGACGCTCTCCTTGGCGACGAAGCCGAGCAGCGGCGGAAGGCCGGCCATCGATGCGACGGCGATCGACGCGATCACGGCCAGCACGGGCATCCGCCGGCCCAAGCCGGAGAGCTTGCGCCAGTCCCGGGTGCCGGTCGCGTGGTCGATGATGCCGACCACAAGGAACAGCGTCGCCTTGTAGAGGGCGTGCGCGAGCAGCAGCGCGGCGCCGGCCAGGGCAGCGTCCCTCGTGCCGAAGCCGAGCATGATGGTGAGGAAGCCGAGCTGGCTGACAGTGCCGTAGGCGAGGATCAGCTTGAGGTCGTACTGGCGCATGGCACGCCAGCCGCCGACGAGCATCGTGAGCACGCCGATCGTGACAAGGAGCGGTTGCCAGAGCGGCTGATCCGCGTAGCCGGGGGCGAAGCGGGCGATGATGTAGATGCCCGCCTTCACCATGGCGGCGGCGTGCAGGTAGGCGCTGACCGGGGTGGGAGCGGCCATGGCGGCCGGCAGCCAGAAGTGGAACGGCACGAGCGCACTCTTGCTGAGCGCGCCGAGGAGCACGAGCACGATCGCCACCTGGCCGAGGGTGCCGCCGACCGGGTTGGCGACGATCTCGGTGATCGACGTCGTGCCGCTGGCCATGACGAGCATCACAATGCCCACGAGCATGGCCAAGCCACCGAAGGTGGTGACGGTCAGTGCCTGGAGCGCCGCACCACGGCTGGACTTGCGGCCGGTGTTGTGGCCGATGAGCAGGTAGGACAGAACGCTCGTGGCCTCCCAGAACACGAACATGACGATCACGTCGTCGCTCGTGACCAGGCCGTACATCACACCGGCGAAGGCCAGCAGGAGGGCGGCAAAGCGCCCGAGGCCTGGCTCGTCGTCACTGAAGTACCGGGCGCAGTAGGCGAGCACGAGCGCACCGACGCCGGTGACGATCAGGGCGAGCAGCAGCGCGAGCGGATCCATCCGGAAGCTGAGCTCAATGCCAAGCTGGGGAATCCATGGGAATGTCTCGGTGACCGGTGTGCCGGCCAGGACGCCGGGCGCCTGGGCGAGAGTGATCCCGAACAGCGCCGCGGGGGCGAGGGCGATCAGCCAGAACACGCGCGCCTTCAGCCACCGCGTGAGCAGGGGGGTGGCGATGGCCAGGATTCCAACCGCCACAAGAGAGAAGATCATCAATCTCCCCTGCCTGGTCGCGGTTTCGTCAAGAATACCAAGCCTCGGCAGTGCTGTTTTGCAGAGGCTTCGCAGCATCCTCGCTGCGGCGACTCAGGGTGCGATCCGGGACATCCCCCATTTGCGGGGCACCGCGGCGCGGCTAGGCTCGCTGGACCGATGAGAGGGGGCCTCATGACCGCGATCGACAGCAACGAAATCGTCTCGACAATTGATCCCGCCGGATGCAACTGCGACGACTGCCTGCGCGGCGTCAGCGTGCCGTTGCACCGGGCGGATGCCAGCCAGCTGAACGCCCTGCTGGACGGTCACCTCGCGAACGCGACCGGCCTCGACTTCAGCGATATCGAGGCCGTGCTCGACGCGCTCTGAGACGCAGCCAACGCTGCACATATGGTCATTTCCGTGGCTGTTTCGTCTCCAAAAACGACCATACGTGCAGGATCGATGGCTGAATCGGTAGCTGGATCGTGGGTTAGGGGGTGCGATTCTCGGCGCCGACCATCCAGGCGTACTGCTCGATCTTCTCGATGATGGCGTGCAGGATGTCGGCGCTCGTCGGGTCTGCGGCATCCACCACGTCGTGCACGGCACGCGCCGTGCCGGCCACCGTGTGCAGCCGCGCCGTGATCAGGTCGACGGTCTCTGCGGTGTCGGTCTCCCCCGCCGGGTAGGCCGGCATTTTCGTCGTCGCGGCGATCGTGTCGCTGCGCCCGTCCGGCACGGCGTGCAGGGCGCGCATCCGCTCGGCCACGACATCGGAGAAGCCGCGGGCCGCCTTGATGATCTCGTCGAGTTGCAGGTGCAGGTCGCGGAAGTTGCGCCCGATGACGTTCCAGTGGGCCTGCTTGCCTTGCAGCTGCAGCTCGAGCAGTTCGACGAGCACCTGCTGCAGGGCATCGCTGAGCTTCTTCGACGCGGTGAACACCTCGGTTTCCGTGTGCGTGCGCGAGCTCTTCCGCGTCCCTCGCTCCAGAGTGTCGGTCATGGCGTGCTTCCTCTCGGTTGCCGCCCGGCCGGAGAGTGCGCTGCTCGTGGGGGCAGTACCCGACCGGTGCGCTTCTTCGAGGCTAACCCCGCACGCCTCGCCTGGACAGGGCCGTGGGCGATACTCGGACCGCGCGCCCAGCCGCGGGGTCGCAGGCGCGGGGTTGCAGGCGCGGTGGTTCGACGCTCAGAACGGCGGAGCTTCGGGGAAAGCGCCTGGTGGATACGGCGGCGCAACCCCGCTGGTAGAGCGTGTCGAAACCGTTGGCGCTTGAGCCGGTGCTTCTTCTTGCAGAGCACGGCCAGGTTCTCCTCGACGGTCAGCCCGCCGTGCTCCCAGACCCGGGTGTGGTCGGTCTCGGAGCGCTCCGCCTTGCGGATGCAGCCGGGGAACCGGCACGTCTCGTCCCGGTAGAGGATCCAGCGCCGCATAGCCGCGGACAGCCGGTACTGGGTCGGGTCCAGCTGCAGCGGGGTCCCGTCGAGCGGGTCGGTGAGGATGCGGTGCAGGGTCAGGCATCCGGTTGGGAGGCAAGAGGAGGTTCGGGAGGCAGAAACCGACCCGAACCGGCCTCCCAATCGTGCGATCGCCTCCGAACCGCGCGCATCCAGACGCGCGACGCGCGCCTCGGGCTGGCTCCCTGCCCCGCCGGCCGAAACGGCCGGGAAACCGCCGGGAAACGCAGGAGGGGCCGGCTCCCAACGGAGCCGGCCCCTCACAGACGATGTCTCTGCAGCGACTAGTCGGTGCCGGAGTCGAAGGCAGCACCCTCGGAGGCGCGGTCGACGGCGTCGCTCTCGGCATCCGCGTCGCTGGAACCCTCGAGGATCTCGCTCGCCGCGCCGGACTCGAGCTGGCCGACCAGCTCTGCGGTCGCGCCGCCGATGATGCCGGCTGCCGCGTACTGCTCGAGGCGCGAACGGGAGTCGGCGATGTCGAGGTTGCGCATGGTCAGCTGGCCGATGCGGTCGTCCGGGCCGAAGGCCGAGTCGCCGACGCGCTCCATGGAGAGCTTGTCCGGGTGGTAGCTGAGGTGCGGTCCGGTGGTGTCGAGGATCGTCCAGTCGTCGCCGCGGCGCAGCTTGACGGTGACCTCGCCGGTGACGGCCGAGCCGACCCACTTCTGGATGGACTCGCGCACCATGAGCGACTGCGGGTCGAGCCAGCGGCCCTCGTACATCAGGCGGCCGAGGCGGCGGCCCTCGTTGTGGTAGTTGGCAACGGTGTCCTCGTTGTGGATGGCGTTCAGCAGGCGCTCGTAGGTGATGTGCAGCAGCGCCATGCCCGGGGCCTCGTAGATGCCGCGGCTCTTCGCCTCGATGATGCGGTTCTCGATCTGGTCGGACATGCCGAGGCCGTGACGGCCACCGATCTTGTTCGCCTCGAGCACGAGGGCGACGGGGTCGGCGAACTCGACGCCGTTGATGGCGACGGGGCGGCCGGCCTCGAAGCGCACGGAGACGACCTCGGTGGCGACCTCGACGTCATCGCGCCAGGCGGCGACGCCCATGATCGGGGTGACCAGCTCGATGCCGCTGGAGAGCTCCTCGAGCAGCTTGGCCTCGTGGGTGGCGCCCCAGATGTTGGCGTCGGTGGAGTAGGCCTTCTCGGCCGAGTCACGGTACGGGTAGCCGCGCGCGACGAGCCACTCGCTCATCTCGGTGCGGCCGCCGAGCTCGTGCACGAAGGAGCTGTCGAGCCACGGCTTGTAGATGCGCAGGCGCGGGTTGGCGAGCAGGCCGTAGCGGTAGAAGCGCTCGATGTCGTTGCCCTTGTAGGTGGAGCCGTCGCCCCAGATGTCGACGCCGTCCTCCTTCATGGCGCGCACCAGCATGGTGCCGGTGACGGCGCGGCCGAGCGGCGTGGTGTTGAAGTAGGTCTTGCCGCCGGAGCGGATGTGGAACGCGCCGCAGGCCAGGGCGACGAGGCCCTCCTCGACCAGGGCCGACTTGGCGTCGACGATGCGGGCGATCTCGGCGCCGTACTCGAGGGCACGGCCGGGCACGGCCTCGATGTCGGGCTCGTCTGGCTGGCCGATGTCGGCGGTGTAGGTGCAGGGCACCGCGCCCTTCTCACGCATCCAGGCGACGGCGACGGAGGTATCGAGGCCGCCGGAGAAGGCGATGCCGACGCGTTCGCCGACAGGAAGAGAGCTGAGCACCTTAGACATGCCCTCAAGCTTATTCCAGACCGGCCGCGAGAAAGACCCGGGCCCGCGGCGGGCGGAGCGCTGCCCGGCGGATGCCGCGCTCAGCCGTTCTCGACGGCCAGCGACCAGCGCGTGAGCACCGCTTCGAGCGCCGCCACGTCCTCCGGGCTCAGCGCATCCAGCAGCCGCCGCTCGTTCGCCAGGTGCTCGGTGACCGCGCGGTCGACGAGCTCGCGCCCGGCCCCGGTGAGGGCAATGACCCGCGCCCGACCGTCGACCGCGCTCACCCGGCGGCTGACGAGCCCACGCTCCTCGAGCCGGTCGATCCGTTTGCTCATCGCCCCGGTGGTGACCATGGTGTGCTGTGCCAGCTCCCCCGGCGCCCGTTCGAAGGGGGCACCGGCCCGGCGCAGCGCCGCGAGCACGTCGAACTCCCCCTCGCCGAGGCCGTGCCGCTTGTACACGACAACGATCTCCTCACTCAGGTACTCGCCCAGCCGATGGATACGGCCGATCACCCCCATCGGCGAGGGGTCCAGCTCCGGCCGTTCCCGGTGCCACTCCTGCTGAATCTGCGCGACGCGGTCGAGCTTCTCCGGGGAATCTGATTCCATACCGCCATATTATCTTCCTTGGCAGCTATTATTGCTTCCATGGAAGATAAATGGCGCTTCGTGCTCCTCACCGCCGTCGCGCCGATCGCGTGGGGCACGACGTACTACGTCACCCACCAGTTCCTGCCCGCCGACTCCCCGCTCTGGGGCGCGGCGATCCGGGCACTCCCCGCCGGGCTGGTGCTGCTCGCGCTCCGCCGCCGCCTGCCCCGCGGCTCCTGGTGGTGGAAGTCGCTCGTGCTCGGCACCCTCAACATGGGCGCCTTCTTCGCCCTCGTCTACGTCGCCGCACAGCTGCTGCCGACGAGCATCGCCGCGACGATCATGGCCACCGGTCCGCTCATGATGATGCTGATCGCCTGGCCACTGATCGCCGAGCGGCCACAGCGGATGCCGCTGATCGGTGCCGGGCTCGGCATCGTCGGTGTCTGCACCATGCTCTTCACCGGCGCAACGACGATCAACCTGGCCGGCGTTCTTGCCTCACTGAGCGCCATGGCGCTCTCCTCCCTCGGCTTCGTCCTCACCAAGCGCTGGGGCGCCGGCGTCGACGTCCTCTCGCTCACGTCGTGGCAGCTCCTCGCGGGCGGGCTCACCCTCGTTCCGATCGCGCTGCTCGCGGAGGGGGCGCCGCCCGTGCTCGACGGCCCGGCGCTGCTCGGATTCGGCTACGTGTCGCTGATCGCGACCGCACTCGCCTACGTGGCCTGGTTCACCGGGCTGGCGCACCTCGGCGCGGGCACGGTCGGGCTCATCGGGCTGCTCAACCCGGTCACCGGCGTGCTGCTGGGTGTGGCGCTGGCCGGCGAGGTGTTCAGCCCGCAGCAGGTGCTCGGCATCCTGATCACCCTCACCGGAATCGTGCTCGGCCAGCGCGCCGGGGCGACCAGGCAGCATGCTGCCCCGCCCCGCGCACCCTTGTTCCGCGAACGCACCCGCCCCTAGACTGCGAGGGATTTGCGGAGCTCCAGCCGCACCTTCGCTCGAGTTCCCGCGACGCCCCTCGTTCTGTGGCGGGCGCCGCTCATTTCGAGGGAGGGCACACCATGGAACATCGGGCAGTCACCGCAAGGATCGAACAGGCGAACAAGCAGCTCAGGGAAAGCCTGCCATTCTCAGACACCCGCGACTTCGACGCCGCCGACCGGGGATTCATCGCAGCCCTGGAACCCGGGGTCGTGCACGACGCAGACGGCCGGGTGGTCTGGGATGGCGACAGCTACTCCTTCCTGACCGGCGAGGCGCCGGCCACGGCGAACCCGAGCCTGTGGCGGCAGTCGCGGTTGACGTCCAAGCAGGGCCTGTTCGAGGTCGTGCCCGGCATCTACCAGGTGCGCGGCCTCGACCTCTCCAACATGACCATCGTCGAGGGCGAGCGCGGCGTGATCGTGATCGACCCGCTGATCTCGACGGAGACGGCGGCCGCCGCCCTCGCCCTCTATCGCGCCAACCGCGGCGAGCGCCCGGTCAGCGCCGTCATCTACACGCACAGCCACGTCGACCACTTCGGCGGGGTGTTCGGCGTGACCACGCAGGCCGATGTCGACGCCGGCCGCGTGCAGGTGATCAGCCCGGAGGGACTGGTCGAGCACGCCGTCGCGGAGAACGTCTACGCCGGCACGGCCATGGCCAGGCGCGCCGGGTACATGTACGGGGCCGTGCTGGAGCGCGGGCCGGCCGGCGCCCTCGGCGCGGGGCTCGGCCAGACGACCTCCAGCGGCGAAATCGGGCTGATCGTGCCGACCCTCGAGGTGCGGGCCACCGGCGAGACGCACACCGTGGACGGCGTGCAGATCGAGTTCCAGATGGCACCGGGCACCGAGGCGCCCACCGAGATGCACTTCTACTTCCCCGCCTTCCGCGCGCTGTGCATGGCGGAGAACGCCACCCACACCCTGCACAACCTGCTCACCCTGCGCGGGGCGCTGGTGCGCGATCCCAACGTGTGGTCGCACTACCTCACCGAGGCCATCGACACCTTCGGTGCGCGCAGCGACGTCACCTTCACCTCGCACCACTGGCCGACGTGGGGCACCGACAACGTGGTCGAGTTCCTCTCCACCCAGCGCGACCTCTACGCCTACCTGCACGACCAGACCTTGCGCCTGCTGAACCGGGGACTGACGGGCGCGGAGATCGCAGAGGACTTCCCCCTGCCGCCCGCATTGGAAACGGCCTGGAGCACCCGCGGCTACTACGGCTCGATCAGCCACAACGTCAAGGCCATCTACCAGCGCTACATGGGCTGGTTCGACGGCAACCCGGCGCGGCTCTGGCCGCACCCGCCCGAGGCCGAGGCGGTGCGCTACGTGGCCGCGCTGGGCGGCATCGACCGCGTCGTCGAACTCGCGCAGACGGCGTTTGACGAGGGCGACTTCCGGTGGGCGGCGACCCTGCTCGACCATGCCGTGTTCACGGATGCCGACCACGCCGCCGCCCGCGCACTGTACGCAGACACCCTCGAGCAGCTCGGCTACGGCGCGGAGAACGGCACCTGGCGCAACTTCTTCCTCTCCGGCGCGACCGAGCTGCGGGAGGGCAACTTCGGCACCCCGACGGTCACCTCGGCTCCCGCACTCATTGCCCAGCTCAGCCCAGAGCAGATCTTCGACGCCCTCGCGATCTCGGTGGACGGCCCGAAGGCGTGGGACCTCGACCTGCGCCTCGACGTGACGTTCACCGATCTGGACGCCACCTACGCGCTCACCCTGCGCAACGGTGTGCTGATCAACCGGAGGATCGAGCCGGATCAAGCGGCGCCGGCCGCGCTCGCCCTGAGCAAGCAGCGGATGATCGCGGTGCTGGCCGGCGACCTCGACTCCCCCGGTCTGGAGCTGAGCGGCGACGCCTCAGTGCTCCCTGCGCTGCTGGGCATGCTGGACTCCGGCGACCCGGCGTTCAACATCATCGTGCCCTAGCCCGGCCGCAGCCCCCGCGCCGCGCCGCTCAGGACGACGGACGCCGTCAGGCGACGCCCGTCGTCGAGGGCGCCGCGCTGGCCGCGCCGGCCGGGGGCGGCTGCTGCGGGGACAGCCCCTGGTTGCGCATGAACACGATGAGCCAGCTGAACACGAGCACCGCCAGCACCAGCTCAACGGCGGTGAGGTTGTAGTAGCCCGTGATGAAGAGCACGGCGAGCAGCACGATCACGCCGACGAAGACGTAGCCGACGAGCAGGAACACCCGAGGCGTGCTCGGAATCAGCGTGCGCAGCCGCAGCACGAGTGTGACGTAGACGATGGCCATCCCGGTCGCCGAGAGGTTGTGCAACTGCAGGGACTC
Organism: Microterricola pindariensis; assembly: GCF_002936985.1. Taxonomy (GTDB): domain Bacteria; phylum Actinomycetota; class Actinomycetes; order Actinomycetales; family Microbacteriaceae; genus Microterricola; species Microterricola pindariensis. The sequence goes on along the minus strand of NZ_MPZN01000006.1, from coordinate 33,288 downwards.
ATCCACGGGGAAGATGCCGACGCAGGCCAGCAGGACCCCAATCAGCATGAGGGCCACCCGCACGAAGCGGCGGTGCCGGCGCTCCTCGTCCGTGTCGGCGGGCAGCGACGCGGTCGCGAAGTTCGCGATCGTCGTCACGAGAGCACCGGCGATGATCAGGGTGAGGTTGAACGCGCGCGCCGAGAGGTCGTCCGTCATGCCGAGCGAGCTCAGGTTCTTCTGCCACCAGTGCGGGTCGGCGGCGCTCAGCATGCTGGTCAGCATCCCGACCACGAGGAACAGCGCCAGAACGAGCGAGAGATGGATGGGGGTGAGGTGCACCGCCGAGAGAAAGACCACGTAGGCGGTCAGGGCCACCCCGACCCCGGCCAGCAGCGCGGCGGAGAAGGGGAAGACGACGGCATCGACGAAGCTCTCGGCCAGAACCGCGGCGACGCCGACCCAGCCGAGCAGCGCGATCATGGCGTAGGTCAGCGCGATAGCGGCGGTGTCGAACCAGCGCAGGCGCGGTTCGGACTCCGCCACGGCGCGGCGCGGGCGCACCAGCATCCGCGCCCACACCACCACGGCGAGCGCGACGATCGCGGAACAGACCGCCACCAGCTGGCCGAGCGAGCCGGGGCCGGCGATCGGCACGGCGCCGCCCCAGAAGAACAGGGTCGCGATGAGCGCGCCGAGCAGGAAGCCGGCTGCGCCCACCATGAGCGCGACGGATTCCACTGACTCCCTGCTCTCGGCCGGATGCCGGAACACGCGCACGATCGATGTCGACTGGGTCATGTCGTCCTCCTCGATGAAAAGCCGTCGGCACGCCGGCGGGGCTAATGGATGATGGCCTTGAGCGCGATCATGGCGAACCCGAACGCCGCAGTGCCCAGCGCCCCGGCGATGCGGACGGGCCAGGAGCTGCCGCGCACGGTGAACGCGCTGAACCCGAGCACGCCGAGCACGACCACGCCGAGCCAGAGGGCGGTCCACATCGCGACCGAGTCGTCGATCGCCTTGAGTGCGCCGAGCAGCAGCACAAAGCAGGGCAGCAGCGCCGCCAGCAGGAATCCGAGTGAGCGGCCGACGGCGCGGTGGAATGCCCCACCCAGGGTCGTCTCGTCCCCCTCGAGCACGCCGTGGCCTGCGACCGTCCCGGCGTAGACGTGCGCGGCCCAGAAGACGATCACCGTGCCGATCACGCCGAGGAACGTCTCCCACGACGTCGCCCCGTAGCCGCCGGCGACGACGATCATGCCGCTGACGAGCACGATCCCGTAGACCGACTCCTCGGTGATGAGCCCGGAGCGCACGCGCACCAGCACGGTGCCCGCAGCCTCGCGCGCCGCGGCGTCGTTCCCTGGGCCGTGTGCGTGGTCGGCCGGGCCGGGCGGCTCGGCGCTCATGCGCCGCCGCCCCGTGCGCGTCGCGGGGGCCGCACGGGCCGGGCAGGCTTCTCCCGCCCGCCCTGGGGCTCCCCCGCCACCTCATTCGGGATGCCGCGGGCAAATAGCAGCGAGAAGGCGGCAATGGCGATGAGGGCGAAGAAGGAGGTGCGCAGCGAGCTGATCTGCGACTCGCTGTAGATCGAGGTCAGGGTGTCGGCGTCAGCCGGGCTGAGCCCGGCATTCTCGGCGATGCCCGCGACGCTCGAGGCGGGGACGATGGCGACGCCGCCCTCGGTGAGTTCGGTGACTGTGGTGCGCACGTCGGCCGGCAGCGTGCTGTCGGCGACACCGGAGGCGAACGAGGTGGCGAGCGCCCCAATCAGCACCGAGCCGATCAGGGCGGTGCCGAGCGAGGAGCCGAGGTTCTGGAACACGCCCTGCAGCCCGCCGACCTCACTGGACTCGCTGCCGCTGACGGCCGACATGTTCACGTTTCCGAGCTGGGAGGCGAGCAGCCCGAGGCCGGCGCCGGCCGAGAACATGCCGATCGCGAACACCCAGCTCTTCAGGTCGATGTCGAGCGAGCCCAGCAGCACGAAGGCACTCACAACCAGAATCGCCTGCCCCCAGCGCACGATCCGCCGCGGCGACCAGCGGGCGGAGAGGCGGGTGCCGATGATCGAGAACAAGATCAGCGCGATCGACAGCGGGAAGATCTTGATGCCGGTCTGCAGCGCATCCAGCCCCAGCGTCATCTGCAGGTAGACGGGAACCATGAAGAAGAGCCCGGCGGTGATCGCGTACTGCGCGCCGAGCACGCTGAGCCCGCTTCGCAGCCGGACGATGCTGAACATCTCCACGTGCACGAGCGGGGGCAGCCCCTTCGCGACGAGCGCCTTCTGCCTGCGCACGAAGTAGTAGAGCAGCACGGCACCGGCGAGCATGAACCACGCGGTGAGCGAGATGCCGAGCGGCGCGATCTCCACGCCGCCGATCACGGGCGAGTGCAGCGGCGTCACCCAACCCCAGGTCTTGCTCTGCAGCATGCCGAACACGACACCGATCAGGCCGAACGCCGAGAGCAGAACGCTCAGCGCGTCGATGTGCACCTTCCGCGGCGGCGTTGAGTCGGTGACCCGGCGGGAGAACAGCACGACGATGGCCATGATCACGACCTCGGCGACGAACACGTAGCGCCAGCTGAAGTAGGTCGTCACAAACCCGCCGATGAGCGGGCCAGCGGCCACGGCGGCGCCCGAGACGGCGCCGATCGTCGCATAGGCGGTGATCCGGTCTGTGCCGGTGTAGTTGTCGGCGATGAGCGCGGCGATGGCCGGGATCACGAGCACCGCCCCGAGGCCCTCGATGATCGACCAGCCGATGAAGAGCGTCTGGATGTTGGGGCTGAGCGCTGTCGTCAGCGAGCCGATCGCGTAGACGATCGAGCCGATCACGAAGGCGCGCCGGCGCCCCCAGACGTCGCCGAGCTTCGCGCCCAGCAACATGACGGCGGCCATCGTCAGCGTGTAGAAGGTGATCGCCGCCTGCATGGCCGTGACGGTGGTGTCCAGGTCGGCGACGACCGTGGAGATCGACACGTTCATCACCGTGCCGTCCAGCACCATCACGAACTGGGCGCTGCCGAGGATGAGAACGACGGTCCATTTCTTCATGCGCGTGCGGCTCCCTCACGCGGCGCGGGCAGGTCCGGATGCCGCAAGCTCAGTATCGACCTCGGTGCGACGCTGCGCAATACTCCCGACCCGGGCCTGATTTCTCATTGAGTTTGAGGGAGGCGCAGCACAATCGGGTGGGCCTACAGTGTCTGGCACCGGCGCGGCCGAGCGGGTGTGCCTCGAGAGAAAGGCCACGGATATGGACTTCTGGGGAGTCGTCGGATTCTTCTTCTGGACATGGGTTTTCGTCTGCTACCTGGTGCTGCTGTTCTGGGTCCTCGCCGACCTGTTCCGCGACCACGAGTTGAACGGCTGGTGGAAGGCACTCTGGATCATCTGCCTGATCTTCGTGCCGTTCGTCACCGCGCTGATCTACATGATCACCCGGGGTGCGTCGATGAACGAGCGCTCCGCCCGCGCCCGCTACGACAACGCGCCCGTGCCAGAGGACTACTCCAAGCCGGAGCCCTCTCGCACCCCGGCGGCCGACATCGCCCAGGCGAAGGAACTGATGGATGCCGGCACCATCACGCCGGGTGAGTTCGACGCGCTCAAGGCGAAGGCCATGGGCGGGTACTGAGCGTGGGCGAGGCCTGACAATGGCAGAGAAGGACGGCACACTCTCCCCGGCGTTCCAGCGCCGGCAGGAGGCCGGTCGGGAGGCCCGGCGCCGCACGCCGCGCTCCGCGCACGCCGACTGGGCGCCCGGCGCCGGCCGGCCGGACCCGGTCGCGCTGCTCGAGGAGCAGGCGCTCAACAGGGCGCCAGAGCTGGTGCCCATCCGCTACGGGCGCATGGCGGTCTCGCCGTTCACCTTCTACCGCGGGGCGGCGCTGATCATGGCCTCCGACCTGGCCGGCACCCCGGATTCCGGCATCATCGTGCAGCTCTGCGGCGACGCGCACCTGTCGAATTTCGGCGTCTTCGGCACCCCGGAGCGCACCCTGATCTTCGACATGAACGACTTCGACGAGACGCTGCCCGGCCCGTGGGAGTGGGACGTCAAGCGCCTCGCGGCGAGCTTCGAGGTCGCCGGCCGGCACCGCGGTTTCAGCGGCGCCGAGAGGCGGGACACCGTGCTGGCCCTGGTGCGGGCGTACCGCGAGCGGATGCGGAAGGCCGCCGCCTCGCCGGTGTTGCGGTCCTGGTATGACCGGCTGAGCGCCGACGACGCGCTGCGCTGGCTGAAGCACGAGCAGGAGGAGGACCGGGCGGGCAGCAGGCAGGTGAAACGGACCACGGCGGTGCTCACCAAGGCGCTCACTCGCGACAGCATGAGCGTGTTCACGAAGCTCGTCGGGGTCGTCGACGGCGAGCTGCGCATCCTGCCGGCTCCCCCACTGATCGTGCCGATCGATGACCTCGCCCCGGCGGGGCGGAGCCACGCGGATGAGGTGGAGCAGATGCAGGGGGTGCTCGCCGAATACCAGGGCACGCTCGCCCACCAGAACCACCCGTTGCGCGAGTTCGAGTACCTGCACATGGCCCGCAAGGTGGTCGGCGTCGGCAGTGTCGGCACACGGGCCTGGATCCTGCTGTTGCGTGGGCGCGACGACGGCGACCCGCTGCTGTTGCAGGCGAAGGAGGCGCAGGCCTCGGTGCTGGAGCGTTTCCTGCCCGCCAGCGAGTACTCCCACCACGGCGAGCGGGTCGTGCGCGGCCAGCGCATCATGCAGAGCGCCAGCGACATCTTCCTCGGCTGGCAGCGGGTGCCCGGATTCGACGGCACTGAGCGCGACTTCTACGTGCGCCAGCTGCACGACTGGAAAGGCTCGGCGGATGTCGAGAACATGGATGCGACGGGCGCCCTGCTCTACGCCCGCCTCTGCGGGGAGACGCTGGCCCGGGCGCACGCCCGCGCCGGCGACCGCGTCGCCATCGCCGCGTACCTGGGTTCTGCCGATGTGTTCGACCGGGCGATCGCCGACTTCGCCGCACGCTACGCCGAGCAGAACGAGCGCGACTTCGCCGCGTTCGAGGAGGCGGTGGCATCCGGCCGGCTGCACGCCGTCTCCGGTGTCTAGCTGTTCACGGGCGGGGTCTGTTCGCTGGCGGGGCTATGGCTCGGGCAGGGTCAGGCGCTGAGCCCGCCGCGAGCGCTTGAGGGCGTACATCGCCTCGTCCGCCTGCCGCAGGGCGGCCTCGGCGGTTGTGCTGAGCGGGTCGACGACGACAACGCCGACGCTGGCCCCCGCATAGTCGACGGGGCCGATGCCCAGCTCGATGCGCGCCGTCGTGCAGTCGGTCAGGCGCGTGCGGAGCGCCTCGGCGGCATCCGCTGCGGCCTGCGAGTCGCCGGACGCCGGGCCGGCCCCGATCACGACGAACTCGTCGCCGCCGAGCCGGGCCAGCAGGTCACCCTCTCGCAGGGCGGAGCCGAGCTGGCGCGCGACGTTGGAGAGGAACTCGTCGCCGACATCGTGGCCGTATGCGTCGTTGACGGCCTTGAACCCGTCGAGGTCGATGAAGGCGACGATCACGTCCCGCTCATCGCGGGAGCCGCGGGCGAGCATGCGGCGCAGCTCGTCGAGCAGCTGCCGCCGATTGGGCAGGCCGGTGAGCGCGTCCGTCGAGGCGTGCGAGGCCAGCTCGCTGTTGGCCTGCTGCAGACGCTGGAACAGCAGCTCCCGCTCGACCTGTTGGGCGAGCATCTTCGCGAACAGCTCCAGCATCGTCTGCGATTGCGCCTGCAGCGGCTGCGAGATCGCGCTGGCGGCGCAGAGCGTTCCATAGAGACCGCCGCTCTCCGTCACGATCGGCGTGCTCACATAGGTGTGGATGTTGAGCGCCGCGGCTGCCTCTGAGTCGCCCCACCGCGTGGGCACGTCCGAGGTGTAGAAGCTGTCCTCGTCCAGCGCCCGCTTGCAGAGTGTGTCTGCCCACGGGACGCTGAGCCCCTCCGGGATCTGCATCTCGCGGACATTGCGGGCGAACAGGATGTTCTGCACCCCCGCCTCCAGGTCAACCGTGGTCAGGTAGGTCGACTCGAGACCGGTGGCCACCTCGAGCATCTCGAGCATCGGCCGGGCCAGATCCTCGAGCGTCTTCGCAGCGGTGACCGTCCGGGAGAGTTGGTCAAGAACAGTGTCCATCACTCCATTCTGGCCATGTTCGAGCGGCCTCATGGGGCAGCGCGCCGTCAGGCCGCGGAATGCTCGCGGGGCTCGAACAGGTCGGCTGAGCCCAAGACGCGCGAGGCGGCGATCTCGATGACGACACGGATCGGGTTCACCCGCGGCTGGCGGTAGCGGCCGGCGTAGAGCTCGACCGCGTGGGCGACGGCATCCGCATCGCGATTGATGGTGGCCGGGCCGGCGAACGAGATCCATCGCCCCTCGTGCACCTGCGCGACGGTGGCCGTCTCGCCGCGCTCGATGTTGCGCACCTTCTGCGTGGCATCGGAGGTGATGATGCGCACTACGCCGCCCTCCACCGTGAAGCCAACGGGCACCGCGTGGATGCCGCCGCGCCGGTCGAGCGTCGAGAGGATGCCCATGTGGCGCTCGCTCACGAAGTGCAGTGCGGTGTCATTCAGCTGAGTCGTCATGCTTCCATTGTTGCCCAGCGGAGGAGGGTGCCCGGCCGCCGGCGGCATCCCTTGCCGGAGGCCCGGAGCAGTTGTAGCCTGTCCGACACCAGCCCGCCGGAGAATCCCCCGAGACTGCTACCCGAAACGGTCGCCATGTCTGCTGCCCTCTACGCCCTTGGCCGTTGGGCGTTCCGCATGCACCGGAGGGTGCTCGTGCTCTGGCTGGTGGCGCTGGCGGTGCTGTTCGCCGGGGCCGGGCTGCTCGGCCAGGGCACCGACAACACCTACAGCATCCCGGGCACCGAATCCCAGGACGCCCTCGACGCGCTCGCCCGCACCTTCCCTCAGGTGAGCGGCAGCTCCGCCCAGCTCATCGCGGTCGCCCCGGACGGCGGCAGCGTCACCGATGCCGGGTTCGAGGCGGCCGTCACAGCTGCCGCGGCCACGATCGCCGCGATCCCGCAGGTGTCCTCGGCCACCGTGCCCTACGGCTCGTCGTCGACGGCGAACATCAGTGCCGACTCCTCGGCGGTGATCGTGCCGATCCAGCTCTCCGTGGCGACGACCGCCGTGCTGCCGACGACGGCCGACGCCCTCCAAGCGGCCGGCGTCGCACTGCAGGCGGCACTGCCGCCCGGCTCCGAGGTCGCCGTCGGCGGCCAGCTGTTCGCGCAGAGTCCGGCCGGCATCAGCATCACCGAGCTGCTCGGCATCGCCGTCGCCTTCGTGGTGCTGTTCCTGACCTTCGGATCGCTCGTGGCGGCTGGCCTGCCGCTCATCACCGCGCTGCTCGGGGTCGGTGCGTCCCTGGCCATCGTGCTCGCCGCGACCAGCGTGCTCACGATCACCTCGACAACGCCGCTGCTCGCCCTCATGCTGGGCCTGGCCGTCGGCATCGACTACGCCCTGTTCATCATCTCCCGGCACCAGGACCAGCTGCGCCATGGCCTCGAGCCGGAGGAGTCGGCGGCGCGCGCCGTCGCCACCTCGGGCTCGGCCGTGGTGTTCGCGGCGATCACCGTGATCATCGCGCTGCTCGGGCTGGCCGTCGCCGGCATCCCGTTCCTCAGCATCATGGGCGTCGCCGCCGCGCTGGCCGTCGCGATCGCGGTGCTGATCTCGATCACCCTGACGCCGGCGCTGCTCGGCTTCGCGAGGTGGCGCGTCGTCGCCAAGCGGTACCGGCCAGCGGCCGCCGTGCCCGAGGCGCCCGGTGACGCGCCTGCCGAGGTTCCTGGCGACGTTCCTGTCGACGCGGCGGAGCGGCCCGGCCGCTTCTTCCCGGCGTGGGCGCGCGCGGTCACCCGCTGGCCCCTCGTCACCGTGCTCGCCGTTGTGGTGCTGCTCGGGCTCGCCGCGGTGCCGGCCCTCTCGCTGCGGCTGGCCCTGCCCGACGCCGGCTCGCTGGATGAGGGCACGCCGGGCCGCGTGACCTACGACCTCGTGGCCGAACACTTCGGGCCGGGCTTCAACGGCCCGCTGATCGTCACCGGCTCCGTCATCCAGAGCACCGACCCCGTCGGGTTGATGGACAATCTGGGCGCCGAGATCGCGGCCGTGCCCGGGGTGGCATCCGTGCCGCTGTCGACCCCCAACGAGGCGGGAGACACGGGCATCGTGCAGGTGATCCCGGACGGCGCCCCCGACTCGGAGGCGACGGCCGAGCTGGTAGCCACCCTGCGCTCGATGCACGCGCAGTTCGAGCAGGAGTACGGCGTCTCCCTCTCCGTCACCGGGTACACCGCGGCGGGCATCGACATCTCCGCCCGCCTGGCCGGCGCCCTGCTGCCGTTCGGCCTGCTCGTCGTCGGCCTCTCGCTCGTGCTGCTGGCCATGGTGTTCCGCTCGATCGTCGTCCCCATCACGGCCGCGCTCGGCTATGCCCTCTCCATCGGCGCCGCGTTCGGCCTCACCGCGCTCGTCTTCATCGACGGCTTCCTCGCCGAGCCGCTGAACGTGGCCGGGCTGGGCTCGGTGATCAGCTTCATGCCGATCATCGTGATGGGCGTCCTGTTCGGCCTCGCCATGGACTACGAGGTGTTCCTGGTGAGCCGGATGCGGGAGGAATACGTGCAGAGCCACGACCCGGGCGGGGCCGTGCACGGCGGCTTCGTCGCCTCGGCCCGGGTCGTCACCGCAGCCGCGATCATCATGTTCGCCGTCTTCGCCGCGTTCGTGCCGGAGGGCGAGGCCAACATCCAACCCATCGCATTCGGCCTCGCGGTCGGCGTTGCGATCGACGCCTTCCTGGTGCGGATGACGCTCATCCCCGCCGTTCTCGTGCTGTTCGGCCACCGCGCCTGGTGGTTCCCGGCCTGGCTGGACCGCGCCCTGCCACGCTTCGACATCGAGGGCGAGGGTCTGGCGGCCGAGTTCGCGCTCGCCGACTGGCCGGAGCCGGGCGACCGGCTCGCCATCGCCGCGGAGGGCGTGCGCACCGCCGAGACGCCGCCAGTCGGAACGGACTTCGACGCGCAGCTCGCCGCCGGCGGGGCGCTGCTCGTCGAGGGTGGAACCCCCGCGGAGCGGAGCGCCCTGCTGCTGGCGCTCGGCGGGCGGGCCCCGGTGCTCTCCGGGCGCCTGAAGGTGTGCGGTTTTGTGCAGCCCACCCGGGCCGCCGCCGCACGCGCCTGCACGGCCTACGTGCGGGTGGATCGCTCGGCCGACGCGGTCGACGTCATCCGCGATGCCCTGCACGGCGACCCGGAAATCGTGATGATCGACGTCACAGACACCGTGCTCGCGGCGGCCACGCGGGAGCAGATCCGGCAGCTGCTGACCGAGCGCCTGTGGGGGGCCGCCCGTCACGGCCGGCCACTTCCCAGCATCGTGCTGGCGGAGGGCGCCGGCACGCGGGCCGGCCTGATGCTGCCTGAGGGGACCGCGCTGCAGGTGGCGCGGCTCGCCGCGGCGACGCCGGCGGTGCCGTCGCCGCCCGCCGCCTCCGAGTTGGTGGGCTGACATGGCCGCCCGCGACTCCCGCCCGCCCACCGAGGCCACCGCGCCATCCCGGTTCGCCGCGACATCCGGCTCGGAGCGCATCGGCCGGCTCACCCTGATCGGCCTGCTCCTGGTGCCGCTGCTGATCGGAGGCGTGCTGAGCTGGGCGCTGGCCGCCCCGACCACGCACTTGGACCGGGTGACCGCGGCGATCGTCAACAACGACGAGCCGGTCACCGTGAACGGCAACACGGTGCCGCTCGGCCGGCAGTTCTCCGCCGGGCTGATCGCCGGCCAGGCAGCGGGCACCGACGGGGGCAGCGACGCGAGCACCGACACAGACCCCCAGGCGGGCGCCGCGCAGAACAACTTCAGCTGGGTGCTCACGAACGGCGACGAGGCCGCAGCCGGCCTCCGCTCCGGCCGCTACGCGGCGGTCGTCACCATCCCGGCCTCCTTCTCGGCTACGGCGATGTCGATCGGGGGCCCCGCCTCCGCGGCGACGCAGGCCGCGCTCCAGGTTCAGACGACGCCCGCGTCGGCGTTCCTCGACCCGGCGCTGACCCAGGCAATCACCCGGACGGCGGCCGCCTCGCTCAACCAGCAACTCATCGAGCAGTACCTCGACAATGTGTACGCCGGGTTCAACACGTTGAACCAGCAGATCGGGCAGGCCTCGTCCGGCGCGGACAGCCTCGCCTCCGGGGCCAGCTCACTCGACAGCGGGGCGCAGTCGCTCGCAAGCGGCGCCGGGCAGCTGAACGCGGGTGCCAGCTCGCTCGACACGGGCGCGGCCGCCCTCGCAGACGGACTGTCCGAACTGGACAGTGCGGCGCAGCCGCTGCCGGGGCAGACCGCCCAGCTTGCAGCCGGCGCCGCCCAGGTCGCCGCGGCCGCCGACGGGCTGAGCGCGGCGGTGGCGGATGCGACCAGCCAGTTCACCGCCACCGTCGCCCAAATCTGCCTGACCCCCGGCGTGCTCTGCGACCGGGCAACGGCCGCCCTCTCCCGGCTGCAGAGCGCGAACCAGACAGCGGCGCAGCTGGCCGGAGGCGCCGACCAGGTGGCATCCGGCAACGCCCAGCTGGCCGCCGGCATGGGCCCGCTCGTCGACGGCATCGACTCCTCCGCGAGCGGTGCAGAGCAGCTGGCCGACGGGGCGGCGCAGCTGAGCGAGGGCGCCGCCTCCCTCTCCGACGGAGCGCAGAGCGTGGCGGCCGGGGCGGCGCAGGTGGACTCCGGGGCAGCGCAGCTCTCCAGCGGGCTGCAGCAGGCGGTCGCCCAGATCCCGACGTACTCGGACAGCGACATCAGCACGCTCTCCGCGGTGGTCTCGGCCCCGGTGCTCGTCGAGCAGGCGGCCCTGCCGGCCGGGTTCCAGTCCGTGCCCTTGTTCGCGGTGGTCGCCCTCTGGCTGGGCGGCCTCGTGCTGGCCATCGCCCGCCGGGCCGTGCCGACGCGCCTGCTGCTCACCGCGGCGCCGAGCACCGGGATCGCGCTGCGCTCGCTCGGGCTGACGGCGGCGTTCGGCGCCGCGCAGGGCGTCGTCGTGGGCGTCGTCGTGCTCACCGCCGTGGCGGCCAGCCCGCTGCAGTGGCTCAGCTTCGCCGGGGCCTGTCTGGCCATCGGCGCCGTCTTCGCCGTGCTCAACCAGGGTCTCGCTGCGGCGTTCGGCGCGGTGGGGCGACTGCTGGCCGCCGCGGTCGCGGTGGTGGCGTTGGCGGCCGGGCTGAGCGGCGCCGTGCCCCCCGTGATCGCCGGCATCGCCGGGGCGCTGCCGACGGCCCCGGCGCTCCAGCTGCTGCTGGCCGCCCTCACCCGGGATGCGGGCTCGGCCCTGGCCGGGCTCGCCGGCCTGCTGCTCTGGGCACTGCTCGGGGCGGCGCTCGTCTACGCCGGCGTGGCCGTGCGGCGGCGCGCTGCCGGCGACGGCAGCAGCACCAGCGGCGAGGCCGTGGCGGATCCGACGCCCGGCGAGGGTGAGGGCGCGCAGCGCTCCGCATAGGCTGGGCCCGTGCTCAGCGACTTCTTCTCCGGCGTCGGACTGCTGCTGCGCGGATTCGGGTTCTGGCGCCGCCGCCCGGGCGTCATGCTGCTCGGGCTGGTGCCGGCCGCGATCGTGTTCGCGCTGATGCTCGCCGCGCTGATCGCCCTCGGCGCCAACCTGCCGTCACTCGTGCTGTGGCTGACACCGTTCGACGACGCCTGGCCTGAGCCCTGGCCGACGATCATCGCCTCCGCGCTCGGGGCCGTGCTCCTCGGCGGCGCAATCGTGCTGGCCGCCGTCACCTTCACGGCGCTCACCCTCGCCGTCGGCGACCCGTTCTACGAGCGCATCTGGCGCGCGGCAGAACAAGAACTGGGCGAGGTGCCCGAGGCCGGCGCCGGATTCTGGCGGGCCGTGCGCAGTTCGCTCGCCCTCCTCGGCATGGGCGTTCTCACCGCCCTGCTCGTGGTGCTCGCCGGCTTCGTCCCGTTGCTCGGTGCGGCGCTCGCGCCGACGCTCGGCATCGTGCTCTCCGGCCGACTGCTCGCCGTCGAGCTGAGCTCGCGCGCCTTCGAGGCGCGCGGCATCCCGGGCGCGGGGCAACGCGCGCTCCGCCGCGGCATCCGCTGGGAGCTGCTCGGCTTCGGCGTGGCCACCCAGCTGCTGTTCATGGTCCCGCTGGGGGCGGTCTTCACGATGCCGGCGGCCGTTGCCGGCTCCACCTTCTTGGCCGGCAGGGCGCTGGACGCCGCCCGCCTGGCCGGGCGCAACGCTCCCTAGCTGGGGCCCATCGGGATGGTGACGTCGGTGCCATCGGAGAGCACGGGTGAGATCATGCCGAACACGTTGTTGTCGGGGTCGAGCAGGTAGCCCACACGGCCGATGCCCGGCATGTCGCCGAGGGGCAGCGCCTCGATCGCGCCGAGCTCGAGCCCCTTTGCGAACAGGGCGTCGATGTCGTCAACTCCGACGACGAAGTCGCAGCCGTTCACCGGCGCGCCGACGTCGGGCCCCGGGCCCATCCGCTTGGTCATGCCGCCGTTGATGCCCAGGCCCGGCGACCTGTCCATCCCGATAGACCCCTCGCCGGTCGAGATCGACCAGTAGTCCATCTCGCCGAACCTGGTGAACGTCCAGCCGAACAGGCTCGAGTAGAAGTCGATGAGCCGCTGCGGCTCCGATGCGTGGATCTCAAAGTGCACGACGAGGTTCGCCATTGCTCCTCCTTGCTCGGTGGCCGTTATGCTACGCCGACGCTCCGGAGCCTGCTAGTAGTGCGTGATGGTGCGCGGGTGCGCGGCCTCGAACTCGTTGATCAGCGTGCGGGCGATCCCGATCCAGTCGGAGCCGAAGTGCGAGAAGTGCGTCTGCCCGGGCTCGTAGCCGTTGTAGACCGGGTCGTCGTCGGCGCCGTGGCGGCTGATCATCTCGATCGAGCCGTAGAGAACGCCGGCGTCGTCTGTGATCTGCCAGTGCCCGGACTCGGTCTTCTGAACGGTGTATTCCCGGCCCTTGTGCTCAAGTGCCTGGTGTTTCTGCGGCTTGTCCTTCGACATGGCCCGCCCCTTTCCTGGCTCGGAGTGCGTCGTCCCAGAATCCTCCCGCCCGGGCGCGCGCGCAATCCCTCGCCCACCTCTTTTCTTCGTGCGTCCTCGACGCGGGTTGCCAGCCCGGCCGGGCGGTGAGACGCTGGGGGCGTGGACCGAGAGTGGCGATGAGCGGCGGTGCGGGCGTCGCAGGCGGCCCGGCCGGCGACGCGCCGGCCCGGCCGATCAGCGACGACGATCTGGACGATCTCGAGCGCGACTTCGTGGCGCGGCTGCGCGGCCGGGTGCTCGAGGTCGGGGCCGGCTCTGGCGAGAACTTCGGCGCGCTGCACCCGGATGTCGTCTGGGCGGGCCTCGAGCCGGATGCCGCACGGCGCGGCGAGCTCGCCACCCGCGCCAGAGAGTGGGGGCACGCCGCTGCGCCGCTGGACGCGCGCTGCGAGGCGATTCCGTTGCCGAGCGGCTCCCTCGACGCGGTGTTCGGCAGCTACGTGCTCTGCTCGGTGGACGACCCGGCCGCCGCCCTGGCCGAGGTGCGGCGCGTGCTCGTGCCGGGCGGGCGGGTGGTGTTCATCGACCACGTCGTCGCCCCGCCGCGCACCCTGAAGCGCGCCGTGCAGCGGGCCGCCACCCCGTTCTCCGCCCGTTTCTGCCATGGCTGCCACTGGGACAGGGACACCGCACAGCTGCTCGCCGCCGCCGGATTCGTCGCCGATGACAGCCGCCGGATCCGCGTGCGCTCCGCCCCGTTCGGCCCGGTGCCTGTGGTGCTTTTCGACGGGCATGCGCCGGCGGAGGGTGCCCGGCCGTGAGCCAGGTGCGGCCGTGATCGAGGTGCGGCCGGCAGCCGTGTTCGACGACGTCGCCGCCGTGCTCGGCCCCCAGCGCGCCGACGCGAACGTCTGCTGGTGTCTGAGCTACCGGATCCCGTCGAAGGAGAACGTGGTTCTCCGGGGGCCGGCCCGCGGCGAGCGGGTGCGCGAGCTCTGCGCGGAGGCCGTGCCGCCTGGCGTGCTCGCCTATGACGGCGAGCAGGTGGTCGGCTGGGCGGCCGTGCACCCGCGCGCCGACACCGGTTTTGCCCACAGCCGCACCATTCCGCACGTCGACGACCTGCCGGTGTGGTCGGTGTGGTGCATCCGTGTGCGGCCGGGGCACCGCGGCACCGGGATCTCGCATGCGTTGCTCGCCGGAGCCGTCGAGTTCGCACGGGCGAACGGGGCGCCGGCGATCGAGGGCTACCCGGTCGAGAACGGCGGCCGGAAGGTCGACCTGACGATGGCCTACGTCGGCACGCGGGCGCTGTTCGAGCGAGCCGGATTCGTGAAGGCCGCCGACACGGGCTCGGTGATCAACGGCTTCCCGCGTGTGCTGATGCGGCTGCCGCTGCGCTGAATCGGGGCGGATGCCGTGGCATCCGCCCCGACCCGGCGGGTGCTACTGAACCGACCAGCCGCCGTCGGAGGGCAGCGTGGCACCGTTGATGTTCACGCCGTCGTCGCTGAGCAGGAACGTGATCGAGGCGGCCAGCTGCTCGGCCGTGGCCAGCGACGGGATCATCGACTGGAACGGCTGCAGGCGTGCGCTGCCGGCCTCGGAGACGTGCGCGGGGAACGGGATGCCGGTTGCCACTCCACCCGGTGCGACGGCGTTCACGCGGATGCCGTGCGGGCCGTACTGGAATGCCGCGCTGCGGGTCATGCCGATGACGGCGTGCTTGGAGGTCGTGTAGGCGTTGCCGGAGGCGTTGCCGCGGAGGCCGGCCTCGCTGGCCACGTTGACGATTGAGCCGGAGCCGGCCGCGACCATCGCGGGCAGCACGCCGCGCGAGAGCTTGAACGCACCCGTGACGTTGACGCCCATCACGCGATCCCACATGGCGTCGCTGGTCTCGTGCAGCGGCGAGAAGTCGTCGTTGATGCCGGCCACGTTGGCCAGGCCGTCGATCTTCTCACCGGCGGCGGCGATGATGGCGTCGACCGACTCCTGCTTCGTGATGTCGCCGGCGACGGTGACGATCTCGGTGCCGGGCAGCGCGGCGACGAGCTCGTCCAGCTTCTCGGCGGAGATGTCGACGGCGATCACGCGGCCGCCCTCGCGGGCGATGCGGCTCGCGGTCGCCCGGCCGATGCCGGAGGCGGCACCGGTGACGACGACGGTCTTGCCGGAGAAGCGGCCGCCGGTGATCTTCTCCTGCCAGCCGCCCGCCTCGCTCTCGGGGATCACTCCGCCGTTGACGGCCTTGACGAGGTCGTCGATGACCGACTGCGGCATCTGGCCCTGGCTCAGTGCCACGAGCTGCTGCAGCGGCAGGCCGAGCACAGGGGCGAGCGACTCCTCTGTCGCGCCGGATGCCGCGAGCAGGCCCTTCACGGCCGGGCCGCCCTCGGGGTGGGCGAGCCATTCGCCGATCGTGCTGTTGCCGGTGAGCGGCTTCGATTCCGTTGCCATGTGCGCTTCCTTTCGTACCGCCCCGACCGGAGTGATCAGAGCTCGGCTCCACACCGGC
Organism: Microterricola pindariensis; assembly: GCF_002936985.1. GTDB lineage: Bacteria > Actinomycetota > Actinomycetes > Actinomycetales > Microbacteriaceae > Microterricola > Microterricola pindariensis. The sequence goes on along the minus strand of NZ_MPZN01000006.1, from coordinate 17,727 downwards.
AGTTTATCCGACTCTTGTCGGATTTCCGACAAATGTTGGCTACGTAGCCGCGAGGCCGCCTCAACCCTGCAACACTGGAACGATGGACATCCGAGTCGAGCGCACCCGCACGAGCCTGCAGCAGGCCCTGCTCGCGCTCGCCCAGGAGCGTCCGCTCGACGACATCACGATCGCCTCGATCGTCGAGCGCGCCGGCGTGAACCGCAGCAGCTTCTACCAGCATTACTCCGACAAGGACACCCTGCTGGCCGACGCCCTCGACGCGGCCGAGGCGGACGCCGGGGCCAGCGTGCCGACCCTGGACGGCCCGCTCCCCCTCGAGCCGCCGTCCGACCTCGTCGCCTACCTGCGGCACTTCGAGACGAACGCCGCGCTGTACCGACTCGTGCTCGGCCAGCGCGGCTCCTCGGTGGCGGCCGCCCGACTCCGCTCGCGCCTGGAGATCGCCGCCCGTGACGGCGTCGTCGCCTCGGGCTCGACCGCCTTCGACGGCCTGCCGCTCGACGTCGTCGGGGCGGGCATCGCCGGCTCCGCCATCGCCGTGATCGAGACCTGGCTGGCCCGCGAGCCGCGCCCCTCGGTGGAGACCGCCGCCGGCTGGGTGTGGCGCGTGCTGATCGGCCCCGGCCTCCGCAGCTGAGCGCTCGCGATGTTGGCTTCGGTCGCAAGCTCCCTCGAGCCAACGCGGGAGGGAGCTCCCGCGAGCCAGCGCTGAGCGCGCCCGCGGGCCACACCGGAAGTCCAGCCTGCACTCGGTAGGCTGGACGGGCAGCCCCGCACGCACATCTCGCGGGGCCATCTTCTCCCGGATGACGCGGCGCACCGCACCCACAACGTGCTCGCGCCGGCATCCGCCCCCAGGCAGTACACCGAACCACAGGAAGTGAAGATATGGGCGACCTCGAGATTTTCGACCGCATCGAGTCGGAGGTGCGCGGATACATCCGCTCCTTCCCCGTGGTCTTCGATTCGGCACGAGGCTCGACACTCACCACGGCCGACGGCCGCGACTACCTCGACTTCTTCGCCGGCGCCGGCGTGCTGAACTACGGGCACAACAACCCGCTGTTCACCCAGGCGCTCATCGAGTACCTGCAGCGCGACGGGATCATCCACGGCCTGGACATGGCCACCAGCGCCAAGCGCGCCTTCCTCGAGGCCTTCGAGGCCCGGATCTTGAAGCCCCGCGGCCTCGACTACAAGGTGCAGTTCGCCGGCCCGACCGGAGCCAACGCCGTCGAGGCCGCCCTCAAGGTGGCCCGCCAGGCGACCGGCCGCAGCAACGTCGTCGCCTTCACCAACGGCTTCCACGGCCTGAGCCTCGGCGCCCTCGCCGCCACCAGCAACAAGAAGTACCGCGACGCCGCCGGCACCTCGCTCGACAACGTCACCCGACTGCCGTATGACGGCTACCTGGGCGCGGGCATCGACACGCTCGACCTGTTCGAGAAGATGCTCGACGACACCGGCAGCGGCCTCGACCTGCCTGCCGCCGTGATCGTGGAGACCGTGCAGGGCGAGGGCGGCATCAATGTCGCCAGCGCACCCTGGCTGCAGCGCCTGCGCGCCATCACCGAGGCGCGCGGCATCCTGCTCATCGTCGACGACATCCAGGCCGGCGTCGGCCGCACCGGCGGCTTCTTCAGCTTCGAGGACTCCGGCATCGTGCCGGACATCGTCACGGTGTCCAAGTCGATCTCGGCCTCAGGTCTGCCCATGGCGATCGTGCTCATGCGCCGCGAGGTCGACGTCTGGAAGCCGGGCGCACACACCGGCACGTTCCGCGGCAACAACCTCGCCTTCATCACGGCGCGCGCCGCCCTGGACGCGTATTGGGCCGACACGGCGTTCATGGACGAGGTCGCCCGCAAGTCCGAGCTGCTCCGCGCCGAGCTGGAGAAGATCGCCGCCGAGTACCCCGCGATCGAGTTCACCGTGCGCGGCCGCGGCCTGATGTACGGCATCGCCTCGACGAAGCGTCCAGAGCTGGCCGGCAACGTCTCGGCCGCCGCCTTCGAGCGCGGGCTCGTGATCGAGACCTCCGGCGCTCGCGACGAGGTTCTGAAGTTCCTTCCGGCCCTCACCATCACGGATGACGAGCTGCTGGCCGGCCTCGCCATCGTGCGCGAGAGCCTCGCCGCCGTCCTCGCCGCCTAGGCACGGGCACAAGCGACAACACACGAACCCCCGCAGCCCTCGGCTGCGGGGGTTCTCGTGTGAGGGCGCGGAGCGGATCCCGGCCTAGCGGGTCTGCGCGATGATCGCCTCGGCCACGCTCTGCGCGCCGTCGGAGTGCACCTCGTACAGCGTGCTCCCGACAGTGAAGTAGAGCGGCGAGCGCGGCCCGTCGTCGCGCACGGCCACGATCGCCTCCTCCGGGGGCACCGCGCCTTCGAGCGCGATCGGGGCGAACGCCGCCGCCGTGTCCGGCCCGTCGTTCATCGCGCCGAGCGCGGGAGCGAAGCCGCGCACCACGGTGATCCAGGTCATGCCGAAGCCGTCGGTGGCCAGTTCGCAGACAAAGCTCCCGGCGGCGGCGTGCACGGCGGCCTGGAGCGAGGTCGGCGTGCTCGCGCGCGCGTCTGTCGCGGTGTAGCTCCGCACATCGACCGGGTCGATCTGCAGCGCGGCCGCGATCCCCGCCTCGGCCAGCCCGCCGTCGCAGAGCGCCTCTCCACTGCGCGTCTCGAGCGCCGGCCAGGCCAGCCGCTCCGGTGCGGCCGCCGCGAGCACCGCGAAGGCCTCCGCCGCCACGTCGGCGAGGCTGCCGGCGACGGTGCCCTCCGGCAGCCCCGCAAAGCGCGAGGTGCCCCGCATCAGGTCCGAGGCGCGCACGGTCAGGTGCACCCAGTTGTCGGCGACCGGGGCGGAGAGCTGCCAGCCCGTCTCGCCCTGGCTGACGGAGGCGCTCACACCATCGATGTCGACGGTCTCGGTCGACGGCATGTCGCCCGCCCACGCCGGCTGCCACTGCCCGGCCGCGCCGGGCAGAACGTCGAGCTGCAGGTACGCCCAGTCGCCGTCGGCGTCGCCGAGGAGCCGTTGACCCTCTCCCACCCGCCAGGAGCAGGCGAGCCCGCCGACTCCGCCGAGCAGCGCGGACTCGAACGCGTCGGACGGCTGCACCGCGGCCACTGGCGTCGGCCGGATGCCGTCGGCGCCCGTCAACGCGGCGGCGACGGCATCCGCGCCCACCAGGTCGTCGCAGGCCAGCAGCGCGGTGACCGGTGTCGGCACGCTCGTCGTCGGCGGGGCGCTCACCGGCGCGCTCGGCTGGACACCCGGTTCGGCGGCCGGCGGAGCGCAGGCCGTGCGCGCGACGAGGAGCACAGCGGACAGGGCGACGCTCGGCACGTGGCGGGTCATGCACCACACTGTAGGGCGGCCGGCCCCGCTGGGATAGCCCTCAGAAGCACGGGCACGACGCCGGGTCGCCCCGGCCGGGCTCAGTGCCCGAACTCGATCAGGATGACGCCGCCGGCGATGAGGGCGACGCCGAGCGCCATCACCCAGCTGAGCGGGTCCTTGAAGAGCAGCCGGCCGAGCACGGCGGTGAGCGCGACGCCGCAGGCGGTCCAGATGCCGTAGGCGACGCCGATCGGCATCCCCTCGCCCAGTGCCAGCGCCAGCATGCTGAACGCCGTGGCGTAGCCGACGACGACCGGGATGAACCAGCGCTTTCTGCCCTCGGAGGCCAGTTTGAGCGACAGCGTCGCGGCGACCTCGGTGAGGATCGCGATCACGAGGAACAGCCAGGCCATCAGGCGCCCGCCACCGCGTGGGGGTCGGCCCGCGCCTTGCGGGCGTGCGCGCGCTGGGAGCCCATCTCGACGCAGAGCACCCCGGCCACGACCAGGGCGATGCCGCCGATCATCGACGGAGTCAGCGTCTGGCCGAAGAGCACCGCGGCGAGCGCCGCGGTCAACACCACGCCGCAGGCGCCCCAGATGCCGTAGACGACGCCGATGGCGGCGCCGCGCTTCAGCAGCACGAACAGCAGGGTGAATGCCGTGACGTAGCCGATGACGACCACGATGTACCAGAGCGGCTGGTCAATGGCGGCCTGCAGCGACAGGGATGCCGCCACCTCGCAGACGATCGCACCGGCCAGCAGCAGCCACTTCGTCATCGGCTGGCACCCGGCGCGGCCGCGCGCCAGAGCTGGTCACGGTATCCGGGCATGGAGTCAAAGATAGTGAGCGGCGGCCCGGCAGGTGCGCTGCGACACCGACATTTCAGCGACCGTTGGCACCCTGTGCAACGGCAGCGAGCTGGGCGTCGCGCAGTTGCTCGGCCGTCGGGGCGCCGGCGAGGCCGGCATCCGTCGGGTACACCCGGCAGCGCTGTCACATCGCTGCACGGGCCTGCTGTGCGGGCCTGCTGTGCGCGCACGCGCGGAAAGTAGCGGGTTCGCTCCGCGCCTGTCAAGCCCCTTCTTCGCGGCGCTCCCCGGTGCCATTCTGGATACGAGCACGCAGCTCCGGCAGGGCGCGACAACTCCACAGTCTCGAGAGAGATGGTCGCGGCGACACCTGCGCGAGACCCGCGTGTAAGCCCAGGAAATCCAACCTTGAGCGAAGAAAAGAGTGTGTCATGAGCGAGAGCAACAAGATCAAGAACGCCGCGGAAGAAGCGGTCGGCAAGGTCAAAGAAGGCGTCGGAAAAGCGACCAACAACGACTCCCTGAAGAACGAGGGACGAGTCGACCAGGCCAAGGCGAACGTGAAGCAGGCCGGCGAGAAGGTAAAAGACGCTCTGACGGAGGACAAGTAATCATGAATATTCTTCTCATCATCGTCATCGTTGTTGCCGTGATCCTCGCGATCACCGGTGGCCTCGTCCAGTCACTCAACTTCCTGTTGTGGGTCGGCCTCGTGCTGGCGGCTATCGCCATCATCGCCTGGCTGATCCGAATGATCTCGGGACGCAACTCCAGCGTCTAGCGAGACACACACATACCGCCCCACCATTCGGTGGGGCGGTATTTGTGTGTCCGGGCTACGGTTGGTCGTCGCCGATGGGGTCCAGCCGAATGGACTCCTTCTTCTCCTCGTCGGGCTTCGGGTCCTCCGGCTGCTCGACGCTGGGCGTGGTCATGGGATCCGCTGGCGGCTCGGGAACGCCCTCCGCCGGATCGTTGACGCTGGTGTCGGGTGCGTGCGGGTCACTCATCGATTCGTCTCCTTCTCCTACTTCTTCGATGCCAAGGCGGCTGCTACTTCTTCGACGCCGAGGCGGCCTTCTTCTTGTGCGCGGCCGAGCCCGGCTCGGCCGGGCGTTGCTGCTTGACTGACCCCGGTGTGCGGTTCTCGGCGCTGATCATCCACGCGAATTGCTCGAGCTTCTCGATGACCGCGTGCAGGATGTCGGCGGTCGTCGGGTCTTCCTCGTCGACCTCGTCATGCACCCTGCGCATCGTCTGCGAGGTGGCCTCCAACCGCGCGGCGATCAGGTCGATCGCGTCGTGCGTCGCGACCTCACCGAGCGGGAAGTCCTCCAGGCTGGTCGACGCGGCGACGGTCTTGGATCTGCCGTCCGGTTCGGCGTTGAGGGCACGCATCCGTTCGGCCACCTCGTCGGAGAAGACGCGTGCGCTCAGCACGACCTCGTCGAGTTGGCGGTGCAGATCCCGGAAGTTGGTCCCGACGATGTTCCAGTGCGCCTGCTTGCCCTGCAGATGCAGCTCGATCAAGTCGACGAGCACGGACTGGAGGTTCTGGGTCAGAGTTGCGGAGGCTTTCACGGTGTTCCTTTCGTTGACCAGGTTGACTGGCATTGATTCGGGTGGCGGACTTCTTAGGGCGTTGGCATCCCGCCGTTGGCGTTCAGCGTTTCGCCGATGACGTAGCTGGACTCCGAGGAGGCCAAGAACACGTACGCCGGGGCCATTTCCGCCGGCTGGGCTGCGCGCCCGAGGGGCGTGTCATGACCAAACGCGGCGATCTTCTCTGGCGGCTGGCCGTCGGTGACTTGAAGCACTGTCCAGACCGGGCCCGGCGCCACGGCGTTCACTCGGATGCCGCGCTCGGCGAGCTGGGCGCCGAGAGCCTTGGTGAAAGCGTTGATCGCCGCTTTCGTCGTCGCGTAGTCGACGAGGATCGGCGAGGGCTTGTATGCCTGAACAGAGGTGGTGTTGATGATGGAGGACCCTGCCGGCAGATGCTTCAGCGCGGCCTTCGTGATCCAGAACATGGCGTAGACGTTCGTGCGCATTGTCGCGTCGAATGCGTCGTCGGCCAGATCTTCGAGCTTCTCGCAGTAGACCTGCTTGCCGGCGTTGTTGACGAGGATGTCGAGTCCGCCGAGAGCATTCGCTGCGTCGTCGACGAGGCGGGTGCACTCCTCGTTCACGGAAATGTCGCAAGGGAGCAGAACCGCCTCCCGGCCCGCGGAGCGGACGAGCTCCGCGATCCGCGTGGCGTCGCTCTCCTCACTGGGCAGATACGCCAGCGCCACATCGGCACCCTCTCGGGCGAACGCGATTGCGACTGCCGCTCCAATGCCGGAATCCGCTCCCGTGATGAGCGCTCTTCTGCCCGTCAGCCGGCCGGTTCCCCGATAACTCTCTTCACCGAGATCGGGGCGGGGCCTGAGCCGACTATCGAGGCCGGGCTCCGGCTGATGCTGCCCGGGCGGCGAGAGGGCGTCGTAGCGCGTCTTCGGATTGTCGAACGTGTATTGGTCGTTGGTCATCAGTGCTCCCTTCGATCGCGTCTTCAGACCACGCTAGGCAGGCTCCCCATCCGACGCCAACGGGTTGACAACCGACGCCGCGCCGCCTAGATGGGCGACTCTGCGCGACGGTCGAGTCAGCGGTGGGCGGGCAGCTGTTGCCGATTGCGCACTTGTCAACCCCCTGTTCACTCCCGCCCGCCGCTGACAGCCTTGAAGGAGCCCCAGACGGGCGGACCTCTCTATTACGGAACGCAGCGTGGAGACAGCATGGCCGACACCAGCATGAGCACCAGCATGAGCACCAGCACCCAGAAGACGCCCCTGCCGGATGACGCGCGCAAGCCGGCCTGGCCGTGGCACCTGGAGCCCCGCTCCTGGCGCTACGCGCTCCGCAAGACGGTGCGCGAGTTCACCAACGACAATTGCCCGGACTCCGCCGCCGCGCTCACCTACTACGCCGTGCTGGCCGTCATCCCGGCATTGATCGCCCTCGTCTCGATCCTCGGACTGCTCGGGAACGGGCAGAAGTTCTCGGAGATGCTCACGTCGATTGCGCAACAGGTCGCGCCGGAATCCGCGGTCGGGCTACTCAACACGATCCTGGACCAGGCCAGCTCTCGACAATTCGCGGGCACCGCACTCATCGTGAGCATTGTCGTCGGAATCTGGTCGGCGTCGGCCTTCACCGGCGCGTTCAGCCGCGCGATGAACCGTGTCTATGGGGTGCCAGAGGGGCGCACCTTCATCAAGCTGAAGCTCGCCCAGCTGGTCGTGACGCTGATCGGCATGCTGCTCGTCGTCGTGATGACGGTGTTGGTGGCCATCGGCGACACGACGGCCGCGGCGATCAGCCAGTACCTCGGGCTGGGCGAGCAGGCGGTGCTGATCTGGTCGATCGTGAAGTGGCCGTTGTTCCTGGTCACCATCATTCTCGCGATCGCACTGCTCTACTACGCCACCCCGAACATCAAGCAGCCGAAGTTCCGGTGGATCAGCATGGGCGCCCTGGTGGCAGTGGTCGCGATCGTGGTGATGACCGTCGGGTTCTCCTTTTATGTGGCGAACTTCTCCAGTTACGACCGCACCTACGGCGCACTGGCCGGCGCGGTGATCTTCCTGGTCTGGGTGTGGCTCTCGAATCTCGCCCTCCTGTTCGGGGCGGAGTTCGACGCCGAGCTTGAGCGGGCCCGCCAGTTGCAGGCCGGAATCCCGGCCGAGGCGGGCATCCAGCTGCCCCTGCGCTCGAGGAAGAAGTTCGTCAAGTCAAATGCGAAAGAGGCCAAGGACATCGCCGAGGGGGCCGGCATCCGCGTGGAGCAGAACGGGGGCAAGAGTTAAGGATTCGTTGATGCCGGCTACACACGCTCAGGGGTTGGGAGAAGCACGATGAGAAACAGGGTGACAGCAGTCATCGAGGTCGACGCCACCGTCGAAGAGGCCTATGCACATTGGCGGCGCACGAACGGTGCCGCGCCTCAGCGAACGGAGACCGGCGCCCCCACGGGGCGCGTGCATTGGGCTGTGCGAGTGAATGGCGTTCCACCGGACAGCGAGCCCGCGCTCGTCGAACCGAACGGCACCGGCCGCTCGATCACGTGGGCGAGCCCGGAGGAACGCGCGCCGGACGGCGAGGTGACTTTCGACCCGATAGACGGTGGAGGCACACGGGTGATGATCGCGCTGGAGTGGCAGCGGCCGGACTCCCAGGAGAGCTACATCCCACTGATGTTCCTCGATGGGGTGCAGATCAATGCCGACCTGCGTGGATTCAAGCGCGAACTCGAGAGCGGCACGCGCTCGCCGCTCGGGTGGGAGCAGACTCTCCAGCGGTTCGAAGCCCTCTAGCTCGGCGCGCCCAACCGCGGGGCGGACTTGCTTTCGCTAGTCCACTGCATCATTCTGTGACAATGGGCGAACTTATCTACGGTGCAGAGACTTCTTACGAGATGGAAGACCGCACGCTCGCCCACGTCAAGGTTGCGGTGGGCGCAAAACTCCGACGTCAGGAATCGTTCTACCTGAGCTGGGTCGTCCCGTCGTCGAGCGGATCGGGGCGGATCAGCATCTGGCTGTCTCCAGCCATCCCGCTGCAGTTCCACTTTCGGGGAAACACCGCCCCAAAGCTCAGCCCCGTCTGGGTTCAGGCCTTGGAGCTGACGGCCGTCAGCGATCGGGGCATGGTCGTGCTGCCCGAGAAAGAGGCCGAGGCCTACGTGCGGGAGCACCCGCACGTCTAGGCGTCACGGGCGGGGCCGGCTCACGCCGCGGTGACCCCTGGTTCCGCATCCGGTTCTGGATCGACCCAGAGGTCGCCGGAGCCATTGGTGCTCACCATCAGGGCGTTGAGCCAGGCCCGGTTGAGTTCGGGTCGATCGGGATCGGTGAACTCGAACTCGAGCGGGATCGACGGGTGAATCCACAGCGAGCTCCGGTGGCTGTCGTCGCCGAGGCCCTCGATGCACGAGAGCGTGAAGGACTCCTGACGCCGGAGTTTGGTGACGACAACCGACTTCACGTGCGCCAGGGTGCGATCGTCCAGTTCGACGCGCCGCTCCCCGCCACCGTAGATGATTGCGCCCATTGTGCACCCCGTGTTCTGGTTCGAAGCCAGAGGGATCCCTCCGGCAGTCTCAGCCCACCCTACAGCCTGACGCCCATTCGGGGGTCATCTCGGCTCGGTGCACGGCCACTTGTCAAGCCCACGCGGTTCTCAAGCTTCGGAACTATCGTGGGAGCATCCGAGCCTGAGGAGCTGATTCCCATGAGCGACCAGAACGACGACCGACTGAACGACAACCGGCTGAACGACCGGCAACAGATGGAGGATGACCTCCTGATGGAGGACGAGATCACCGTGCCGGCCGACGAGGGCGTGTTTGAGCGCGAGGACGCCCCGGAACCAGAGCACAAGCGAACCGGAGTGCTGGGCGACCCCCTCGACGTCAACATCGGCGAGGACACCGGCCTCCTCGAGTAGCAAAGCCCCGGGCCCCGTGGCCGCCTTCCCCGCGGCGGAGTCGGCGAAAAAGGAGAATCGACGTGACGAGACCACAGGGGCGTGAAGCTGACATCGACGCCCAGAACGACCGGGCGATCGAAAGAACGGCGAGGGCAGAGCACCGTTGGCCGGCTGTGCTGGCCGTACTTGTGGCGCTCTCGTTCTACGCGTTCCTACCGACGGATGTCACGCCCACCGCGCTCAGGGCATTGGTCGTCGTCATCGCGGTGGGAATGCTCGTCCCCGTGGTGATCCTCAACCCCGTGCGCCTGAACAAGCAGACGTCGTGGTCGCGCAGACTGGCGGTCGGCCTGCCGATCATGTTGGCGATCGCCAACTATGCCGCGCTCATTCAGATCGTGATTCTGCTCACGGTCGCAGGGTCGAAGGATGCGCAGTCCCTCCTTGTCGCAGCGGTGCAAGTCTGGGTGACGAACGTCATCGCGTTCTCGCTCATCTATTGGGAGCTGGATCGTGGCGGCCCGGTCGCGCGCCGTGTCGATGAACGCGACGAGCTGCCCCTGGCCGACTTCCGCTTCCCTCAGGACGAGGACCATGACGCCATCACCGAAGTCGCCAAGCGTTCCTCCGCGAAAATCGACTGGACGCCGGCGTTCATCGACTACCTGTATGAGGCCGGCGTGGGCGCCATGGCGTTCAGCCCCGGCGCCGCGGTGCCGCTCTCCGCTCGGATGAAGGCCTTGATCCTTGCGCAGTCTGGCGGCGGCTTTGTGATGCTCGCGCTGATTATCGCGCACGCCGTCGGTCAGATCGGCTCGTGAACGGGCCGCGCTCACCGTCTGTGGCCCTCGGCTACGCCCCGAACTTGCGTCAACGCCTGCCGCCGGCTCTGGCATTCGAGTCCTCCCAATTTTTCTGCAGTGGCACAGCCCCGCTGCGGTGGGTTCTGGCAGACTCGTGCCATGAACACGGCGATCGGCACCCCGGGCGGATCGGCTGAGCGGCCGGCGATCTTCTTCGACACTCCCGAGGAGTTCCGGGCCTGGCTGGTGGCCAACCACGAGACCGAGACCGAGCTCTGGATGGGGCTCTACAAGAAGCACGTGCCGGAGCGCGGCCTCACCTGGGAGCAGGCCGTCCCCGAGGCGCTCTGCTTCGGCTGGATCGACTCCGTGGCCCAACGCATCGACGACGATGCCCGGCGCCAGCGGTGGACCCCACGCAAGAGCGCGAGCATCTGGTCGAGCGTGAACATCGCCCTGGTCGAGCAGCTCACCGCCGACGGCAAGATGCACCCGGCCGGCCTCGCCGCCTTCGAGCGCCGCCGGGCCGACCGCTCGGGGGTGTACTCGCACGAGAACCCCGAGCAGGAGTTCTCGCCCGAGGCGTCGGCCCGGCTGGCTGCGAACCCGGCGGCATCCGCGTTCTGGGCGGCAGCCACACCGACCTACCGCCGCCAGGTCACCCATTGGGTGCTCTCGGCGAAGCAGGAGGCCACCCGGGAGCGCCGGCTGGCCCAGCTCGTCGACGACAGCGCCGCCGGGGTTGTGGTGCCGTTCCAGCGCTACGGCGAGATGCCGAAATGGGCGGAGCGGGCGGCCGAGGCGGCCCGTGCGGCTGCCGCCGCGCAGGGCTGACGGCTAGCCACGCTCCTCGAAGAAGGCGAGCGCCGCCTCCCGGAAGACGCGGGAGCCGGGGGCGTTGAAGTGGTGCCGCCCGGGCAGCTCGACGAAGGAACCGTGCGGGGTGGCATCCGCCAACTGCTTCGAGCCCTCCAGGATGGCGTCCTTGCTGCCCGTCGCGAAGAGGATCGGCTGCAGCGGCGGGTGCGTGACGTCGGGGTCGGCGTCGCCGAAGCGCATGCCCTCGGCGAGCGCGATGAGGGCGGGCAGGTCGTTGCCGGCGACGCGCTCGGCGAGCGTCACGTAGTTGAGGGTGGTCTTGTCCTCGAGCGGGGTGCCCTGCTCGGCGTAGGCCCGCGCCTGCTCGATCTGCAGGCGGGCGAGCGGCACGCCGTCCGGGATTCCGCCGAGCACCGCGCGCCGCACCAACTCCGGGTGCGCCACGGCGAGCTGCCAGCCGACGCGGGCGCCAAGTGAGTAGCCGGCGTAGAGCACCGAGTCGAGCATGTAGGTGTCGAGCACGGTGACCAGGTCGGCCACGAAGGCGTCCATGCTGAAGTCGGCGGCCTCGTGCGGCTTGTCGCTCGCGCCGTGCCCGCGCTGGTCGACCCCGAGCACCCGGAATCCGGCCCGCGTCAGGTCGCGCACCCAGCCGGTGTTCACCCAGTTGTCGCGGCAGCTCGACGCGAAGCCGTGCACGCAGAGCACGGTCGGCGCGTCGTCGTCGCCCCAGAGGTAGGTGGCGATGCGGCGCCCGTCGTCCGACATCACGAATTGCGGGCGCGGCATCTCAGTGAGTGCCGGGAAGACTGGAGTCATGGGGACCATTCTCCCGCGCGGGCGCCGCTGGGTGCCACGCGAGCGCTCGTGAGGCCCTAGATCACGGCGCGCAGCTGTCGCATCGCCGCCTCGAACTGGGCTTCGCTGGCCTCCACGTCACCGACCGACGACAGCCATCCGCCGGCCATCACCGTGAGTGCGGCGTACACGGCGTTGGTGGCCAGCGACGCCTCCCGCTCGGGCTCGCCGGCGAGCTTGGCCAGCTCGGGGTGCGCGCGCAACCAGCTCTCGGCGGCCGCCATCAGGCGCTCCCCGGTCTCGACGAGCAGAATCGTCCCGACCCGGCGCGCGGCGGGCTGCTCGGCGGCGAGGCGGCCACGCAACCGGGCCACGTCGGAGTTGACGTTGGAATGCCCGATCGACGCGAAGATGAGACGGAAGAGCCCGAGCGTCAGCTCACCGGGGAGCTGGGCGAGCACCGCAGCCGCCTCTTCGCCGCCGAGCACCGGGATGGGGCGCCCCACGATGGCGGCGTCGCGCGACGGGAAGTAGTTGAACAGGGTGCTGCGCGAGACATCGGCGCGCTCACAAATCGCCTCGACGGTGACATTCTCGAAACCCAGCTCGAGCGCGAGTTCGACGGATGCCATCTCGATGGCGTTCTCGGTCGCCCGACGTTTGCGGGCGCGCAGCCCCTCGGGGGCGGGGTTCGCAGTCGTGGGCATCATTCTCCGATCCGTGGCGTGCGCCGTACGGAATTCGGGCCGGCGAGGTCTAACCTCCGAGTCTACCGTTCGGCGTTCGGAATTGGGCTGGACTGGCGTGCGGGGGTGAAACTGCGGACGGCGGCCCGGCCGCGAGCGCACCGGGCCCGCGCTGGACCTCGGCCTGCGGCTACTCGCCCTCAGCGGCCGCGCGCACCGCGGAGCGGTCGGCGACGAGAGTGTCTCGCACCCGGCGACGCAGGATCTTGCCGATCAGAGACTTCGGCAGCTCTTCCCAGACGAGGTAGCTCGACGGTCGCTTGTACTCCGCCAGCTGCTCGCGGGCCAGCGCGCGGGCGGCATCCACGTCGAAGGTGGCGCCGGGCTCAAGCACCACTGCGGCCGTCACGACTTCGACACCGCCGCCGCGTGGAACGCCGACGACGACGGACTCGGCCACGCCGGGGAGCTGGTTCAACACGGCTTCTACCTCGCTCGGCGAGACGTTGAAGCCGCCGGTGATGATGATCTCCTTCTTGCGGTCGACGACGGTGACGAAGCCGTCCTCGTCCTGCACCACGAGGTCGCCGGTGCGCAGCCAGCCGTCCAGCAGGGTCGCGGCCGTGTCCTCCGGGCGGTTCCAGTACCCCTGGAACACCTGCGGCCCGGCGATCAGCAGCTCGCCGGTCTCGCCGAGGGCGACCTCGATCTCTGGGCTGTTCGGGTCGACGACGCGGATGTCGATGGAGGGGAACGGGATGCCGATGGTGCCGAGCTTGCGGGTGTCGCTGAACGGGTTCGCGAGTGCGACCGGGCTCGACTCGGTCAGGCCGTAGCCCTCGTTGAGCATGCTCCCTGCGAGGTCCTCCCAGCGCTTCACGACAGCCGGCGTGAGCGTCATCGCGCCGGAGATGGCGTAGACGACGCCGCTGAGGTCGAGTTTGCCGTCGCGGGCGACGCGGGCCAGGCGGTCGAACATGGGCGGCACCGCCGGCACGAAGGTGGGCGGGAACCGCTTCGCCGCCTGCGAGACGAGCTCGGGGTCGAACGTCGGGAACAGCACGGCGCGCGACCCTGTCTCGACCGAGTAGATCACCGAGAGCAGCAGGCCGAAGGAGTGGAACATGGGCAGCAGGCCGTAGATGCTGCCCTCGCCGCGGGTGAATTCCGGCATCCAGGCGGCACCCTGGCGGGCGTTCGACCACAGGTTGGCGTGCGTGATCATGGCGCCCTTGGGCGCCCCCGTCGTGCCGGAGGTGTACTGCAGGCAGGCGACGTCGGATGCCGCCGGGCGGGCGTGGTCGGCCGGCAGCGGCGCGGTGCGCTCCAGCGCGGCGAACGCCACGGTCCCGGTGGTGGGCCCGGTGAGCTTCGCGCGCGACTCCCTGGCCTTCGCCACCGGCAGGCGCAGCGCGAGGCGGGTCATGAACGGCATCGCGCGGGTCACGTCGACGGCGATGACGGTGTGGATGCCGAGCTCGGCCGGCAGCGACTGGATGGTGGGCACGACCTTGTCCCAGCTGACCACGACGGTGGCGCCGTGGTCGCGGAACTGCGTCTCGAGCTCGTCGCGGGTGTACAGCGGGTTGTGCTCGACGACGATCGCGCCGAGGCGCAGCACCGCGTAGAACGCGATGACGTGCTGCGGCGCATTCGGCATGATGAGGGCGACCCGGTCTCCGGCCTTCACCCCGAGCTTGGCCAGCCCGTTCGCGACCCGCGCGACCCGGTCGGCGAGCTCGCGGTAGGTGACCGTCTCGCCGAAGAAGCTGATGGCATCCTGCCCGGGCCAGCGGGCCACGCTCCCGTCCAGCAGGTCGATGAGTGACCCGGTGACCGGCTCGATGTCGACGGGGGTTCCGGGCGCGTAGAAGCGGTTCCAGGCCCTGCTCTCGTTTAAATGCACTGGCCCAGTGTAGTTTCCCCGTGTCGCATGCGCAGAGTTGCGCCGAACTCGTCCGCAGAGGGAGCCCGCCCGGGATGGCGGGGCTCCGGCCGGGCGCGGCTAGGCGTGCACCAACCCGGCCGGCTGCACCGCGGCGTGGATCATGGCGATGGCCGTACGGGCGACCGTGTCCCGGTCAGAGCCCGATTCGACGGCCGCCATGGCCGACTCGAGCACGCCGCCGAGCAGGCGGGCCGTGATCATGAGCTCCGGCACGCCCAGCTGCTGCAGCGCCCGCAGGAACGGCGCCATCTGCTCCTGGTGCAACTCGGCCAACCGGGCCAGGCACTCGTCGGGCAGCCCCGCCGCAGCCAGTGCGGCGGCGGGCAGGTGTGCCCCCTCGGCGGCCTGGCGCAGCGTCTCGCGCACGTAGGCGTCCATCACCTCGAGTGGATCGGTGAGCCCGGCGAGGGCGCTGGCGAGCTGGGCATTGGAGCGCGGGAACGCGTCCTCGATGATGGCAGCCAGGATGCTGGCGACCGAGTCGAAGTACTGATAAACGCTGGGGCGAGCCAGCCCTGCTGCTGCGCCGACGGCCGCCGGCGTGACGGCTGCGACGCCGCCCTGCACGAGAAGCCCGGTGGCGGCGGTCAGGAGGGCTTCGCGCTGACGCCTGCGGTGTTCTGCCACGGTTGGCGCGGATATCTTCGGCATGCGCTGATACTCCTCACCATGCGATTTCTCCCCCCATAGCTTAGCAACCGTGCGGCACAGGCGTAAGATGCAAACGCCAGTGTCAGCAAAAGGCGGCACCGCAGCGTCCACCACCGAGATCGAAGGATGACCGTGAGCGACACCCAGACTCACCCCACGGCGACAGAGCCCAACCCCAAGCGCTGGCTCGCGATGGCGATCGTTTCGCTGGCGGTGTCGATCATCATCATGGACGCCACCATCGTGAACGTGATCCTGCCCGTGCTGATCCAAGACCTCTCGCTCAGCGTCTCCGAGGCCGAGTGGGTCAACTCGATCTACGCGCTCGTCTTCGCCGCATTGCTGATCACGGTCGGGCGCATGGGCGACCTGTTCGGACGCCGCAGGCTGCTGCTGGTGGGCACCGTGATCTTCGTCGGCGCCAGTGTTCTGGCCGCAGCGTCGGAGACGGGAACCATGCTGCTCGCCGCCCGCTTGTTGCAGGGCGTCGGAGGGGCCATGATCCTGCCCTCGACACTGTCCACCGTGAACGCCATGTTCACCGGGCGCGAGCGCGGCATCGCGTTCGCGATCTGGGGTTCGACAATCGGCGGCATGGCGGCCGTCGGGCCGCTGCTGGGCGGCTGGCTGGCCACCGATTTCAGCTGGCACTGGGCATTCCTGATCAACGTGCCGATCGGAATCATCATCGTGGTCGGCACGATTCTGTGGGTTCCAGAGACCCGAGACCCGCACGCCACACGTGGAGTGGACGCCGCGGGGATCGCCCTGTCGATCGTGGGCCTCGCGGCCATCGTCTTCGGCCTGATCGAGGGCCAGCGCTACGGCTGGTGGCTGGTCGCCAGCGCGCCCGTCATCGGCGATTGGACCTGGCCGTTCGCGCTCTCCCCCGTGCCGATCGCCTTCGCCATCGGCGTCGTGGCCCTCGTGGGCTTCGTGCTGGTCGAGACCGCCAAGGCTCGTGCCGGCCGGTTCGTTCTGCTCGACCTCGGACTGTTCCGAATCCGGAGCCTCCGTTACGGCTCGATCGCGGCGTTGATCGTGGCGCTCGGCGAATTCGGCATGCTGTTCGCCCTGCCCCTCTATGTGCAGAGCGTGCTCGGCTTCACCGCCCTGAACACCGGCCTGCTGGTGCTCGCGCTGGCCATCGGAACGTTCCTGATCTCCGGCGGCACAGCGCAGATCGGGCGCCGCATCGGGGGCCGCGGAGTGGTGCGGCTCGGCCTGCTGCTCGAGGTCATCGCTGTCGCCGGCTTGGCACTCAGCATCTCGGCGACGGCCAACGCCTGGGCGTTGGCCGCCTGGCTGTTCCTCTACGGCATCGGCGTGGGACTCGCCACCGCGCAGCTCACCAACGTGATCCTGGTCGACGTGCCGGTGGCGCAGAGCGGCCAGGCATCCGGCGTGCAGAGCACGGTGCGCCAGCTCGGTGCGGCACTGGGCATCGCGATCCTCGGCACGGTGCTGGTCACGACTCTGGCGGCCGCGACGGCCGCCAACCTGGAGAACGTCGAGGGCTTGGATGCCGCCGCCCAGGAGCAGGTCGTGTCGGTCGTCACGGGTTCCGCGGGCGCAGCGATCCCGGAGCTTGCCTCGATGCCGGGTTCCAGCGCGGCCGTGCAGACCGCCGCGTCGGACGCAATGGTCACCGCGGCCCGCATCACCACGTTCAGCGCGGCCGGCGTGCTGGCGCTGGGCCTGCTCGCCACGGTGGGCCTGCCGGCAACGCCGGTGCGCCGCCCAGAGGAGGCTGGGGCCGAGGCAGAGGCCGACGAGCCAGAGGCGCAGCCCGTGGCGGAATAGGAACATCTGACGCCCGGCCCCGCGTGCGCCGCCGCGGGTGCCGGGAGCGGGCTCGACGCGATGAACAAGGAGTTGTGTCAGGTCCGGAGTGCGCCGCCGGGGTTTCAGTCTGCGGCACGCGACGTGAGGGTTCCCGGGCACAGGGCCACAGGGTCACAGACTCGATGCCGAGGGGTGTTGCGGATCACGACGTTGATGACGGCACTCTCGAAGACGCGCCCGTCAGGGCGTCCACCACGGACGCAGCGGCAGATCGCCGATCCCGCCCTTCGCATCCGGTTTGACGGCGAGCACCTGGTGCAGCTGGATGCCGTTGCTCTCGAAGGCGAGCCGGGAGCCCGCCATGTACAGGCCCCACACCTTGGCGGTGGGCAGCCCCACCTCGGCGACCGCCTCGTCCCAGTGGGCGACGAGGTTGGCGCACCAGTCGCGCAGCGTCAGCGCGTAGTGCCGGCGCAGGTTCTCCTCGTGCAGCACCTCGAGGCCGACATCCTGCGCTGCGGTGATGATGCGGCCCGAGCCGGTCAGCTCGCCGTCGGGGAAGACGTAGCGGTCGATGAAGCCGCCGGCCGCCGCCTTGTGCGT